>CAWCYP010000069.1:0-66940 GCA_963799735.1 uncultured Solirubrobacterales bacterium | reverse complement strand
ATGCGGGCCAGCAACGCTCGGGTCGAAGCATCCACCTCGGGGCTGGCCGCCCGCACCAAGGCCAGCTCCAGGCTCGTGCGCGCGTCCGCTCCGGCGCGCACCGACTCCAGCGCCGAGCCGATCAGCTCCAGCAGGCGCACGACGTCCGCGTGGGGCACGCGCTCGGCCTGGGCCAGCAGCCGCGCGTCGGACTCGGGCGTGAGCTGAAGTTCGGACGGGATCTCGCCCAGGGTCTGCACGACCAGCAGCTCGCGTGCCCTGCGCTCCAGATCGGTCGCGAACGAGCTCGCGTCGCGCCCGCCGTCGGCGCACTGGGCGAGCGCCAGCAGCGCCGCGCGCGCATCGCCCGCGGCGACCGCGTCGACGGTCCGTTCCAGCAGCGCCGCGTCGGCGATGCCCAGCACCGCGAGCACGTCCTGGAGCGCGATCGTGGCCCCGCCGCTGTAGGCGAGCAGCTGCTCCAGCGTGCCCAGCGCGTCCCTGAAGCTGCCGGTGGCCGAGCGCGCGAGCGCGGCGATCGCCTCCGGCGGGATCTCGATCGACTCCGACTCGGCCGTGCGGCGCAGCACCTGCGCGATCTGCTCGACCGTGGGGCGCTGGAAATCGAAGCGATGGCAGCGATCGACGACCGTCGCGGGCACCTTGCCGGCCTCGGTCGTGGCGAGCACGAACACCGTCCCCGGCGGCGGCTCCTCGAGCGTCTTCAAGAACGCGTTCCACGCCGCCGTCGAGAGCATGTGGGCCTCGTCGAGGATGTACACCTTGCGCCGGCCCGACACCGGCGCGAACGCGACGGACTCGCGCAGCTCGCGGATGTCGTCGACCGAGTTGTTCGAGGCCGCGTCCATCTCGATCACGTCCAGCGAGCTCGCGCGGGCGATCGCCGTGCACGACTCGCACTGCCCGCAGGGCTCGGTCGTCGGACCGCGCTCGCAGTTCAGGCACGCCGCGAGGATCTTCGCCATCGAGGTCTTGCCCGTCCCGCGCGAGCCGACGAACAGGTACGCGTGATGGACCTGGTCGCGCTCGACGGCGTTCCTGAGGGTGCGCACGACCGGCTCCTGGCCGACGACCTGCTCGAACGTGCGCGGCCGGTGCCGGCGGTACAGAGATGACTGCTGCTCCTGGGGTTGAATGGGCACCGTGGCTGAGTCTATCCGCGGGCGCACCCGTCGCCGCAGCCGGATCGGGGCGGCGCTCGGGCGCCCTCGACCGCCTCCACCGGATAGCGTCCGCGCGCGTAATGAGGATTCCGATCAAGCGCCTGACCGTGCCCGCGGCGATCGTCGCCGGGGCGATCGTCCTGCGGGCGATCGCGGGCGTGGGATTCGTCAACTACGACACCCTGTACGCGCTCGCCTGGGGCGGACAGCTCTCGCGGGGCAGCACGCCGGCGTACGGAGTCCCGATCGCCCCCACGCCCCATCCGCTGGTCGAGATCCTCGGCGTCGTGCTCGCGCCGCTCGGTCCCGCGGGGGTTCTGCACGTGACCGTCGCGCTGGCGTTCCTGGCGCTGTCGGCCTGCGCCTGGGTGATCTACGCGCTCGCCGCGCGCTGGTTCGGACGGGCTGCCGGCGCACTGGCGGCGCTGCTGCTGATCACGCGTGTGCCGGTGCTGGAAGACGGCGTGCGCGCATACATCGATGTTCCGTACCTGCTGCTCGTGCTCGGCGCCCTGCTCGTAGAGTCCCGCCGGTCCCGGGCGGGCTGGCCGGTGCTCGCGCTGCTGGCGCTCGCCGGGCTGCTGCGCCCGGAGGCGTGGGCGTTCTCCGGGCTGTACTGGCTGTACCTGATCGTGTTGCCCGCGTGGCGGACGCGGACTGACGGAACGGGAACGTCATGGTGGACACGGACGGATCGCTCACAGCGCGAGCTGGCCGGCCTGACGCTGCTCGCGCTGACGGCGCCGCTGGTGTGGGTGCTCAGCGACCTCTTGATCACCGGCCACCCGCTGTGGTCGCTCACCAACACCCGCCACACCGCCGAAGTCCTCGGCCGCGTGACCGGGATCGCCAACGTTCCCGAGTACATCCCGCGGCGGATCGGCGAGATCCTGCGCCCGCCCGTCCTCGCCGGAGCGGCGCTGGGAGGGGTGCTGTCGCTGCTATGGCTGCCCGCGCGGGCCCGCCTGGCCGCGATCGCCGGGGTCGTGGCGGTGGTCGTGTTCGCCGCGTTCGCGACCCTCGGGCTGCCGATCGACACGCGCTATGCGTTTCTGGCCGCGGCGATCCTGTGCGTGTTCTGCGGCGCGGGCGTGTTCGGCTGGACGCTGCTCGAGCGCGAGGATCCCCGGCGGCGCTGGTGGATGGCGGGTGGACTGATCGTGCTTGTCGGGCTGATCGCCTACATCCCGACCCAGTACCACTCGGCGCATCGCCAACTGGACAAACTGGCGGTGCAGCAGCGCATCGAAGGCGAACTCGTCGCGCTCGTGCGCGACCACGCGATCGGCCTTGCATGCGGGCCGGTCGAGGTGCCCAACCACGCGCCGATCCCGCTGCTGTCGCTGTACTTGAAAACGAGCCCCGCGAACGTGATCAGCGCCCAGGTGCACCAGATCGAATACGGGACCTACGTCGACCCGGCGAGCCGGGAAGTCGAAGATGACTACGTGCTGGACCCAAAGGACCCGCACCTGCCCGTGGGCGTGCCCCCCGGGTTCGGCGAGTCGGCGACCAATCGCTCCTGGTTGATCTTCACGCGCTGCTCATAAGAGCCGCTCTGGGCCTCTCTCTATATCCATATCAATGGTTTTTGTGATGTATATATACTATAGTTATACGGACCGTGCACCCCTCGTCGTCGCTTCGCACGCCGCTCACCTGATCGTTGCCACAAGCTCCGGTCCGAGAACTCCCGCTGCGCCTGTCGGTGATCGCTTAAGGCTGCTTCCTTCCGGACCTGACCTGGTTCACGAGCCGGCACCGCGCGGGACCCGAGCCATCGACGCTCGTGGCGACGGGGCGACCGGGACGAAAGCCCCTCGGAGGGGGGTTCAGCCCCGCTAGAGCGGATTGCGGATTCAGGGCGCCGCTACGTCCCCGCCTAGCACGGTCCACGACGATCGTAGCGCGCGGAGGTCGTTTTGCGTTAGTCTGCCCCGCCGTGACCTACTTCAGAGCTGTACTCCCACGACTTCCCCACCGCCGACTCGGCATGGGACTGATCGCGCTCGGCGCGACGGTCCTGATCGCCGGCTGCGGCGGCTCCGGCGGGTCGAGCACGATCACCGTCGGCAACGAGAACAAGGCCGACGAAGCGCTGGTCAACTCCAGCGCGCCGGCCAGCTCGACCAGCAGCACGAGCCCGACGGCGGCCGCGGCGGCGAAAACGCCGACGACCGGTCCGCTGTCCAAAGAGCCGCACGTCACCCCGCCGAGCGGCCCGGCGCCGGCCAAGCTCGTGACCAAAGAAATCATCGCCGGCACCGGCACCGAAGCGAAAGCCGGCGATGCGGTCACGGTCAACTACGTGGGCGTGCTCTACCACAGCGGCAAAGTCTTCGACGCATCCTGGAAACGCAACGAAACGTTCCCGTTCACGCTCGGCAAAAGCCAGGTCATCCCCGGCTGGGAACAGGGCGTGGTGGGCATGAAAGTCGGCGGTCGGCGCGAGCTGATCATCCCGGCCGCGCTCGCCTACGGCGCCAAAGGCTCGCCCCCGACGATCCCGCCGAACGAACCGCTCGTGTTCGTCGTCGACCTGCTGAGCGCGTAGTAGACGACGCACGGTCGAGCAAGCTTGTGCGCGTCGCGGCGGCGCTTGCGCTCCTGCTGGGCGCCGTCGCCGCGGGCGCGCTGTCCGGGTGCGGCGGCCCGCATCGCAGCCCGGCCGAACTGAGGCTCGAGCGCGAAGACCTCGTCGCGGTGTGCAAAGCCCTGCAGAGGGCGGAAGGGCCGGTCAAGGTGGAGCTCGCGACGGCCAAGAGGGCATGGCCGTGGGTGGCCAACGGCCTGCCCGAGAACGCCCAGGTGCTGGCCGGTGTGCGCCCGGTGATCGCGCAAGCGGCGCTGAGCGCGGCGAGGCTGACCGAACCCTCGCCGATGACCGAAACGGAAAACCGCTACCTGACCGGCCCGGGATCGCCGCTGGCGGGGCTGTATCGCACCTACGTCGGACTGGTCGGCCGCGGCTGGGCGCAGATCGCCGCGGCGATCGCCCAGATCGAACACGGCTCGCCGGCGAGCGCCCGGTTCGCGCGGGAAAACGTGGGGCTGTACATCGAGAGCGTCTACGACGGCCAGTTCGACCTGGCCCAGATCGACAAGCGCCTGGCCCGCGGCTACCACGAACTGGGCGGGCAGGCTGCGTTCGGCAGCGCGCTCACGCAGGCCGAAGTCGACGCGCTGGAGAGCGCCTACTCCGAAGCGACCGCTCGCCTGCACCCGCATGTGGGGGTTCGGTTTGGGTCCTAGGTGGTTGGGGCCGGCAGGCGGCGCCTCGGCCCACGCGTGCCTATGCCCCGGGGCAATAGAATCAGCCGGCCAGGGCGCGTAGCTCAGTGGGAGAGCGCTCGCTTCACACGCGAGAGGTCGCAGGTTCGAAACCCGCCGCGCCCATTCCAGAAGATGCCTGCAAATCGCGCGAATTAACTGGTAAGCGGATTTCAGCTACCTCGCGTGTCGCCCACCGCGAGGCCCGTACGGGCGCCAGTTGCACAGGTAGCAGCCGAGGTGAGCGGGTAGCAAGTTCTGCCCGCCTACCCTCCGGCCGCGTCGCAATCTTCGCGCCACCGCATATCCACAGGAAGCGACGTTCCCGCAAGCGGAGGCTTCGCCCGACGGTCTTCGCACTTTTCCGAACGGTCGTTTCGCTTCCGCCGGTGAGCCCAGGTGCGTCGAGCTGAATTCTTGGCCTGCCCCCCGGTGCAACCCCCGCCGGTCAGACGGAAGCGGCTCGCGGTGAGCGGCTCGAGGAGCGGCGTAGGCAGTCCCTTCGCAGCGCCATTCGTCGCTTTCGCTCAGGCAACCGATGACGATGTGGGAGCGCGTGTCGTTTCGGCAACGGCTTCCTTCAAACCCCCGCCGTCGCGCGGCCTCGGCTCCGGCCCGAGACGGTACGCGCTCGAGCGCCGTGCGGACTGCGCGCGAAACATCGCGACAGCTTGCGACTTCAGGCGTCGGGCCTAGCGCTGGCCCCAGGGCCGGCCACGAATCCAGCCGCAACGCAGGGCCGCCAACCCGGCCGCATGAGGTGGAAATCTCGGTGCGCGCGCAAGCTCCTGCCCGAGCGATCAAGCGATCAACGAGTCGTTCGCTCCACTACTACCGGCGAGATTGCTGCGGCCGCGCTGCGCGCGCGACGCTCACCGATGGCACGCAGAAGTTCACTGTGCCGGGACCGGGCGCCTTCCCGGGCGCCACCCGGTGGCGCGACCTGCCGCCGGTGCTCGGCCGATCGTCTACGTAGACCGCATCGCACCCACCATCTGCCTGATCGGTGTCCCTCCTGCCGCAAGCAGACCCTGCGCGGCCCGAGCTTCCCCGCCGAGGTTCGGGCACGTAGCGCTCGCCCCACGCTCGGGCGCTCGGGCGCGCAGGCGGCGGTCGTGCACGTCGTCTGACCGCTCCGCAACCTGCGTCTCGCGGAGCCGCCGACATGCCGGCAAGCTTCGCGCGGGAGGACGCTGTTGAAGACGGCCTCGGGCATCTGCGGCCGCGGGCAGTCGATCGCCGGTCACGTGCTCTGAGCGCGATGTCCTCGGCCGCGCTCGGGAAGCTAGCTCCTCAAGGTCCGCCACGCTCTGAGGGTCGCGTGGGGCAGAGAACCGCGTGCTCGGTCATCGGCCCCGGCTCTGTTCCAAAGCACGTGAACATGACGAGCCCCACCGTGCTCAGGTACACCGAGCACGACCCGCGCACGCGGATGTCGGACCGCGACCGACTCCGCGGCGCGGCGATCTTCCGGATCTGCGAGGCGCCGTTCCACCGCCCCTGACCGGCTGGCCGAGCTGATCGGCACCGCAGCTTCAAGCGGCAGTCGCTCGTGCTCGTGATCGCTGGTAGCCAGGCCTGTCGCACGAGCACATCGAGCGCGCTCCCCCGCGTCGACCGTCGGCGAGCGTGCTGGGAGTCATCTGCAAAACAGACGCGACGCCTGGTTCCGAGCAACTCCGAGCAGCGCTGGCCGAGCCAGACGGCAGTTCCTCGGCACCGCCGGCGCGCCTTGCGCTGCACCAAGCAGCTGTTCATGACCTGGTCACGCCTGCGAATGGAACACCCAGCGCCACCGAGGACGGCAGGTCGTTGATCGCAGAGATCGCGCTCCGATCCCGGAGAAGCTGCGGACCACTGCGTTGAGAACGCCTCTGCACGGGTCAAGAGCACTGCGCTTCACCCGAGCTGGCTCCCACCGCAGCGTTACGCTCCGAACCTGCAACCTCCGTGAACGGCTTACCTGGCCCGCAGCGCTCTTCACGGATGCCTCGTCGCACTGACTGTCCGAGGGCGGGCCGTCCAGCCGCCGAACGATGCAGCGGAGCGCTCGCTCCGCGGACCGGTCATCTACCGCTCGAGCTCTCCCACGGTTCACGGTTCAATCCGACGCATCGGCGAGCGGTTCATCGAGCGCGCCCTGTCCGCCTCCGTCACCTGCCGCCTGCGAGGGTGCCGCATCGTTGTTCGCCTACATCGCGCGAGCTGCTCCACAGCGACCTTAGTTACGTGCGGACCTCGCGGCGACGCCCACTGCCAGCCCCGCTCGGGCTTCGCGCTGGCGCGCTTACGCCCTCGCGATCTGTGCGTGAGCTGACCTGTGGGCGGAGGCACTCCCCGCAGCCGCCCGTGAAAACCGAGCACCTGGCCACGCTCTAGCCATCCTCATCCGCCGCCTTGTAAGCGGTTCAGTCGCAATCTCGGTGTCGCGCGAGCGCGTAGGGCGCCGAGTTGCCACAAGCCCGGCCCAGTTCTGGCAGGCCGCGTCGAATCTGGGGGCATGCGAGCGCTCGTTCCCCGAAGACCGGAGCCGGTCTCGCATGAAGCGGGCGACGTTTCCGCGAGACCGGCTCGCGTCGAGCGTGCGCCACATCGCCTCTCGCGGCGTAGCAGAGCCCGCAACTTTTGTCCACCGCCGGCTCGAGTGAGCGGTCAGCGGCGCGCTCTACGCTGCCGAGGTGAGCAGGTGCGCAAGAGCTCTCGTAACCAGTCCACCCCGCCGGCGTCGCAGGATCCGCCCAAGTTGAACGCGGGTTATGACCTCGAGCGTGACGGGACCTGTGCCGTCCTCAGCGCGCGAGCGAAGGCGAAGGCGTGGGCCAAGCGTGACCCGTCTCCCGCTGGGGGAGAAACGCAAGCAGGGCGGCCAACCCGGGCATGCGCGGCTCGGGGCGTCAAGCTCCTGCCCGAGCGATCAGCATTCAACGAGTTTACGCCTAGATGCTAGCTTACGTCGCGGGATTTTCTGCTGTCCGGCGGCTGCGGGCGCGAGTTCACCGAGGATCGAGACTAGACGCCGGCCGGGCGCTTCGCAGGCGCCAACCAGCGTGGCGGACCTGCCGCCGGTGGCGATCGTCTACCCATAGAGCATCGCACCCACCATCGGTGCCGTGTCCCTCCTGCGGCAATCGCAGACCGCGGGCAAGCTCCTCCGCCGAGGGCTTCGGCGGCTCGCCGTTCGGGGTGGGCGTGCACGCGCGGCGGTCGTGACGCTGACCGCCCGCAACCGCGTCTCGCGCGCGCGACATGCCGGAGCTCCAAACTGCGCGCGGAGCTGTATCGGCTCTCGGGAAGACTCTCCGGCCGGGGCAACACTAGTCCCGGGAAGTGGCGATCTGTCAGCGCGCCTCGCGCCGCGCTCGGAGATCCCCACCGGTCAGCTGCACCGAGCAGGTGCCTCGTCATCGCGCGGCTTCTCACGACGCCTTTTTAGAGCTGAAGTCACCGGCTCGGTACACCGAGCACTGACCCGCGCACGATGTGGACCGCGACGACTCCGTGGGCGGCGACTCTTTGCCGGCATCTGCGCCAGACCGCCACCGCGACCGGCTGGCCGAGCTGATCGGCACCGACTTCAAGTCGGCGTCCCCGATCCTCGGTGCTCGGATTCGCTGGTGGGCTTACGCAGCACATTCGACCCCGATCGTCACGTTGACAGGCCCGTACCGCCTGGGACCCGCCATCTGTATTAGCGCGATTTGGCTTGCATCGACTACTCCGAGGGGCTGCACGCCCTGAGCCTCCGAGAACTTCTGGAGTTCGGCTTTAACCGTCCGGCCTTGCGCTGACCAAGCAGCTGCTTCAAGACCTGCGCAGTGCGCCTTCGCAGGAACACCAGTGACCATCTCTGCACGCTCGACCGGCTGCATCGTCTTAGAGATCGGCTCCGATCCAGCGCAGAAGCTCGCGGACACTCGTCTTGACGCCCCAGCGAACGCCTTGCACGCCTTAAGAGCACTGCGCACCCGCTACCACCGCAGGTTCGCGAACGAACCTTCTCCTGACACGATCTGGCCCGCGCTCTGTCACGTTCGTCACCGCTCGCAGGGCGTCCAGCCGACAAATAATGCAAGCGGAGCGCTCGCTCCGCGGCACCGGTCGTGACATCACCGCAAGCGTCTATCCCATCGCTGTTGCACGTCAATAAGTACCGATCACGATGGTCCGAGCGGTTCATCGAGCGCGCACCGTGTCCGCCTCCGTCATCCTCGGCCGCCTCCGCAAGGCCGAGATCGCTTGTTCGCCCTCACACTGCGCGAACTGCCTCACAGCCCACGGTGCGGGTGTCCCGCGCCTGCGACCCACTGCCCTAGCCGCTGGGTCTGAGGGCTTCGAGCCCCCACGAGCACGACCGGCACCCCCGCAGCGCAAAACCTAGGGTAGCAATCGGTAGCAAGGCGTCTGAGATGCCCCGTGTCGCCCTGTGCCCAACTGAACGCTCACGCCCATCCAGAAGATGCTGCAAATCGGCGATTTGATGTATTGTCCGCAGAATAGGTGCCAGATTTAGGCCCATGAGGTCGTTCGTGGGCCTGATGGGAAATCAAAGGTTGGTCAAGCCCCTGGATAGCGCGTGAACCGCCCGGGAATCTTGAAGGCGTTGATCTGCCCCGGAAGCAGTGGATGATGACGTCGAGGCCCAAAACGTTTAGGCCTCGCCTGGCTGTGATGAATACATCACAAGCGGCATGTCATAATGAGCTGGTGCGTTCAGCCGAGATAATCGCAGTGTTGCGCGACTTGGGCTTGCCCCATGGTGAGCTCGCGCAGCGGGCCGGCATGGCACGCGAGACCTTGTCGCGCTGGGAGACGGGCTCGCAGCGCCCGAGCTTGGAGGATCTGGAGAAGGTGGTCACAGCGGCCGGCGCCAGGTTGGATGTTCAGGTGGTCCTGCCGGAGCCGAAGCTCGTCGAGCTGGTGGGTGAGCAGCTAGATATCGCCTCGCCTACCGAGCGGCTGAAGACGGTACTCGGGAACCGCTGGCGAGGTTGCCGCGATGCGCTGCGTGCAACCCACCAGACGGGTGAGCTGGCCGTCGTGGTGGGACCGGTGGCGGCCGCTCTCAGGGGCGCTCCAGAGCGTCCGGGGTCAGGGCGAATTGACTTGCTCGTGCCCGCGGAGGATCGTGAGGAGCTGACCGAGTGGTTGCTGCGCGCCGATGCGTGGCCTGACGGCGTCGAGCAGGCACCGCACAGCAGTGAGCGGCGCGAGCGCTGGCGAGCCGGACGAGGCCTGCTCACCGTCCGCTCCCAGGCCACTGGGATCGAGGACATAGTTGCGCTACGCGACCGCGCCTGCCCCGTCCTGCTCAACCGGGAGGATGCCGGTCTCGTTCGCGTCGCCTTGGTGGAGGATCTGCTCGACCTGGTTGAGCACTCGCCGTGGCCCGAGGACGCCTTGTACCGAGTCGGGTTGCGTGCGGTGTTGGCATCCGGACGCTACTCGTCACGTCAGGCGCGCAGGGAGCACTTGGTATCAGCGTGATCGAGATCGAGGATCGCCATCGCGAGCTGCTACGGATCCTGGCCGGCGGCGAGGTGCAATTCGTGCTCGTGGGTGGCGTGGCGCTGCAGCTGCGCGGCTTCTCGGGCGCCACTCGCGACGTGGACATCACGATCGCGGTCGATGATCTCAACACGCGCCGACTGGATCAAGCGCTCGCGGCGCTCCAGGCGCAGCCATATCTCACGGGCGAGCGCGGCGTCGCATACCGCACTCGTCTCGGCCAGATCGAGGTGATGCGCTGGACCGACGGCGTCGGCGACTACGACGCCTGGACGCGCGAGGCAACGGTGATCGAGCTCGATCCCGGTCTCGATGTTCAGGTGGGCAGCGCATCGCAATTGCTGCTCTCCAAGGAGGACGCCGGCCGCGAGAAGGACACCGACGCCCTACCGCTCATCCGCGCCGAGCTACTCGCGAGCGGTGCCCTGCAAGCGAGCGATGTGCGTGGACCGGTCGCATCTTTGCCCACAGAGGTGACGCCCGACCCGCGTGTCGAGCAGGTGCTCGGCCCCCGACCCGGACGACGCCGCACGCGCGGCCTGTGGGATCACGGCGCCCAGCTGATCGCCGAATACCGTGAGCGTTGGAGCGTGCCCGACGATGGTCCACTGCTCGGTACGCCCGCGGCGGCTGGCGAGTCGCAGGCGGTTGATCGCGAGGCGCTCGATCAGCAACTGGAGCGTCTGCGCCGGCTCATTGCTCGCACGAGCAAACCTCGTCCATAGAGTCGCTCGCAGATGCTCAAGCGCGACGATTTGATCGAGTACACGACGCCTCGAACAGGGGGTCGGGGGGAGCCGGCGGGTGGGCAACTCGTCCAATAGGCTGTGTCCATGAGCGTCATGGGCCAGGTCCTCGAGCTCCACGAGCGGCTCTATCGGCGAACTGACGGGCGCGTCGGGCATCGCATGATCGGCGTCCCGACGCTTTTGCTCGACACCACCGGCGCTCGTTCCGGCGCGACCCGCACGAACGCTCTCGTCTACGCCCGCGACGGCGATGACTACCTGCTCGTCGCCTCCAACGGAGGCTCCGATCGTCCCCCGGCGTGGCTGCACAACCTCCGTGCCAATCCACACGTCGAGATCCAGATCGCTCGTGAACGCCGGATCGGCACCGCCAGGATCATCGACTCCACCGACCCCGTCTACGACCGCCTGTGGAAGATCGTCAATGACAACAACCACGACCGCTACACCGCCTACCAGAAGCAGACCTCCCGGGCCATCCCCATCATCGTCGTCACGCCCAGTTGATCAGTGGCGCTACGCGCTCAATAGCTGAGAGATGACCGACGCGACGTGGCTGTTCATCGAGCTCTGCTGGGCAGCCTGGGTGCTCTATTGGGTGATCATGGCCTTTCACGCCAAGCGCACAATCGAGCGAAGAGGCTTCTTTGGGTATCGCCTGGTGACGATCGTCCTCGTCGTCGGCCTGGTCGCCACCGGGCGGCTCCTGCACGTCTCGGCACAGTCACAGCTCTGGCAGCGCTCGCTCGCGTTGGGGATCCTGACCGACCTCATCGTTCTCGCCGGAGCCGCCTTCACGGTCTGGGCGCGGATCACGCTGGGTCGCAACTGGAGCGCGGAGGTGACGTTCAAGGCAGATCACGAGCTGATCGAGTCCGGCCCGTACGCGCTCGCGCGGCATCCGATCTACACCGGCCTGATCGTGATGGCGCTCGGCACGGCGATCAACTACGGGCGGGCCATCGGCCTTGCCCTGTTTCTCGGCCTATGCGGCGGCATATGGTGGAAGGCCCGGCAGGAGGAGCAGATCATGAGCAAACACTTTCCCGACTCCTACGCCGAGTACAAAACGCGCGTGCGCGCGATCATCCCGTTCGTGCTATAGGCCGGCAGCGTGCCTGCTGCTGCGTGCCGGGTGCGCCCTTGCGGCGGCGCTCGAGCCGCAGCAGCACCGCGACGGCCACGCCGATGACAGGCGCGCCGAGCCTGGCCGGCTGATCCCCCGCTCAGCGGGCGTAGACCTCCGCCGCCCGTTCCGCCGCCGCGCGGTAGGAGCCGCCGAACAGCACCGCGTGCACGAGCAGCGGGAGCAGCTGCCACAGGCTCACGCGCTCCTGCCAGCCGTCAGCGAGCGGGGTCACCTCCTCGTAGGAGGCAAACGCTCGCTCGGTGAGGGACCCCGGAAGACCGAACAGGCGCAGCATCGCGAGATCGACCTCGCGGTGACCGCCGTACGCGGACGGGTCGATCAGCCACGGACGGCCCTCCGCGTCGGCGTGCACGTTGCCGCCCCACAGATCGCCGTGCAGGCGCGCCGGCGGCTCGGCCGGTCCCGCGAGCTCGTGCAGCCGTTCGCACACGCGCTCCACCGCCGCGACCCCCGCGTCCGACATTGCTCCGCGATCGCCGGCGATCCGCGCCAGCGGCAGCAGCCGGTGCTCCGCGTAGAAGGAGGGCCAGTCCTCGCTGCGCTCGTTCGGCAGGCACAGCGAGCCGAAGCGCGCTCGCACACCGAGCCGCTCGCCGAAACCGGGGTCGCCGAAGCTCGGAGTGCCAGCCGCGTGGACCGCCGCGAGGCCGCGTCCGAGCTCCTCCGCGCCGTCTGCGCTGAGCCTGCCCGGCGCCACCCACTCGAGCACCAGGTAGTCGTCCGCCACCTCGATCACACGGGGCACCCGCAGCGCTCCCGGCTCGCCCAGCCAGTCAAGGCCGGCCGCCTCGAGCGCATACTCACCCTCGCCCGCGTCGGAGCGCGTCTTCACGAACGCCTCCTCACCGTTCAGCCGCACGTGCCACGCCTCGTTGATGTCGCCCCCGCCCACGCGGCGCGACTCGCGCGCTCCGGCCGGCAGGCTCACGTGCGCTCCGGGGACCGCACGTGCTCGAGCAGCCCCGCGCAGGCGACCTGCACCTGATCGAGCACGACGTCGAACCCGTGCTGAGAGTCGTAGTAGGGATCGGGCACGTCGAGATCGTCGCTGTCCGCGCTTGCCGGGTCGAACTCGCGCAGCAGGCGAATCTTCGCGCATGAGCGCTCATCCGGCGCGAGCGCTCTCAGCGCACGCTCGTTGGAGCGGTCCATCGCCAGGATCAGGTCGAAGCGCTCGAAATCCTCGGCGCGCACCTGCCGTGCGAGACCTTCGAGCGCGATCCCCCTACGCCGAGCGGCGTCGGTGGCACGCGCGTCCGGCGGCTCCCCCACATGCCAGCCTCCCGTACCCGCGCTGTCGAGCTCGATGCTTCCCTGAAGGCTCGCGTCGGCGATGAGCCGCCTCATCACACCCTCCGCGGTCGGCGAGCGGCAGATGTTCCCCAAGCACACAAACAGGATTCTCACCGCGCGCCGCCTCACTCAACGTCCGCTAAGAAGATAAGGAGGGTCGTAGACGATAAGGAGGGTCGTAGGTTCAGAGCGGGGCGCTCAGCCGGTCTTGGTGGGCGTCAGGATCATGACCGGGATCACCCTCTCGGTCTTCTGCTCGTACTCGGCGAACTGCGGCACCCGCTCGGCCTGTGTACGAAAGAGACGCTCGCGCTCCTCGCCGCTCGCCTCGCTGGCGACCACGTCGATCTTCCCTCTCCCCACCTCGATTCTGACGTTGGGGTTCGCCTGTGACGTGGACATCTCTCTCGGTGACGTGGACATCTCGCTCCTCAGGACGTATTGGGACAGGGCGGCTGGCGAACGCCGACTCAGTCTATGAACATCACGAGCTTGCCTGATGAGAGAGACTGATATGGAGATGAGATCCGCAGACAGTCGCAGCGCCGCAGCCGAGGATTCTCGCGCGCATCGGTCTGCGCGACATGCGCGTGGAGATCGTCGAATACGACCCCTCCTGGCCGGGCGCGTTCGAGGCCGAGCGCAAGCGCCTCACGCCGCTGCTCGCAGGCGCCGAGATCCATCACATCGGATCGACCGCCGTCCCCGGTCTCGCCGCCAAGCCGATCATCGACATCGTGGCGCTCGTGGCCGACCTCGCCGCGCCGATCCCGGCGCTGGTCCAGCGCGGCGGCTACCAGTACCCCCCTCTGTTCAACGCTACGCTCGCCCACCGGCGGTTCCTGTGCTACCCGACGGCCGCCCTTCGCACCCACCACCTGCACCTCGTGGACGAGCGCGGAGAGCTCGAGCGGCGCCTGCGCTTCCGCGACCGCCTGCGCGCCGACCCAGTGCTAGCCGGCGAGTACGTGGCGCTCAAGCGGGCGCTCGCCGAGCGCTACTCCGAGGACCGAGAGGCATACACCGAGGCCAAGAGCGAGTTCGTCAAGCGACACGAGCGGGCTGAGCTGCCTCGAGTTGGGCCTTCATCGCCTCGGCGAGCGCCAGCGCCCCCGACAGCGGTCTGACCATGACCCGGAAGTCGTCGATCAAGCCGTGCTCGTTGGTGTGTATGAAGTCGCACCCGTCGAGCTCGCGATCGCCGATGCGCGCATTGAAGACGAGGGCGTGGTCGCGTGCGTCGGGCGCGCCGATCTCGCGTTCGTAGCGGAAGTCCTCGAACACGCGCGACACGGCAGCGAGGAGCGGCGCGACCGCCTCGCGCCCGTTGTAGGGCTTGAACACGATCGGGCTGCGGAACACGACGTCCTGCGCCAGCAGCGCGACGGCAGCCTCGATGTCTCCCGCCTCGATGGCAACACGAAAAGGATGCATACGCTTGATCTCCTTAGACACTTTGTTGAATAGACGACATCTACAAGACGAGCTCCCGCAAAGCTCGCGACACCCTACCTAGATATCCAGGTTCTACGCCGCTGTCCCAGGAAAAAGAAGCAAAGGAAAGAGTATTCAAGGAAAAAAAGCCCAAAGGCACGCAGCCAACGACCATGGTCGTGAACTGCAATCAGGAGATGCCGGACACTCCCAACGCCTTCTTCGAATGCTTCGTCGAAGTCTTCAACGCGAGCCTCTCAGAACCGCTGGCGGTGCCGTCGGGATCCGTCTCGTTCGTCGTGCCCCCGGGGGATCGTGTTGGTTCCGGGGCTCGAACGTTTGCAACCTGAAGGCCTCGGAGCTCGGCGGCAGGCGATCGTTCTGAAGTAAGGGCCCGCGCCAGAATAGATGGTGGGTTGAGGGGGTCGGGCCGTGGATGGCAGACGCCGCACGCTGGACGATCGAAGATCGCATCTGATCTTCGATCGGTAGGCGTGCTGGTGGCACGTCGAGCATCGTGGGTGGCGTATGACGCCGCGGAACGGGCGCCTCAATCCCGGCAGATATTCTGGCGCGGGCCCCAAGTAGGTCAGCGAGCAGGAGGCGCGCCGGCGCGCCGGCGCTGCGCCGCAGGCGTGCGGCTGGGAGCCTCGATCCGGCCCAGCCCTCCGCCCTGGCGCTGGCTGCGCTCCAGTTGCGCGATCCAGAGTCGGATCGTGCGCTCGACGCTGCGTTCTTGTCCACGGGTCATGGTCATCATGATCGACCACCCGCCTCGCCCGCACACTGGACAACGGTCCCAAATCGGCTGAGCGCGTTCTCGACAGGCGGTCCAAGAATAGATGGTGGGTTGAGAGGGTTGGGCCGTGGCGTCATCAGCCGGTGGTCGCGGCCACCGGCGTCTCGCGGGTGAGCTCCTCATGTGGCGAGGAGCCGGCGAGGCGAGCGACGAGCGGCAGGCCGAGCAGCGAGACGACGGCCATCGCGATGAACGCCCCCAGCGGATGGTGCACCAGGACCTGCACGATCAGCGCGACCACCAGGCCGCCGAGGTTGCCCGCCATCCACACGATCGCGCCGGCCGTACCGGCGGCGGGACCGGCCAGGCGCTCGGTGGCGGTGAGGATGACCGGCAGGGCGGGCAGCAGGAACACGCCCATCACCACGATCACCGCACCGCGCACTCCGAGCCACGGTGTCACGCCGAGCGCGACGCACCCCACGCAGCTCACCAGCACCGCGCTGCGCATGAAGGCGCGCTCGGTGCCTCGCGCCACGACCAGCGGGGCGAGCGCCGCGCAGCCGATCACACCCGCGATCACCATCCCGACGAGCAGCAGTCCCGCGGCGGTTTCCGAGACGCCGTCGGGCGCCAGCAGCGTCTGCAGCCAGGTGGCCAGCGCGACGAACACGCCGAAGCCGATGAACACCAACCCGCACAGCGTCCGCATCGCTGGAAGCGCCCACAGCCCGCGCGCGGCGTTGCCGGCGATCGCGGCGTGCTCCACGTTCCTCTCGGCGCCGGGACGACGCAGGGCGCGGGCCAGCATCACGGCGGGTATCGCCGCCATCACGGCCTCGACGAGCAGCAGCTCCTCGAGCTGCCCATGGCCGCCCACTGTCGGACCGAGGATCAGCGCCAGCAGCATCCCGACAAAACCGCCGGCGGAGCCCACCGCGATGCCCGCGGCGCGCTCGCGCACGGGCAGGTACTCGCCCGCGAGCTTGCTCACGGCGCTCAGCACGACCGGCTGGGCCACCGCGACCATCACCTGCCCGGCCATCGCCCAGGCGAACGTGTCGCCCCCCAGGCGGATCAGCCCACCGAGGGCAACCAGCGCTCCGCCGCCGGCCAGCACTCCTCGAAACCAGCGATCCAGCAGGATCCCGGCGGGGATCGCGAGCACGACGTAGAGCAGCGGAAATATCTCCGCAAGCCACCCGATGGCGCCGACCGAGACCCCGTAGTGGCGCGCCGATTCGGTCGTGATCGCGGCGTAGGTGAGCCACAGCACCTGCGTGGAAGCGCACACCAGGCTGTAGCACGCGATCACGCGCCAACCGCCGCCGCGCCTCACCCGCGCGCCTCCCACCGGATCGTCGTCGCTGCCCTCACGGCGCACAAGCTACACCGCGAGGATGCCCGCGGGCACTGAAGATCGCGGCGACGAGGCTTGCGGCAATCGTCGGCGGGAATCACCTCACGTCGGGTCTATCACGCGACGGCGCGCAGGGCACGGTAGGGCTCGCCGGCCAGCTCGCGCACGAGCGCATCGACGATGCCCTCCTCGTCCTGCTCGCGTCCGTCGGTGACGGCGCCGATCACAGCCCGCTTGCGCTCCAGCAGCGTCGCGATCGTCTCGTCGATCGTCCCCGCGGCGAGCAGATAGGTGGCGTTGACCGCGTCCTGCTGGCCGATGCGATGGCAGCGGTCCTCGGCCTGGTCGTGCTTGGCCGGCGTCCAATCGAGCTCCAGGAACGCGACATTGGAGGACCGCGTCAGCGTCAGGCCCTGGCCGGCGACCTCGATCGAGCAGACGATCAGCTGGTTGCCGGAGCCCTCGTCGGGCGCCTGGAACTCACGCAGCGATGCGTCCCTGGCCGCGTGGCCGTCTTCGCCGAGGATGTGCAGCGCCGAGGGGAATCGCTCGAGCACGGCGCGCTGGATCTCGCGATGCTTGGCGAACACGACCAGCCGCTCGCCCGAGGAGCAGAAGTCGTGGATCCAGGCGAGCGCCGCGTGCAGCTTGCCGCGCGCGGCGAGCAGCTTGAGCGCGTTCAGCCGCACGAGCCGCTCGGCGCGCAGCGCGGCCGCGACCTTTGCGTCGAGTGCGCGCAGGTCCAGCGGCTGGCTCTGCAGCCATGCGATCACATCGCGCTCGGCGAACCGGTACTCGGGCTCGTTGTCGAGCTCGACCGGCACCACGCTGCGCGTCTTCGGCGGCAGCTGCGGCAGGACGTCGGCCTTCAGGCGGCGCACGAAGCACCGCGCGCGCAGGTGCCAGTGCAGGCGCATGTGCGCGTCGGCCCCGCGAAAGCGCCTGCCGAACTGAGCGCCCGAGCCGAAGTCGCCGATCCGACCCACGATCCGCAGCTGCGAGATCAGCTCGGGCGGGCGGTTCATCACCGGCGTGCCCGTCAGCGCGAGCACGAGCCCGTCGTTCGGTATGGCGGCCGACAGTCGCTGGACGGCCTGGGTGCGCTTGGCCGTCGCGTTCTTGCAGTAGTGCGACTCGTCCAGCACCAGCGCGCGGGGCTCCAGCCCGCGCAGCTCGTCCAGCCGCGCGGCCACGATGTCGTAGTTGACGACCGTGATGTCGGCCGGCGAGCGCAGGCCGGGGACCTCCGAGCCGGCGACACCGGTCCCCGCCAGCGCCCGCGCGCTGCGCTGTGGCAGCCAGCGCTCGATCTCGCGCAGCCAGTTGAGCTTGAGGCTCGCCGGGCACACGACCACCGCCGGGAACGCGCCGTCGGCCTGCAGCGTGGCGAGCGCCTCGATCGTCTTGCCCAGGCCCTGCTCGTCGGCGAGGAACGCGCGCCGCTGGGCGAGCAGGTAGCTCACGCCGGCGCGCTGAAACGGCTTGAGCTCGCCGCCGAGACCGGCCACCTCCAGGTCACCGTCGGTCGCGGCTGAGAGCGCGACGAGCCCCGCCGCGTGTGCGTGCTGCTCGCGCACCTCCTGCAACAGCGCGAGCGCCTCGGGGTCGACCCACGTCCCGTGCGCGGCGAGGAACCGATCGAGCTCCGGCACGCAGTACGGGTCGGCACGGATCGCTGCAAGCCGGGCGTGCTCGTGCCCGGCGCCACCGCGCCCGAGCGGCAACGAGCCCGCCAAGGTGGCGAACTCCTCGCATTGCGCCGCATCATGGCCGGGCGCGAGCACGAACGCCGGATCCTCGTGGACGCTCGAGATCTCCAGCACCGCTGCGGGTGCCGGCCGGCCCTCGCGCAGCGCCGCGACGCACCGCCCCGCGGCCCTGCTGATCCAGCCGTGAAGCCGCCCCTCGATCAGCCCCCAGGACTCCAACGTGAGCGGGACCATCGCGCCGCCCGGCGCGCTCGTCGCACATTCACGTAAAGCCTGCGGCAGGCGCTCGATCTCCCCCAAGAGCAAAAACACGGGCCCGCCCCGCTCGTTCGCCACCTCGACCGTGCCGTGCCAGGGGATGGCGCGCTCGGGCCCGCGGGTCTCGGCGTGGGGGGCGACTCGCCGAGCACCCGGCGCCTGCTGTGCGGCGGCGCGAGCGCGTTGTGCGATCTCGGTGAGCGCATGCTCCGCGTCTTCGGTGAGCCGCAGCCGCGTCCCCGCGCCAGCGCGCAGCTCGCGGACGATGCGCTGCGAGCGCTCGTCGAGCGGGATCAGCGCCCGGCCGATCGCCGGCAGGCTGTAAGCGTCCGGGTGCTCGGTAAGCGCCTGCACGAGCGCCGCGTCGGCATCGGCCGGAAAGCTCAGCCACCAGTTCTCGTCGGGCCGTGCCACGTCGATGACGCACTCTCCGTCACGGCGCCTTGCGCGACGGCGCGCCATCGCGCGGGCCAGCGCGTCGCTCACATGCGGTCTGTCCTGGAGGCCCGCCATGAGCATCGCCAGCGCCTGCGCCCGCTCGGGATCGAGCGGTATGCGCCAGGCCTTCTCGCCGGGATCCCAGCGCCGCCCGGGAATCGCGCGCAGGAGCACGCGCAGGCGCTCGTCGTAGGGAAACCGCAGCACGGCTTCGCCGCTGTCGAGGGAGGCAAAAAAGGGGGTGGGCACGAACAGGACACGATAGGCGGCTCGGTGGATAGGACCGTCCGCCTGATCAACCCGGGAGGCTCGCGCGCTCTCCCGCGAGACCGCGATGACAACCCGAGACCGCCCCTCATACCTCAGCCGCGCCGTATCCTCCGGCCCCCGCCGGCGCGGGCGCGTCCGGCGCGGGCGACCCATCCCTCCCGGTTCCCGCGTTCGCGCTCGCCGTCGCGCTCGCGCGCAGCGCCGGCGACGCATCGCGCTCGGCGCGGTCGAGATGCTCGCTCTGGCCACGTTCGCCGCCCTGCTGCCGGCCGGCGTGCAGTCCGAGGGCGGGCCGTGGTCGCAGCCGGCGACTCTCAGCGCCTGCTCGTCCTCCGGCGAGCTATCGATCCTGTTCCCGAGTGACAGCCCCCGGCAGGCCACCGGCTCTGGCGCGATCGTCTGGGATTCCGCCTCCCGCTGCCCCGGCGGCGCCGGGCCGCGCGTCTCGACGATCGCTCTCGGTGCAGACGCTCCGGGAGCGCCGAACATCCCGCGCACCGCCGCAGGCCGGGCGCTCACGCTCACCGGGCCGATCGCCGCCGCCGCGGCACCCCACGGACGGATACTGCTCGCCGGGCCGAGTACGGCGGGCGGCCTGCTGCTGAGCGAAGGCCTCGCTCACGGACCCTTCACCGCGCCGCGGCCGACGGGCGGCCCGGCCGACCCAGCCGGCCAACTCGCGCTGAGCACCGCCTACCTCGGCGACGTCGCCCTCGCCTCGCCGTCGGGCTGGGGCCGCGGCACAGGCGCGATCGAGCTGCGCGTCCACCGCTTCTACGCACCCTCCTTCCTCGCGCCCGTCCCCGTGACCCCGAGCCGCGCGGTCGAAGGTCTGACGCTCGCTATGGACTACCGCTCCGACGCGCTCGCTGTGTGGGAGCGGGCCGGAGCGATCTACGCCCGCGACCTGCCCGACTCGGGCCGGTCCGGGCGTTCGGTGGCGCGCATCGCCGCCGCCGCGCCCGGCGCGCGGATCGCCGCGGTCCTCAGCGACGATGACCGCGCGATCCTCGCCTGGAGCGAAACCCGTGCCGGGATCACGCGCGTCTACGCCGATCTGTCCTCGCCCAACGTCCGCTTCGGAACCCCACGGCTGCTGGAACGCTTCGCCGATCCCGGCGGCCTGGCACCCCCGGACGGCTCGCCGCGCCTGGTGCGGCTGGTGTCGGAGTCGGTGATGCTCGCCTGGACCGGCGCCGCATCCGGCCATTGGGTCGTGCGCACCGCCGCCGTCGATCTGCACGGCGTGCGCTCGATCGACACGATCTCGACGCCCGGGCGCAACGCGCTGCTGGCCGACCTTACCCCGGGACCGAACGGCGAGGCTTACGCGCTGTGGAGCGAACCGCAATCGAGCGCCACCGGGCTGGACCTGGACGATCAGGCGGTGTACGCCGCGCGTGGAATAGACGCCTATCCGGGCCGGACCATCTTCACCGCCCCCCAGCAGATCTCCGCGCCGGGCGCCTGCGGATCGACGGGTGAAGCCACGATCGCGGTCGACCCCGACTCCGACCGCGCGATCGCAGCCTGGCGGACCTCTGCTGGCGCGATCTACTACTCGCTGCGCGCGATCGGCGGCGCCTGAGCGGTCCTCGGGCTCAAGCCTTCGTGGTCGAGTAGCTCGATTTGCCGTTGCATTTCGGGCTCTTAGGATAGGTGCTCGTGACAGTCCCCCGCTCCTTGCCGCCCTTGCCGAACTCGCCCGTGATCTTCAGCCTCGTCCCCACCTGACCCTTGAGCGGACCTTCGCTGATCACGTACCTGCCGGTGCTCGTAAACGTGCCCGACCCGGAGATCGTCGCGTTCGCGAATTTGACGGGAGTGGGCCGCCCACCGCCTTGGCAGTAGAACGGCGTGCTGCTGATCGTCAGCCCCGTGACCTTCCGGCCGTTGCCCGAGACCTCGAAGCTCACGACGTACGCCGTTCTCGGAGCAGCCAAAGCGCCGCTGTATGAGCCGCTCTTGACCTTGTTGGCCGCCAGCACCACCCCCGCGCAGGCAAGCACGCCAGCGGCCACCGCCGCAGCCACCGCGCCGTTCGATCTCGATCTCATGCGCCGCACGTCCTCCTCCGATCGTCGTGATAACCGCCTACAACATACCGTCACGGGTCGGCTTGCCGTCGTCGTCCTTCATGGCCTCGAACGCCCTCCGCACGAGGCGCACCGCGCGCAGGGGGCGTATAGGAAAAGATGCGTCGCGGATGGATAGGGACTACGAGCTGCAGACCCACCGCGCCGAGGACCGCCACTGGTGGTACCGGGGCCGCCGGCGGGTGCTCGAGCGCATAATCGAGCGCCTGCGCCTGCCCGCGCGCGCGCGCATCCTCGACGCCGGCTGCGGCAGCGGGCGCAACATGGTCGAGCTCGCGCGCCACGGGACGGTCACCGGGGTGGAGCTGTCCGCCACCAGCGTCGCGCTTGCCCGCGCCCGCTGCACCGGCGAGGTGATCGAAGGGTCGGTCCTCGAGATGCCCTTCGACTCGGCGAGCTTCGACCTCGCCGTCTCCCTGGACGTGATCGAGCACCTGCAGGACGACCTCTCCGCCCTGCGCGAGCTGCGCCGCGTCGTGGCTCCGGGCGGCGCCCTGCTCATCACCGTCCCCGCCTACCAGTGGCTGTGGTCGGGCCACGACGAGATCAACCATCACCACCGCCGCTACACCCGCCGCTCGTTGCAACATGTCGCCGAGCGGGCCGGCTGGAAGACCGTGCGCACCACCTACTTCAACTCCCTCCTGCTCCCCGTCGCGATCCTGCTGCGCATCCTCGACCGCCTCAACACCAAGACGACCGAGTCGAGCCTCGACCTGTGGGTCCCGCCCGCGCCGATGAACTGGCTGCTGGAGCGTCCGCTCGCGCTGGAGGCCGCCGTGATCGGACGCGGCGGGCGCATCCCCGCCGGGCTGTCGCTGCTCACCCTGTTTCGCTGACCCGTCTGGCTGTAGGTGGTGGCGTCAGCCGTCGCCGCCGGCCGGCACGAACGCCGGAGTCCTGAACGTCCACGCGCGGTTAGCCGCGAACGTCAGCACCGTCACGATCGCCGTCGTCGGAATCTGGCCGAGGAGCTTGTCCATACCGAGGCCGTGCACGAACATGTACACGAGGCCGAGGTTCAGCCCCAGTCCGCAGCTCTGCACGATCGTCCAGCGCACCGGCGTCAGCGCGTCGCCGACATGCTCTCTGAACGTCCAGCGCCGGTTCAGCAGAAACCCGTTGACCGCCCCCACCGCGAACCCGATCCCCGACGCCGCGACGTACCAGACGCCGAACACCTTCAGCAGGACCGTATACACGGCGAACGCGATCAGCGTGTTCGACACGCCGACGATCCCGAACTTCAGGAACTGCACTACCAACGGCAGGCTCAGCTGGCGTCCGGGCGCCGCTGCGCTCGGTGACTGCGTCCGTGGCTCGTCGTGCGGGGATGGCTCTCGTGCATAAAAGGCATACGTGCACAGGATGAACAATAATTTGAGCTGCGGCTTAGCTCGTTCGTCGAACATTGGCGCTGGGCGAAGAAATTGCTCCGCTCGCGCCAGGCGCGCAACCGCCGCCGGTAAGGCAACAGATCATGTCGGACACACCACCGCGAACCCTCAAACTGCTCAGCGTCGTAGCGCCGGTCTACGACGAGGAGGAGCTGATCGAGAAGCTTCGTCACCCGCGCGATCGTCGCTGTCGGGGCCTACCCGTTCGAGCTGGTCCTCGTCAACGACGGCTCATCCGACCGCACGCCCGAGATCCTCGACCGGATCGCCGACGCCGATCCGCGCGTGCGCGTCGTGCATCTGTCGCGGAACTTCGGCCACCAGGCGGCGCTGACCGCCGGCCTCGAGCACGCCCGGGGCGACGTCGTGGCGATGATCGACGCCGACCTGCAGGACCCGCCCGAGCTGATCTCAGAGATGATCGACCGCTGGAGCTCGGGCGCCGACGTGGTCTACGCCGTCCGCCGCCACCGCGAGGGCGAGACCGCGTTCAAGCTGGCCACCGCCTCGTGGTTCTACAAGCTGTTCGACCGGCTCGCCCAGGTCGACCTCGAGCCCAACTCGGGCGATTTCCGCCTACTAGACCGCCGGGCGCTGGACGCGCTGCTGTCGATGACCGAGCGCTCGCGCTTCCTGCGCGGCATGACCGTGTGGGTCGGCTTCTCCCAGACCGCCGTCTCCTACGAGCGCGGCGCCCGCCACGCCGGCGAGACCAAGTACACGCTGCGGCGCATGCTCCGCTTCTCGCTCGACGCGATCGCCTCCTTCTCGCACCTGCCCCTGCAGCTCGCGACCTACGTCGGGCTGCTGTCCGCGGGCGTGGCGTTCATCGCGATCCCCGTCGTCATCGGCCTGCACTTCGCCGGCTCCTACCTCCCGGGGTTCGGCTCGATCACGATCGCGATCCTCCTCCTCGGCGGCATCCAGCTGATCGCTTTGGGGGTCATCGGCGAGTACGTCGGGCGCATCTACGACGAGGTCAAGCACCGGCCCCTCTACATCGTCCGCGAAGAGCGCAACCGGCCGGCGGGCCGCGGCCCCGGCGATCCCGCCGCGGCGGCGGCGGCGGCGATCGCGTCGGCGCTCCCGCCACTCCCGCGCGCCGGCCTGCAGGCACGGCCTCCCGAGCGCGTCGGCTGAGAGGAGGGACCGCCGCTGGCGGCGCAAGAAAGAGGAGCAAGTCAAGGGCGCGACTCAAGGGCGCGACTCAAAGGCGCGATTCAAAGGCGCGACTCAAGGAGATTCAAGATAAAGGGCGCGGTTGTTGTGTATACTTTTTAGACTTTGTGTACTATGGTATTACTCAGTTCAAACTGATTACATCCTCCGCCCTCTCCGCTCCTCACCCCCTCTCGTGGCGGCATCCGCGACAGAGTCGACCGCTCCGTCCGCGCCAGCACCGTGTTGTGATCAGCCGATGACGTTCCTCCCGCGCCGTCGCCCCGCGCCCCCGCGCGCTCGCCCCGCGCACATCGTGCTCCTCGTGCCCATCCTTGCGCTCTCGCTCGCGCTCGGCGTCGCGGCCTATCCGGCGCCCGCCCGCGCCGAAGCCTGTCCGGGCTCGGGTCCGGCCCCCGCCTGCCCGTACGCCTCCGCCGCAATCATCGGCCAGCGCGCCGAATCGGTGCTGCGGTTCCCGGAGGCGGTCGCGGTCGACAGCGCCGGCGACGTGTATGTCGCCGATCAGCTGAGCTATGTCGTGCAGAAGTTCAACGCGGCCGGCCAGTACCTCGGCGAGTGGGGCTCATACGGCGGCGGGCACGGCCAGTTCGGGCCGATCGGCGGCCTCGCCACGGACGCCGCCGGCGACGTGTACGTGGTCGACTCGGCGCACGACCGGATCGAGAAGTTCACTTCCGAAGGCCAGTTCATCAAGGACTGGGGCCACAAAGGCAGCGAACTGGGGGAGTTCAACTTCGGCTCCTCCCAGAACTACACCCAGCCCCCCGGCGGCGGGATCGCGGTGGCCGGCGAATATGTGTACGTCGCCGACTCCGGCAACAACCGCATCGAGCGGTTCGACCTGGGCGGCGAAGAACCGATCGAATGGGGCGAACAGGGCAGCGGGCCCGGCCAGTTCTCATACCCGCGCGGGATCGCGGCCAACGCGAGCGAGGTGCTGGTCGCCGACGACGACAACCATCGCATCGAGCGCTTCAGCCCGAGCGGGCAATACGAGGAGTCGGTCGGCTCCGACGGCACGGGGCCCGGGCATTTCGGCTTCCCCTACGGCATCGCCCTCGACGCCGCCGGCGACGTGTACATAGCCGATGACATCAACCACCGCATCGTCAAGCTCGATCCTCAGCTCGGTCCCGCCGGCGAATGGGGCGGGTTCGGCTCAGGACCTGGGCAGCTGGCGTTCCCGCGCGCGCTGGCCAGCGATCCGGCCGGTGACACCTACGTCGCCGACACGGCCAACGACCGCATCGAGGTGTTCGCCCCGAGCGGCGTCTACCTGCGCACGATCGGCGCCTCCGCGCGCGCTGACCCGGGGGCGTTCGTGGCGCCCCGCGGGCTGGCGGTCGACCCGACCGGGCGGCTGTACGTGTCCGACAGCGACGACAACCGCATCGAGTCGTTCGCGCAGGGGGGCGGGGCGTTCCTCGGCGCCTGGACGAGCACCGGCGGCTACAAGCCCGGCTACTTGGAGCCCGAGGGCATCGCGTTCGACTCCAACGGGTCGGTGTACATCGCCGACACTGCCAACGCGCGCATCGTCCGCTTGTGGGGAGAAGGCACCTACCTGTCCGAACTCGGCGGCCCGGCGGACCTCGGCGGCGCCGGGCTGAGCGGCGTGAGCTCGGTGGCCGCCTCGGGCACCGGCGAGGTGTACGTGGCCGACACAGATCACAACCGCATCCTCATCTACTCCCCGGCGGGCGCGCTGCTGGCAAAGGTCGGTGCAGGCGAAGGAGACGGATCGCCCGGCAGCGGGCCCGGCGAGCTCAACCATCCGCAGGCCGTCACGGTCGCCCCCTCGGGCAACGTGTTCGTGGCTGACACCGACAACAACCGCATCGTCGAGCTCGCGCCGAGCGGCGCCTTCCTCGGCGAGTTCGGCCAGCTCGGCTCAGGCGAGGGGCGGCTGCACAACCCGACCGGGGTCGCGGTGGACGCCGCCGGGCGCGTGTATGTGGTCGACGATCTCAACAACCGCGTCGAGGTGTTCGACGAATCCGGCCACTACCTGGCCAAGTGGGGTCTGCGCGGCGACGGTCCGGGCGAATTCTCGCAGCCGACCGCGATCGCGGTCGGCTGCGAAGGCAGCGTGTACGTCGCCGACACGAACAACAACCGCGTCGAGCGCTTCGACCCGGCTGCGCCCGCCGGGGTGGGCTGCGTCGCGCCGGGCGCGTGGCCGCCGCCGCTGAACGTGGCGCCGGTGCTGCACGTCAGCCTGCCGCGCAGCTCCGGCGTGCTGGCACGGCACGCTCTGGCGCTGTCGGTGAGCTGCGAACGGGGCTGTGAGATCCTCGTCACCGCCACGCTCTCGCCCGCCGCGGCGTCCGGGAGCTCGGCGCACAGGCCGATAGCCCTGCTCGCCGTAGCCCGTCCGCTGCCAGCCGTGCACCCCGGGCACGTGCGCCTGCGCGTCGGCAATGCCGCGCTGAGCCGTCTGCGCCGGGCGCTGGGACGACACAGGGCGATGGTGGCAAGCGTGCGCATCGTCGCGGTCGGCCCGACCGGTCTGCGCACGGCCCTCACGCGAACGTACGCGGTGACGCGATAATGCACGCGTGAGCAGCGAGGAGCCGACCGCATCCGAGCCGTGGGCGCCCCCCGAGGACGAGCCGGGAGGCATGGACCACCGCCGCGAGCGCATCCGCGTCGAGACCGAGCGCCATCGCATCGTTGGCGAGCTGACGCTCGCCCGCGACGGGTACCGCAGCCGCGTGTCCGACGTGCTCAACGCGCCGGAGCGGGAGTTCATAACGCTGACCGACGTCTCAGTCGAGCCCCTGGCGGGCGGGCCCAAGGAGCTGCACCCGTACCTGACGATCGCCAGGCGTCACATCGTGTTCGCGGTCGCCGCGGGGAACGATTGAGCTACGCGCGGTTTCCCCGGGCGATCCGGCGTAGGTCGATCGTCTCGTCGTATACCTTCGGATCGACCCCCTCCTCCAGCGCGACCTCGCGCAGAGGGCGTCCCGTGGCCGTGGCCCTCTGGACGATCGCGGTCCCCTTGTCGTAGCCGATCGCGCCATTCAGAGCGGTGGCGACGGCCAGCGTCGCGCCCGCACTGGCGTCCGTCCCCGCCTTGTTGACCTGGATGCCGTCGACGCACTTCTCCGCGAACGCGCGCGAGGCGCTCGTGAGCAGGTGCAGCGACTGCAGCAGGTTGCGAGCGATCAACGGTATCCGCACGTTCAGCTCGAACTGGCCCTGCATGCCGCCGACCGTGATCGCGGTGTCGTTGCCGATCACCTGAGCGGCCACCTGCAGCACGACCTCGGGGATCACCGGGTTGACCTTGCCCGGCATGATCGAGCTGCCCTTCTGCAACTCCGGCAAACGGATCTCGCCGATGCCCGCGCGCGGGCCCGAGCCCATCAGCGCGAGGTCGCCCGCGATCTTCGTCAACGAGACGGCCACCACCTTCAGCGCGCCCGAGAGCTCCACGAGCGCGTCGCGATTCGCCTGCGCCTCGAACGGATCGGCCGGCGGAGCGATCTGCTTCAAACCCGACTCCCGCTTCAACCGGGCCCGTACCTTCTCGGCGAACCTCGGGTGCGTGTTCAGTCCCGTGCCCGTGGCCGTGCCCCCGAGGGGGATCTGGCCGACATGCACCAGCGCCGCCCGCACGCGCTCCTGGCCGAGCCTCATCTGTGCGGCGTAGCCCGCGAACTCCTGGCCGAGCGTTACCGGCACCGCGTCCATCAGGTGCGTGCGCCCAGACTTCACGACGTTCTGAAAGCTTTTAGCCTTGCGCGCGAACGAGCGCTCCAGCTGCCCCAGCGCGGGCAGCAGCTCGTTCTGGGCGATGTCCAACGCGGCCAAATGCACGGCGGAGGGAAACACGTCGTTCGAGCTCTGCCCCATGTTCACGTGGTCGTTGGGATGCACCCTCTCGCCGGCCAGTCGCGCGATCACCTCGTTGGCGTTCGTGTTCGTCGAGGTGCCCGACCCCGTCTGGAACACGTCGATCGGGAACTGCTCGTCGTGCTTGCCGTCCGCGATCTCGCGCGCCGCCCTCTCGATCCGCGAGGCGCTCGGCTTGGACGAGCAGGCCCAGCTCGCCGTTGACGGCAGCCGCCGCGCCCTTGATGCGCGCCAGCCAGCGCACGACCGACGCCGGGATCGTCTCACCGGAGATCGGAAAGTTCTCGACGGCCTTGGCGGTCTCCTTGCCCCAGAGTTGTTGCTTGTCCGGCATTTTGGTTTCTCCTTTGTCAGCAACAAACCCTATCCGCAGAACGCAACCAGCTCCCTCGCCAGCCCGACCGGGTCGTCGTAGGCCATCAAGAAACCCGTGCTCTGCAGCACCCTCAGCTGACCGTTGGGCAGCAGTCGGAGCGCCTCTTCGGCAGTCCTCAGCGGGTGCAGCCGGTCGTGGTCGGCCCACAGCAGCAGCACCGGCATGTCCAGCCGCGGGTACAGCTCCTTCAGGTCCTCGCGCGCCCCTTGGGGCCAGGCCCGTGCGCACTTCGCCCACGAGTGGGCCAGGGCCGTGTTCCCGGGCACGTCCGCGAACGCGTGCCTGAGCAGATCGCTCGCGGCAGGATTGCCGCGGGCGGACAGTCGCGATCCGTGCTCGGGGCTGAACACCGTGCGCGCGCCGTATCCGGCCAGGCGGTCCAGCCCGGGGATCGCGCCCGCCATCGTCGCCGCGCGCCATGCCGTGCGTGCGCCCGCGCGCTCGGGCGGAGCGTGCAGCCGATTTGACATCAGCACCAGCCGGCTCGGGCGCACACGGTTGGTGGCGATCGTGTGCAGCACCACCTCCGCCCCGGCGCCGTGGCCGCCGATCAGCGGACTGGGCCCGAGCACGTCCGCGGCGAAACCGCCCAGCACATCGGCGAACCAGTCCAGCGTGTACGGATGCTCGGGGCGGGTCTCGGAGTCACCGTGCAGCGGCAGGTCTGGCAGGACGACGCGGAAGTGCGCCGCCAGCTGCTCGACCGACGGCTCCCACTCCATGTGCGAGAGCATCGCCGAGTGGATCAGCGCCAGCGGCGGGCCAGCCCCGAACTCGCGGTAGGCGACCCGCGTACCGTCCGGATGGTGATAGAGGCGCAGGCGCATGGCTTTGATCGTAGGCCGATAGCCGTCAGGCCCGTCGCCGGGTTTGGCGGCGTTCCTGCGCATGCAACGCGCCTGGCGGAATGCATCCCCCGTTGCGGAGGTTGTGATGCGGGCGAGCAAAGCTCAACATCTCTACGTAATGAGCTCGATCCGCACAAACGCCGCCGCCGCGATGCTGGGCGTCAGTCCTAACACCCTGCGCAGCTGGGAGCGGCGCTTCGGTTACCCGGCCCCCCAGCGCACCGAGGGTGGCCATCGCCAGTTCGAGCTGGCCGAGATCGAGACCCTGCGCCAAGCGTTCGCCGAGACGCACGACATCGCCTCGGCCGTGTCGATCGCCCGCGAGCGCGGCGAGGGGCCATCCTCACCGGCGCGGCTGCAGTCCGCACTGGCGGCATTCTCAGAGGACGCGGCCGACCGCCTGCTCGAGGAGAGCCTTGCGGTGCGCTCGGTCGAACGCACGGTGGACTCTGTGCTGCTGACCGCCGTCGAGCTGTTGCCGGTCGGCTCGCCCGAGCGCGCGTTCGCGTGGCGGTATGCGACCGGCTGGCTGGCGGCCGCGACGCGCGTGGCCCCGCCCGCCTCGCGCGATGAGAGCGCTTTGATCTTCGACGCCTCGCCCCCTGGCGCCCTGGACGCGCTGTACGTCCAGGCGCTCGAGCTGTTCCTGCGCCGCGGCGGCCTGCGCGTGCTGACGCTTCCGGTGGAGCTCGACGCCGACCGTGTCGGTTCCGCCTTGCGCGCGCTGCGCCCCGGCGCGATCGTGCTCGCGGGCTCGGGCTCCTGCGCCGACGCGCTCGGCCGGCTCGTCTACGCCTCCCGCCAGGCCGAGCCCGGCGTCGACGTCTTTGACTACCGCTCCGCCCTACCCGAGACGGGCGCATCGACGGTCAAGCGCATCGGCCCCGGCCCGGCCGCCGCCGCCGAGCAGCTGCGCGAGCGGCTCACGGGCGTGGTGCTGATGCACACCGCCGTGTCCGCTTCTTGAGCCGGACCTAGAATGGTCGGCCCGATGACGGCCGAGCCCAGAAACCCGCTGATCCCCCCGCGCGAGGTCGATCCCAAGCAGGACCTGCCCGCGATGGAGCTGCAGGTGCTGGAGCGCTGGCGCGAGCGCGACGTATTCGCCGAGTCGCTGCGCTGCGCGAGAGGGCGCCGAGCAGTGGGTCTTCTACGAGGGCCCCCCAACCGCGAACGGACCTGCCGGGCTCACATCACGTGCTCTCGCGCGTGTTCAAGGACATCTACCCGCGCTACCAGACGATGCGCGGCCACATGGTCGAGCGCAAGGGCGGTTGGGACTGCCACGGCCTGCCGGTGGAGATCGCGGTCGAACAGCAGCTGGGGATCACGACCAAGGCCGAGATCGAGGAGCGCATCGGGATCGAGCGCTTCAACGCCGAGTGCCGCGAGTCCGTGTTTGCCTACCTGCAGGAGTGGAACCGCCTGACCGAGCGCATCGGCTTCTGGATCGACCTCGACGACGCCTACCGCACGCTGGACGAGACCTACATCGAGTCGGTCTGGTGGGCGCTCGCGGAGATCGACCGCCGCGGGCTGCTGTATGAGGGACACAAGGTCGTGCCCTACTGCTACCGCTGCGGCACCGCCCTGTCCTCGCACGAGGTCGCGCTCGGGTATCAGGACGTGGTGGACCCGTCGGTGTGGGTACAACTGACGGTGATCGGCGACCACCTACGGGTGAAGGACGGCGACCGGCTGCTGATCTGGACGACGACGCCGTGGACGCTGCCGGGCAACGTGGCGGTGGCCGTCGCGCCGGACATCGAGTACGTGCGCGCGCGGTATGACGGGCAGACGCTGATCCTCGCCGCGGCGCTCGTCGAGCGGGTACTTGGCGAGGGAGCAGAGATCATGGACCGGTTCCCGGGCAGCGAGCTTGTTCGGGGGGTACTACCAGGGTCCGATATTTGTGTTGAACGATCGCGAGCCGGGCGGGCTATCCGATCGTCGCGGGCGACTTCGTCACGACCGAGGACGGCACTGGGCTCGTGCACATCGCGCCGGCGTTTGGCGAGGACGACTTCCGCGTGGCGGCGGCGCACCCGGGTGTCCTTCGATCCGACATGCCACGACTCGCTCTACAACCCCGTACGGCCCGACGGCACGTTCGACAAGCGCGTGCGCAGCTACGAGGGGCGCGAGTACGACGGGCGCGTCGTCAAGGACCCGGATGTCACCGACGATCTGATCGACGACCTCGACAAACGTGGGCTGCTGCTGCAAGCGAGGAGCGCTACGAGCACTCGTATCCGCACTGCTGGCGGTGTGAAACGCCGCTGATCTACTACGCCAAGAAGTCCTGGTACATCCGCACGACCGAGGTGCGCGAGCAGATGCTGGCGGCGAACGAGACGGTCAACTGGCACCCGGAGCGTGTCAAGCACGGGCGATTCGGAGACTGGCTGCGGGGCAACGTCGACTGGGCGCTCTCGCGCGAGCGCTACTGGGGCACTCCGCTGCCGGTGTGGCGCTGCGAGCAGGGCCACGTGCACGTCGATCGGGCTCGTTCGCGGAGCTCACCGCAGCGCTCAGGGGCCGAGCTGGAGGACCACCACCGCCCGTTCGTGGACGACGTGAAGTTCTCGTGCCCCGAGTGCGAGCAGTCGATGAAGCGCGTACCGGAGGTGATCGACGTGTGGTTCGACTCCGGCGCTATGCCCTTTGCCCAGCACCACCACCCGTTCGAGCACCAGCGAGAGTTCGAGCGGGGCTACCCGGCGAACTTCATCTGCGAGGCGCAGGACCAGACGCGCGGCTGGTTCTACTCGCTGCTGGCGATCGCGACGCTGCTGGAGCGCGACGTCGCCATACCGCAACGTGGTGTGCCTCGGGCTTGATCCTCGACGCGGACGGGTCAGAAGATGTCGAAGTCGAAGGGCAACACGGTCGAGCCGTGGCAGGTGCTCGACACCTACGGCGCGGACGCCTTCAGGTGGTACTTCTTCACGTCCAAGCAGCCGTGGGACGGGTATCGCTTCTCCGAGGAGGCAATCGCCGAGGGCGTACGGCTGTTCCTGAAGCAGCTGTGGTCGACGTACTACTTCTACGTCCTCTACGCGCGCGCGGGCGCGGAGGCGTTGACGGCGGATGCCGCGGATGGAGACACAGCCCGGTGGACGGGAGCGCCCCGGCGAGAAGACCCGACGGGGATCTCGACCGCTGGGCGCTGTCGCGGACGGCGGCGACGGCCGAACTGGTCGCCGAGCGCTTGGACGCATACGACGTAACCAGCGCCGGGCGGGCGATCGCAGAGCTCGTCGACGACGCTGTCCAACTGGTACGTGCGCCGTTCGCGGCGGCGGTTCTGGGACGGCGAGCCCGCCGCGTTTGCAACGCTGCGCGAGTGCCTGCTGACGGTCGTCCAAGCTGCTGGCGCCGCTGTGCCCGTTCGTGGCGGACGAGATCTACGACAACCTCGACGGGACGCTTCCCAGCGTGCATCTGTGCGACTTCCCCACCGGCGAGCTGCTGTCCGCGCGCGACATCGGAGCTGGAGGAGGCGATGGCGCTCGCCCGCGAGACGGTCCGGCTGGGGCTGGGCGCACGCGGCAAGGCCAAGCTCAAGGTGCGCCAGCCGCTGCGCGAGGCGGTCGTGGTCGCGGACGGGCGCGAGCGTGCGGCGATCGAACGGCTGGCGGAGGTCGTGCGCGAGGAGCTGAACGTCAGGCAGGTGCGCTTCGTGGCGGCGGCCGAGGAGCTGAGCGAGTACGAGGTGAAGGCCAACTACCGCACGCTCGGGCCGCTGTTCGGCAAGGACATGCCGCGCGCGGCCGAGGCGATCGCGGCGCTCGACCCGGCGCGAGCTCTCGCCGCGGTTCGCGAGGGGACGGAGATCGGCATCTCAGTGGCCGGACGCGAGCACACGCTCTCAGCGGGGGATCTGATCCTCACGATGAAGGCGCCCGAGGGCTACAGCGTCGAGCGCGAGGGCGCCCACGCCGTGGCGCTCGACCTGGCGATCGACGACGACCTGTTGCGCGAGGGGCGCGCGCGAGAGATCGTGCACGCAGTCCAGAACGCGCGCAAGACCGCGGGATTGCAGGTCGAGGACCGGATCGAGCTGTGGCTGGCCGGCGCCCCGGCCCTGATCGAGTCCGCCGAGGCCCACCGCGACTACCTCATGGGCGAGACGCTGGCGGTCGAGTCGAGCCTGGGCGAGAACGGCACGTCAGCGGACTGCTATCGCGAGCAGACCGAGGTCGACGGTCTGGAGCTATCGATCGCGCTGCGCCGCACTACGCGGCAGTGAGAGCCGGCTCGAGCTCCGCCTCCAGCTTCTTCTTCGGATAGGCCCCGACGACCGTCTTGGCCGGCGGAGCCGTTCTTGAACAGGATCATCGTCGGGATCGACAGGACCTGATAGCGCGCGGCGGTCTGCTGGTTGTCGTCGACGTTGAGCTTGACGATGCGCAGGTCCGGACGCTCACCGGCGATCTCCTCGAGCACCGGGCGCGACGACGCGGCAGGGACCGCACCACGGCGCCCAGAAGTCGACGAGCACAGGGATCTCGGACTCGATGACCTCGGCGTCGAAGTTGGTGTCGGTGACTTCGCTGAGGGTGCCTGCCATGGTGGTCTCCTTGGTGATCGCGGTCTGAAGCGTTTGGAGTCTCTCTATCACTATACAAAGTGAAGGAAGGGATGCCCAAGATCGGTCGCTGCCCGCGCAGCGCGAGATCACCGCACCGTCACGGTCCAGCCTTCGACCGAGCGCACGATCGGCGGGTGGATGTCGGTCAGAGCCGTGAAGACGTGCGGGGAGACGTAGACCTCGATCATGGAGGCGACGACGAGGATCGGCACGGCGATGGCGACCGTGACGAAGGTCGCGGCGAGCAGCTGCTCCCACTCGCCACGGCGGCTGGCGATGATCCAGGCGGCGAGAGGCAGGAACAGGGCGATCAGCTCTACAATCGCGTGCGGGAGCACGCCGAGCAGGAGCAGCGCCGGGGAGACTCCCAGGAAGTGGGCGACGCCGGCGAGGGTGTGGCCGAGCGTGTAGGCCTGGATCGACAGCGAGAAGGCGGTCGCGCAGACGACGAACACGATCGCGATGCGCCCGCCGTGCTCGTGGACCCAGCGCGAGAGGCCGCTGCGGGAGGAGGCCTGCAGGGGCAGAGAGCTGCCGGCGATGAAGCCCGCGATGCAGGCCATCGCGTGCAGGGTGAGCACGAGCAGGTTGTGGCCGAGCACGTTCAGCACGTCGGCGCCGTCGCCTACGGCAAAGGGCGGTCCGAGGGTGACGATCTGGACATAGCCGACGGACAGGACGGAGACGACGAGCACGGCGACGAGCAGCCCGAAGGCCGCCAGCGAGGAGCCGGCGAACCAGCGACCGAAGGACGGCGCCGGGGTCACGCTCCCATGCGCGCAGGGTCGTGCGGGTGTAACGCACTCCGTGCGCGAATGCGTAGGCCGAGGCGTCCATCGCCTGTTCATCGGCCCGCGAGCCGGGCGACCTGAGCCGGAGTATGTCAGGCCGTTCGCGTGTGCTCGTCCCGCGCGGACTCCGCCCCCGCGACCTGGCGGGGCGGCGGCTGGCGGCCGGCCCCAACAGCGGCACGAGCCACATCGCCTCGGCGGCGATGCGCCAGGACATCTTGCTCTGACCCCGCTCGCGGTCTTTGAAGACGATCGGGACCTCCACCACGCGAAAGCTCGCTCGGACGGCGCGGTAGGTCAGCTCCACCTGGAAGGCGTAGCCCTGTGAGCGCACCGAGTCGAAGTGGATCGCCTCGAGGACCTCGCGGCGAAAGCACTTGAAGCCGCCGGTCAGATCGCGCACGTCAAGGCCCAGCACCAGGCGCGCGTAGGTGGAGCCGCCCTCGGAGATCAAGCGGCGCAACAGACCCCAGTCGGCTACGCCCCCGCCAGGGACGTAGCGCGAGCCGAGCGCGAGGTCGGCGCCGGAGCGCACGGCCGCCAGCAGGCGCGCGAGGTCGGCGGGGTCGTGGGAGAAGTCGGAGTCCATCTCGAACACGTACGCGGCGCCGTGATCGAGCGCGTGGCGAAAGCCGGCGAGGTAGGCGGGGCCGATGCCGTTCTTCTCGGTGCGGTGCAGCACCCGGACCCAGTCGTGCTCGGAAGCGAGGCGGTCGGCGATCTCGCCGGTGCCGTCGGGCGAGCCGTCGTCGACGACGAGGACGCGATAGCCCTCCGGGCGACGCCTCGGCGAGAACCTCGCCGGCGGCGGCGATGATCGCCGCGATGTTGTCGGCCTCGTCGTAGGTCGGCAGGATCAGCCAGGGAACGGCGGCCGTCCTGGCGCGTACGCGGGGGTGGGAGGTCGTGGACATGCGTCGGCGTACCCTAGAGCAGTGGACCTGCCGCAACGGCGCGATCGCGGACGCGCTCGAAGAACTGGGGGATCTGTACGAGCTCGACGGGGCGATCGTGCATCGCGTGCTGGCCTACCGGACGGCCGCCAGGACGGTGCGCGAAGCGCCGGTGTCGGTGGGGGCGCTGGCGCGCGAAGGACGCGCGGTCGAGCTGGCGGGGATCGGCGAGACGCTGCAGGAGAAGATCCAGGCGCTGTGCGCAGACGGGGACGATCCCGGCGGCGGAGAAGCTGAGGGCGAAGTTCCCGCCGGGGCTCGTCGAGATCACGCGACTGCCGGGGATCGGCGCCAAGCGCGCGCGGCTGCTGCACTCGGCGCTTCGGGATCGACTCGCCGCAGGCGCTGCGCGAGGCGGCGCTGGCGCAGCGCGTGCGCGAGGTGAAGGGGCTGGGGCCGAAGTTCGAGGCCGGCGTGCTGGAGCGCGCTGGAGCGGGCGCAGACCCACCCGGACGAGCGGGGTCAGGCGCAGGCTGCTGCTGCCGCAGGCGCTCGAGCTGGGCGAGGCGCTGGCGCGGGGTCTGGCAGGAAGCCGAAGGCGGGAGCGCAGGCGCGCGAGGCGGCGCGACCGTGATGGTGGCGGGATCGGCGCGCAGGATGGCCGACAGCGTGAAGGACATCGACCTGATCGCGGTCACGACGCGGCCGGTCGCGCTGGCGAGGCGGCTGGCGAAGCTCGAGGAGATCGAGAGCGTCGTCCTCGGCGAGCGCCGCCGGCGCGAGGGGCGCGCACGCACTCGGGGGTGGGCGTCGATCTGAGAATCGGCAAGCCCAAGCAGCTGGGGAACCTGCTGCAGCACTTCACGGGCTCCGGGCGCCACAACGCGGCGCTGCGCGAGCTGGCGGTGCGGCGGGGCTGCACGTATCCGAGCACGGCGTGCTCGATGACGCGACGGCCGCACGACACGTACGAGAGCGAGCGGGAGGTGTATGAGCGCGCTCGGCCTCGCCTACATCGAGCCGGAGCTGCGCGAGGACCGCGGCGAGCTGCAGGCGGCAGCGACTGGACCGGAGCCGCCGACCCGGGCCTGCCGAAGCTGATCGAGCAGCGGGACATACGGGGGATCTGCACTGCCACACGGTCGCCTCGGACGGGAAGACACGATCGCGGAGATGGCGGCGGCGGCGCGGGAGCTGGGGTATGAGTACGTGGCGATCACCGACCACTCGGCGACGCACGGGTTCGGCAACGACGTCTCGCCGGACGAGCTAAGACGGCAGATCGAGCGGGTGCGGAGGTGGACGCGCGAATGGAGGGCATCGAGGTGCTGGCGGGCAGCGAGGTGAACATCCTGCCGGACGGGGAGCTCGACTACGAGGACGAGCTGCTGGCGGAGCTCGACTGGGTGGTGGCGAGCGTGCACACGGCGTTCGGAATGGGCGAAGAGGCGATGACGAAGCGGATGGTGAGAGCGATCGAGCACCCGCTGGTGGACGCGATCGGACATCCGACGGGCAGGATGATCGAGAAACGCGAGCCGTACGCGATCGACCTGGGGGCCGTGTTCGAGGCGGCGGCGAGGACGGAGACGCTGATCGAGATCAACGCGAACCCGGACAGGCGCGACCTGTCGGACGTGCACGCACGCAATGCCGTCCGCGCGGGCGTGACGATCGTGATCGACTCAGACGCGCACAAAATCGTGACCTTGCAGAACATGCGCTGGGGCATCGCCAGCCACCGCCAGACGAGCGTGGCTGACCAAGGAGGACGTGGCGAACACCCGGCCGTGGGACGAGCTTGATTTGATGCGCAAACGCCGCCGGTCAGGATGAGGACAGCAAGCGTGGAAGCAGTTCGATCCCGCACGATGCGGTCGCCGTCGGCGCGAGCAAAGGACGCAAGCGCCAACGCGGCGCGGCCGGCGTAGTCAGACACAGGATCGTCGAGCGCGGTGCGCAGCGCGGTGCCGAGATCCTCGCCGACCAGGCGCGGGTCCAGGGAGCGGGCGATTGGCAGCGCGGCATACGGTCCGGGGGCGAGCGTCGTGACGAGCTCACGACCGTCGGCGAGGGCCTCGAGCTGGGCGAGACCGTAATCCTCGCGGCGAGGCGCGCAGACGAACACGCGGGCGCGGCGCAACAGCGCGCGGTAGTCCTCGGAGGGGAGCGGGCCGGTGACACGGACGCCGGTCGGCAGGCAGGCAGCATGCCGGCACGGGCGAGCTCTGACGGCGAAGCGCCCGCGACGAAGAGATGCTCGTCGAGGCGACGAACGCGAAGCCAGGCGGAGAGGACGCGGTCGAGGCCCTTCTTGAAAGGGTTGGCGGCGTAGGTGATCGCCGCGATGTCGCGGACGGGGGCCGGCGGACCGGAGGGCTCGACCGGGACGGGCAACACGAGCGCGCGATCGCCGGAGAGCGCGGCCGAGGGCGCCTCGTCAAGCCCACCGGCGCTCCAGGGCAAGAGCAGCGGCGTCTGGGAGAGACGGCGGCGCTCCAGCGGGCGTTGCCAGAGACCGTGGCGTCCAGGGCGGTTCCCGGCGGAGGGCGCGTCGAAGCGGATAGCACCCCGGCGGGGCCAGAGCAGTGAGGAGGTGGTCGAGGAGTAGACGAGCGCGCGCGGGCGGTGCGCGGGCCAGACCGGCAACGGCGGCGCGACGCGCGGCCAGGGCCCAGGCGAGATCGGTCAAGGCGAGCGTGCGCAGGGAACGCGGCGGCGACGAAGCGCTGGCCAGAGCGACGGATGCGCCGGCGCGGCGCACCGAGTCGGCGAGCTCGGCGTCGGCGGCGCGCAACCCGGAGGTGGAGCCGAGCGAGACGATGAGCACGTCCACCGAGCCGGCGCCCGCAGGGTCCATCAGGTGACGGCGCCGTTGGTGGGCTCGGGGCGAAGAGCTTTGAAACCGGGTGTGCGCTGCAAGACGATCGGGTTGACCGGAGAGGTGCGTAGAACGTAGAAGCAGATGCCGTCGCGTTCCTCGATGGCAGCAACCGCAGCGTGCTGGCGGCGCCAGGCGAGCGCCCAGATGATCGCAAAGCCGACAGCGATGCCTGGGATCTGAGGAGCCAGGAACGCGAGACCGCCTGCGATCAGCGTGAAGACGAGCAGCGGCCAGAGGCGGTTCATCAGAATCGCGCCGGGGCGATGCTCGGGCAGGACGGTGCTGGCCCGCGCGCCGGCGAGCAGGCGGGCGATCGGCGGATTGGTCTCGGCGCGGCGGCCAAGGCGCAGCCCGATCACGGCCGCAAGGACCCACCAACCGAGGGCGGCCACGATGAGGCGCTCCTGGGAGCTAGAGCTCGCCTGCGAACCCGCGATCGCGAGCACGGTGACGGCGGCAAGCGCGGTCGCGGCGCCCGCGCTGAGCAGGACGGTGGTCTTGAGGAACTCGACGAAGCGCACGTCCTAGAGCAGCGCCTCGAGCAGGCCCCGGACTCCGGATGCACCGTCGAGGAGCAGATCGGCCTCAGAGGACAGTTCGGGGGGCGTTTCGTCGGAGCCGACGGCAACGCAGATCGCGTGCGCGAGCTCGCCCGCCCGCACGAGCGCGCGTAGACCACGAAAGGCGTCGAGATCGGTGTTGTCGTCTCCGACATAGATCGCAGTCGAAACCGGCTCATCGCGCAGGAGCGCAGCGATGCCGAGACCCTTGTGTAGCTCGACAGGCGGACGCACCTCCAGGACCTTGCGCCCCCAGTGCACGGCGAAACCCTGCTCGGCGGCGTCGCGGGCGATGTCCGCGGCCGCGGATGCGGCGGCCTGCTCGTCGGGGGCGCCGCGCCAGTGGAAGGCGGCGATCGTGTCCTTGTCCTCGCTGCGGATGCGCAGACGCTGGCGCTCGGGTGTGCTGGCACCGGCGGCGAAGGCGCGTACGCGCGGAGCCCAGGCGGCGAGCTCGGGGTCGAGCTCGGGGCGGGTGGCGCCGGGCAGCAGCAGCTCGCCGCCATGGTTGCCGATGTAGGCGATCGTCCCGATCGCGACGATCTGGCGGGCGGTGCTCGCGCGACGGCCGCTGATGCAGGCGACGATGCGATAGCGCTTGGCGATCTCAATCAGCAGCGAGCGCGTGGCCTCCGGGACATGCGCATCGGCGGCGTGGCGCACGATCGGCGCGAGAGTGCCGTCGATGTCGAGCAGGACCGCGGCGTGGGGCGGGTCGGAACGAAGCGGCTCGAGCGCCGTGGCGAGCGTCGCGGCGGATGACACGAACATTAGTATGGCGGCCCTGTGGCCGAATCGCATCGAACCCTGAAGCTGGTGGCGATCGGCACTGCGGCGGGCCTGTTCAGCGGGCTGTTCGGGGTCGGCGGAGGGACCGTGATCGTGCCGCTGCTCGTGCTCTGGCTGGGCTACGGCGAGCGCGAGGCGACGGGGACCTCGCTGGCGGCGATCGTGTTCATCGCCGGGTTCGCCGCCGCGGTGCAGAGCGCGTACGGCAACGTGCACGTGCTCGACGCCCTGCTGGTCGGAATCCCCGCCGTGGTCGGTGTCCTGCTCGGCACGTGGCTGCAACAGCGCATGCACGTGCGGGCCATAGCGCTGCTGTTCGCGGCGGTGCTGGTGGCCTCGGCGGTCGAGCTGGTGTTGCAATGATCTGGCTCGTGTTGATCGGCGTGGCCGCGGGTGTGCTCGGGGGACTGCTGGGCGTGGGCGGAGGCGTGCTGTTCGTGCCGGGCCTGGTGATCGCGATCGGCCTGACCCAGCACGAGGCGGAGGCGACCTCGCTGCTGGCGATCGTGCCCGTGGCGGTGGTGGGTACGCTGAGTCAGGATCGCTACGGCAACGTGCGCCGCGGCGACGCGATGCTGATGGGCGTGCTGTCGATCGCGGGGGTCACGGGCGGGGTCATCCTGGCGAACGCGCTGTCGGGCGCGGTGCTGCGAACGGCGTTTGCCGCGCTGATCCTGCTGATCGCCGCGCAACTGGTGCGCAAGGCGCTGCGCGACGGTCATCCCGCCGGCGGCGATCGCGGCAGCGGCCACGAGGCGGCGAAGGAACCCGGATCGGGCTGATCCGCGGAGGCGGGTGCTCGTAGCACAGGCGGTGGCGGTCTTGAAGAAATATGCCGATACGCCCTGAGAATGGTCTAGACTGGGAATGGCGATGGGACTCGACAATCCACTGCACATCGCGTTCTTGGTAGTGATTCTGCTGCTCATATTCGGAGCCAGGCGCCTGCCGGAGATAGGCCGTTCGCTCGGCAGCGGGATGCGCGAATTCAAGTCCTCGATTACGGGCGAGACCCAGCAGTCACGGCCTACGCTCGCAGCGGGGGCTTCACAGCAGCAGCCGGCGCCGGCCCAGCCCCCAGCCGCACAGGCCCCGGCGCCCAGGCTCCGGCCACCACGCCGCCACCCGCACAGGTGGCACAGGCCCCGGCCGCCGAGCCCGTCGGGGCGCCAGTAGCGCCGCCAGAGCAGCAGCCCGCGTCCTGAGAACGTCTCTAGGAGCGCCTTATCCGTGGTGCAGGATCGGGCCGGTCTCGACGGCTTCGAACGCTGAGCCGGGAACGCGCTTGATCTGTTCGAGATCGGCGTCGTTCCAGCGCGGATCGGGCGCACCGGTGATGTACCAGGAGGAGCCGTTGTCGGCGACGATCAACCCGTAGCGCTCGAGCGCGCGCAGGATGACGAGCGACCCGCCGTGAAAGCCGGCGAGGCTGTAGCTTGCGCGCAGCCGCAACCGCAGGCCCATCGGTGGCAGGTCCGGATCGGAGTCCTCTGAGGCGAAGTGGGTCGCCGGGTGGATGTAGCCGCGCTGGGTGCGCGCGACGGTAACGCGCAGCGCGTGGTCGATCTGGCCGGCGGCGACCTCGGGGTAGCGCACGAGCAGCGGGAGGATCGGCAGGCCGGCGGCGTCGGCTGAGGTCCAGCCTTCGGGGCGCAGGGCGTTCGAGCGCAGGTTGAAGACAGCGCCCGATTCGGCGTCCCAACCCGCACCGGTGCGGTGGGCGCCGTACAGCTCGTACAGCCTGCAGGTCCCTCGCTGCAGCACGAGCACGTGCCGGTCGCCTGCTTCGCCCGCACCCTCGACGGGAGCGTTCGGCGGGATCGGATAGGGCCCGGGGTTCGATTCTTCTCCGTAGGCGATGAAGTCGATCGGGACCTCGCGCTGGCGAGGCCCGACGACCGTGTAGGGGATGCCGTAGCTCGGGTTCGTGCCGAAGTCGGGGTGCAGGTGACCGGACAGGCCGATGCTCGCGATGTAAGCGGCAGAGTGCGGATCGACCGGCGCGTGGGAGATGTCCTGGTTGAGGGGATTGCTCTGAGGGAACAGTGGGCAGGAGTACTCGTGCGGGCCGGCAGGCCTGGAGGCGCCTGAGATGAGTGGGGCGAGAATGAGACCCAGGGCCGCGACCGCGAGCAGCGTCGCCACCGCGCTCCTGCCTAGAACACGCACGAATGCAACGCTACCCCCCGTCTGCGACGGGACCGACCGGCACCACCGCGGGGCGCGCCTCCTCCAGCAGCGGCGCGCCGCAGTGCCAGCAGTAGGCGGCACCGCGACTGTGCACTGCGCCGCACGAGCGGCACTGGCCGTGCACGCCTGCCTCGGCGGTCGCGAGCAGCCGCTGCACCTCGCCCAGCTGCGCGTCTGTCTCCTGCAGCTCTGACGCTTTGCGGGCGAGCACGTCGAGGCGGTAGTGGTCGCGGATGGCCATCTCGTAGGCGAGGCCGCCGAATCCCATGTGAGCGCCGCCACCTGCTCGGCCAGCTCCAGGCGCCGGCGGCGCAGCTCGGACATCGAACCCGCTGGCGCCGGCAGGCCGCCCGCGGGCAGCACGACCGCGCCGTTATCCTCGGGCGTGCTCATTTGACTTCGATCGGCGCGTGACTGATTTCGTTGAGTTCTTTCTCGTGCGCCTTGCCTGTGGTCGTTCCGAGTTTGCTCACTTTGGTGGAGCTGAGCGCTTTGGCCGGCGGGGCTTTCGTGGGTGCTTTTTCTTCGGCCTTTTCTTCCGCCTTGGCTTCGGCTGCTTCTTTTTCTTCTTCGCTCTTGGCCGACGGACTGGATTTGCCCTTCGTCGTCGCCGCTTGAGTGGTGCTGGCCGTCGGCGTCGTCGCGCTTGCAGCCGCAAGACCGCCGAGGCCTTCCACTTTGATCACCTGCGCGGTCGCCGGGGTCTTGCTCTGGGTGACCCAGTGACCGACGAGCAGGCCGACGATCAACGCCAGCAGCAGCACCGACAGCGCAGCGAGCAGCGGTGCGTAGCGGCGCAGCCATGCGGGTCCGGCCGCAGGTTCGAGGTAGGGCGTGAACGCGACGGGCGTCGCGCTCACCGCGCCTGCGCCCAGCTGTGGCTGGCGCTCTGACTCGAGCACGTCGAGGAACGCAAGGCGCACGGGCGAGACGGGCTGCCCGCAGGAGAGGCAGTAGCGCTGGTCTGCGACCAGCGGCGCCGAACAGTTTGGGCACGTCGAGCTCTCGGAGGGCACAGGCGCGAGATTAGCCATTGAACGACCAGATCACCCGAAGGCACCGCGGACGTATTCGCGCGTGCGCGTCGCCCGCGGGTCTTCGAACACGTCCTGCGTCGTGCCGTACTCGACGAGGTCGCCCAGGTACATGAACGCGACCTTGTCCGCCACGCGGTGCGCCTGCGCGAGGTTGTGCGTGACGATCACCACCGCCAGCTCGCGGCGCAGTTCGCCGATCAGCTCCTCGATCACGCCTGTGGAGATCGGGTCCAGGGCACTGCACGGCTCGTCCATCAGCAGCACCTCCGGGCGCGGCGCGATCGCGCGGGCGATGCACAGGCGCTGCTGCTGGCCACCGGACAGGCGCAGCGCTGGGCGGTCGAGGTCGTCGCGGACCTCGTCGTACAGGCCGGCACGGCGCAGCGCGTCCACGACCAGCGGTTCGAGCTCGCGCCGGCCGGGACGCTTGCGCCCCTGCTCGCGCAGCGCGAACGCGACATTGTCGAAGATCGACATCGGAAACGGGTTGGGCTGCTGGAAGACCATCGCCACGCGCGAGCGCAGCGTCGTGTCAACAAGGTCGTGGATGTCCTCGCCGTCGAGCAGTATCTCGCCCATGCGCGACGCGCTCGCGGTCAGCTCCGTGAGGCGGTTGAGCGTGCGCAGCAGCGTCGTCTTGCCACAGCCCGAGGGCCCGATCAGCGCGAGCACCTCGCCTTGGTGCACCGACAGCGACACCGACTTGACGGCCGGCTTGCCCGCGTAGGAGATGCTCACGTCGCGCAGGCTCAGACGCTCCGGGCCAGCCGTCACAGAGGCGCTTGCGGCGCGAACGGCCTTGCGCTCGCGCACCGGCCGCACCGGCGCGGGCGAGCGGTCGAGCACAATCGTGCGCACGGGCGGCACCACGGCAGGCGCGGGCGACGAGCTCGGCTGCGCAAAACGCGACAGCGGCTCGCCCGTCAGCGGCTGCTCGTGCTCCTCGCTCGTGAAGCTCCAGGGATCGAGAACCATCTCGTCAGGACTCATCGGACACAATCTCAATCGACTTGACTTTAGCCATCAGATCACTGAGGTTAGCGGTTTTCTCAACGGATTTGTAAAAAGTTCTTGGACATCGCTCGCACCGCCGGCCAGCGCTAGACAACCGCTCCGACGGGTGTCATCCCGGTCGCGCTCGCCTGGGCTCGGCCGATGCGGTCGACGAGCAGGTTCAGCGCCAGCACGAAGATCAGCAGCACGAACGCGGCCGCGTAGGCCTTCTGCGGCGCGCCCCCTTCGCCGGCGGGCGAGTTTTCATAGATGTAGGTGGTCAGCGACGAGCCGGTGCCGCGCAGCAGGCCAATGCCGGGGATGGACCCTTGCGTTTCGATGCGCAGCGTGCTGCCGAGCAGGATCAGCACGATCGCGGTCGAGCCGATGATGCGGCTGATGCCGAGCGTTACGCCGGTGGCAATGTTCGAGCGCACGCTCGGCAGCAGCACGCGGCGGATCGTCGTGATGCGCGTCTTGCCCAGCGCGAAAGCCGCCTCGCGCATGTGTCCTGGCACAGCCTGCAGCCCGTCGCGCGTGGCCGCGTAGATGGGCGGCAGCGCGAGCAGCGACATCATTGAGCCAGCAGCAATAAACGAGCGGCCGAACACGCCGCCGCCTTCCGCGGTGAACGAGAACGGGGCGAGGAGCGACAGCTGGAAGACCGCGAACCCGAAGATCGCGATCACGATGTCGGGGGTGCCGGCGACGACCTCGATGCTCGACTCCACCACGCGTGCGAGGGATTTACTGACCCGCCCGCCCTGACCGTACTCGGCGATCCACACGGCGCTTGAGAGCGCGAGTGGCAGCGCGAGCACGATGCCGATCACGGTCAGCAGCATCGTCCCGAGCAGCGGGTCCAGGAACCCGCCCGAGCCGCTCTGGTCGGCGCTCACCTGGGGGCGGCTGAAGATCAGGCCCGGGCGCAGGTACTGAATGCCGCGATAGCCCATGTACAGCACGATCGCAGCCGCGATCAGGCACAGCGAGATGCCAGCGGTCCACGCGGCCGCGAGCACGAGCCGGTCGCCCCAGCGCCAGCTCATCGGCGAAGAGCGCCGGCCGCGCCCGGTGTTCTGAGGCCCGCCCGCCCCGCTGGCCGAAGCTCCCACCTGCGTGGCCTGTGGCGCGAACGTGCTCATCGAGAAGACCTCATCCGTGCGTCTGGTACTTGCGCAGCGGGAGCTTGACGAGGTAGCCGGTGACGGACAGCGCGAACGCCGAGAACAGCAGCAGCAGCGCGAAGCCGTACACCGCGGCGCCGAGCGCGGGTGAGCTGACGCCGTCGCGGTAGTCGACGATCGCGGAGGCGAGCGTGCGCAGCGGCTCGAACAAGAACGTGATCCCGTCGCCGGGCCTGGGGCTGAAGGTCTTGCCGCCGGAGACCATTTGGATCATCACCGCCTCGCCGAGCGCGCGCGCGGTCGCGAGCACCGCGGCCGCGACGATCGCGGGGCGGATCGCCTTCAGCGTCACCGCGCGCACGGCGCGCAGCGGGTTCAGCCCGAGCGCCACCGCACCCTCGCGCCAGGAGGGCGGCACCGAGACGAGCGCCTCGCAGACCAGCGCGATCATGATCGGCGTGATCATGATCGTGAGGATCACGACGGTCACGCCGAGGCCGGCGCCGGTCAGTTGCACGACCCCCTGTAGCGAGTCCTTCTCGTGGACGGTTATCAGGTGGTTGCCGACGTAGGGCACGAGCACGAGGATCCCGATCAGCCCGTAGATGACCGACGGCACCGACGCGAGCAGGCGCACCATCGGGATCACGATGCGACGCACGCGCGCGGGCGCGAGCTCGACGATGAACACCGATGAGAGCACCGCGATCGTGAGACCGAGCGCAACCGCGAGCCCGGTCGTCAGCAACGTGCCGTAGATCAGCGGCCAAGCGCGCAGATGGAACACGGCCGCCGGCGGATTGCTGGTCGCCGCGGTCATGTTGTTGATCTCGGTTTCGACGTCCCCCCCGCCGAGCACCCAGCTCAGCCCGTTGTGCTGGAACAGCGGCCACGCGCGGTGAACACGAACACGACCATCGCAACGACGCCGACGCCGACGAGCAAAGACACCGCGCCGAGCAAACGCTCGGCGCGGTGGTCGGGCCACGGCTTTCTCAGCCGCTCAAGCACGGCTCTCCCAGCCCAATCTGGGCCACGGCTGTCTGAGCCGCTCGATCACTGCTACGCGATCGGCACCCACTGGCTGGCGATGATCTTCTTCGCAGCCGGGGACTTGCCGATCCAGTTGATGAACGCGGCCGCGGCTCCCGTGGCAGGACCTTTTGTGACCTCGAAGAAGACCGCCACGCCGGCGTACTGCCCGGACGCTGCCGTCGTCTGGTTGCAGGCGACACCGTTGAACTCGACCGAGTTCAGGCCGCCTTTGTCGGCCTGGTAGTTCGACAGGAACCCGATCCCTGACGGAGAGTTTTCGACTTCCTGGCGCATCAGTCCCTCAGTTGCCTCTTCGGTGGCGCTGGACACGACGCTTTTGCCTTCCAGCAACAGCGACTTGAAGCTCGTCAGAACGCCGGCCACGGCCGTGCGCGTGAAGACCGTTATCGGTCCGGTCGCGGTGGCGCCCGGCACTTCGCTCCAGTTCTTGGTCTTACCGGTGAAGATCGACGTGACCTGCTTCTCGGTGAGGCTGCTGAGCGTGTTCGTTTTGTTCGTGACCACGCAGATCGCGTACTTGGCGATCGGGTAGAAGGTCAGGCCTGCGTCAGCGCTGCTCGGTTCCTGAGCGACGTCGGCGATCGTGTCGCTGCCGTTTTTGACGTTGTTGATGCCGACAGTGGTGCCGCCCTGCGTGATCTTGAACCTGATCTTGTTCGGGTGCAGCTTGACGTACTTGGCCGCTAGCAGGGACACGAACGGATAGGACGGACGTAGCGCCACTGATGGTTACCAGTGCTCTGGCGCTGGCGGCTGCAGGCGCCGCAACCCCGACCACGCCAGCCACCGTGAAGGCGACGGAGAGACGGCGGATTCGATGCATTGAAGAGAGGCTCCGTTTCGAGATGGATTGACAGGAAGTCGATGACTTGGAGGGCGGAACATAACAGATCCCGACAGTTCTGATCGACATTAGCTATTTTGTCCACCCGGCCAGCAACATGCCAGAGATACCCAAAGTCCCCCCTTCCGCGCGCCCTCGGCTGCGCGTGACCGCTGCGCTCGCGGCGGCGATGCTGCGCCATGGGCGTGGCGGTCGGCGCGGCGATCGGCCCCGCGCCATCCTCCTGCCGGGCCAGCCGCGAGCCTGCCGCTGCTGCTCGAGTCGCTGGCACGAGGTGCTGCGGGCGCCGCCGCGGCCAGGGCGCGCGCAGCGTCAGCCGCCGGCGATCACCGCCGAAGCGACGCCGAGCCGCGACAACGACGCAGGCGCAAGCGCGAGCACGCGCAGCGACGAGCGAAGCCGGCGAGCGCCGACGAGTCTCCGGCTCGGAAACGGAAACGACGACGCCGACATCCACCACGACGACGTTGACGGCGCCAAGGCAAGCCGAAGCGACGCTCCCGCCGATCACGCACGTGTGGCTGATCGAGCTGACGGGCACGTCGTTCGCGCAGCGCCCTCGGCACAGGCCGGCGCAGCCCCCTACATCGACTCCCAGCTCGATCCCCGCGGGGACGCTGCTGAGCGGCTGGTCGGCGCTCGAGGGCGGCGCATTTGCGAGCGAGACGGCGCTGCTGGCGGGCGACCTCCGCCGCAGACGCTCGACTCGATCGTGCAGCCTCCGTGCCCCGAAGGCGCGGCGGGCGCGGCCTGCACGCGCGAAACCGCGGGCGAGCTGACTGCAGCCGACGAATTCCTGAAAGCGACCGTCCCGTCGATCACGTCGAGCGCGCCTACCGCGAACACGGCCTGATCGTGATCACGTTCGCGCTCGTGTCGGCAACGCGACCGCGACCGGCCTGCCCGCGGGCGCCGCGACCGCGACGCTGACCGAGCCAGCCCCCGGTCGGCGTGCTGCTGATCTCGCCGTTCGCCGCGCGCGGCGCGCAGCCGTCGGCGACCTTCAACCCGACTTCACCCAAGCAGAGCCTCGAAAAGCTCCTGCAGCGATGACCGCAGTCCCATCAACCAACGAAGGAGACCCCCGTTGCACGCTCACTGACATCCCGCCCACCGCAAGGCCGACGTGGTGGCTCGTCGCGATCGTGGGCTGCTCCTCGCCCTGCTGCTCGCCACCCCGGCGATCAGCCACGCCGAAGAAGCCAACCCCAACAACTACTCCTGCTTCGGCAGCATCGCCGCCGGCAAGCCGGAACCGGGCAGCGAAGAACAGCAGGTGGCGTACTCGTTCTACTGCAACGGCCCGATCACCGGCTACCAGCTGCAGTCGCAGATCCCCGTGACGGGAGTCCGGGGCATCCCCGCTGGTGACAACAACCGACCGGCAAGCCGGCTGACCGACACGTTCTCCTGCTCGGGAGAAGTCCCCGGGCTACGCCGACAACTGCGTGGGCGCGACCGAAGTCTGGTATGAGACGATCGCCGGGCAGTTCGCGATCGGGACGAAGCTGTGCGCAGAGCCGCGCGTCGATCCGCTGCTGACCGTCACGTACGCCTATCTCGAAAAGGGCGTCGTCACCCAGGCGATCTCCGGGCCGTTCGACCTGGGTCGCCCGACGGGCTGCCCGCCTGACGCCAACTCGGGCTTCACGCGCCTGAACCCCAAGCCGGTCACGCTGACCGCGAAAGGCAAGCACAAGGGCAAGGGCAAGAACAAAGGGAAAGGCAAGAAGACAGGCAAGAAACGGCCCTAGACTGGGGGTAGTGAAGCTCCCCCGCCCGACCGCCCTGATCCAAAGCGGGAGCCGGCGCGTCGGCCGGCTCCCGTTGGTGTTTCTAACGCTCGGGTCGCTCGCCGGCTGTGGCTCGGCGACGGCCACCCACAGCGCTTCGGCGGCGGCCGCGACACCCACCAGTTGCGCGAGGACGGTCGCGAGCACGCTCGGCACGGTCGCCGCGCGGATCTACCACGAGGCCGCCACCGGCGGCGACGTCGCCCAGGCCGTGCACCGCATGCAGAGCTCGAGCGCGCTCGCCGCGGCAGTCAACTCGCGGCAACGCGGCCGCCGCGCACGCGGCGCTGCACGGGCTGCAGCTGGGCCAGATCGTCCGCGTCGAGGTGCTGCGCAACGGGCGCGTGTTCGCCCGGGCCGGCTCCGGCGCGGCGATCGCGCCCGTCCGCGGCTCGATCCCGGGCACGTCCGCGACGTACGTCCTCGTCGACCCAGTCCGACCGCACCTACCTGCAGGTCGTCCATCAGGTCACAGGCGCACAGGCGCTGCTGCTCACAGGCGCTCGCCGTCTCGCCGGAACGATCGGCGGAACAATCGGCGGCACGTTCCCCGCGGGCGCTCCGGCCGAAGGACCGGTCACGCTCGCCGGCAAGAGCTATCAGACGTTCACGCTCCCCGGCGCCGTCTACCCGTCAGGGGCGCTGCGCATCGTGCTGCTCGTCACAACGCGCGACGATCGCCTGCCCCGGCTCGGCCGCGCAGACGCGCGTGGAAACGCTGGGGCACGTCGGCGAGCTCGTCTACCAGGAGGAGCTCCACAGCCCGGACGTCGCGGCGACGCTGCGCCACATCGAAGGCTCGTCCGCGTTCCAGCGCGCGGTCGCCGCCCGCGATCCCGTGGCCACGCGCGATGCGATCGTGGGGTTCTTCAGGGAACACATCCACGTCGTGCGCGTGCGCGTGATGACGGGCGCGGGTTTGCTTGTGGACGTCGGCGGCCCGTACGTGCTCGCCCCTGTCCACGGCACCGTCCGCAGTCGGCGGGCGCAGTGGTCGGCCGGTTCGAGATGGCGATCCAGGACGACGCGGGCTATCTCAAGCTCGCTCACCTGTTCACCGGGGCCGAAGTGCTGATGCGCACGGGCACGCGTCAGGTGATGGGCACGCTCTCGCCCGGCCCCGCGACCGTCCCCGACCGCGGCACCGTCTCCTACGGCGGGCGCTCGTACGAGGCGTACTCGTTCACAGGTGTTGCGTTCCCGACCGGGCCGCTGCGCATCTCGCTGCTGCTGGCGTCTCCTGAGACGCCGACGGACGGCCAGTTGTTCGGCCCGAAGCGCTCAGGACAGCAGGCTGCTGGTCATGCGCTCGATCTCGGCGACCGAGGTCAGGCCCGCGCGCACCTTCGCCATGCCGTCGTCGCGCAGCCGCGCCATCCCCGCCGCTTCGGCGGACGCGGCGATGTCATCCACCGAGCCATGCTCGAGCACGAGCGAGCGGATGCGCTCGTCGACCGTCATCACCTCATACAGCCCGACCCGCCCGCGATAGCCGCTGCCCCCGCAACGCGAGCAGCCCACGGCCTCCAGCGGCTGCGCGCCCTCCAGGCCGTGCTCGGCCAGCACCGCCTCGGAGAGCTGCTGGGGGCGCTTGCAGTGCGTGCACAGCATCCGCACGAGCCGCTGCGCGACGATGCAGTCGATCGCCGAGGAGATGAGGAACGGCTCGATGCCCATGTCCATCAGCCGGCCCAGCGCGCTGGGCGCGTCGCGGGTGTGCAGCGTCGAGAGCACGAGGTGGCCGGTCAGCGCCGCCTCGACCGCGATGTGGGCGGTCTCGCTGTCGCGGATCTCCCCGACCATGATCACGTCGGGGTCGGCGCGCAGCATCGAGCGCAGGCCGACATCGAAGGTGACGCCGGCCTTGGGGGCTATCTGCATCTGCTTGACCCCGACGATCCGCTGCTCGACGGGATCCTCGATCGTGAGGATGCTGCGTTCGCCGTCGTTGAGCACGTTGAGCGCGCCGTACAGCGTCGTGGACTTGCCCGAGCCCGTCGGCCCCGTCACCAGGATCGCGCCGTTGGGTTTGGCGATCGCGCGTTCGAAGCGGCTCAGCTCCTCAGGGCCCATGCCGAGCGCCTGCAGGCTCTCGACCGTGACTCCCTTGTCGAGGATCCTCAGCACGACGGCCTCGCCGTGCACCAGCGGGAGCGACACCACCCTGATGTCCACGCGCCGGCCATCGACCGTGAGCGCGAACCGGCCGTCCTGGGGAACGCGCTTCTCGGCGATGTCCAGATCGCCCATGATCTTGATCCGCGAAACCACTCCCGGCACCAGCCGCCGGCGGATCGTCGCCGCCGGCGCCAGCACCCCGTCGACGCGGAACAGCACCTTCGCGTCGCCCTCCTCGGGGCTGATGTGGATGTCCGAGGCGCCGTGCTGCACCGCCTGGGCGATGATCGAGTGCACCAGCTTGATGATCGGCGCGTCTTTGTCGGCCTCCTCGGCCAGCGTGCCCTGCTCGAGCTCGTCCTGCGCATCGTGCTCGTCGTCGACGATGTCTTCGATCGAGCCTTCCATGCCCGCCAGCTTCGTGAGCAAAAGATCCAGGTCCTCGACCGAGGCGACCGCCACGCGCACCCGCCTGCCGGTCATCATCCCGACGTCGTCGATCGTCAGCACGTTCGTGGGGTCCGCCATCGCCAGCAGCAGCGCACCGTCCTCGGTGAACCCGACCGGCACGGCCTTGTAGCGCTTGGCCGCCTCGGCGCCGACCAGGTGCACGGCGCCCATGTCCAGGTCGTACTCCGACAGGTCGACGAAGTCCAAGCCGAACCGCTCCGCCACCACCCGCGCCAGCTGGTCGTGGCGCAGCACCCCCTGCTGGACGAGCACCTCCCCCGTCGGCTTGCCCTGCTCGCGCGCTTCCCGCACCGCCTCCTCGACGGTCTCGCGGTCGGCGAACCCGAGATCGACGACCACTTCGCCGATCATCCGGCTCGAGCGCCCGCTCTTGCGCGCCGGATACACACCCTTGCCCGAGCGCTCACGCCCGCGACGCTCGCCCAGCGGCAGCGGGCGCTCCTCATCCACGGCGGAGACCTCGCGGTCATCCTCCAGCGTGTCGAGCCGCTCGACAGGGACTGGCGTGACGATGTTGCTCATCACCGATCTATCGGCATCGGGCATGCCCGTCTTGACCGATTCAGCAGCCGTGGAGCGAGATATCAGGCGGCGAGCAGGGCCTGGAAGCTGGGGTTGATCGTGACATGGTTGGGTGCCTGGTATTGGTTGTGGGAGTAAGATCGATGACCGTTGCCTGCGCCACCGCCCCACCCGCTCCACAACCCGAGGATCCGGCAGCGCATGACGCGCCCCGGGGCAGCGCCGCGTCAGTGACCGGCCCGAACCCCACTGATAGAGCCAAGGGGGGCTAAGCGTTCGGTTCTCACCGAGGCGGCGGGTGTCCCTATCGGACTCGCGCATGATGGTGCTAACCGCCATGACAAGAAGCTCCTAGAGGACACCCTCGCCTCGGTCCCGATCGCACGGCCGATCCCGACCGAACAGTCACCGCAGGGCATGTGCCTCGACCGCGGCTATGACTACCCCGACATCCGCGAGCTGGTGCTCGCCCAACGCTTGCAGCCGCACATCCGCGCCCGCGGAGAAGAGATCGACCTCAAAGCCCGTGACCCCAACTTCAAGGCCCGCCGGTGGGTCGCCGAGGCGTGTCACTCCTGGCTGAACCGCAACCGCGGAATCCTCATCCGCTGGTCCAAGAAGGACGAGAACCACCTCGCACTACTACACCTCTCCAGCGGCATGATCGCCCTCAAGAAGGCCCACGCCGCAACCCCCGCGACAGCCCTACCGAGATAGGCCCTAAAGGGGGGGATATCGATATAAAAAAAAGAAGTGGGTATCATGATGGTATTACTGAATCTCTATAAAGTAAGGCCGGTGTTGACCGTGGCGCATGCGCCACGGTCCCGGTCGGCGCATGCGCCGACCGGCCCCCCACCCCATCTCCATCTACCTCTCGGCGGCGGGACAGACGATGCGGAAGTCGCAGATCGAGCAGGCGGCTTTCGACGGGGTCGGGTCGAACCGCTGGCCCATGATGCCCTCACCGACCTCCAGAACCCTCGCCCGCACCCGCTCCTCGTCGGTGTCTCCCGGCAACCTCACCACGAGATCGTCGAGCACGTAGTAGTAGGCCCTGCTCGCGGCCTGTAACTGCCAGGACTCGCGCGCCGCCAGCGCATACAGCGACAGCTGGACGTCGTCCGCCAGCTGCTCGGCGGTCTTGGGACGCGAGGTCTTGTAGTCGAGCAGCTCATACCGTTCGCCGCCGCCCGTCTGGCCCGCTCCTTTAGCGCCCGCGCCCGCGCGCGTGGCGCCCCCGTCCTGGTCGAGCCCGCCGGGTAGCCGGTCGACGCGGTCCACGCGCCCGCGCAGATGGTGCGGGCCGATGCGCAGCGAGAACTGGCGCTCGAACCACACGGGCTCGGAGTCCTGGCCGTGCAGCCGCGCGTGATAGCGCTCGAGCGCCTTGCGCGCCTTGCCGCGCAGCTCGCGCTCTGACTCGGAGTCGCGGAACCCGCTCCGCCGCCAGCACGCGTCGAACAGGTCCAGCAGCTGGGAGAGCGTCTCCCCGCCCGCGGCGTGATAGCGCTCCAGCACCTGGTGCACGACGATCCCGAATCGCTGTCCCGGCGTCGGCTCGGTCGGGATGCGCAGCACCCGCGCGAACTTGTACCGCAGCGGACAGCTCCTATAGGTCTCGATATCCGACGCCGACAGCGCCAAGCCCCCGCCCTTGCGCGGCAAAAACGGTCCCAGCGAGGGCTCTCCGCGCGGGGAGGCCGCCTGCACGCGCGCCGCCTGCTCGTCATAGACGCCGCCGGCCCGCGCCTGGCTCGGCGCCGCACATCGCCCTCGTGGGCGCCGCCGGCCGGGGCATCGCCGCCGAAGGCGGCGGTCAGCGTCCCGTCCAGCGGCGAGCTCTGCAGGATCTCTCGCTGCAGCGCGGTCGCCGCCGCCAGCAGCCGCGCGTTCACGTCCGCCAGCGCGTCGTGAACGCTCTGCTCGGACGGGCGCTGCGAGAGCGCCGAGAGCTTGACCAGCTCCAGGTATCGAGCCACCCCGTGAGAGATGTCGAGATCGGTGTCCAGCCGCAGCTCGCTCAGGCGTGCGCCGATCCGCGCGACGTCCGCCAGCACCTCCTCGCGCACGATCCGCTGCATGTCGCGCAGCGCCTCCTCGGAGGGGCCGTCGCGGCGGGGCGAGGACGTGCTCCCGCCGCGCGGCTCGTCGCGCTCGGCCCCCAGCGCCGCGCGTGCGAGCAGGTCCGGGCGCGCGGCATCGAGCGCGGCCGTCGCGGCTCGGTGCAGCTCCAGAAAGCGCTGAATCCGCGCCCGCGCCTCGGGGGGCACCTGCGGGGACTCGATCGCCGATGCCAGCGCCGCCACCATGTCCAGCTTGCGCCGCCTGGCGATCTGGATCACGCGCGCGAGATCGACCTGGCGCAGCTCGATCGGCGGCCTCGCCAGCGCGCGCACCACCGCCGAGGCGTCGCTCGGATCGGCGAGCAGCCGCGTCCAGGCGACCACGTCATTATCGAGCGGGCTCGGCACGCTCCTAGGATATGTCCATGGGTAGCACAACACCGCGGGCGATCGACTGGAGCACAGCGCAGCGGGTCGGCGAGCTGATCGCCGGCTCCCCGCCCTACGGCGGCGTCCGCGAGCAAGGCGGCGCAGCCGCTCGCACACGACTTCGCGCGGCGCGTCAGCGACTACACGGGCCTTGAGCTCCCCGCCGAGCTGCCGCCCCTGGAGATGGTCGACCGGCCCGGCTGGATCGCGGCGAACCTGCTCACGATGCGCCCGCTGCTGGATCCGCTCGTCGATCGCCTCGGCGCGGCCGGCGGCGACGGTCTGCTGTCGGGTCCGCTGCAGGCGGCGTCCGGGCATCTGCTCGGCGCCCAGCTGGGGGCGGTGACGGGCATGCTCTCCCAGCGCGTCCTCGGTCAGTACGACCTGTCGCTGCTCGACGACTCGCTGGCGCCTCGCCTGCTGCTGCTGTCGCCGAACCTCGCCGCCGCCGCACGCACCCTCGGGGTCGATCGCGACGAGCTGATCGCCTGGGTGTCCATCCACGAGATCACCCACGCCGTGCAGTTCTCCGGCGCGCCCTGGCTGCGCGAGCATCTCGGGGGGATGCTCCGCGAGCTGCTCGCCGGGCTGCGCATCGCCCCCGCCGCAAGAGGAGGATCGGCGGAGGAGGCGGAGGACGAGGCGGAGGCGGAGGACGAGGACGAGGCGGAGGCGGAGGGCGACGACTCCTCCTCCTCCTGGACGGCGGACCTGCGCGCGTTGCTCGACCGCGCACGCGACGGCGGCGAGCTGCGAACGTTGATCGAGCGCGCCCGCCGCGGCGAACTGCTGCGGCTCACGCTCGGCGACGAGCGCTGGCAGCTGGTCGAGCGCATGCAGGCCACGATGTCCCTGATCGAGGGCCACGCCGAGCACACGATGGACGCCGTCGGCGTCGATGTGCTGCCCTCGCTGCCGCGGCTGCGCGCCGCGATGACCCGCCGCCGGGAGTCCCGCGGACTGCCCTGGCGGGTGCTCGAGCGGCTGCTCGGCCTGGAGCTGAAGATGCGCCAGTATGAGGTCGGCCGGCGCTTCTGCGACGCGGTCGTGCAGGCGGGCGGTCCCGAGCTGCTCGCGGTTGCGTGGCGCTCGCCCGAGGAGCTGCCCACGCACGGAGGAGCTCGCCGAGCCCGCGCGCTGGATCGAGTCGCATCCGGGTTGATCCAGACCCGAACGCACGTTCCTAATGTTACAATCTCGTATCCGCAAACACCGCTTGTTCACAGGCATCTCACCCGGTGTCGGCATCCGCGTGTAACAATCTCGGCAAGTCGGGTTACAAACAGGTGTTCGGTGCTAAGCTCACTCTCGAGCCCCCGAACGAACACAACGTAACCATCCTCGCGACGAGGCCCCACGACAAGGAGACCCCTCCACCATGCCTTCAGCAGACACCACCTCCCCTCGCGCCGCGGCGAGCCCGCAAAAGCACGGCTTCCGCAAAGCGCGCCCCCACCGCCAAGCGTCCGGCGACGCCCGCCGCCAAGAGCTCTTACGCCGAGCGCGCGGTACTGATCCCCGTCGGCGCGGCTCTGATCGCCCGCGACAAGGTCGTCTCGGGCGTGAACGACACGATCACGAGCTACTCGAGCACCTCCAAGACCCAGGCGCAGCTGCGCAAGTTCGAGCGCCGCGGCGCCACCGCCCGCAGGCGCGTCGAGCGCGAAGTGCGCAAAGCACGGACGAGCGTCGAGCGCGAGCTGCGCAAGCGCCGTCATGACAGCACCGAGCTCGCGGACCGTCTCCAGGGGCGCATCCAGAGCCTGGTCTGATCCCACCATGAGCTTCCCCCGCTCCGGACCCAGGAGAGCCGGGGATCGGGAAAGTCTGCCGGCCTCATAACCGCCGGCGGAAGTAGGACCCTCTCCTCCCCAGCCCTCGGAGCGCCCCAGCTCCGAGGGCTTTTATGGGACGTGTCGGGGCGCGCTGGGCGCACCAATGCAGGTCCACATGACCTCGACAAGCAGCAGATCCGCAAGGCCCTGGAGGCGGTGATCGACCCCGAGCTGCGCCGCTCGATCGTCGAGCTCGACATGGTGCGCTCGATCGACCTCTCCGCCAACGGCGTCGTCGACGTCACCGTCTCGCTGACCACGCCGGGCTGCCCGATCAAGGGCCACTTCCAGACCGCCGTCGCGCAGGCCGTCTCGGCGCTGGACGGGGTGAGCCACGTGAATGTGTTCTTCGACGTGCTCGACGACACTCAGAAGGCCGCCCTGCAGCAGAAGCTCGGGCGCGGCAGCCTCCCCGACGGCGCACTCGCGCAGGTCGCCAACGTGCTGTGCGTCGGCTCCGGCAAGGGCGGCGTGGGCAAGTCCACGCTGACCGCCAACCTCGCCGCCGCGCTGGCCGGCGAAGGCAAGCGCGTCGGCGTGCTCGACGCGGATGTCTGGGGCTACTCGATCCCGCGTATGTACGGGCTCGGCTCCACCCGTCCGCCGGTGTCGGCGGAGCGCAAAATCCTGCCGCTGGAGGCCCATGGCGTGAAGGTGATGTCGATCGGCTTCTTCGTGGCCGAGGACGCCGCGGTGGTCTGGCGCGGGCCGATGCTGCACAAGGCGCTCACCCAGTTCCTGCAGGATGTCGACTGGGGCGCACTGGATCACCTGCTGATCGACCTGCCGCCCGGCACCGGCGACGTCTCGATGACGCTCGCCCAGCTGCTGCCCCAGGCGCGGTTCGCGATCGTCACGACCCCCCAGCCGACCGCCCAGCGCGTCGCCCGGCGCGCCGCTGAGATGGCGCACAAGGTCTCGCTCGACATCTGCGGGATCATCGAGAACATGTCCGGCTTCACGACGCCGTCGGGCGAGCGGTTTCAGATCTTCGGCGAGGGCGGCGGCCAGGAGCTGGCCGACGAGCTGGACGTGCCGCTGCTCGGCAAGATCCCGCTGACGATACCGCTGCGCGAGCACGCCGACAGCGGCGTTCCGCTGGTGGTCGAGAACCCTGACGACCCCGCCTCGCAGGCGATCCGCCACGCCGCTCGCGGCCTGATCGCGATGGCGGCGCCGGCGCCGCTGCCATCGTTGCCGACGCTCCCGCTTGTACAGGTGGGGGTGGGCGGCGCCCCGGTGGCACGACCCGCCGCCGCTCCTGCGGCACCCGACGCGGAGCGAAAACCGGCGGGCATGTCACTGCCGATGGCTTAGCCGGCGATCGCGGGTCCAGTTCTTAGAGACATCCTGCTCGATCGCTTGACAAGCGCAACCCACTTGAGAGGATCGTCTGCATGCCTGTACGGGATCAGGAAGAGAAGGACAAGGAGCAAGAGAGCGAAAAGGAGACGCCCCCAGACGGGGTGGCGCCCACCGGACGGCGTCGTCGAGATCGACGAACGGCGCGCCAAGATGCAGCGGCTGCGCGCCGAAGGGATCGACCCCTATCCGCCCGTCAGCCTGTGGGCAGAGCGCACGCGCATCGCCGACGTGCTCGCCGCGCACGACCCGGCCGAGCTGGAGGTGGGCAAGCATCCCGAGCTGCGCTACCACGTCGCCGGGCGGGTGATCTCACGGCGCGAGCATCCGCAAGACCTCGTTCCTGGACCTCCGCGACCTGTCCGGTCGATCCAGATCGTCGTGCGCTTGGAGGATCTCGGGCAGGCTGCCTATAACCGCATCATGAGCCTCGACGTCGGCGACATCGTTGGGGTAGAGGGGTTCATCTACATGACCAAGCGCGAGCAGCTGGTGCTTGCGGTCGGTGAGTGCACGCTGCTGACAAAGGCCCTGCGCCCGCCGCCCGACAAGCACCACGGCCTCGGCGACACCGGCACCCGCTATCGCCATCGCGAGCTCGACCTGCTCGCCAACGAGGAGACACGCGAGCTGTTCATCGCCCGCCACAAGATCGTGTTCGAGATCCGCAAGTGGCTCAACGAACGCAACTTCATCGAGGTCGAAACCCCTGCCCTGCAGTCGCTTGCCGGCGGCGCCGGGTCGCGGCCGTTCACCACCCACCACAACGCGCTGGACCGCGACCTGTATCTGCGCATCTCCGTCGAGCTGTTCCTCAACCGCTGCATCGTCGGCGGCCTGGAGAACGTGTACGACATGGGCAAGGTGTTCCGCAACGAGGGCATCTCGCCCAAGCACTCGCCCGAGTTCACGATCATCGAGTTCATGATGGCCTACGCCGACTACAACGACGTTGCCACCGCCACAGAAGAGATGTTCCGCGACGTCGCCCAGCGCGCGCTTGGACGGACGGTCATCAAACGCAACGGCGAGGAGATCGACCTGGCCAAGCGGTGGAAGCGGATCACGATGCGCGAGCTGATCCTCGAGCGCTTCGGTCTCGACTTCATGGAGTCCACGCGCGAGCAGCTCGCCGAGGCGCTCGACGAGCCCCTCGATCCAGACGCCAGCTGGGCGGACGTCGTCGCGGACATATATTCAAAGAAGATCGAGCACACGATCAACCAGCCCACGCACGTGTTCGACTTCCCGCTGGAGCCGTTCCCGATCACCAAGCGCCACGCCGTGCACCCCGAGCTGGGCGAGCACTTCGACGCGGTCATCGGGGGCATCGAGCTCGTCTCAGGCGACACCGAGCTCAACGACCCGGTCGATCAGTTCCAGCGCTTCGTCGACCAGCGCAAGCGGCGGATGGTCGACGACGCCGACGTGCCCCACCCCAACGACGAGGAGTACGCGCGCGCGATCGAGTACGGCTACTCGCCCACGGCCGGCGGCGGGATGGGCGTCGATCGTCTGATCATGATCCTCACCGAACGCGACACCCTGCGCGAGGTAATCCCGTTTCCGATCGTGCGGGAGCTGCGATGATGGGCAAGCTCGACCTCGATCCCGGCGTGATCGCCGACTGCCGGGCGGCCGCAGCGCAGATCGCCGAGCAGGTCGGCGCGGAGATCGATCGGCAAGACGACCGTCTCGGTCGAGCGCACGGTCGCGCGCCTGCTCGGCGTGGACGGCGCGAACGAGCTCGACGCGCCGCTGCCGAACGTGCTCGTCGACCACGTGCGCGACCGCGGCGAGCTGGGCAGGGGCATCGCCTACTGGCTGGGCAACGCGCTCCTGACGACGACGAGTCGCCCGGCACGCCGCAGCAGATCGCCGAGGCGGTGGACGCGGGCGAGCTGGACCTGTGCGCGCTGCCCCGCGCCCAGGACGGCGCGATCCACGAGCGCATAACGCGCGAGTGCGAGCAGCGCCTGAGCGAGATCGCCGCGGGCATGGCCGCCCGGCGCGAGCTGCGCGAGCGCCTGGGCGAGAGCCCGCCGCCGCTGCGCTACGTGCTGACGGCGACGGGCAACGTCTACGAGGACGTCGTCCACTCGCTCGCGGTCGCCGAGGCGGGCGGAGACATCGTCGCGGTGATCCGCTCGACCGCGCAGAGCCTGCTCGACTACGTCCCCTACGGTCCCACCACCGAGGGCTACGGCGGCACGTTCGCCACGCAGGCCAACTTCAGGATCATGCGCGCGGCGCTGGATGAGTGGTCGCAGCGCCAACGGCCGCTACGTGCGGCTGTCGAGCTTCTGCTCGGGCCTGTGCATGCCCGAGATCGCGGCGATGGGCGCGATCGAGGGCTTCGACAACATGGTCAACGACGCCCTCTACGGGATCCTCTACCGCGACATCAACCCCGTCCGTGGCCTGATCGACCAGCGCGTCTCGCGCATGGTCAACGGCTACTTCGGCGTCGTCATCAACACCGGCGAGGACAACTACCTGCGCACCGCCGACGCGATGCAGGCCGCCCCCTCGGTGACCGCCTCGCAGTTCATCAACCGCCAGCTCGCGCTGGACTCGGGCGTGCCCGACTCCCAGATCGCGCTCGGCGACGCCTTCGAGATCGACCCGCCGGTCGTCAACGGACTGCTGTTCGAGTGGGCCCAGGCGCAGCTCACACGGGAGCTGTTCCCGGACTGTCCGGTCAAGTACATGCCCCCGACGCGCCACATGGACGGCAACCTGTACCGCACGCACGCCAGCCGACTCGCTGTTCAACCTCGTCACGATCGCCACCGGGCAGGGCATCCAGACGATCGGCGTGCCGACCGAGGGCATCTTCACGCCCCACATCCACGATCGCGTGATCGGGTTGGAAAACGTGAACTACGTGTTCGACACGGCGCGCGACCTCGGCGAGGAGATCGAGCTCAAGCGTGGCGGCATCATTCAGACCCGGGCCCAGGAGGTGCTCGCCGGGGCGCACGAGCTGCTTGCGCGGATCGCCGGCATCGGCCTGTTCGCGGCGCTCGGAGAGGGCGTGTTCGGCGACGTGCACCGCCAGATCGACGACGGCCGCGGGATCGAGGGGATCGTGCGAACGGACGCCGGCTACATCAACCCGGTGACCGAGCTGATGCAGGGGACGCCCAGCCGTGTCTAGCACGCGATCGGCGGCGGCCGGGGGTATGCCCCGGGAGGAGATCGACCTCGAGCGCGTCAAGCCCTACGCCGACCATCTCGGCGACGGGATCGTCCAGCTCAGCTTCACGCTGCCCGTCCCCTACGGCCTGGCCGCACGCAAGGCCGCCCAGGAGCTGGCCGCGAAGATGGGGCTCGAGCACCCCGAGGTCGTCCACTACCAGCGCCTGACCGACGGCTACACGTACGTCGTGCTGTTCGGGCAGTGCACGCACACGGTCGACTACTCCTCGCTCAGCACCGAGGGGTTCGACATCGAGTACATGAGCGAGGATCAGATCGAAGCGTTCGCGCGCGAGCGCATCGGGCGCCCGATCGTTGTCGTCGGCGCGGCCACCGGCACCGACACGCACAGCGTCGGCATCGACGCGATGCTCAACCTCAAGGGCTTTCACGGCCATCACGGCCTGGAGGGCTACAAGTCCTTTCAGACGCACAACCTCGGCAGCCAGGTGCCCAACAGCGTGCTCGTCTCCAGGGCGATCGACCTGAACGCCGACGCGATCCTCGTCTCCCAGACCGTGACCCAGCAGAACCTGCACATCGCGAACCTGACCGAGCTCATCGAGATCGTCGAAGCGGAGGGTGCTCGCAAACGACTGATCCTCACCTGCGGCGGCCCGCGCGTGTCAAACGAGCTCGCCAAGGAGCTCGGCTACGACGCGGGCTTCTCCAAGGGCACCTACCCGCACCACGTGGCGAGCTTCATCGTGCGCGAGCTGGCCGCGCGCATGGCGGAGACCGGCGGAGCACCCGGGGGCGCAGACGGCGCGTCCGCGAACGTGCCCGGCGCGCGACGCGCCACGCACTCACGCGGCGGACGCCTCGACCGCGAATGGCTGAGGCCGCGCCGCGCGGCTGACGACCTGCTGGCCGGCACGCGCCGGCTCGCGCTGGTGGGGCTGGCCAAGAACACCGGCAAGACGCAGACGCTCGCGGCGATCCTGGCCGAGCACGCGGCGGACGGACGGCGGGTGGGAGTCACCTCGATCGGGCGCGACGGCGAGGAGCGCGACGTGATCGACGCGCGCATCGCCAAGCCGCGTATCCACCTGCAGGCGGGCAGCCTCGTGGCCACCACGGACGCGCTGCTGCGCGCAAGCGGCGTCGCACACGAGCGGCTTGCTGCAGACCGGCATCAGAACGCCGCTGGGCGAGGTGATCGTCGCCGAGCTGAGCGAGCCGGGCACGATCGAAGTCGCGGGCCCGAGCGCCGCCGAGGATGTGCGCTCCGTGAGCGACGCGATGGTCGAGCACGGCGCCGAGCAGGTGCTGATCGACGGCGCGATCGACCGCCGTGCGGCGTCCTCACCGGCGGTCTCCGACGGGCTCGTGATCGCAACCGGCGCGGTCCTCGACGAAAACATCGAACGGGTCGTCGCGACCACCGAGGACGCGGTCGATCTGGTCAGGCTGCCCGCGGCCGACGGCGCGAGCGAGGCGCACGTCGCGCTGGAGCGCCGGCTCGTCCTGACCGCCGAGCCGGCGGAGATCGCCGCGCTGCTGCGCGAGCATCCAACGGCGAGCACGTTCCGCCTCGACGGCGCTCTCAGCGAGCGACTCCTCGAGGGACTGCTGGCCGCCCGGCCGCGAGCGAGCCGGACGCACGCTGAGGATCGTCGTCGGCGATCCAACGAAGGTGTTCCTGTCGCATCGCGGCCCGGACTGGTACCGCCGTCAGGGCCTCGAGATCGAGGTTCTGCGCACGATCGAGCTGCGGGCGATCACCGTCAACCCCGTCGCGCCGCAGTCGCACCGCTTCGACTCACGGCGACTGCGCGAGCTGATCGGAGCGGCGAGTCCCAGACGTGCCCGTGCTGGACGTGCTCGACCCGGACTACTTGGCGTTGGCGAAGTAGTCGGCGTTGATCTGCGAGTACTTCTGCCACTCCTCCGGCAGCTGGTCCTCGGCGAAGCACGCGTCCACCGGGCAGGCCTCGACGCAGGCGTCGCAGTCGATGCACTCCTCCGGGTCGATGTAGAGCATCTCGGCCGCGTCGTATCCTGGCTCGTCGGGCGTCGGGTGGATGCAGTCGACAGGGCACACCTCGACGCAGGAGTTGTCCTTGGTGCCGATGCACGGCTCGGCGATCACGTAGGCCATTCGCTTCCTTCTGGTTCGTTTTGCGGGAAGTTTGCGTGGGGTCCGCTTGGGGAGAGGCATATTGTACGAAGCATGCTGCTCCTAACCGGCGCGACCGGCCAGGTGGGCTCGGCGCTGCTGCGCCGGCTCGTGGACGACGGCATCGACGTGCGCTGCCTGGTGCGCGATCCGCGCCGGCTTCAGAGCATGCGCGTGCGCGTGCAGATCGCGCTCGGCGACCTGACCGACCCGCCCTCGTTTCGCAACGCGCTGCGCGGCGTGGACACGGTCGTGCACCTGGCCGCGACGATCCGCGACCAGCCGAACGGCTCGATCGAGGAGCTCAACGGGATCGCCGCCTGGCGCATCGTGCGAGCGGCGCAGCGCGCCGGGGCGCAGCGGTTCGTGTTCTTCTCGACGCTCGACGCCTCCACGCATCACCGCACCCGCTTTCATCGCGCGAAGGCCCTCGCCGAGCAGGCGGTGCGCGAGTCCGACCTGGACTGGACCGTGTTCGCCCCCTCGATCGTCTATGCCCCCGGGGACGCGTGGCTGACGCTGCTGGAACGCCTGGCGCTGCTGCCCGTGATGCCACTGCCGGGAATGGGCCGCGCGCGCTATCAGCCGATCTGGGCCGAGGACGCCGCCGCGTGCGTGCTGGCGGCGCTGCGAGCCCCCGCCGGCGAACGGCAGCGGTATGAGCTCGCGGGCCCCGACACGCTGACGCACACGGAGATCGTCCGGCTCGTGCTCGACTCGCTCGATCGGCCACGGCCGCTGCTGAAGGTGCCCACCCCGATCGTCTCGCGCACGCTGCGCCTGCTGGAGGCGGCGCTCGGTCCCCGCGCGTTTGCGACCTGGGACGAGGCCGAGCTGATGGAGTGCTCGATGGTCGCGCGATCGAGGGCGCCGGCTGACGCCGAACGCTTGGGGGTCGAGCCCAAGTCGATGCGGGCGGTGCTGGGAGTCAGTTGTCCCGGCGGTCGCCGCTCGGCCCACGGCAGCGCCTCTTCGAGCTGTGCGGCCAGCGCCAGCAGCGCAGCCTCGCCGGCGGGGCGCCCGACGAGCTGCACACCCAGCGGCAGACCGTCCTCGCCCTCGAACAGCGGCAGCGAGATCCCCGGCTGTCCGCTGGCGTTGAAGATCGGCGTGAACGGGGTGAACAGGCCCGAGCGGGTGAACGTGGACATCGGGTCCGGCGCGGCGGTGTCGAGCGTGCCCAGCGGCAGCGGACGCTCGGCGAGCGCTGGGGTGAGCAGCATGTCGTAGGGCTCCAGAAACGAGATCAGACGCCGGGAAAACCGCTGCAGCTGCGCGGCGGCCCCAACTCCCTGCGCCGCGTTCAGCTGCTTGACCATCGAGTAGACCGCCCAGCTCATCGGCTCCATGTCCTGCGCAGTCGGCTCGTGCCCGGCCACGATGCCAGAGTGGGTGATAGCGAGCGAGATCTGGATCGAGAAGACCACGCCGAACAGCTCTTTCAGGCCCTCCACCCGCCACGGCGGGTCGACCTCCTGAACGTCGTGCCCGAGCGAGCGCAGCAGCTCGGCGGCGTCGCCCACCGCGCGCGCGCAGAGCGGATCGACCACCGCGTCGGCGGCCGGGGACAGCGTCGTGGCGGCGATCCGCAGCGGGCCGGGCAGGCGTGACGCGGCCAGCGCAAACGGCTCGGCCGGCGGAGGCGCCCAGTTGGCGTCTCCGATCTCGTAGCCACTGAGCACGTCGAGGATCGCGGCCGTATCGCCGACCGTGCGCGTGAGCACACCATCGATGCTCAGCGGATAGTCGCCCAAGTCTGGGGCCGCCGAGATCCGTCCACGCGCGGGCTTGAGCCCCACAAGCCCGCAGCAGGCGGCGGGAATGCGGATCGAGCCGCCACCGTCGTTGCCGTGCGCCACCGGCACCACTCCCGCCGCGACGGCCGCCGCCGCGCCGCCCGAGGAACCGCCGGGGGTGCGCCCGAGGTCCCACGGGTTGCGGGTCGGACCGAAGATGCGCGCCTCGCTCACCGGCAGGATCCCGTACTCCGGCAGGGTCGTCGTGCCGACGATCACGAACCCCGCCTCGCGCAGACGCCGCGTGATGTTGTGATCGTAGGTGGCCACATGGTCGGCCATCAGCGAGCAGCCCTCGGTGAACCGCAGACCACTCACCGCGCGGTTGTTCTTAATGGCAACCGGAACACCGGCGAATGGACGCTCGTCGCCCGGCCCGATCCCGTCGGCCGTTGCCAGCGCCCGCTCCCCATCGACCTCGACGAACGCATTCAGTTCCGGGTTCAGCTCCTCGATCCGCCCCAGCGAAATCTCGACCAGCTCGCGGGCGGACACCTCGCCAGAACGGACCATCCCGGCGAGCTCGCCGGCGGGACGGAACATCAGATCGCTGTCGGGCACGGGTGCAGCCTACTCGCGCAGGGATTCCTGCGACGATATACGCCTGCCCACAAGGCAGCGGGCCGGCGGGCCCGTAAAACTTCACAAGCCCAGAAAGCGAGTGCCATGAGCGCGGTTCAGACAGCCGCATCAGCAGAGGTCCAGTCGGGCCTGGAAGGCGTCGTCGCCTTCGCCACCGAGATCGCAGAGCCGGACAAAGAGGGTGGCGCGCTGCGCTACCGCGGCGTCGACATCGAGGACCTGGTCGGCACCGTCCCCTACGAGCAGGTCTGGGGCCTGCTGGTCGATGGACGCCTCAAACCCGGCCTGCCTCCGGCCGAACCGCACGCGCTGACCGTGCGCTCGGGCGACCACCGCGTCGACGTGCAGTCGGCGCTGGCGATGCTGGCGCCCGAGTGGGGGTTCGGGCAGCTGATCGACATCACCGACGAGGAGGCCCGCGACAACCTCGCCCGCGCCTCGGTCATGGCCCTCTCCTTCGTCGCCCAGTCCGCGCGCGAAGCCGGCCAGCCGCCGGTGCCCCAGTCGGAGATCGACCAGGGACGCACGATCCCCGAGCGCTTCATGATCCGCTGGCGCGGCGAGGCCAACCCCGACCACGTCAAGGCGATCGACGCCTACTGGGTCTCCGCCGCCGAGCACGGCATGAACGCCTCGACGTTCACCGCGCGCGTCGTCGCCTCGACCGGCGCCGACGTCGCCGCGGCGCTGTCCGCCGCCGTGGGCGCTCTGTCGGGGCCGCTGCACGGCGGCGCACCGTCGCGCGTGCTGAAGATGCTCGAGGAAGTCGAACAGACCGGCGACGCCGAGCGCTGGGTCTCCGACGCGCTGGACCGCGGCGAGCGGCTGATGGGCTTCGGCCACCGCATCTACCGTGCCGAAGACCCGCGCGCGCGCGTGCTGCGGCGGACCTGCAGCGAACTCGGCTCGCCCCGCTTCGAGGCCGCCGAGGCGCTCGAGCAGGCCGCGCTCGCGGAGCTCCACGCGCGCCGGCCCGACCGCGTGCTCGCCACCAACGTCGAGTTCTGGTCGGCCGTCATCCTCGACCTCGCCGAAGTCCCGCCCGACCTCTTCACGCCGATGTTCACCTGCGCGCGCGTGGCCGGCTGGTCGGCGCACATCCTCGAGCAGAAGCGCGAGGCCAAGCTGATCCGGCCCACCGCGAAGTACGTCGGCGAGCCGCCACGGCCGCTCAGCGCCGTCGCATAGCCGCAAAGGCAAGAGGGCTCGGCATCCGTGCCGAACCCTCCATGAGCCGTATCGACCAAAGAAGCGTCCCGCCCAAGCGAACGGCGGGACGCTCGGCTTATGGCTACATCATCCCGCCCATGTCCGGCATGCCGCCGCCGGGCATGCCGCCGGCGCCTTCCTTCTCCGGGACCTCCGCGACGATCGCCTCGGTCGTGAGGATGTTCTTGGCGATCGACGCCGCGTTCTGCAGCGCCGAGCGGGTGACCATCGCGGGGTCGATCACGCCTTCGGCCACGAGATCGCCGATCTCGTTGGTGGCGGCGTTCAGGCCCTGACCGGCCTTGGCCTTGCGCACGTCGTTGACGACGACCGAGCCCTCCAGGCCCGCGTTCTCGGCGAGCTGACGCAACGGCTCCTCCAGGGCGCGCAACACGATGCGTGCGCCGGTGCGCTCGTCGGGGTCGCCGTCGCCGTCGACGCTCACGGCCTTGGAGGCCTGCAGCAGCGCGACGCCGCCGCCCGGGACGATGCCCTCCTCCAGCGCCGCCCGAGTGGCCTGCAAGGCGTCCTCGACGCGGTGCTTCTTCTCCTTCATCTCCGTCTCGGTCGCGGCGCCGACC
>CAWCYP010000068.1:0-13412 GCA_963799735.1 uncultured Solirubrobacterales bacterium | reverse complement strand
CTTTCGAGAAACGCCAGCAGAGAAGAGTGAGATGGGGAGAGAGAGAGAAGGAGAAAGGGAAGCAAAGTGGACGAACGTCTCGCGATAGTCGGCAGCGGCGCGATTGCCTGCGGCCTCGCCGCTACCGCGGCCCATCACGGCCCCGTGCTGCTGCTCGCCCGCTCGCAGGACTCGGCCGACCGCGCGCGCGCCACCGTCGAGAAGACCCTCTCTCGCCTGGGCGCCGAGGTGGACCCCGAGCACGTCCAGATCGTGACCGACCCGCGGGCACTGGCGGAGAGAACCTTCGTGGTCGAGGCGGTCGTCGAGGACCACGACGTCAAGGCCGGCCTGCTGACCGAGCTCGACCGCATCCTCGGAGCCGACGCGATCCTCGCGAGCACGACCTCCTCGCTGTCGATCGAGCGCTTGGCCCGCGAGAGCGGACGTCCGGAGCGATTCCTCGGGCTGCATGTGTTCAACCCGGTGACGCGGATGCAGCTCGTCGAGCTGATCTTCCCGAGCGCGGCAAGCGAGGACACTCGCGCGCGCGGGCGGGCGCTGTGCGACGCGTTCGAGAAGACCCCAGTCGAGGTGCCCGACGTACCCGGGTTTGTCGTCAACAGGCTGCTGTTCCCGTACCTGTTCAGCGCGGTGCGGCTGCTCGAACAGACGGACATCGACGCGAGGAGCATCGATACGTGCATGCGACTCGGAGCCGGCCACCCGATGGGGCCGCTCGCGCTGCTCGACCTCGTCGGCCTGGACGTCTCCGCGGCGATCGGCCAGACGATCGGCGAGCCCGTGCCCGATCGCATCGAGCAGCTGATCGCCGAGGGCGCCTTCGGGCGCAAGAGCGGGCGCGGATTCCACACCTACTGAGTGGGCCTTTGCCGCGCGGCGAAGTCGCGCTGGGCGCGGGCTCGTCCAGCGCGTTCCGGCGGGCCGGGGGGGCCGGCGGAGACACTGTGACCTTCCGCACGTGAAAACTTTTATTTAGTCTGATCTGACTTTTAGCTGGCGTTCATCCAGATGTAGATACTTGTCCCTGCGACACAGTCGCAATGCACACCCGCCTCCTCCCAGTGCACACGCTCCGGCCCGCTCCCCCCGCGGGCCGGACGTGTTTAAGGACCTAAGGACCTGACCCGAGCTGAACAGGCTGACCTGGGCTGAACGGGTGGACCCGGGCTCAGCCCTCCTGCATCTCGCGACCCTCGCTCGGCCGCAGGGGGCGTCGCTCGCGGATGCGGACCGCCTCGATGCGGTTGTCGCGCACGGACTCCACGCGGATCGAGAAGCCGTTCGCGGCGACGGTGTCCCCCCGCCGGGGCAGCCGCCCGAGCTCCGCGAACACGAAGCCTCCGATGGAGTTGTAGGCGTCGCTGTCCACCGGCAAGTGCAAGCCATAGTCGGCCAGATCGGTGACGGCGACGTGGCCACGCACGAACCAGTCGCCGTCAGCGAGCTTGCGAATCTCGCCGGCCGTCGGATCGGTCTCATCGGCGATCTCCCCGACCACCTCCTCGACGATGTCCTCGACCGTTACGACCCCGACAACCCGACCGTACTCGTCCACGACAACCGCCATCGAGGTGCGCTCATGCTGCAGCTCGGCGAGCAGGTCATCGAGGGGCTTGGTCTCGGGGACGATCGGCGCGTCGTGCACGATCGGCTCCAGGGAGGCGTGGGCGCCCTCCCGCATCAGCCGGTCGGCCAGCGCACTGGCATGCACCAGGCCGCGCACACGGTCGGGGTTGGCGTCCTCGGTGACCACGAGACGTGTGTGGCCGGAGGAGATGCATAGGCGCAGCGCCGTCTCCACGTCCTGTGACAGGTCGACCGTGACGACCGCGGGGATCGGAGTCATCACCTGGCGTGCCTCCTGCTCGTGCAGATGGAAGACCCCGGTCAGCATCCCAGCCTCGCCCGGGTCGATCTGCCCGCCGGCGTAGGACTCGGCGATCAACCGCTTGAGCTCGTCCGGTGACCCGCCGCGCCGCTCGAGGCTCATGTCGACGCCGAGCAGCCGCAGGATCCGGTCGGCGACTGCGGTGAGCGCGAGTATGAACGGGCGGAACACGACGCTGAACGCACGCAGCGGACGGGCGACCCGTCTGGCGACCGCCTCGGCGCGGTCGATCGCGTAGAACTTGGGGACCATCTCGCCCGCGATCAGCTGGGCGGAGGCGATGATCAGGAAGGCGACAATCGCCGCGATCGCCACGGCCACGCCGTGGCCGAGGGTGTTGCCGAGCGCTCCCTTGAGGATCGACGCGAGCGCGGGCTCGCCGAGCGCGCCGATGCCGATCGAGGTCATCGTCACCCCGATCTGCACGGCCGAGATGTACTCGTTGATGCTGCCCAGCTGCTCCAGCGCGAGCGCCGCCCCGCGCGCGCCTTCCTCGCGCATGACCTCCAGTCGCGACCGGCGCGAGCGAACGAGCGCGTACTCGGCGATCACGAAGAATGCGTTCACCGCGATCAGCACCGCCGTGAGGATGAGCTTCAGGCCGTTCACGCCAGTCGGTCGATGCGAGCGGCGAGCTCGAAGTCAGCGTCGGTGAGGCCGCCCTCGGAGTGGGTCGAGGACGTCAGGCGCACCCGGTTCCAGCCGTGCACGAGTATGTCGGGATGGTGGTTGGCCTGCTCGGCGAGCTCGGCCACTTGGTTTACGAACGCGATCGCACCGGCGAAGTCGTCGAACTTCAGATCGCGCACGATCGAGTCGTGCTCGTGCCGGCGCCACTCGCCGGCGGCGGCGAGGCGTTGTTCGATCTCAGCGTCGCTGAGCAGTGTCATCGGCGCAACGAGGTTACCGCGCGCCGTGGTCGGCACGGCGCGAGGATCGAGAAAGCCGGGTTGCGGGCGCGTGCGCGCGGGTGCGGGTCACGGTTCGGGACTGACGGTCGTCAACTGGCTGGGACTGATCGTTTCGATCTCGCTCGAGTGCGATGTCGCCAGCGAGCCGGCGACCGCGGCGACGGCGATGACGGCGCACCCCGCCAGCGCGAGCGCCTGTGAGCGGTAGCGGTCGCCGAGCTGGATCACAAGCGCGGCCAACGCGCCCCCGATCAGCCCGCCGATGTGCCCACCCCAGGAGATGCCGGGCAGCGTGAAGCTGATGATCAAGTTGAGCACGATCAGCATGCCCACTCCGCTCTGCATGATCGGGATCTGACGCGCGCGCATCTCCACCGCCGCGGCCCCCATCACCCCGAACACCGCGCCCGATGCGCCGACCGTCAGCACGTGGGGCGAGACGAGCAGCGCCCCGAGTGAGCCGGTCAGCAGCGACACCGCGTAGATCACGCCGAACTTGACATGCCCCAGGGCCGGCTCCAGCATCATGCCCAGGTAGTACAGGACCCACATGTTGAAGCCGATGTGCAGGATGTTCTCGTGCAGGAATCCGCTGCTCACCAGCCGCCACCACTGGCCGTGGGCGACACCCTGACCAGCCAGCAGCGGAGATTCGCTGCTCCCGAGCAGCGCTCCTTTCAGGTAAACGCCGTTGCCGGAGCCCCCGCTGTTCAGGGTCAAGTTGCCCTCCGACAGAAACGCGATGATGTTGATCGCGATCAGCGAATAGGTCACCCGCGGCACGGTCGTCATGTCGCGCACGCGCATCACTTTCGTGCGCTGGCGCGAGCACTCCGGACAGCGCATTCCGACCGGCGTCGTGGTCATGCAATCCGGGCAGATCGGCCGCCCGCAGGACGAGCAAGACACGCCGGTCTCACGCGATGGGTGCCGGTAGCAGGTGGCCATGTCCGGGCAGAGCCTATCCATGGCCGGCGTCGTTACGGCCGGGCGTCGCGGTATCAGCGCCCGCCGAGCAGCCTGCGCGTCTCGCGCCCGACGTCCTTGAGCGCGCGCTCGGTGCTCTGGCGCGCGCCACCGGCAAACCCGCCGCGAGCAACATCGACGTGCGCACGCCGCCGCGCTCGCAACAGCACCAGCGCCGTACCCGCCGCGCCGCCCGCCAGCAGCGCCGCCGCCGGCCGTGCCCAGTTGCGCGGGTCGCGCATCGCCGAGAGCTCCCATGCCTCCAGCTCGTCGGCGGCCAGCTCGGTGATGCTCTCAAGCGTTCCCTCCAGCCGCAGCGCCAGATCCTCCGGCGGCTCGACCGGTGAGAGCGCTTCGCGCAGCAGGCTCTCGAAGTTCGGCGCGAGATCACTCATGCTGCACACTCTCCTCGCCGGCATGATCGACACTCTCCTCGCCGGCGTCGCTCACGAGCCCCTCCAGCTGCTTGATCGCGCGATGGATCAGCACCTTCGTCGCCCCGTCCGAGCGGCCGAGAGCGCGCGCGATCTCGCGGTTGTCCATGTCCAGCGCGAAGCGCATGATCAGCGCCTCGCGCCGGTCCTCCGGCAGCCGGCTGACCCCGTCGAGCACCTGCTTGGCCTGCTCGCGACCTTCGACCAGCTGCTCGGTCGTATACGGCGCCGCCAGCGCCGTGGTGTCGTCGATCGGCGAAGTGGGCTTGCGCGAGCGGTCTCGATACAGATTCGCCGCCAGGTTGTGCGCGATCCTGATCAGCCACGGTCGCAGCGGCCGGCCGTCCGATTCGCGCTGCGCGCGCTCGAAGTGCCTGTATGCCTGCAGGAATGTCTGCTCGGTCAGGTCCTCCGCGTCGTGATGGTTGCCGACCCGATAGTAGGCGTAGCTGTACACGTCGCGCAGGTGCGCCCTGTAGAGGTCGGAGAACTCCGCGTCGAGCTGCGCCTTGCGCTTTGGGATCGGCTCGTCGCTCACTCATCGCACACTATCCTCCCGCGCTCCGCGGTCGGCTCAGGCTGCTCTCGCCGCACGATCCGCCTGCGGGCGCACCGGCTGCTCGCTCTGCGCTCGGGCGCCCTCTCCGCCGAGCCACTCCCACTGCAGGTTCACGCACGCCCAGATCCGCCGCGTCATCCCGGCCGCCAGCTTCGCCGAGGGCTCCGGCACGATCGGAAACCGCAGCGGCCGGCCGACCCGCAGGCACACCTTGCGCGGGCGAATCCGCCAGCCACGACGGACCTCTTCGGTGCCGATCACCGCGACCGGCGCGACCTTCTCGCCGGTTTCCAGCGCGAGGCGACCAACCCCCCGGCGCGGTGCTCCCAACGGTCCTCCTCGCACGCGCGTGCCCTCGGGGAAGATCACCACGCAGTCGCCCCTTTGCAGTATCGCCTTCGCGGTCGCCATCGCCTCGCGATCGCCCGCGCCGCGATCGACCGGAAACGCACCGAGCGCGTTCAGCACCCAGGCCTGCCAGCGCCGTTCGAACAGCTCCCGCTTGGCCATGTAGTACACGGGCCTGCGCACCAGCGTGCCGATCACAAACGGATCCAGGAAGCTGCGATGGTTCGCCGCCAACAGCAGCGGCCCGCTGCGTGGCAGGTGCTCACGCCCGATCCTGCTCATGCGGAAGTAGACCAGGAAGAACGGCACCAGCATTGCCCTGAGCGTCCAGTACAGCGCGGGGTTCACGCCCTTGCTCAGCGTGCGCTCCCTGAAGCCGTTCAGGTTGACGATATGGCTTGCGTCCATACATTTCGATACCCAGCGCCTCCCACGCCGTTACAGTTGGACTCCGTGCCCGCGTCCCGCGCGGCCGTGCCGGAATAGCTCAGCTGGTAGAGCGCCTGTCTTGTAAACAGGGGGTCCCGGGTTCGAGTCCCGGTTCCGGCTTGAACGGGGCCAGCAGCGATCGAGGCGTAGCCGGCCGTCAGCAGCGCCCCGCTGATCGACTGCATGATCGCGCCGTTGAGGTCGCGCTGCAGGTCGGTGGTGCCGGCGGCCATGCGTAACGCAACTCACCAACCTCGCGCGGGTTGAAGGGGTGATGTTGGTATATGGCCCATCCAGCTTGCCCGCGCGCCGGCTCGGGAGCGGTTGCTGAGCTATGCCAGTCGCCGAGATCCCAGCCAGGATTTGCACCCGCCAGGAGGCAGGCGCCCCCGACGCCGCGCTCGTGCGACGCATGCAGGCGGGCGATGAGGGGGCTTTCGAGGCGATCTTCAAGCGCCACCACGCGCCGCTGCTCTCCTACTGCCGGCACATGCTCTCAGACCAGGACGAGGCCGAGGACGCCCTCCAGCAGGCTTTCCTCAAAGCGCACCAGGCATTGCTCGGCGGAACCGCGCCGCGCGAGCTGCGCCCGTGGTTGTACGCGATCGCGCGTAACTGCTGCCTGTCGGCGATCGCGGCTCGCAAGCCCACCGCCGCGCTCGCCGACGACGCGCCCTCCCTGGCGGGCCTCTCCGATCAGGTGCACCAGCGCGAGGATCTGCGCGAGCTCCTCGCCGGCATCGGCCGCTTGCCCGAGGATCAGCGCAGCGCACTGCTGCTGGCCGAGCTCGACGATCTCTCCCACCAGGCGATCGCCACGATCGTGGAGTGCCCGGTGAGCAAGGTCAAAGCGCTGATCTATCAGGCGCGCAGCGCGTTGATCGCCGACCGTGACGCGCGCAACACACCCTGTCAGGACATTCGCGAACAACTCTCGGTCGCCCGTGGCGGTGAGCTTCGCCGTGGCCCTCTGCGCCGGCATCTGAAGCTGTGCGCCGGCTGTCGTGACTTCCAGCTTGCGGTGGGCGCCCAGCGCCAGTCGCTCACGGCCGTGCTGCCGGTGCTGCCCACCGCGGGGCTCGCGGCGGCGATCCTCGGTCACGGCGCGGCGCACGCGGCCGGGGCGGCGAGCGTTGGAGGAGCGGGCGTCGGCGGGGCGGGCGCAGGCGGGGCGGGCGTCGGAGCGACAGCCACAGGTACCGGCGGGGCGGGGATCGCCACGACCGGGACGGCGGCGACCGGGGCGATGGCGACCACTGCCGTCGGCGCGGGCGCGGGAGGCGGCACCGGCATCGGCGGGCTGGTCGGGGGCGGGCTGATCACCAAGCTCGCGGTCGGCGGTGCGGTCGTCGCGCTGGCGAGCGCCGGCGCGGTGACGGTCCACAACCGCGAGGCGCACGCGACCCCACACCGGGCCGCTCGCTTACAGCTGGACTCCTCCCCCGCCACGGGCCGTACGAGCGTGGCGGCATATACCGGCTCCAGCGGTCAATCGAGCTCTCTCGACCCAGGATCGGGGCCAGCGCCAGTCCTTTCCAATGGGACCAGCCCACCCGTTCCGACCGGCTCCTTGGAATCGGATCCCCGCTCGCCCTCGACGGAACTGTCAGCCCTCGGCGGCGCAAATCCGCTCCTAACGCCTCCCAACACGCTCACGCCGAGCCTCGTGCCGCCAAACCTCCCGGTACAGCCCGCGGTGAGCACCGGACAGAGCAAGAGCGTCGCCGGAAGAGATCCAAGCGTACGCGCAAGATACCTCGCGGCGCTCCGCCGCCGACTGGCGCGAGCTCGCCGCAGAGCACGGCTTCGCCACCGGCGGCGTGCGGCACGGCGGCGCGCCCGGCTGCGCAAAGCGCTCCATCGCCGCCATCGCTCGGCTGTACCAAAGCCGCCCAAGTCGCCCGTTACCAAACTCCCCGCGGCGGCGCCGGCACCGGTCCGATCGCGCCATCGGAAAGTCCGCCCAACCCAAACGCCGGAAACAATTGGCCAGTCCACCGGGGCTTCCACCACGGAAAGCGAAGGCAAAGGGGCCAAAGGAGGACGCCATCACCCACCGGCAAGTACCGGTACAGGTACAGGGACCACTGGTACAGGTACAGGGACCACTGGCACAGGTCCGGGCACCGGTACCGCGAAAGGGACCGGGAGTCCTGGCACTGGCAAAGGTGCTGGGACCACGACTCCTACCGGTCCTGGCGCCGGCGCGGGGAAATCCGGTTCAGGCAAGTCGGGCGGCTCTGGCGGGTCGGGCCCGAGCACTGGCACGGGAAAGACAGGCACCGGGAAGACAGGCACGGAGAAGGGCGGCGAAACAAGCGGCACAGGTGGCACAAGCGGGACGGGGACTACCGGTACAGGTACCGGTAGCACTGGCACCGGCAAAGGTGCTGGGACCGCGACAAGTACCGGAACGGGCACGACAACTCATACAAAAACCCAAAAAAATCTCGTCGAAGAAGAAGAACAACTGCCCAACCTTTGAGGTCGACCGGCAGTCGTAGGGGGTAGATGCGCACTTCAACTCAACGGGAGGAAACGCACCATGCGTCTTAGAAAACTCGTTCCGGCCTTAATCGCCGCAACCTCACTGCTGGCGCTGGCTCCGGCCGCCGCGTCGGCTCACAAGCATCCGAGCCCGCTCGGGCGCTGCCGGATCAATATCGAAAGCATCGCGCCTCGACTGATCACCGCCGGAGAATCGACCGAACTATCCGGTCGCCTGGCATGTCACCGCCACGCGAACGCCGGCGGACAGGTGGTCACGCTTTACGCTCACGTGGCCGGAACCGCCGGCTACGTCCCCGTGCAGAGCACGACGACCGAAGCGAGCGGCTCCTATAAGTTCTCGACCGCAGCCGAGAACGCGAACACCTCGTTCTACGTCCGCTCGCACGGGGCGCAGAGCGGACGCAGGCGGCTGCGGGTCGCTGCCGCTGTGACGCTCACCGGACCGCCCGAAGGCACCCAGATCGAAACCGGCGCGCCCAACCAGGAGACGTTCAGCGGCACGGTCACTCCCGCCACCGATGTCGGCGCGCGCGTGATCCTGCAGCGCCAGAACGCGATCACCGGCGACGAATGGCACCGGATCGGCATCGGCCAGGTGATGGCCGGCGGGACCTATTCGATCACGCACATCTTCCGTGTGCCCGGCGACGCGAGCATTCGCGTGCTCGTGCGCAGCGATGGGCTCAACATTCCGAGCGCGTCGACCTCGCTCGAGTACGAGATCTCCCAGGCACAGAACCCGAGCCTGACGATCTCGAGCTCCGCTGACCCGATCAGCTATGGGCAGACGGTGACGATCTCAGGCGTCCTCGCGGGCGCCACGACGAGCCAGCCGGTCACGCTACTCGCGCGGACCGTCCATCAGCGTGGCTTCGCCCCGGTGGCAGAGGTGAGCACCGGCGCGGGCGGCAGCTATAGCTTCCCGGCGCAGACGCCGGTGAACAGCACCCTGTACAGGGTGACGGGCGCCGGACAGAAGTCGGCCGTGCTGTACGAGGGCGTGAAAGACATCCTCACCGCCGAAGTCTCTGCCACCACGATCCAAGCCGGGCAGCCGCTGACGTTCTCGGGCACAGTCGCCCCCGACCACAGCGGACACGTGATCTACCTCGAGCGACAGGACGCGGACGGCACGGGATTCCATGTCATACAGGTCGGGCGTGTGCTGCCGGGCTCGACGTACACGATCGTTCACCAGTTCTACGTTCCGGGCACGAAGATCGTCCGGATCGACGTTCCCGGCGGACCGGACAACGGCCGTGCGGTCAGCAAGCTGTTCACGATCGTCGTGACCCCGGCGCCGGCGTCCGCGCTTGTACCGGAGGCGCCCGGCAATTCGACGCAGCCGGGCGAAGGCCAGACCACGGGATCGGAAGCCGAAACGCCGCTCACGGAAGAATGATCGAAGGGCCGTTTCGACGACAGCGAGTCGGTTTGCAAGCCGTGAACCGACCCTGACGGAAAGCACCGAAGGCTGTGGCCGTCCCGAATGGGGCGGCCACAGTGCTTTCCAGGCCGCCGGGCCCGCCTCAAGCGGCCACAGCGCGAGCCTGCAGGTGGGCGCCGACCTTGCGCTTGACGCGCTGCAGCGCGTTGTCCACCGTCTTGGTGTCGCACGCCAGCTGCTCGCCGACCTGCTCATAGGAGTAGCCGTCGAGATAGAGTCCCAGTACGCGACCCTCGAGCTCTGACAGCGCGGTCGAGAGACAGCCGACAAGCGAGCGCAGCTCCTCGGAGGAGATCACCTGGTTGACGGGGTCGTGCACGATCGGGCCGGGCAGCATCTGATCGAGCGTCGGCACGTCGTCGCCGGCGGCGGCGGGAGTCGAGGAGAACGAGACGTACTGGTTCAACGGAGTGTGCTTGTTGCGAGTCGCTGTCTTCACGGCCGTGATGATCTGGCGCGTGATGCACAGCTCGGCGAAGTTGCGAAAGCTCGACTCGCGGTCAGTGCGGAAGTCACGGATCGCCTTGTACAGCCCGACCAGCCCCTCCTGAATGAGGTCGTCGGAGTCGCCGCCGGCTAGGAAGTAGGAGGAGGCCTTCAGGCGCACGAACCCGTGGTAGCGCTTGACCAGCCGGTCATATGCGGTGCGATCGCCCTGCTTGGCGAGCGCGATGAGGAAGCCATCATCAACCTTGACTTCAGAGTTAGGGTTGCGGGAGATTCTCAGTGCCACGAGCAGATCCTTTCTCGGGCATCCGCTTGCGCGGAGCACCCAAATTTGCTCAGTGGCGCACTCCTCCCCTGGCGCCAATGCTTGATAGCTGAACCTTAGGTTCAGCGTTATGTGAGCGCGAGAGTTGCACAGTTATGGAGCGTTGTCAAGTGCCGCGTTCGCGCTGCTGCAAGATCTCATACAAAACGGCCGCGGCGGCGGCGCTCACGCCGAGCGACTCGATCCGCCCGCGCAACGGCAGCGCTACCAGCTCGTCGCACGCCTTCGCCACCCGTGGGCGCAGGCCGCGGCCCTCGCTGCCGAGCACGAGAACGACTCCCGCGCCGCGATAGTCGGGGGCGTCATAGGGGATAGGCGCACGGGCGGGCGGGCACTCATTCCCCATGCTCTCGGCACTGGCCCCATAGCACCAGCAGCCCGCCTCGCGCGCGTCTGCAAGGAAGTCGGCCATGTTGCGCACCCGTGCGACCTGCAGATGCTCGACTGCTCCAGCCGAGGCCTTGCACGCCGCCGGCGTCACCTCGGCCGCCCTGCGCTCGGGAATCGCAACCCCGCTGCACCCGGCACACTCCGCTGTACGGCAGATCGAGCCGAGATTCTGCGGATCCTGCACCTCATCCAGCGCCACCAGCAGGGGCTCGGGCCCAGCCAGCAGATCCTCGGCGGACACGTACGGATAGCCCCCGGCCTGCGCGCACACCCCCTGATGGGCGGCCGAGCCGCAGCGATGCTCGATGTCAGCGGCGGAGCTCGCCCGTACCCGCACGCCCGCAAGCCACGGTTCGCGCGCGGCACCCTGCGTCGCCCACACCTCGCCGATGCTCTTCGCGCGCCGTCCGCGCAGCGCCTCGTGGACCGCGTTGCGGCCGTAGACGATCACGAGTCCCCGGCCGGGATCAGCTCGGGACCGCCGGGTCCATCGCGAATCTCCCATCCGCGCGCGCGCAGTTGCGCGCGCAGACGATCGGCCGTCTGGAAGTCGCGCTCGGCGCGAGCCCGCTCCCTTTGCTCCAGGAGTATCACCGCCTCGGGATCGATGGAGGCGACGTCACCGACGGACTCCAGCGGGGTCAGCTCGCCCAGCCCCAGCGCAGCCAGCATCTCCCGCAGATCGGCGTCCCCCACGCCCGCCCCACGCCGGTTGGCCTCGCGTACCCACTCGGACAGCGACGCGAGCGCCTTGGGCGTGTTGAAATCGTCGGCCAGCGCATCGAAGAACGCGTCCTTGTGCTGAGCCATGTCCGGTGGACTGGGCGCGCCCACGTCCAGCCGTCTGAGCGCGTCGCGGATGCGATGTACCCTGCGGTCGGCATCGTCGAGCTCCGAGGAGGAGAACGCCAGCGGCTGGCGATAGTGCCCCGAGGCGAGATACATGACCACCGCATCGCGTCCATAGCGCTCGATCACCTCGTGCAGCGGAGCGATGTTGCCAACCGACTTGGCCATCTTCTCGCCGGTGGACTGGATCATGCCGTTGTGCATCCAGATCCGCGCGAGCTCCTCGCCGCGGGCGGCGCGGGTCTGGGCAGCCTCGTTCTCGTGGTGGGGGAACACCAGATCCGAGCCGCCGCCGTGGATGTCAAAGCCAACGCCCAGGAGCTCCTCGGCCATCGCCGAGCACTCGATGTGCCAGCCGGGGCGACCCGGTCCCCAGGGTGATTCCCACACCGTGTCCTCGCCCGGCTTGTGCGCCTTCCACAGCGCGAAGTCGAGCGGATCGTGCTTGCGCTCGGCGCCGTCGACCCCCTCGCCCTGATCCATGTCGTCGAGCCGGCGATGCGACAGGCTGCCGTAGTCATCGTCGGAGCGCACCCGGAAGTAGACGTCGCCGTCGTCGACCGGGTAGGCGTGTCCGGACTCCACGAGCGTGGCGATGTACTCGACGATCGGTCCCATCGTCTGCGATGCCAGCGGCTCATGGTCGGGGCGCCCGAGACCCAGCGCCTCGGTGTCCGCCGTGTAGAGCGCGGTCATCTCCGCCGCCAGCTCGGCGCTCGGGCGATCCTGCGCGCACGCAGCGTCGTAGATCTTGTCGTTGACGTCGGTCACGTTGACGACCAGCGTCGTCGCATAGCCCTCGTGCGCGAGAAACCGTGCGAGCAGGCTGAACACCACATATGGCCGTGCGTTGCCGATGTGGATGCGGCTGTACACGGTCGGCCCGCACGCATAGATGCCGACCCTGCCCTCCTCGCGCGGTCGCAGCCCCAGCAGCTCGCCGCTGCGGGTGTCGTGCAGTCGAATGTCGCGCATCGACGGGCACCCTAGCGCTCGCCGACGAGCGCGAACGCTGAAATGTGGCGCGTGTGGCTCCTCGGACGATCTCGAGGGCCGTAGTCAGCCTTGCCGCAGGCTGGCCGCGGCCAGCGCCGCGACGCCCTCGCCGCGCCCAACGAACCCCATCCGCTCGCCGGTGCTCGCCTTGACGTTCACGCGCGCCTCACTCAGACCAAGCGCCCCGGCCAGGCGTGCGCGGATCGCCTGCTTGTGCGGCCCGAGCCTCGGCGCCTCCATGACAACGGTGCAGTCCACGTTGACGATCTCGAGGCTCGCACCGGCGAGGGTCGCGACGACCGATGCCAGCAGCTCCATCGAGTCGGCGTCGCGCCAGCGCTCATCGCTGTCGGGGAAGTGCTCGCCGATGTCCCCCAGGCCAGCGGCGCCGAGCAACGCGTCGATCACGGCGTGCGTCAGCACGTCGGCGTCGGAGTGCCCCTGCAGACCCTGCTCGTGAGGAATCTCGACGCCGCCCAGGATCAACCTGCGACCGGTCGCGAAGCGATGGGAGTCGTAGCCTATCCCGGTCAGAGCGCTCATCGTGCGCCCTCATGTGCGCCGGCGCGCGCACCAATCGGCTCGAGTCGGCGTGTGCGGCGCTCGAACACGCACAGCTCGCCGATCCCGACGCGATCGAGCAGCTCGAGCGCCTGCCCGTAGTCGGCGCCGACCTCCTCGGGCCGGTGGGCGTCGCTGGAGAGCGCCACCGGAGCGCCGGCGTCGACGCACATCTCCAGGAACGCCTCCGCGGGATACAGCTCGCACGCGCGCTTGCGCAGGCCGGCGGTCGAGACCTCAACGGCTATCTGAGATTCGGCGATCGCCTCGATCGCGGGCTCGTAGTAGCGGCGCAGGTCGCCCTCGGGGCGTGGCCGCTCGGGGTGAGCGGGATGGACGGGACTCCAT
>CAWCYP010000067.1:0-12470 GCA_963799735.1 uncultured Solirubrobacterales bacterium | reverse complement strand
CGTTCATCCAGATGTAGATACTTGTCCCTGCGACACAGTCGCAATGCACACCCGCCTCCTCCCAGTGCACACGCTCCGGCCCGCTCCCCCCGCGGGCCGGACGTGTTTAAACCGGGACCTTAAGGACCTGACCTGGGCCGAACGGGCTGCCCCGGGCTCAGCCCTCCTGCGTCTCGCGACCCTCGCTCGGCCGCACGGGGCGTCGCTCGCGGATGCGGACCGCCTCGATGCGGTTGTCGCGCACGGACTCCACGCGGATCGAGAAGCCGTTTGCGGCGACGGTGTCCCCCCGCCGGGGCAGTCGCCCGAGCTCCGCGAACACAAAGCCTCCGATGGAGTTGTAGGCGTCGCTGTCCACCGGCAAGTGCAGGCCATAGTCGGCGAGATCGGTGACGGCGACGTGGCCGCGCACGAACCAGTCGCCGTCCGCGAGCTTGCGAATCTCCCCCGCGGCAGGATCCGTCTCGTCGGCGATCTCCCCGACCACCTCCTCGATGATGTCCTCGACCGTAACGATCCCCACGACCCGGCCGTACTCGTCCACGACGACCGCCATCGAGGTGCGCTGACGCTGAAGTTCGGCCAGCAGATCGTCCAAGGGCTTGGTCTCGGGGACGATCGGCGCGTCGTGTACGATCGACTCCAGGGAGGCGTGGGCACCCTCCCGCATCAGCCGGTCGGCCAGCGCGCTGGCATGCACCAGGCCGCGCACACGGTCGGGGTTGGCGTCCTCGGTGACCACGAGACGGGTGTGGCCGGAGGAGATGCACAGGCGCAGCGCTGTCTCCACGTCCTGTGACAGGTCGACCGTGACGACCGCGGGAATCGGAGTCATCACCTGGCGAGCCTCTTGCTCGTGCAGGTGGAACACACCCGTCAGCATCCCCGCCTCACCCGGGTCGATATGCCCACCGGCGTGGGACTCGGCGATCAACCGCTTGAGCTCATCTGGCGAGCCGCCCTCCCGCTCGCGGGTCATGTCGACGCCGAGCAGCTTCAGAATGCGGGTGGAGAGCGCCGTGAGCACGACGATCACCGGGTGGAATAGGACCCTGAACGTCTGTAATGGGCGCGCCACTCGCCTGGCGACGGCCTCGGCGCGGTCGATCGCGTAGAACTTGGGAACCATCTCGCCGGCGATCAGCTGGACGGCGGTGATGACGAGGTAGGCGACCACCACCGAGATCGCAATCGCCACGCCGTGGCTGAGGCTCCTCCCCAGCGCACCCTTCAGGAGCTCGGCGAGGGCGGGTGCCCCCAGGGCACCGATGGCGATCGAGGTCATCGTGACCCCGATCTGCACGGCCGAGATGTAGTCGTTGATGCTCTCCAGCTGCTTCAGCGCCAGCGCCGCTCCTCGGGCCCCCTCCTCGCGCATCACTTCCAAACGCGCCTTGCGGGAGCGCACAAGCGCATACTCGGCGATCACGAAGAACGCGTTAACCGCGACCAGGATAGCCGCGAAGATGAGCTTCAAACCGTTCACGCGAGCATGTTCACGCGAGCAGGTCGATGCGTGCTGCCAACTCGAAGTCGGCCGCGGTGAGGCCGCCCTCGGAATGAGTGCTCAGCTCCAACCGCACCTTGTTCCAGCCGTGAACGAGGATGTCGGGGTGATGGTTGGCCGCCTCGGCGGCCTCGGCCACGCGACCCACGAATGCGATCGCGCCCTTGAAGTCGGCGAACGTCCACTCGCGCACGATCGAGTCGCGCTCGTGCCGGCGCCACTCGCCGGCGGTGGCGAGGCGTTGTTCGATCTCAGCGTCGCTGAGCAGTGTCATCGGCGCAACGAGGTTACCGCGCGCCGTGGTCGGCACGGCTCGAGGATCGAGAAAGCAGGGTTGCGGGCGCGTGCGCGCGGGTGCGGGTCACGGTTCGGGACTGACGGTCGTCAACTGGCTGGGACTGATCGTTTCGACCTCGCTCGAGTGCGCGCTCGCCAGCGAGCCCGCGACCGCGGCCACGGCGATCGCCGCACACCCGGCCAGCGCGAGCGCCTGTGAGCGATAGCGATCGCCGAGCCCGATCACGAGCGCCGCCAGCGCGCCCCCGATCAGCCCGCCGATGTGCCCGCCCCAAGAGATCCCGGGCAGCGTGAAGCTGATGATCAGGTTGAGCACGATCAGCATGCCCACTCCGCTCTGCATGATCGGGATCTGACGGGCGCGCATCTCCACGGCCGCCGCGCCCATGACGCCGAAGATGGCGCCCGACGCACCGACCGTCAGCACGTGGGGCGAGACGAGCAGCGCCCCCAGCGACCCGGTCAGCAGCGACACCGCGTAGATCACGCCGAACTTGAGGCGCCCGAGCGCTGGCTCGAGCATCATCCCGAGGTAGTAGAGGACCCACATGTTGAAGCCGATGTGCAGAAGGTTCTCGTGCAGGAACCCGCTCGTGACGATCCGCCACCACTGGCCGTGGGCGACCCCCTGCCCGGCCAGCAGCGGAGATTCGCTGCTGCCCAGCAGCGAGCCTTTGGTGATGAGCGTTCCCGAGGCTTCGCCCTCGATGGTCCAGGCCCCGTGGCCCTCGGCCAGGAAGACGATGACGTTGATCGCGATCAGCGCGTACGTCACCCGCGGCACGGTCGCCATGTCGCGCATGCGCATCACCTTCGTGCGCTGGCGCGAGCACTCCGGACAGCGCATTCCGACCGGCGTCGGGGTCATGCAATCCGGGCAGATCGGCCGCCCGCAGGACGAGCACGACACGCCGGTCTCACGCGATGGGTGCCGGTAGCAGGTGGCCATGTCCGCGCACAGCCTATCTACGGCCGGCGGCGTTCATCTCCGGTGGGCGCGCAGGTTCAGCGCCCGCCGAGCAGCCTGCGCGTCTCGCGCCCGACGTCCTTGAGCGCGCGCTCGGCGCTCTGGCGCGCGCCACCGGCAAACCCGCCGCGAGCGACATCGACGTGCGCACGCCGCCGTGCTCGCAACAGCACCAGCGCCGTACCCGCCGCGCCGCCCGCCAGCAGCGCCGCCGCCGGCCGCGCCCAGTTGCGCGGGTCGCGCATCGCCGAGAGCTCCCATGCCTCCAGCTCGTCGGCGGCCAGCTCGGTGATGCTCTGCAGCGTCCCCTCCAGCCGCAGCGCCAGATCCTCCGGGGGCTCGACCGGTGAGAGCGCCTCGCGCAGCAGGCTCTCGAAGTTCGGTGCGGATTCACTCATGCTGGACGCTCTCCTCGCCAGCGTGATGGATACTCTCCTCGCCGGCGTCGCTCACAAGCCCCTCCAGCTGCTTGATCGCGCGATGGATCAGCACCTTCGTCGCCCCGTCCGAGCGGCCGAGAGCGCGCGCGATCTCGCGGTTGTCCATGCCCAGCGCGAAGCGCATGATCAGCGCCTCGCGCCGGTCCTCTCCCAGCCTGCTGACCCCGTCGAGCACCTGCTTGGCCTGCTCGCGACCTTCGACCAGCTGCTCGGTCGTATACGGCGCCGCCAGCACCGTCGTGTCGTCGATCGGCGAAGTGGGCTTGCGCGAGCGGTCTCGATACAGATTCGCCGCCAGGTTGTGCGCGATCCTGATCAGCCACGGTCGCAGCGGCCGGCCGTCCGATTCGCGCTGCGCGCGCTCGAAGTGCCTGTACGCCTGCAGGAACGTCTGCTCGGTCAGATCCTCCGCGTCGTGATGGTTGCCGACCCGGTAGTAGGCATAGCTGTACACGTCGCGCAGGTGCGCCCTGTAGAGGTCGGAGAACTCCGCGTCGAGCTGCGCCTTGCGCTTTGGGATCGGCTCGTCGCTCACTCATCGCACACTATCCTCCCGCGCTCCGCGGTCGGCTCAGGCCGCTCTCGCCGCACGATCCGCCTCTGGGCGCACAGGCTGCTCGCTCTGCGCTCGGCCGGCCTCCCCGCCGAGCCACTCCCACTGCAGGCTCACACACGCCCAGATTCCGCCGCGTCATCCCGGCCGCCAGCTTCGGCGAGGGCTCCTGCACGGTCGGAAACCGCAGCGGACGGCCGGCCCGCAGGCGCACTTTGCGCGGGCGAATCCGCCAGCCGCGCCGGACCTCTTCGGTGCCGATCACCGCGACCGGCGCGACCGGCGCGCCGGTTTCCAGCGCGAGACGACCCACGCCCTTGTGCGGCGCTCGGAGCGGTCCCGGCCGCACGCGCGTGCCCTCGGGGAAGACCACCACGCAGTCGCCCCTTTGCAGGATCGCCTTGGCGGTCGCCATCGCCTCGCGATCGCCCGCGCCGCGATCGACCGGGAACGCCCCGAGCGCGTTCAGAACCCAGGCCTGCCAGCGCCGTTCGAACAGCTCCCGCTTGGCCATGTAGTACACGGGCCTGCGCACCAGCGTCCCGATCACAAACGGATCCAGGAAGCTGCGATGGTTCGCCGCCAGCAGCAGCGGTCCGCTGCGCGGCAGGTGCTCGCGTCCGATCCGGCTCATGCGGAAGTAGACCAGGAAGAAGGGCACCAGCATCGCCCTCAGCGGCCAGTACAGCACTGGATTCACACCCTTGCTCAGCGTGTGCTCCCGGAAGCCGTTCAGGTCGACGATGTGGCTTGCGTCCATACATCTCGATACCCAGCGCCTCCCGCGCCGTTACAGTTGGACTCCGTGCCCGCGTCCCGCGCGGCCGTGCCGGAATAGCTCAGCTGGTAGAGCGCCTGTCTTGTAAACAGGGGGTCCCGGGTTCGAGTCCCGGTTCCGGCTTGAACGGGGCCGGCAGCGATCGAGGCGGCGACCGAGGCGTAGCCGACCCCCATGAACGCGTATCCGAGCCTGACCTTCCAGTAGGGGATCCTGGTTTCCGACAGCACGAGCGTGATGGGAAGCCAAGCAGGCAAAGCAGTACCCGTGAGCAGCGTGAAGCGCGAGCCGCGCATCCGTAACGCAACTCACCAACCTCGCGCGGGTTGAAGGGGTGATGTTGGTATATGGCCCGTCCAGCTTGCCCGCGCGTCGGCTCGGGAGCGGTTGCTGAGCTATGCCAGTCGCCGAGATCCCAGCCAGGATTTGCACCCGCCAGGAGGCAGGAGCTCCCGACGCCGCGCTCGTGCCACGCATGCAGGCGGGCGATGAGGGGGCTTTCGAGGCGATCTTCAAGCGCCACCACGCGCCGCTGCTCTCCTACTGCCGGCACGTCCTCGGGGACCAGGACGAGGCCGAGGACGCACTCCAGCAGGCTTTCATCAAAGCGCATCAGGCGATGCTCGGCGGGACGGCGCCGCGCGAGCTGCGCCCGTGGCTGTATGCGATCGCGCGTAACTGCTGCCTGTCGGCGATCGCGGCTCGCAAGCCCACCGCCGCGCTCGCCGACGACGCGCCCTCCCTGGCGGGCCTCTCCGATCAGGTGCACCAGCGCGAGGATCTGCGCGAGCTCCTCGCCGGCATCGGCCGCTTGCCCGAGGATCAGCGCAGCGCGCTGCTGCTGGCCGAGCTCGACGATCTCTCCCACCAGGTGATCGCCACGATCGTGGGGTGCCCGGTGAACAGGGTCAAGGCGCTCGTCTATCAGGCGCGCAGCGCCTTGATCGCCGACCGCGACGCGCGCAACACACCCTGTCAGGACATTCGCGAACAACTCTCGGTCGCCCATGGCGGCGAGCTTCGCCGTGGCCCCCTGCGCCGGCATCTGAAGCTGTGCGCCGGCTGTCGTGACTTCCAGCTTGCGGTGGGCGCCCAGCGCCAGTCGCTCGCGGCCGTGCTGCCAGTGGCGCCCAGCGCGGGGCTCGCGGCGGTGATCCTCGGTCACGGCGCGGCGCACGCAGCTGCAGCGGCGGGCGCCGGAGGAGCGGGCGGCGGACTCGCGCCCGCCGGCGGGGTGGTGGGGACAGGCGTCGGAGCCACGGCGACCGGCGGGACGGGGATCGCCACGACCGGGACAACCGCGGCGACCACAGCCGTCGGCGCGGGCGCGGGCGCAAGCGCCGGGGGCGGCACGAGCGTCGGCGCCCTCATCGGTGGTGGGCTAATCACAAAGCTCGCGGTCGGCGGGACGGTCGTGGCTCTGGCGACAGCCGGTGCAGTGACGGTCCACAACCGACTGGCGCACGGGGCGATCCCACACCAGTCCACTCACCTGCAGCTCGTCTCCTCCCCCGTCACGGGCCGGAGGAGCGTAGCGGCATACACGGGCTCCAGCGGTCCGCCGAGCTCTCTCGGACCGGGATCGGCGCCGGGGCCCGCCCTCTCTAATGGGACCAGCCCACCCGGCCCGGCTGGCTCCGCGGGCCCGGAGCCCTCGACGGAACTGTCAGCCCTCGGCGGCGCAAATCCGCTCCTCACGCCTCCCAACACGCTCACGCCGAGTCTCGTGGGGCCGTACAACCCGGGGCAGCCCGCGGTGAAAGCCGGGGGGAGCAGAAGCAGCGCTGGACGCGATCCCAGCGCACGTGCAAAGCACCGCGCGGCGCTCCGTCGCCGCCGGCTGCGCCGCGCACGCCGCCTGCGTAAAGCACACCGGCGTGCTCGTCTGCGCATGGCGCTCCGCAAAGCGCTCCGTCATCACCATCGCCTGGTCACGCCAAAACCCCAACAGCCCCCCGCGGCGCCAGCGCCGGCATCGGTCCGGGCCCATCACCGGATAGCTCGTCCAACCCCGGCGCCGGGTACGATCGGCCAGTCGACTGGGACCCCCACCACGGGGAGCGAAAGCCATGGAGCAAGAGGACGACACCATCGCTCGGCGGCAGGCACCGGCACCACGAGCACAGGCACCGGAACTGGGGCGGGCGCAACCGGCACCGGCGGGGGAAAAGCCGGTTCGGGCATTGGCACAGGGAAGGCAGGTTCGAGGACCGGCGCGGGGAACACTGGGTCGGGCACGAGTGAAGGGAAGGCGAGCGGGTCAGGCTCTGGGAAGGCAGGTGGAGGGACTGGCATCACCCCGAGCAAAACCAAAGCAGGCGGCGGGGCTGGGGGCACTCCGAGCAAAGCCGAAGCCGGCGGCGGCGAAAGGAGCGGCACAGGCAGCGCCGGGAGCACAAGCGGGACGGGCGGCGCCACCGAACAGAGCCCCACCACGACCGGCACGAGCGAAACGACCGGCGGGGGCGGTGCCGGCGCGACGCGTGGCCAGGGCACGACACCACGTCCTAAAAAACATCTCGTCGAGGAAGAACAACTGCCCAACTTTTGAGGTGGACCGACAGTGGTAGGGGTAGATGTGCACTGCAACTCAATGGGAGGAACCCACCATGCGTCTTCGTAAACTCGGTCCGGCTCTGATCGCCGCGACCACACTGCTGGCGCTGGCTCCGGCCGCCGCCTCAGCTCACAAGCATCCGAGTCCTCTCGGGCGCTGCCGAATCAACATCAGCGTCGCGCCTCGACTGATCACCGCCGGGGAATCGACCGAAGTATCCGGTCACCTGGCATGTCACGGCCACGCGAACGCCGGCGGACAGGTGGTCACGCTTTACGCTCACGTGGCCGGAACCGCCGGCTACGTCCCCGTGCAGAGCACGACGACCGAAGCGAGCGGCTCCTATAAGTTCTCGACCGCAGCCGAGAACGCGAACACCTCGTTCTACGTCCGCTCGCACGGGGCGCAGAGCGGACGCAGGCGGCTGCGGGTCGCTGCCGCTGTGACGCTCACCGGACCGCCCGAAGGCACCCAGATCGAAACCGGCGCGCCCAACCAGGAGACGTTCAGCGGCACGGTCACTCCTGCCACCGATGTCGGCGCGCGCGTGATCCTGCAGCGCCAGAACGCGATCACCGGCGACGAATGGCACCGGATCGGCATCGGCCAGGTGATGGCCGGCGGGACCTATTCGATCACGCACATCTTCCGTGTGCCCGGCGACGCGAGCATTCGCGTGCTCGTGCGCAGCGATGGGCTCAACATCCCGAGCGCGTCGACCTCGCTCGAGTACGAGATCTCCCAGGCACAGAACCCCAGCCTGACGATCAACTCCTCGGCCGACCCGATCAGCTACGGGCAGTCGGTGACGATCTCGGGCGTGCTCGCCGGGACCACTAAGAGCCAGCCGGTCACGCTGCTGGCGCGCACCGTTCACCAGCGTGGCTTCGCGCCGATCGCCCAGATCAGCACCGAAGCGAACGGCAGCTACAGCTTCCCGGCGCAGTCGCCGGTGAACAGCACCCTGTACAGGGTGAAGGGCGCCGGACAGAAGTCGGCCGTGCTGTACGAGGGCGTGAAAGACATCCTCACCGCCGAAGTCTCTGCCACCACGGTCCAGGCCGGGCAGCCGCTGACGTTCTCGGGCACGGTCGCCCCTGACCACAGCGGGCACGTGGTCTACCTCGAGCGCCAGGACGCGAACGGCACGGGATTCCACGTAATCCAGGTCGGGCGTGTGCTGCCGGGCTCGACGTACACGATCGTCCACCAGTTCTACGTGCCGGGCACGAAGGTCGTGCGGATCGACATCCCCGGCGGCCCGGACAACGGACGCGCGGTCAGCCAGCTGTTCACGATCACAGTGACCCCGGCGCCGGCGTCCGCGCTTGCACCGGAGGCGCCCGGCAACTCGACGCAGCCGGGCGAAGGCCAGACCACGGGATCGGAAGCCGAAAAGCCGCTCACCGAAGAATGATCGAGGGGCCGTTTCGACGACAGCGAGTCGGTTGCAAGCCGTGAACCGACCCTGACGGAAAGCACCGAGGGCTGTGGCCGTCCCGAATGGGGCGGCCACAGTGCGTTCCAGGCCGCCGGGCCCGCCTCAAGCGGCCACAGCGCGAGCCTGAAGGTGGGCGCCGACCTTGCGCTTGACGCGCTGCAGCGCGTTATCCACCGTCTTGGTGTCGCACGCCAGCTGCTCGCCGACCTGCTCATAGGAGTAGCCGTCGAGATAGAGCCCCAGCACGCGGCTCTCGAGCTCTGACAACGCGGTCGACAGACAGCCGACAAGCGAGCGCAGCTCCTCGGAGGAGATCACCTGGTTGACGGGGTCGTGCACGATCGGGCCGGGCAGCATCTGATCGAGCGTCGGCACGTCGTCGCCGGCGGCGGCGGGAGTCGAGGAGAACGAGACGTACTGGTTCAACGGAGTGTGCTTGTTGCGAGTCGCTGTCTTCACGGCCGTGATGATCTGGCGCGTGATGCACAGCTCGGCGAAGTTGCGAAAGCTCGACTCGCGGTCGGTGCGGAAGTCACGGATCGCCTTGTACAGCCCGACCAGCCCCTCCTGAATCAGGTCGTCGGAGTCGCCGCCGGCCAGGAAGTAGGAGGAGGCCTTCAGGCGCACGAACCCGTGGTAGCGCTTGACCAGCCGGTCATATGCGGTGCGATCGCCCTGCTTGGCGAGCGCGATGAGGAAGCCATCATCAACCTTGACTTCAGAGTTAGGGTTGCGGGAGATTCTCAGTGCCACGAGCAGATCCTTTCTCGGCATCCGCTGGCGCGGAGCACCCAAATTTGCTCAGTGGCGCACTCCTCCCCTGGCGCCAATGCCTGATAGCTGAACCTTAGGTTCAGCGTTATGTGAGCGCGAGAGTTGCACAGTTATGGAGCGTTGTCAAGTGCCGCGTTCGCGCTGCTGCAAGATCTCGTACAAAACGGCCGCGGCGGCGGCGCTCACGCCGAGCGACTCGATCCGCCCGCGCAACGGCAGCGCTACCAACTCGTCGCACGCCTTCGCCACCCGCGAGCGCAGGCCCCGGCCCTCGCTGCCGAGCACGAGAACGACTCCCGGCCGCGATAGTCGGGCGCGTCATAGGGGATAGGCGCACGGGCGGGCGGGCACCATTCCCATGCCTCGGCACTGGCTCCATAGCACCAGCAGCCCGCCTCGCGCGCGTCCGCCAGGAAGTCGGCCATGTTGCGCACCCGTGCGACCTGCAGATGCTCGACCGCTCCGGCCGAGACCTTGCACGCCGCCGGCGTCACCTCGGCCGCCCTGCGCTCGGGAATCACACCCCGCTGCACCCGGCACACTCCGCTGTACGGCAGATCGAGCCGAGGTTTTGCGGATCCTGCACCTCATCCAGCGCCACCAGCAGGGGCCTCGGGCCCAGCCAGCAGCTCCTCGGCGGACACGTAGGGATAGCCTCCGGCCTGCGCGCACACCCCCTGATGGCGGCCGAGCCGCAGCGACGCTCGATGTCCTCGGCGGAGCTCGCCCGTACCGGCACACCCGCGAGCCACGGCTCGCGCGCGGCGCCCTGCGTCGCCCACACCTCGCCGATGCTCTTCGCGCCGCCGTCCGCGCAGCGCCTCGTGGACCGCGTTGCGGCCGTAGATGATCACGAGTCCCCGGCCGGGATCAGCTCGGGACCGTCGGGTCCATCGCGGACCTCCCATCCCTGCGCGCGCGAGCTGCATCGCGCAGGCGATCGGCCGTCTGGAAGTCGCGCTGCGGCGCGAGCCTGCTCCCGTTGCTCCAGGAGTATCACCGCCTCGGGATCGATGGAGGCGACGTCACCGACGGACTCCAGCGGGGTCAGCTCGCCAGCCCCAGCGCGGCCAGCATCTCCCGCAGATCGGCGTCGCCCGACGCCCGCCCCGACGCCGGTTGGCCTCGCGCACCCACTCGGACAGCGACGCGAGCGCCTTGGGCGTGTTGAAGTCGTCGGCCAGCGCATCGAAGAACGCGTCGCTGGTGCTGAGCCATGTCCGGCGGACTGGGCGCGCCCACGTCCAGCCGTCTGAGCGCGTCGCGGATGCGACGAACCCTGCGCGTCGGCCTCGTCGAGCTCCGCGGAGGAGAACGCCAGCGGCTGGCGATAGTGCCCCGAGGCGAGATACATGACGACGGCATCGCGTCCATAGCGCTCGATCACCTCGTGCAGCAGAGCGATGTTGCCGACCGACTTGGCCATCTTCTCGCCGGTGGACTGGATCATGCCGTTGTGCATCCACAGCTGCGCCAGCTCCTCGCCGCGGGCGGCGCGCGTCTGCGCGGCCTCGTTCTCGTGATGGGGGAACACGAGGTCCGAGCCGCCGCCGTGGATGTCGAAGCCGACGCCCGAGGAGCTCCTCGGCCATCGCCGAGCACTCGATGTGCCAGCCGGGCCGGCCCGGTCCCCACGGCGACGTCCCAGGCGGTGTCCTCGCCCGGCTTGTGCGCCTTCCACAGCGCGAAGTCGAGCGGATCGCTGCTTGCGCTCCGCGCCCTCGACGCCCTCCCCCTGGTCCATGTCGTCGAGCGGCGGTGCGACAGGCGTGCCGTAGTCAGCGTCGGAGCGCACGCGGAAGTAGACGTCGCCATCGGCCGCGTAGGCGTGCCCGTGCTCGATCAGCGTCGCGATGTACTCGACGATCCGGCCCGATCGTCTCCGACGCCAGCGGCTCGTGATCGGGGCGCCCAAGCCCCAGCGCGTCGGTGTCCGTCCGTGTAGCGGGCGGTCATCTCCGCAGCCAGCTCCGCGCTCGGACGGCCGGCGCGCGCGGCGTCGGCGTAGATCTTGTCGTTGACGTCGGTCACGTTGACGACGAGCGTCGACGTCGTAGCCCTCGTGGCTCAGAAAGCGAGCCAGCAGGTGAGAAGACGACGAACGGACGTGCGTTGCCGAGGTGGATGCGGCTGTAGACGGTCGGGCCGCACGCATAGATGCCAACGCGCCCGGGGTCGCGCGGGCGCAGCGGCGGACCTCGCCGCTGCGCGTGTCGTGCAGAACGATCTCGCGCATCGCGCAACCCTAGCGGTCGGTGAGTCAAGTAGACGAACGCTGAAAGAGACGCGCGTATGGCCGCCGCCTGCAGCGGACCGAAGCGAAGGGTCCTCGCGCCGTCGATCTCGAGTCGGCAGCGGGGCGTCGGAAGTCAAGGCACCTGCCCGGCGTCGCTCAACCCGGCGATCGCCAGCGCGGCGACGCCCTCGCCCCGCCCGACGAACCCCATCCCCTCGCCGGTGCTCGCCTTGACGTTGACCCGCGCCCCGCGCAGGCCGAGCACCGCCGCGAGACGTGCGCGGACGGCCTGCCTGTGCGGCGCGAGCCTGGGCGCCTCCAACACGACGGTGCAGTCCACGTTCACGATCTCGAGACGCGCGGCGGCACGATGTGCACGACGCCGGCGAGCAGCTCCATCGAGTCGGCGTCGCGCCAGCGCTCGTCGCTGTCGGGGAAGTGCTCGCCGATGTCGCCGAGACCGGCGGCCCCGAGCAGCGCGTCGATCACAGCGTGCGCCAGCACGTCGGCGTCGGAGTGACCGTCGAGCCCGAGCTCGTAGGAGATCTCGATGCCACCGATCAGCCTGCGACCCGCGACAAGCGGTGGGAGTCGTAGCCTATCCCAACGAGCGTCATCGTCGCGACAGTCCCGATGAAGAGCACCGGCGCCGATCGGCACGAGCCGGCGTATGCGACCCTCGAACACGCACAGCTCGTGGACCCCCACTCGTCGAGCAGCTCGAGCGCCTGCTCGTAGTCCGCGCCGACGTCCTCCGGCCGATGGGCGTCGCTGGAAAGCGCAACCGACACGCCCGCGTCAACGCACATCTCGAGGAACGCCCGCGACGGATACAGCTCACCGGCGGGCTTGCGCAACCCGGCGGTGGACACCTCCACGGCGATGCCCGCTGCGCGATCGCCTCGATCGCCGGCTCGTAG
>CAWCYP010000066.1:0-75901 GCA_963799735.1 uncultured Solirubrobacterales bacterium | reverse complement strand
CGAGCCATTTTTCGGCCTCTCACAGGCTCAGAGCCGTCATCGTGCCCACAAACAACGAGCCGTGGGACCGCCGACACCGCTCCGCAGCCGTGCCGGGGCCAGAGGATCGCACGGGAGCGCTTACGCGACCAGAGCAGCCGGGCGACTCGCCTCCTTGGCAAGCGGCGCGCCCGGCGGAGCGAGCGCCAGTGCCTCGCGCAGGTTCGCGACCTCGACGCGCCCTCTCCGCTCCCGCGTGGTGCGATCACTTCGCTCAGGCCGTGCTTGGCAGCCTCGGCGAGGCGGCGCTCGGGATGACCGACCCAGCGCAGCTCTCCCGTCAGCCCGAGCTCGCCGAAGCAGGCCCAGGGCGTGCCCCGAGCGCCACGCCCCGGGCGGCGCTCGCAACCGCCAGCGCGACCGCAGATCCAGCCGGGCTCGTCCAAGCGCACGCCACCGACGACGTTCACGAACACGTCCGCCCCACCCGTCGCGACGCCCCCGTGGCGGCCGAGGATCGCCAGCACGAGCGCCAGGCGGTTGCGGTCGAGGCCCGAGACGACCCTCCGCGGCTGCTCGAGCTCGGATGGCGCGACGAGCGCCTGGACCTCGACGAGCAGCGGTCGGCAGCCCTCCATCGCCGCCAGCACGACGCTCCCAGGTGCGCGCGTGGCCTCAGCGACGAACCGCGCGGAGGCGTCGAGCACCTCCACCAGTCCGCCCTGGCGCATCTCGAACAGGCCCGCCTCGTTGGTCGAGCCGAAGCGGTTCTTCAGCGCCCGCAGCTCGCGATAGGGGCGCTCGCGCTCGCCCTCGAACTGCAGCACGCAATCGACCAGGTGCTCGAGCACCCGTGGTCCCGCCAGCGCGCCGTCCTTGGTCACGTGCCCGACGAGCACGACCGCGATCCCGCGCTCCTTGGCCAGCTCCATGACCCGGCCCGCCACCTCGCGAACCTGGCCGACCGAGCCCGGCGCACTCGCGTCATCACCCGCGCGCAGGTCTGGACCGAGTCGATCACGCACACCTCGGGCTGCGTGCCGGCGAGCGTGTGAGCACCTGCGTCGAGGTCGGTCTCGGCGAGGATCGGACGGCCAGGCGCCGCGGGGCCGAGTCGCTCGGCGCGCAGCCGGACCTGCTCGGCGGACTCCTCGCCGCTCACATACAGCGTGCGTCGCCCCGCGCGCGCGAGATTGCCGAGCGCCATGTTCGTGAGCGTCGACTTGCCGATCCCCGGCGAGCCGCCGAGCAGCACGAGCGAGCCGGGCACGAGGCCCCCGCCGAGCACGCGATCGAGCTCGCCGATGCCCGTGGACAGTCGCGCGGTCGCGGCGGTCGCCACCTCGCGCAGCGGGCGTGGCGCCGAGGACGCGCCGCGGCGGCGGCGGTGCGGACACGGCGTCCCCCTCGCCGTCGCGCCGGCGGGGCTCTGATGCATTCCTGCACGAGCGTGCCCCACGCTTCGCAGCCGGGGCAGCGCCCGTGCCACTGGGGGGACTGGTGCCCGCACTCGGTGCAGGCGTGAACGGTCGTGTCACGAGCCATCCGCCGAGACTACGCGCCGGCGGGGACGGCTCCCTGAGACGGCGTTCTGGGCGGAGCTACTCCAGACTCGGCGCAAGCGTCTTTGAGATACGCACTCGGACTCGGCGGGATGGTCCGGATCGTGCATCGGGCTCGGGCTCGGTCTGGGCACGCCGTCGAGGAGCCCCGGCTCGCCATCGCCGTCGCCGGCGGAGCCCCCGTCGCGCCCTCGCCCGCGCCGACGGCGACGGGCGTCTTCTGCTTCTTGGGCTTGACGATCGTCAGGCGCACCTCGTTCTCCTCGCCCTCGGGGGCGGGGTCGACGACGACGGTCGCGCCCGGGGTGAGCTGCTCGCGCAGCACGAAGTCGGCGAGCGGATCCTCGATGTAGCGCTGGATCGCGCGGCGCAACGGGCGCGCGCCCATCGATCGGATCCCAGCCCTTCTCGACGAGCAGGTCCTTGGCGGGATCGGTCAGCTCCAGCTGCAGCTCGCGTTCGGCCATCGACTCGCGGATCCGCAGCAGCAGCAGCTCGACGATCTGCCTGATCTCGTCCTTCTGCAGCTTGTGGAAGACGATCACGTCGTCGATGCGGTTGAGGAACTCGGGGCGGAAGACCTTCTTGAGCTCGCCCATGATGCGGTTCTTCATGTCGTCGTAGGTGATGCCCGTCTCGTCGTCGGACACCGCGAACCCGAGCGGCGTGTTGCGCGCGATCTCGGCCGCGCCGATGTTCGAGGTCATGATCACGATCGCGTGCCGGAAGTCGACCGTGCGCCCCTGCGCATCGGTCAGGCGGCCGTCCTCGAGGATCTGCAGCAGAATGTTGAACACGTCCGGGTGGGCCTTCTCGATCTCATCCAGCAGCAGCACCGAGTAGGGCTTGCGCCGCACGGCCTCGGTCAGCTGTCCGCCCTCGTCGTAGCCGATGTAGCCCGGGGGCGAGCCGACCAGCGCGAGACGGCGTGCTTCTCCATGTACTCGCTCATGTCGATCCGGATCATCGTGTCGTCGTCGCCGAACAGGAACTCGGCGAGCGTGCGCGCGAGCTCGGTCTTGCCCACGCCCGAGGGGCCCAGGAAGATGAACGAGCCGGTCGGGCGCTTGGGGTCCTTCAGGCCGGCGCGCGAGCGGCGGATCGCCTTGGAGATGACCTCGATCGCGGGATGCTGGCCGATCACGCGCTTGTGCAGTTCCTCCTCCATGCGCATCAGCTTCTGGGTCTCGGCCTCGGTCAGCTTGAACACGGGGATGCCGGTCCACATCGAGACGATGTCGGCGATCTCCTCCTCGCCGATCGACGGGCGCTCGCCGGACTCGCCGGCTTCCCACTCTTCCTCGAGCTCGCGTTTCTTGTTGGTCAGCTTGCGCTCCTGGTCGCGCAGCGCGGCCGCCTTCTCGAACTCCTGGGCCTCGATCGCGGCCTCCTTGTCGCGGCGCGTGGACTCGACTTCGCCCTCCAGCTCGCGGTTGGCCGGCGGCGAGGTCATCGACTTGATGCGCATCCGCGAGGCGGCCTCGTCGATCAGGTCGATCGCCTTGTCGGGCAGGAACCGGTCGGAGATGTAGCGGCTGGCCAGTTCGCCGGCGGCGCGCAGCGCCTCGTCGGTGATCTGCACCTTGTGGTGCTGCTCGTAGCGATCGCGCAGCCCCTTGAGGATCTCGACGGTCTGGTCGATCGTGGGCTCCTCGACGCGGATCTGCTGGAAGCGGCGCTCCAGCGCGGAGTCGCGCTCCAGGTACTTGCGGTACTCGTCCAGCGTGGTAGCGCCGATCGTCTGCAGCTCGCCGCGGGCCAGCGCGGGCTTGAGGATCGAGGCGGCGTCGATCGCGCCCTCGGCCGCGCCGGCGCCGACGAGGTTGTGAAGCTCGTCGATGAACAGGATGATGTCCCCGCGCTGGGTGATCTCCTTCATCACCTTCTTCAGCCGCTCCTCGAACTCGCCGCGGTACTTGGAGCCGGCGACGAGGGCGGCCAGGTCGAGCGTGTAGATCTGCTTGTTCTTCAGCAGCTCGGGCACCTCGGAGCTGGTGATGCGCTGGGCCAGGCCCTCGACGACCGCGGTCTTGCCGACGCCGGGCTCGCCGACCAGCACCGGGTTGTTCTTGGTGCGCCGCGAGAGGATCTGCATGATCCGCTCGATCTCCGTCTCGCGCCCGACGAACGGGTCGAGCTTGCCCTCGGCGGCGAGCTTGGTCAGGTTGCGCCCGAACTGGTCGAGCAGCTTCGATGACTTCTTGCCCTCGCGCCGGACCGGGGCCGGAACCGGCGCCCGCCCCGCGCCCTGCGCCCTGGCGGCGCCCGCCGGGGCCGGACAGCATGCGGATGACCTCGTTGCGGATCTTCTCGGAGTCGGCGTCGAAGTCGAGCAGGATGCGCGCCGCGACGCCCTCGTTCTCGCGCACGAGGCCGAGCAGGATGTGCTCGGTGCCGATGTAGTTGTGGCCGAGGCTGAGCGCCTCGCGCAGGGCGAGCTCGAGCACCTTCTTGGCGCGCGGCGTGAACGGGATCTGCCCGGAGGTGACCTCCTCGCCGGAGCCGACGATCCGCACGACCTGCGCGCGCACGCGCTCGACGGTGATGTCGAGGGACTCCAGCACGCGCGCGGCGAGCCCCTCCTCCTCGCGCAGCAGCCCGAGGAGGATGTGCTCGGTGCCGATGTAGTTGTGCTTGAGCGTCCGCGCCTCCTCCTGCGCGAGAACGACCACCTGCCGGGCCCGTTCTGTAAATCGCTCGAACATGGTGTAGATCCTTCCTGCGAGGACGGCGCCTCAAGTGCTATGTCGTCTCATCGACGCTTCCACCGCAGTCTACCAACCGGCTCCCCGGGGCCTCGCTGGGTCAGGTGCGCAGCGCCGGGAACAGCACGACCTCGCGGATCGAATCGCGCCCGGTCAGCAGCATCACGAGGCGGTCGATGCCCAGCCCGACGCCGCCCGCGGGCGGCATCCCCTGCTCGAGCGCCTGCACGAACAGCTCGTCGTAGGGCATCGTCTCGCCTCCTCGCCGAGCGCTCCAGCCGCCGCTGCGCCTCGAAGCGCTCGCGCTGCGTGTCCGGAGTCGATCAGCTCGCTGAAGCGCGTTGGCGATCTCCATGCCGCCCGGCGAACGCCTCCCAGCGCTCGACCAGCCCGCGGCTCGGAGCGATGCTCGCGCGCGAGCGGCGAGAGCTCGACGGGTAGTCGATCACGAACGTGGGCCTGCTGCAGGCTCGGCTCGACGAACTTGGAGAGCAGATCGTCGGCCAGCTCGAACCACAGCTCGCCGGTCTTGACGTCGAGGTCCAGCTCGCGGATCGCCGCCTGCAGCTCCTCGACGTCGCGATGCGCGATCACGTCGATGCCGGTCTCCTCGCTCGATCGCCTCGACGAAGCTGACGCGCGGCCACGGCGCCGAGAAGTCGAGCTCGCCCGCGTAGTCGACCGCCTCAGCGGCCGCGCGCACGATCGCTTCGAGTGCGCGCCTCGGCGCCGTATAGTCGGCGTAGGCCTCGTACCACTCGACCATCGTGAACTCGGGGTTGTGCTTGTGCGAGACACCCTCGTTGCGGAAGTCCTTGCCCAGCTCGTACACGCGCTCCAGGCCGCCGACGATCAGGCGCTTGAGGTACAGCTCGGTGGCGATCCGCAGGTACAGGTCGCGGTCGAGCGCGTTGTGGTGGGTCGTGAACGGGCGCGCCAGCGCGCCCCCGTACAGCGGCTGCAGCACCGGCGTCTCGACCTCGACGAACCCGTTCTGCGTCGAGATAGCGCGCGCACCGCCGAGACGATCCGCGCGCGGTCGACGAACAGCCTGCGGGCGTCCTCGTTGGCGATCAGGTCGAGCTCGCGCCGGCGCTAGCGCGTCTCCACGTCGGTCAGTCCGTGGTGCTTGTCGGGCGGCGGGCGCAGCGCCTTGGCGAGGACCTGAAAGCCGTCGACGCGCAGCGAGATCTCGCCGTGGCGGCTGCGCAGCGCGGCGCCGTCGACGCCGATCAGATCGCCGAGGTCGAGCGAGCGTAGCAGCGTCGAAGCGCTCCGCGCCGAGCACGTCTACGCGCGCGTGCAGCTGGATCTTGCCGGTGCGATCGACGAGGTCGAGGAACGCGGCCTTGCCGGCGCCGCGGCGCGCGGCGATGCGCCCGGCGACGCGGTGGCGCGTCCTCGGTCTCCTCGCCGGCGCGCCAGGTGCTCGTAGGCGGCGAGGATCTCGGCGATCGGCTCAGCGCCCGGGAACGCGTACGGAAACGCGCTGCGCGTCGGCCTCGCGCAGCCGCTGAGCCTTGGCGCGGCGCTCGGCGATCAGCTCGGGCAGGCCATGCCTGCGCCCTCGGCTCGTCCGGTCCGCGGGCTCGCTCGCTCGTCCGCTCACATGCGGCGAGGCTACTTGAGGCCGACGTCGATCTTGGTGATCTTCAGCTTGCGCGCCGGTCCGCGCGGAACCTTCACGGCGACTGTCTCGTTGCGCTTGTGGCCCGAGCAGCGCGCGCCCCACAGGAGACTCGTTGGAGAGCTTGTTCTCCAACGGCTTGGCCTCGGCGGAGCCGACGATCGTGTACTTGACCGACTTGCCGGTCTTTTCGTCCTTGACGTGCACGACCGAGCCGACCTGGACGACGTCGGTGGAGATGTCCTTGGTCTCGATCACGGTCGCCATGCGCAGCTTCTCCTGCAGCTGCGCGATGCGGCTCTCGATCATCGCCTGCTCGTTCTTGGCGTCGTCGTACTCGGAGTTCTCGGAGATGTCCCCGAACTCGCGCGCCTCCTTGATGCGCTCGGCGATCTCGCGGCGCTTGGCGGTCGACAGCTGCTCGAGCTCGTCCTTGAGCTTCTCGAGACCTTCGGGGGTGAGGATGACGTCCTTCTGCATGCTGGGCGGACCCTCGATCGCGGGGGGTTGGAGGTCGACTGGCGACACGCAAAACCCGCTCGTAAGCGGGCGGTTTCGGCGGCCGCTGGGCTCGGCGAGCGCAGCAGTATAGCGAGGCGCGAGCCCAGCTCAGGCGACGGCCATCGCGGGGGCCGACCGGGTCTCCGGCTCCAGCTCCAGGAGCCCTCGTACCACGTCCAGCGTCTCGGCGCTCTGCAACGATTCCCCCAAGCGCTTGCCCGCGGCGGGATCGAGTCCGAGACGAGTCACGTACCACGGGTAGAACTTGCGCAGATACCGCGTCGCGCGCGGCTCGCCGAGGTGCTCGACGGCGCGGTCGATCGTCCAGTCGCAGCTCGGCCAGAACCTCCTGCGCGGGTCGGGGCCAGCTCGCGTGCCGCAGACAGCAGCTGCTCGAACAGCCACGGGTTGCCCAGCGAGCCGCGCGCGAGCATCACCGCGGCCGCGCCTGTGCGCTGGAACGCCTCGCGCACGTGCGCGGCGTCGCTCAGGCCGCCCGTCAGGATCACGGGCGCGGGCAGCGACTGGACCAGGCGCGCGGCGAGCTCGTAGTCGGGCGCCGCCCTTGTGATGGACGGCCGCGGAGCGGGGATGAAATGCGATCGCGGCGGCGCCCGCCTCTTCGACGAGGCGGTGGGCGAGCGCGAACCCGCTGCTATCGCCAGGACGCAGGCCGGAGCGCAGCTTGACGGTGATCGGCAGCCGCACCGCGACCGTCGCGCTGGCGCCCGCCTTCCGCGGCCCCCTCGCGCGCGGCGCGTGTCACGGCGACAGCGAGATCGGGGTCGGCCAGCAGCGCGGCGCCGGCGCCGGTCTTGCGCACCTTGGGCACCGGGCAGCCCATGTTGATGTCGATCGCGTCGGCCGTCGTCGTTGCGGCCACATGGGCCGCGGCGGAGCGCATGACGGCCGGGTCCTCGCCGAACAGCTGGATCGAGACCGGCCCAGCACCGCTCGCCGCGCGGTCGCCGGACCCGGGGGCGTGCTCGTCGGGATGGATGCGCAGCATCTCGGCGCACGTCTTCTCGTTGCCGTAGTGAATCGCGTGCGAGGAGACCATCTCCGACACCGCCATCCCGGCGCCGTAGCGCTTGGCCTGCAACCGCACGAACCAGTTGCCGATTCCCGCCAGCGGCGCCAGCAGCACGCGGTTCGGTACCTCCAAGGGACCAAGCATCCAGGAGTCTGTGAGGGCTGCAGGACATCAGCTGTTGCGCTCGTGCAGCAACCGCAACCCGGTGAGCGTGAGCAGATCGTCGACCTCGCTGATCTCCTCGGTGTAGGGGACGACCAACGACGCGAGGCCGCCCGTGGCGATCACCGCGGCGCGCTCGCCGAGCTCGTCGTACAGGCGCCGCAGGATCGCGTCGATCGCGCCGGCGTAGCCGAACACGACGCCGGAGCGGATCGCGTCGATCGTGTTCTTGCCGATCACGCTGCGCGGCGGGGCGAGCTCGACCTTGGGCAGGCGCGCGCCGCGCTCGGACAGCGCTTCCAGGGAGATCTCGATGCCGGTCATCAGCGCGCCGCCGAGATAGTCGCCGTCGGCGGAGAGCACGTCGAACGTGGTCGCGGTGCCGAAGTCCACGCACACGGCCGGGCCGCCGAAGCGCTCGCGCAGCGCGACAGCGTTGACGAGCCGATCGGCGCCGATCTCGCGAGGATTGTCGTAGCGGATCGCCATGCCCGTCTTGGTGCCGGGCCCGACGGTGTGCATCTCGTGCCCGAGATAGCGGGCAGCCATCGCGGTCCACTCCGGCTCGAGCTGGGGCACAGTCGAGGAGACGATCGAAGCGTCCAGGTCCTCGAAGGCGAGGCCGCGCAACCCGAGCAGATTGCGCAGCGCCGCGCCGAGCTGATCGGCCGTGGACTGGCGGACGGTGGCGAACCGCCAGTGCTCGAGCAGCTCCGTGCCGCGGTAGGCACCGAAGTGTGTCTGGGTGTTGCCGACGTCGACGACCAGGAGCATGATCGACGCATTATGCTGCCCATCATGGCGTGTGGGCGCGACGAGAAGAGCCGGAAGATGAACGCGAAGCTGTACGTGCTGCCCGGCTCGCACCCGTGCGCGGCCGTCGAAGCGGCGCTGAACCTGAAGGGGATCGCGTTCGACCGCGTGGATCTGCTGCCGCTGACCCAGATGCTGATCGGGCCGCTGCGCTACGGCGGGACGACGGTGCCGGGGATGCGGATCGACGGCGAGAAGATCGTCGGCTCGCGCACGATCATGCGCCGGCTGGACGAGCTGGCGCCCGAGCCGCCGCTGCTGCCACCACCCGGGGACGAGCGCTACGCGCGCGTACTGGAGGCCGAGCGCTGGGGCGACGAGGTGCTGCAGAGCGTGCCGCGCCGGATCATCGACGTCGCGTTCCTGCGCCGGCCGCGGGCGATGGAGAGCTATGTCGGCGACGCGCGCTGCCGATCCCGCGCGCGCTGATGGGACCGGCGATGCCGCGTCACGGCGAAGCTGATGGCGTTCAAGAACAAGGCGAAGGACGCGACCGCGCGGGCGGACATCGCGGCGCTGCCCGGCCAGCTCGATCGCGTGGACGGCTGGATCGCCGACGGGCTCATCGGCGGCGAGCGAGCCGAACGCGGCCGACCTGCAGATCGGCTGCGACGATCCGCCTCTTGCTCACGATCGGCGACGTGCGCCCCTTGATCGAGCGCCGCCCCGCGGCGGGGCTGACGAAGTGGTTCCCGCCGATGGTCGGCGAGATCGAAGCGGGCGTGCTGCCCGCCGAGTGGCTGACCGCGGTCGCGTAGCGGCCGTATAGGGTCCTCTCTCTCCCCCTCCCCCACCATATATATGCCGCCCGCCCTGACAGCCGAGGAGATCCGCGACGTGAACACGCGCTATCACGACGTGGCCGCAGATCACTACGACGCGAAGTGGGGAATCGACTTCGGCGATCTCGGCCTCGAACAGGTGAGCGCGAAGGTGCGCAAGGCGCTTGGTCCCGGCGCGCCCGAGCGCTTTGAGCGAACGCTGGAGATCGGCGCGGGGACGGGGTATTTCACGCTGAACATGCTGCGCGCCGGGCTGATCGACGAGGCGACGTGCAGTGACATCTCGCCGGGGATGCTGGCGACGCTCGAAGCCAACGCGCGGCGGCTGGGCCTCGAAGTGAAGACCGTGCTCGCCGACGCCGAGGAGCTGCCGTTCGCCGACGCGAGCTTCGATCTGGTGTTCGGCCACGCCGTGCTGCACCACATCCCCGACCTGGACCGCGCATTCGCAGAGTTCGCGCGCGTGCTGGCGCCGGGCGGGACGATCATGTTCGCCGGGGAGCCCTCACGCTACGGCGATCGCCTCGCGGGCGTGCCCAAGCGCGCGGCAGGCGCGCTCGCGCCACTGTGGCGCCGGGCGATCGGAGCGCGGCCCGCCTCGCCCGCGGAGAGCGGAGCCCCGGATGCGGCCCTGGAGGGGTTCGTGGACGTGCACGCGTTCGCCCCCGCCGAACTGTCGCTCAGCCGCGCGCGGCGCGGGATTCGAGGAGGTGCGCGTGAGCGGCGAGGAGCTGCTGGCCAACTGGTTCGGCTGGACCAACCGCACGCTCGAGGCCACCGCCGACCCGCGCGACGTGCCCTGGGGATGGCGCCAGTACGCCTATCGTGGGTACCTGCTGCTGCAGAACCTCGACCGGTGCCTGCTGGAGCAACGACTGCCGCCCGCGATCTTCTACAACCTGATGCTCACCGGAGCGCGTGTGTAGCGCATGCTTGATCGACGGACTGAGGGCTTCCCGCTGTTTCCGCTGGGCATAGTGGCGCTACCCACCGAGGCGGTGCCGCTGCACATCTTCGAGGACCGCTACAAGCGCATGATCGAGGAGTGCCTGCTGGCCGATCTCGGATCGGTCGAGCGCGAGTTCGGCATCGTGTGGCTCTCCGACGAGGAGCTCAAGCCGGTCGGCTGCGCGTGTGCGATCGAGCGCGTGCTCGATCGCGACGAGGACGGCAGCATGGACATCCTCACGCGCGGGACCGCGCCGTTTCGCCTGATCGAGCGCCGGGACGACCTGCCCTACCCCGCGGGAATCGTCGAGCCGCTCGCCGATGTCGATGAGGAGGCCGACCCCGACGCGGCGCGGGCGACCCGGGAGTCCTACGGCGAGCTGGTCGAGCAGGCGACCGACAGACAGCTGAGCGAGGATGAGCTGGCGGAGCTGGACGCGTATGCGATGGCGGCACGGTCGAGCTCGGCCTCGACGCCAAGCAGGAACTGCTCGAGCTGCGCTCGGAGAACGCGCGCATGCGCCTGCTCGCGCTCCTGTTCGGAGCCGCGATCGAGCGCCTGGAGCTCGTCGACCGCGCCCAGACGCGCGCCCGCTCCAACGGCAAGGTCCGCTTCGGCTGAGCCCTACGCCCCAGGTTGAGGCAGCCGGCAATTCTGCTGGGCCACTTGCAGCACGAACAGCGCCAGGTTGCGGAACACCTTGGGCTGGTCAGCGGAGTCATCGGCGAAGCTCACGCTGCCGTTTTCGTCGCGCAGGTAATACCCGAACACCGACCCCGCCCGCGCGGGCAGCGAGGTGTGTTCGCTCGCGGGCGTCTTCAGTTCTTCCTGGATCGCTCGCGCCTGCACGATCTGGGGCTCGCTCAGTTTCAGCTCTCCTCCACCGTTGCAGCGCAATCCCCCTTCTTCGTTGACGAGCAGCGTCAGCCGTGGCCCGGGGCCGGAGCGTTCGACGAGGAACAGGTCGGGCGCTTCGATCCCGCCGCACCCGGCGATCAGCGCGATGGCCGCCGCGACGGCCACGGCCGCGGCGACGGCGACGCAGCCGGCCTCACGCGCTCACCGCCACACCACCGCGACGGGGGTCGCCCGCGCCCGTCATCCGCCCACCGGCGCTGTGCACCGCCTGGACGCCGCCGAAGAACAGGTTCAGCGCATGAAACCGGACGACCTCGCGGTCGGGGTCCAGCTCGCGCACAGCGCTCATGTCGATGCCCGGCTCGTGATAGACGATCTGATCCTCGACGTGTACTCGCGGGGCGTCCACGGCCTCGCGCGCGCCCAGACCGTGGTCGACCACCCCCACGATCGTCTGCAGGATCGCCGAGCGGATGCGGTTCGAGCCGGCGCTGCCCGCCACCAGCTCGACCGCGCCATCGTTGCGCAGCACGACCGAGGGCGCCATCATGCTCGGCATCCGCCGTCCCGCCGGGTGGCGGTGAAAGCCCAGCGGGTTGAGATCCTCCTCGCCCATCACGTTGTTGACGTGGATCCCCGTGCCCGGCACGACCACGCCCGAGCCCTCCCCGTTCGTGCACGTCACGCTGCACGCCCGTCCGTGCGAGTCGAGCACCGAGATGTGCGTCGTCGAGCCGAGCTTCGCGGCGAGGAAACGTTCCAGGAAGCCGTCCTGCGCGAGCCCCTCGACGAACTCGGGCGTGCGCTCGGCCTGCGCCGCTTCCATCGCCACGAGCACGTCTTTTAGCGGCGGCGGCTGCGGTCCGCGATCGAGCAGCGCCAGCGAGTATGCCAGCAGCGTCCCCCCGGCCGAGGGTGGCGGGTTGGTCAGGACGGTACGGTCGCGGTAGCTGCACGTTCACCGGCTCACGCTCGATCGCGCTGTAGGACGCGAGCTCGGCCGCGTCGAGCGAGCCCCCACGCGCCCGTAGCCACTCGCACACCGTCCGCGCGATGTCGCCGCGGTAGAACGGCTCAGACCCGTCCGCGCCCAGGCGATCGAGAGCGTCTCCCAGCTCGGGGTTGCGCAGCAGCTCGCCCTCTCCCAGCACGCGCCCCTCGGGCGCCCACAGCGATGCGCACTCGGGTGTCGAGGTGAGCAGGTCGGCGAGGATCTCCGCTACGTATGCCTGACCCGCGTTCAGCCTCACCCCCTCGCGCGCGAGCCGGGCGGCGGGTGCGGCCAGCTCGCCCCAGCGGCATCGTCCCCCAGCGCTCGACGGCGGCGCACACGCCCGCGGGCGTCCCATACACCCCGCACGACGCGGGGCCTATGTAGAACACCTGCACGGCGTCCCCGAACGACACGTCCACCGCCTCCAGCTCCACCGCGCCGTCTTGCCGGCGCGCGGGGGCCTGAACGAAGAAGTCCAATACCGCCGGCTCCTCACCTGCCCCCGCGACGAGCATGTGCCCGCCCGCGCCCAGCCCCGTCAGCAGCGGCTCGGCCACGAACGACGTCAGCATCGCCCCCACCGCCGCATCGACCGCGTTGCCCCCGGCGCGCAGCACCTCCGCGCCGGCCTGCGCGGTAAGCGGATGCCCGGCGGCGATCACCCCGTGCTCGGCTGTATCGCTCATGATACTATAGTATCACTAACATACAGTAAAGAGAATGTAAAGGGAGAGAAGGTTTGTATCAAAAAAGAACTGCGTATGACAATGGTTATACGCAGTTTTAAAATGAATCTACTACCCCCGACCCCCGCCCATCAGGCAGAGCCCCACCCACCATCCTCACCAGCCCCCCGCCGGCGTCGCGACGCGGGCACGAAGGGACTAGCGCGGCATGAACTCGGGCACTTCCAGCTCGTCCACAGCGAGGCTGGCCCGTCGCTGTGCGTGCGCGGGGCGTGGAGGCCCGCTCGTGCGGCGCACGCGCGGCTCGCCCGCGGGCTCGCGCAGCCCGCCCGACGCGTCGCGCGCGATCTGGCGCTTGGCGTCGCCGTACCCGGTGGCGACGACCGTCACCCACACCTGATCGTCGAGCTTCTCGTCGACCATCGCGCCGAAGATGATGTTCGCGTCTCGATGCGCGGCCTCCGACACGGCCTTGGCCGCCTCGTTGACCTCCCACAGCGACAGATCGCGCCCGCCCGTGATCGACAGCAGGATCGAGCGCGCGCCGTCCATCGAGGTTTCGAGCAGCGGTGAGGCGACCGCCTGCATCGCGGCGTCCACCGCGCGTTGCTCGCCGCCAGCGCCCATGCCGATGCCCAGCAGCGCGTTGCCGGCGTCGGACATGATCGTGCGCACGTCGGCGAAGTCGAGGTTGATCAGCCCGGGCAGCGTCACCAGATCGGAGATGCCCTGCACGCCCTGGCGCAGCACGTCGTCCGCCACCCGGAACGCCTCGACCATCGCGGTCTGCTTGTCGAGCACGCTCAGCAGCCGGTTGTTGGGCACGACGATCAGCGTGTCCACCTCCTCGGCCAGCGCGTCGATGCCGTGCTCGGCCTGCTCGCCGCGACGCGAACCCTCGAACCCGAACGGCTTGGTCACGATCGCGACCGTCAGCGCGCCCACTTCGCGCGCGATCCGCGCCACGATCGGCGCGGCGCCCGTGCCGGTGCCGCCGCCGGCCCCCGCGGTGATGAAGATCATGTCCGAGCCCTTCAGCAGCGCCTTGATGCGGTCATAGTCCTCCATAGCGGCCTGCCGCCCGACGTTCGCATCAGAGCCCGAGCCCAGCCCGCGCGTGATCTCCGCGCCGATATGCAGGGTGATGTCAGCCGTCGACTGCTGCAGCGACTGCTGATCGGTGTTGACCGCCAAGAACTCGACGCCCTCGACCTCCGCCTCGACCATGCGGTTGACGGCGTTCACCCCCGCACCGCCCACGCCGACGACCCTGATCCGCGGCTGCCCGACGAGTCCGTCGCTGAACGCGGGATGCTCGCGCTCGTACTCGTCCATCACCGGCCGCGCCGCCGGCTCGGCGTGATGGCGCTCGCGGTCCATCACGTTCGCCGGGATCTCCGAGGAGAAAGCCCGCTTGAGACGGTCCTTGGGGGCGGGCACGGCCGAGGCGCCCGCCGGCGCCTGGTCGGCCCGTTGAGGGGTGGTCCCGCTCAGCGCGGGATGGGGGGCGCCGCGCTCCTCCTTCACCGCGGGGGTCTCGGGCGACCCGGGTGCGTCTGTGCCTGCATCAGGATCAGCGCCGGCCGCCTCGTCACCTTCGGTCTTGCGGAACAGGGCCGCGAGCGGTCCTTCGCGCATCGATGCGCGTTTGGGGTTTGTCATCGGATCGACCGTTTACGGCTTGCCATTTGTGAGGACCTCCTGCGCGAGTTGCCGGTAGGACTGCGCGGCCACGCCGTCGGGCTCGTACTTGAGCACCGACATACCCTTCACGGGCGCCTCCGCGAACCGCACCGTCTTGCGGATGCGTGAGGCGAACACGCGGTCGCCGAAGTTCTCCTCGAGGATCTCGATCGCCTCCTTGGCGTGGATCGTGCGCGAGTCAACCAACGTCGGCAGGATACCCTCGATGTCGACGCCCGGATTGAGATTCTCGCGGATCATCGCGAGCGTGTTCTGCAGCTGGATCAGACCGCGCATCGACAGATACTCGCACTGCACGGGGACGATCACCTTGTCGGCGGCCGTCAGCGCGTTGATCGTCAAGAGGCCGAGGCTCGGCGGCGTGTCGATGCAGATGAAGTCGTAGTCCTCGAGGATCGGTTCGAACGCCTTCTGCAGCGAACGCTCGCGGCCGATCATCGTCGACATCGCGATCTCCGCCCCGGCCAGATCGATCGAGGCGCAGGCGACGTCGATCTCGCGCTTGCGAATCACCTCGCGGATCGAGACCTTGTGCACGAGCACGTCGTACATCGATTTCTCGAGCGTGTCCGGATCTATGCCCTGCGACATCGTCAGGTTGCCCTGCGGGTCCATGTCCACGCACAGCACGCGATGCCCCTCCTCAGCGAACGCGGCGGCGAGGTTGAGCGTGGTAGTCGTCTTGGCCACGCCGCCCTTCTGGTTGGCGAACGCGATGACTCTGGCCTTACCTTGCACGGGAGGCTCCGATACTTGGTTTTTTGCGGGAACGCCTTTGTCCGGGGGTATTCGCACGCAGATCGGGGATTCCTGCTTGGCAACTACGATCCCGCCATGTCCGGACGGAACCGCGAACCCAAGCTGGCGGAGCGCCTGGCCGGCAAGCGCGTGGTGATCTGCGTCGGCTCAGGCGGCGTCGGCAAGACGACGGTCTCCGCCGCGCTGGCGCTGGGGCTCGCGATGCGCGGGCGCCGAGTCGCGGTCGTCACGATCGACCCCGCCAACCGCCTGGCCGCCGCGCTGGGTCTGGACGAGCTCTCGGCGTCGCCCCACCGGATCGACCCGGAGCTGCTCGGCGCCCAGGGCGTGCCGGTGACGGGTGAGCTGTGGGCGATGATGCTCGACGCCAAGCGCACGTTCGACGAGATCGTCACGCGCTTGGAGCCCGACGAGGAGAAACTCGAGGCGATCCTCTCCAACCCCGTCTACCGCGAGCTCTCCACGGCCGTCGCCGGCTCGCACGAGATGAGCGCGATCGCCAAGCTGTATGAGCTGTACGAGGAGCACGACTTCGACGCGATCGTGCTCGACACGCCGCCGTCGCGCAACGCACTCGACTTCTTGAACGCGCCCACCCGCCTGCTCGGGTTCTTGGACGGACGCGCGCTGCAGGTGTTCCTCGCGCCGACCGGGCTGACCGCGCGCCTGTTCGGGCGCGGCACCGGCATCGTGTTCGGGATCTTCGCGCGCGTCACGGGCATCGACATGCTCGGCGAGCTCTCGCGCTTCTTTCGCTCGCTCTCCGGCGTGATCGACGGCTTCGGCGCGCAAACCCGAGCCGTCGCCGAGCTGCTGCGCGCCCCGAGCACGGCGTTCGTGATCGTGACCTCCCCCGAGCCCGAGCCCGCGCGCGAGGCCTCCTACCTCGCCGCCCGCCTGGACGAGACCGAGATGGCGCGCGAGGGGCTGATCGTCAACCGCGTCCACACCGAGGGTCTGCACGGCCACTCACCCGCTCAGGTCTCGGAGCTCTTGACATCCGAGCTGGGGGAGCGCCTGGCCGCGCGCGTGGCGTCCAACCTGGCCGACTTCGACATCCTCGCGCGCCGCGACGCCGCGACGGTGGACCAGCTGTCAGAGGAGCTGGACGACCATGTCCCGGTTCAAGTGCCGTATCTCGACGAGGACATCCAGGACCTCGCGGGACTTGCCCGTATCGCGTCTTACCTGCTGGGCTGACCTGCGACCCGGCTGTGTCGGAGGAGGAGGAGGAGGAGGAGGAGGAGGAGGAGGCTGGCCTCGACGCTACGCCTCGACGAGGACCTGCTGCGCCTCCGCGTCCAGCGCTTCTTCGACCTCCTGCGCCGCCGGCGGCGGCGCCATCAGCAGCTCGTCGGCAAGCATCGCCAGGTCAGGCTTGAGATGACCGCAGATCACGTCCCGCAGCAGCGCCCGCAGGTGATCGGCAACGTCCCGTGCGAGCGCCTCCTCGCTCGCACGCCTGGCGACCTTGCCCGCGATCACATCGCGCTCCAGCTTCAACGCCCTGGTCATCCGCTCGGTCAGCTCGACGCGATCCTCGGGCTTCGCGCACAGCGCCGCGATCCGCCCGGCCAGCAGGCCGCTGGACGGCCCCTCTCCCTCCAGCAGCGCGCGCAGCGCGAGCAGATGATCGCTCAGCGCCTCGCATGCGCTTGCGCGCTCGCAGCCCAGCTCGAACCGCCGCAGCGCCCACGCCAGCTCGTTGCCGTGGGGCGCCCGCCGTGAGACGAGGTTGCAGAACGCGCGCAGCTCGTCCTCCTGCTCGGCCGTCACCACCAGCATCCCGTGCGGGCGCCCGCCCGTGCCCAGCGCAACGGTGCTCCAGGCGTCTTCCCCGCCCGCGCGCGCCCACGCCAGGGGGCCGAGCGTCACGCGCCCGTCGCCGAATAACCGCAGCGCGCGCAGCAGGTCTTTCAGCACCTCGCGCCCGTCCGAGGACTCCTCGCACGTGAGCGCCACCAGCAGATGGCCGGCCTCGCTCTCGTCAACGGGAGCGAGCGCCTGCTCGGGCGCCCAGCGCAGCGCCTCGGGCGTGGCGATCGTCAGCCCCTTGGTCAGCTTGATCTCCGGCGAGGCGATCGTCAGCCCGTGCAGCGTCGCCACGAGCGTGACCGTCTCGGGCGTGCTCGTCAGCTCGGCGCGCTCCAGCCGGGCCAGCGCCGCCGCCAGACGCTCGGGGCGCAGCTCGAACTCGGTCTGTTCGGCGAACGTATCGTCCAACAACATCTTCAGCGCCGCCCGCGCGCGCGTGTGCGTGCCCGCGCGCTCACGGCTTTTCGGGGCAGCGTCACCGCGGCCCGCGAGGTAGCGATCGAGCCCGTCGAACCCGGCCAGGGCACTCACGGCCGCATCGTGCTCGGGCAGTCGCTCGAGTTGTGCCTCGCGCTGGGCGATGAACCGGCCCGTCAGCGGCCGGCAGCTGTAAAACGGAGTCTGCGCCCGTCCGCGCTTGGATCCCAGCTCCAGCTCGACCTCCGCCCCGGCCACGACGTCGGCGTGCAGCACGTGTGCCGCCGCCTGCGCATATTCGCCGAGGGCGTCCTGGAGAATGCTCGACAACCCGCTTACGCGCATGGTCCGCTGTGTTCGCCCTCGCGCCGAACGCTCCTGCTCGGCGCATCCTTCGTTGCAGCGACGTCTCTACGCGACGACGGCGACGACGGCCGCAGCCAGCTCATCGGCCCGCGCGGCTTGGCGCTCGGAGCATTCCTCGCCGAGCCAGCGTTCGCCGTAGGAGCGCATGTCGTCGATGATCGGCAGCAGCGCCCTGCCCTTCTCCGTCAGCGCGTACTCCACGCGCGGGGGCACCTCGCCGAACGTATCCCGCTCGACGATCCCCTCCTCCTCCAGCGCCCGCAGCCGCAGCGACAGCGTGCGCGGGCTGATCCCCTGCAAGCGAGCGCTCCAGCTCGCAGAACCTCGAGCGGCCCTCGGCCAGATCGCGCACGAGCAGCAACGTCCACTTCCCGCACACCACCTCTGCGGTGCGGCACACCGGGCATGTCTCGTCAACGACGGCCATGCTCCTTACTTTACCAACTGAAGTGCTGCTCCCCGCCTGTTCGCGGGACCGCACGCACCGGGCCGCGGTCACTGCGCGCATGCTCAGCGAGCGCCCGTCGTCCTGTGCTCTCTCTCCCCCTACGCCTATGCGACCGTCAACGTCGGTTTCGACTCCGGTTCGCGGCGCGCCTGAGCGGACGCCACGTCCTCCATCGTCGTACCGCGTTTGCCGTCCGCCTGCATCAGCAGCTTGAAGTCGGCCGGGCTGGACGCGACCTTCATCGCGTCGTCGAAGCTCACGAGGCCCGCCTTCACGTGCCCGAACAGAGCCTGGTCGAACGTCTGCATGCCGTAGTAGGCCCCGGTCGAGATCACCTCTGTCAGCTTGCCCGTCTGCGTCGGGTCGACGATCATGTCGCGCACCCTGCCCGTCATCCGCAGGATCTCGCATGCCGCCACGCGCCCGCCGTTCGCCCCCGGCACGAGCCGCTGGCTGATCACGCCCTTGATCGTGCCCGCGATCATGCTCCGCGCCTGGCCGTGCTGGTGGGGTGGGAAGAAGTCCAGCATCCGGTTGATCGACTCGGCCGCGTCCACCGTGTGAATCGTGGACAGCACCAGGTGGCCCGTCTCCGCGGCCGACAGCGCCGCCTGGACCGTCTCCTCGTCGCGCATCTCGCCGACCAGGATCACATCCGGGTCCTGGCGCAGCACCCTTCTCAGCGCGCGCTTGAACGAGGCCGTGTCCATGCCGACCTCGCGCTGGTTGATCACCGAGCGCTTGTCTTCGTGCACGAACTCGATCGGATCCTCGATCGTCACGATGTGCCTGCTCGTCGTCTCGTTCATGTGGTCGATCATCGCCGCCAGCGTCGTCGACTTTGCCCGAGCCGGTCGTCCCCGTCAGCAGCACGATCCCGCGCTCCTCCTCGGCCAGATCCCTGATCACCTCAGGCAGCGCCAGCTCCTCGATCGTGCTGATCTTGTGCGGGATCGCCCTGACGGCCATCGAGATCACGCCGCGCTGCTGGAACGCGTTCAGGCGGTAGCGGGCGACGCTCGGGGATTTCGAACGAGAAGTCCACCTCGTGCTGCTGTGCGAATTCGTCCAGCTTGGAGTTCTGTGTCAGCAGCGTCTCCAGCGCGCGCTGGGTGTCCTCGGCGCTCAGCACCGGCCCGTCCTGCTCGGCCGCGAGGTTGCCGTCCACCCTGAACAGCGGCTTGCTGCCCACCTTCAGGTGCAGATCCGAGCCCTCTTTGGCGACGAGCTCGCGCAGGGCCGCTTCGACGTCGAACATGTCCCTCCGCATGGCCTCTTGAGCATCGGCATGCCAACCGGGCATCGTTGCGGCGGCTTGAGCGCCGGGCGGAGGCGATGGACGGCCTACGCGACGTCGCGGAGCTTTTGCGCCTCCGCGAGTGACTGGAGCTTCTTCAGCGACTGGTTCTCGATCTGGCGGATCCGCTCGCGGGTCACGTTGAACGTCCTGCCCACCTCATCCAGCGTCCGCGGGTGCTCACCACCGAGGCCGTAGCGCAGCTCGAGCACGCGCCGTTCGCGGTAGGAAAGGTTCTCCAACGCCTCGCGCAGCGCCTCCTTGGTGAGGATCTCGGCGGCGCGCTCATACGGCGACTCGGCGCGCTCGTCGGCGATGAACTGCCCGAACTCCGACTCCTCCTCGTCGCCGACCGGCTTCTCCAGCGACACCGGCGCCTGCGCGGAGCGCTTGATCGAGTCGACCTCCTCCGGGTCGATGCCCGTCACGTCGGCGATCTCGGCGGCGGTCGGCTCGCGCCCCAGCTCGGTCACCAGCTTGCGCTCGGCGCGACCGATCTTGTTCAGCTTCTCCACCACATGCACCGGTATGCGGATCGTTCGCGCCTTGTCCGCCAGCGCCCGCGCGATCGCCTGCCTGATCCACCAGGTCGCGTACGTGGAGAACTTGAAGCCCTTGCGGTAGTCGAACTTCTCAGCCGCCCGGACCAGCCCGAGCGTGCCCTCCTGGATCAGGTCCAGGAACGGCAGTCCCTGGTTACGGTAGTTCTTCGCGATCGACACGACCAAGCGCAGGTTTGACTCGACCATCTTCTGCTTCGCATCCAGATCGCCGCGCTCGATCCGCTTGGCCAGATCGACCTCCTCCTGCGCCGTCAGCAGCCGCACCTTGCCGATGTCCTTCAAGAACAGCTGCAGCGAGTCCGTCGTCATGTCCGGCTTCAGATCCAGCGCCGCTTTCGCTTTGCGCCGTCCCCGCTTGTCGGGCGCGCGCTCGACCGCCAGCGCGGCCGCCGTCGCCGGGTCGATGTCCTCTACGAGCTCGATCTCCGATTTCTCCAGGAACCCGTGCAGCTCCTCGACGTCGGACTCGTCCAAGTCGATCTCGGACAGCGCCGTCGAGATCTCCGCGAACGTGAGCACGCCCACCTGCTGGCCTTTGGCCAGCAGGCCCTTCACCTCATCGAGCTCCTGCAATTCGACTACTGACATGGCTGATGCTGGTTCCGTTTCTGTGTGATCGATCCAACCCTGGGGCCAACCCTGGGGTCCTTCCGGGCTCCGGCTGAGGACGAACGCCTCGCCAGAGCACTACGGCCGCGGCCCTCCTGCCGTTACACCGAACGACGATGCGTATCTTCAACTTCTCCGGCGCCTATGCTAACGCGCATGAGCGACTCTCCCAACGGCGATCCTCCCGCGCGCGCCTCCGCAGACGGGTCCGGCGTCCTCGCCGGCCTGCCCCGCACCCGCCCCCAGCGTGCCAGCGCGCGGCGGGCCGCTTCGCGCGCGGCCAAGCCGGGCAAAGGCCCCGCCACCACGCGCGCAGCGGACGCAGCGGACGCGGCCGGGCCAGTTGAAGCCGCGCGAGCGAACGGGCGCCGTGAAGCCGCCGCCGAGACCGCGGCACGACCCGCGAACAAGCGTCGCAAGCCGGCGTCCATTCGCCGCCCGGCGGCGGACGAGCCTGTGCCCAGACAGGGATTCGAGGCCGAGCCCGACTCGTTGCGCGGTCCAGTCCAACCACCCGGCGGCACGGAGCTCATCGCGTCCGCCGCCGAGCTCGCGGGCGAGCTGGCCAAGTCCGGGGTTACCACGGGCGCGCGCCTGGTCAAAGACTTCCTCTCGCGCCTGCCCGGCTGAGACCCGCGCGAATCAATCCGCAGTTTGCGCGACTTGCCGGTCGTGCGGGTGTCATGACTCCGATCCCCCGACCCGTCCCCGGGGGCGATCTGTATACTCGCGCCCACGCCGAGCTTCCACGGCCCAGGTCGTGGAAGGCGGGGGACCCAATGCGGATCGACTTCGATCCGCTGGGGCGAATCGGCCCGTCCGGGCCGTAGCGCCGTCGTCGTGTAGACCGCGCGAGCCCGTCAGCTCACCCCGTAGGCGTTCGACGACTATGCGTTTCGCTCGCCCTACAACGACGATCCTGCTCACCCTGCTCACGTGCACGGCCTGCCTCGCCTGCTGCGTCGCTCCCGGCGTGAGCGCGCTGGCCGATACGGGCACCGCGACCGGAGGCGCGAGCGCCGGCAGCGGCGCGCCATCGAGCTCACAGGCGAAGAAGACGAAGGTCCACCCGACCGGCATCGCCACCTGGTTCGGCCCCGGCTTCTACGGCCAGAGGACCGCCTGCGGACAGACGCTCACGCCCGCGGTGCTCGGCGTCGCCAACCGCACCCTGCCCTGCGGCACGCTCGTACAGGTCAGCTACCACGGCCATGCCCTGACCGTGCCGGTCCTCGACCGCGGCCCCTACACCAATCACGCCGACTGGGACCTGACCGCCGGCGCCGCCCAAGCGCTCGACATCACCGAAACCGTCCGCATCGCCACCCGCGTCGTGGGCAGCGCGCCCAACACCCCTTTGCTCGGCTCGCCCCTCCTCACCCCCGCAGAAGCCGCGACCGGCGGGGCCCAGGCCGGCTAACGCGACCGGCTGGCCCGCGGCCCGCGCGGCGTACAGCGCGATGTCCGCATGCGCGGCCAGCGCCGCCGCCTGACTGCCGTCCGCGGGGCACACCGCGATGCCGACCGCGACCTCCAGTGGCGCACCGCGATGGCTGGCCGCGCCACGCACCGCGCTCGCCAAGCGCTCGGCCAGCGCTCTGGCGCTGTTCGCGTCGGTCTCCGGCGCCAGCAGCCAGTAGCGACCCGGACTCTCACGCGTGAGCGAGTCGGCGGGCGCGCAGCTCGCCCGCGAGCGCCGTCTCGACGAGGCCCGTCAGGCGTGCCACCTCGCCGGGCAGCTCGGCGTGTCGCAGGCGCTCGATGTCGGCGAGCTCGACCAGCAGCACCGCGAACGGCACGCCGTCACGCTCGTAGCGCTCCAGCCTGCGCCCGATCGACGCGATCCACGCGGTCGGGTCACGCTCGCGGCGCTCGTCTCTGATCTCGATCTCGGACGGCTGCACCGGCGCCAGCTCGTCGACGAGCACGGCCACCGACGGTTGCTCCACCGCCGCTGGCGACTCCCGAACCTCTGGCGACTCCCGAACCGGGGGCGACTCGTCGTGTACCACGTGCCCAGCTGAAGGCCCCGGCTCTGCAGGCGCGTCGAGCGGCTCCGACGCCGCGAACGCGCCGGTGTCCACTCGCGCCAGCAGGGCCACGGTCGCGGATATGTCCGCCAGCCGCTCGGACAGCTCGGCCACGCGCCGCCCGCGAGGGTCGATCAGCTCCTCGTGCAACGCCTCCCACAACGTCTCGCTCAGCGTCTGTGCCGCCCGCGCCGCCCGCGTGAGGCGTTCGGCGATGCGCGGATTCAGGACATCGTCGCTCACAGGCGTTGAATATCAGCAGACGGGGACGTCGTGCGGTGCCCTTAAATCTCGCAAATAGCGCCCCGCGCGCGCAAGTACTGTAGCCTGCCCGGCACAGAACACAGGACACAGGAGGAGCCTCCCGTGAAGCCCGCCACGATCTCAAACCTCGAGGACCGCACCAGCGAAGACGCGCGCACGGGCGCGATCCGCTCGGTCCAGGCCGCCGACCTGAGCCTGCCCGAGACGGCGCTGCGACGAGCTCTGGTCGCCCATGTACCTGGAGCGCCTTGCCCGCACCTACTGGCGCTTCCTGACACGGGTGACGCTGGGCCTCGTGCGCATGCGCTACTCGCAGACCGGACGCTCGCTGGTGCTGCTGGCGCCGGGACTCAGGCTGATCACGTTCGCGGCGCCCGAGTACGACCTGGAGCCGGGCCACGGGATCGTGCGCTGGCGCATCGCCCGCGGCCTGCTGGTCGCGCGTCGCGGTCGCGGCGGTGGCGGGCACCTGCAGATCGACGTGCGCCGCCTCGCCGGCGAATCCCCGGAGAGCGCGCGGCTGCACGTCGAGGTCGAGGTGGCGGGCTTCTACCCGGCGATCGCCTCCGGGCTCGGCCGCCGGGTATATGGCGCGACCCAGTCACGTATCCACGTGCTCGTCACGCACGGCTTCCTGCGCTCGCTCGCGCGCCTGGACCTGGCCGAGTCGCGGATCGGGCGGTTCGCCGAGGCCATCCTGCTAGAACGGTTTACCGTCAAAATACAAACGATCTCCGCCCCGGCCGCTGACCCCCACGGACCCCGAGCCTACCCCCGCAGCGCCGCCAGCTTCGCGCGGTCGTGCGTGGCGCTGATCCGCCGGATCGTGCCCGAGCGCGTGCGCATCACCAGCGACTCCGTCGTGGCGCCGCCCGCGCTCGGGTAGCGCACGCCCTGCAGGACGTCGCCGTCGGTGATGCCGGTGGCCGAGAAGAACACGTCCTCGCCGGAGACGAGATCGTCGCGCGTGAGCACGCGCTCCAGGTCATAGCCGGCGTCGCGCGCGGCCTGGCGCTCGGCCTCGTCGCGCGGCCACAGCCGCCCGAGCAGCTGGCCCCCCAGGCACTTGACCGCGGCGGCCGTGATGACGCCCTCGGGCGTGCCGCCGATGCCCCACAGCAGGTCGACGGTCGAGCGCTCGGTGACGGCCAGCAGACGCGGCGGAGACGTCGCCGTGGGCGATCAACCGCACGCGTGCGCCGGCCTGCCGGATCGCCGCGATCCCGGCCTCGTGGCGCGGGCGGTCGAGCACGACGACCATCACGTCGCCGACGGCGATACCCTTGCGCTCGGCGACCAGCTCGACGGTCTCCCCCAGCGGGCGGTCGAGGTCGAGCAGATCGGCGATCTCCGGGGAGCCCGCCATCTTCTCCATGTACACGCACGGGCCGGGGTCGAACATCGTGCCGCGGGCGGACAGCGCGATCACGGCGAGCGCGCTCGGCATCCCGTGCGCCGCCAGCGTCGTGCCCTCCAGCGGATCGACGGCGATGTCCACCTGCGGCGGCGAGCCGTCGCCGATCTGCTCGCCGTTGTAGAGCATCGGCGCCTCGTCCTTCTCGCCCTCGCCGATCACGACGACGCCGTCCATCTGGATCGAATGGAGCATGTAGCGCATGCCATCGACCGCGGCCTGGTCGGCGGCCTCCTTGTCGCCGCGTCCCACCAGCGGAGCGGCGGCGAGCGCCGCCGCCTCGGTGACGCGCACGAGCTCGAGGGCGAGGTTACGGTCCGGCAGCTTTAGTGTGGGGTCGGGTGTCATACGATCCCGGCAACGTACCGGACCGCCTGCGCGATGGATGTCTCCTCGGCGCACACTGTCGCGGCCATCGCGGGGTGAGGTCCCCGCCGCGCCGTGGCGACTACGATCGTGGCCGGATGACACTGATCACACGATCGGACTCCTCTCCCTCGCCTCGTCTTGTCGCACTGGACCGGCGCATGATGGCCAGCGCCGCGATCGCGGCCGAGCCCGAGAACCCCCTCGTCGCCGGCCTCGAGCGCCAGCCGATCGCGCCGACCGCGCTCGTGATCTTCGGCGCGACGGGCGACCTGGCGAAGCGCAAACTGCTGCCAGCGCTGTACAACCTCGCCCACGAGGGAGCGCTGCCCGAACGCTTTCACCTGGTGGGGGTCTCGCGCAAAGAAAAACAGCACGAGGACTATCGCGAGGAGTGCGAACAGGCGATCCGCTCGTTCTCCCGGCGAGCGCCCGACGAGGACGTGCTGGCGGGCTGCTGGAGAACGTCAAGTACGTGCCGGGCATGTTCGACGACCCCAGCGTCTACGCCGAGCTGGGCGAGACGCTGGACGAGTTCGACGAGCAGGTCGGAGAGCGGTGCAACCGCGCGTTCTACCTGTCGACGGCGCCGGACTTCTTCAGCGTGATCATCGGCCAGCTGGGTGGCTCAGGGCTCTCGCGCCGCGCCGACACCGAGGTGCGGGTGATCATCGAGAAGCCGTTCGGCGCCTCGCTCGAGCAGGCGCGCGAGCTGAACGCGCGCGTGCTGAGCGTGTTCGACGAGTCCCAGGTGTTCCGCATCGACCACTACCTCGGCAAGGAGACCGTCCAGAACATGCTGGCGTTCCGCTTCGCCAACGGCATGTTCGAGCCGCTGTGGAACCGCAACTACATCGACCAGGTCCAGATCACCGCCGCGGAGGACCTCGGCATCGGCAGCCGGGCCGGCTACTACGACCAGGCCGGCGCGCTGCGCGACCTGATCCAGAACCACATGCTGCAACTGCTCTGCCACGTCGCGATGGAGCCCCCAGGGAGCTTCACCGCCGAAGAGGTCCGCAACGAGAAGGTCAAGGTCCTGCACGCGATCGCGGCGCCCACCGAGCGCGACATCCCCGAGATGGCGGCGCGCGCGCAGTACGCGGCGGGCCACTCCGGCGGCGAGAACGTGCCGGGGTACCTGCAAGAGGAGGGCGTGCCGTCAGGCTCGATCACCGAGACCTACGCGGCGCTGCGCCTGGAAGTCGACAACTGGCGCTGGGCGGGCGTGCCGTTCTACCTGCGCGCGGGCAAGCGCCTGGCGCGCAAGGTCACCGAGATCGCGGTCACGCTCAAGCCCGTCCCCCACCTCGCCTTCAGCCAGGACGGCTCGCTCGGAGTGCAGCCCAACCAGCTGATCCTGACCGTGCAGCCCAACGAGGGCGTGACGCTCCAGCTCGGCGCGAAGATCCCCGGCACGCGCATGTCGATCAGGCCCGTCAACATGGAGTTCCTGTACGGCACCTCGTTCCTGTCCCAGTCGCCCGAGGCCTACGAGCGGCTGATCATGGACGCGATGCGCGGCGACCCGACGCTGTTCACCCGCAACGACGAGGTCGAGGCGCAGTGGCGCATCTGCGATCCGATCGTCAAATACTGGGCACCCACCCACCCGCAGGCGCCCGATCCACTTCCTGCAATACGAAGCGGGCTCGCAGGGACCCGTCGAGGCCGATCGCATCCTCCGCGAAGGCCACTCCTGGCGGGCGATCTGAGCATGGCGGCCGTCAGTGACGCGGTCTGGAGCGAAGAGGACACAACGCCCGATGAGATCGAAACGGCGCTGCGTGAGCTGCTGGCCGAGAAGCACGCCGAGAACGGCGGGTTCGTGCCCGCGCGGGTGCTGAACATGCTCGTGTTTGTCGAGAGCGACTACAGCGGTGAGATCGCCAACCGGCTGCGCGGCGTGGGGCGCTATCACGCCTCGCGCACGGTCGTGCTCTCCTACGAGCCCCACCGCGAGCGTCTGAACGCGCGCGTGACCGTCGCCTCCGAAGGCGAACCGGGGCCGGACGAGGTGGCGCTGCTGCGCGAGACCGCGATCGTGGAGATCGGCGAGCGCCATCTCGACGACCTGCCGACGATCGCCGATCCGCTGGTGGTCAGCGACCTGCCGACGCTGCTGTGGTCGCCCCACCGCCACCCCGAGGCCGCCGACGCGCTGCTGGGGCTGGCGCAGGCGACGCTGATCGACTCGATCGAGGAGCCCGTCTGGAGCGAGGCGATCGAGCGCGCATGCACGCTGTCCGAACGGGCCTACGTGGTCGACCTCGCGTGGCTGCGCTCGACCCCGTGGCGGGAGCGGGTCGCCGCGACGTTCGACCCCGCGAGCATGCGCCCCGAGCTGGACTCGCTCAGCGCCGTGGAGGTCCGCCATCACCCGGACTCGACCGTGGCGGCGATGCTGTTCGTCGGCTGGCTGGCGTCTCGGCTGGGCTGGAAAGAGCTGAGCCACTCGCGGATCGTCGAGGGCCGGACCGGCCATGACGGCGTGCTGGCCGGCAACGCCAGATCGGGGCGGGGCACGGACATCGAGCTGCGCCTGCAGGCGGACCCCGAACTGCGGGTGCCGGGGCTGGCCGGCGTGCGGTTGAGCAGCGGCTCGGTGCTGCAGCTGAGTCTCGACCGTGGACCGGGGGGTCTGCACGCCCACCGCCGCGACCGCGCCGGTGTCGAGCGCACGTGGACGCTGCTGGGCGCTTCGCGGGGCGAGGGGGGCATCCTCGGCGAGGGCATCCGGCAGGCGTTGCTGCGCGACCCCACCTACAGGCCGGCGCTGCAAGCCGCTCAGGCGATGCTGCCCGAAGCGGAGGACGAGCCGCCCCAGACGGCGCCCAAGGCAGACGAGTCGTCCGGGCCGCCCGAGACGGACGAGGCGCGGCCGGCATGACGCGGTTGACGACGCTGGCCGACGCCGAGGCCGTGTCCGAGCGGGCGGCGCTCGAGATCGTGCAGCGCCTGCACAGTGCCCACCGCGAGCGTGGCGTCGCCCACCTGGCGCTCAGCGGCGGCACCACGCCGGGCCGCACCTACGAACTGCTGCGCAAGCGAGACGACCGAGCTGGGACGGCGTCGAAATATGGTTCGCCGACGAGCGCTGCGTCGGATCGCACGACGAGCAGAGCAACTACAGGCTCGCGCACGAGACGCTGCTCGGGACCGCCGACATCGCGCCCGAGCGAGTCCACCGCATGGAGGGCGAGTTGGGATCCGAGGAGGGGGCCGAGCGCTACGCGCGGGCGTTGGACGAGCATGTCGCCTTCCGTGACGGCGATCTGCCCGTGCTCGACGTGATCGTGCTGGGAATCGGCCCGGACGGGCACGTCGCGTCGCTGTTCCCGGGGGCGCCGACACTGAATGCCGGGGAGCACGTGCTGTGCCTTCCAGTGCACGACTCGCCCAAGCCCCCGCCCGAGCGGATCACGCTGAGTATGGCTGTGCTGCGCGCCGCGCGCTGCTGCATGCTGCTGGCCACGAGCGCGGAAAAGTCCGACGCGATCTCGGCGATGCTCGGCGAGCCGACCAAGCACGTGCCCGCGAGCCTGCTGCGACGGAGCAGGCTGAGCGTGATCGTCGACGACGCGGCCGCCCCTCCATCCCCGCGCGGGTGAGCCAAATCGCGCCGAGCGTCGTACAGTGAGGGGTTCCCTGATGGCCTGCACCGCGACCGCGACCCATCAAGCCGCACCGCCGAGTCCGGAGGAGCAGGTGCTGGACGCGCTGGATCAAGCGCGCGAGCGCACGCTCGCGCTCGGTGGCGCACCTCACCGACGAGGACCTGAGCAGGGTCCACTCGCCGATCATGAGCCCGCTCGCCTGGGACCTCGGCCACATCGCCGCCTATGAGGATCTGTGGCTCGCGCACCGGCACGCGGGACTGGAGCTGCTGCGTCCCGACCTGGCCGGGGTGTACGACGCGTTCGAGACGCCGCGCGTCGTCCGCGGCGACATCGAGGCGCTGGGGCCAGATGACGCGCGCGCGTACATGCAGGACGTGCGCGAGCGCGCTGGCGAGGCGCTCGTGCGGCGCGGCGCCGGCGATGGGAGCATCTGCGAGATGGTGATCCGGCACGAGCTGCAGCACACAGAGACGATGCGCCAGACGCTGGCGATCGCCGGTCTGCTGCCGGCCGGCGAGCCGCACCTGGAGCCGCTCGTGCGAGCCCGGACGAAGTGGATCGCAGGTGCCGGCGGGTTTATTTGAGATGGGTGCGGCTGCTGACGGGTTCGCCTACGACAACGAGCGTCCGCGCCACACGATCGATCTGCCCGCGTTTGAAATCGCGCGCCGCCCCGTGACGAATGCGAGCTGGGCGCGCTTCGAGCGGAGGCACGTCTAGTGGACATCCCGACGCGCCGGTCTGCCATGTGAGCTGGTTCGAGGCGGAGGCGTACGCCACAGGCCTCGGGAGCGCGGCTGCCGAGCGAGGCCGAGTGGGAGAAGGCGGCGACCAGCGGGCTGCTCGCGGGTGTGGGCCAGGTGTGGGAGTGGACCGACAGCCGCTTCGGTGGCTACCCGGGGTTCGTCGCGTATCCCTACCGGGAGTACTCGGAAGTGTTCTTCGGCGAGGACTACCGCGTGCTCCGCGGCGGCTCGTGGGCGACCAGCCCGCGCGTGCGGACGCTGACGTTCCGCAACTGGGACCTGCCCCAGCGCCGCCAGATCTTCGCCGGCGTGCGCCTGGCGCGGGACGTGTCTGATGGAGCCGGTCGCAGACCCGGCCGAGCCGGTGATCCGGATCGACTCGCACCTCGACGGCGCCGCAGGAGCGCTCGCTCGCCGACGACGTGCTCGACGGGCTGACGCGCCCGTTCAAGGAGCTGCCGCCCAAGCACTTCTACGACGCCCGCGGCGCCGAGCTGTTCGACCGGATCTGCGAGCTGCCCGAGTACTACCCCACGCGCGCCGAGCGCGCGATCCTGCAGGCGTCCGCCGCCGAGCTGGCGGCGCTCACCGGCGCCGCGGAGCTGGTCGAGCTCGGCTCGGGCACGGCCGCCAAGACGCGCGTGCTGCTGGACGCGCTGCACGACGCCGGCACGCTGCGCCGCTACGTGCCGGTGGACGTGACCGAGAGCATGGTGCGCGAGTGCGCCCAGACGCTCACCGAGGAGTATCCGGGGCTGCGCGTGCACGGCGTGATCGGCGACTTCGAGCGCCACCTCGACCAGGTCCCGGACGCGGCCGGGCCGCGGCTCGTGGCGTTCCTCGGCGGCACGATCGGCAACTTCCCGCCCGGCAGCCGCCGCCGCTTCCTGCGCGCGATCGCCGGCTGCTCGGGCCCGAAGATCACCTGCTGATGGGCACCGACCTGGTCAAGGACCCGGACGTGCTCGAGGCCGCCTACGACGACGCGCAGGGCGTCACCGCCGAGTTCAACCGCAACGTGCTGCGCGTGCTCAACCGCGAGCTGGACGCCGACTTCGACCCCGAGGACTTCGATCACGTCGCGCTGTTCGACCCCGAGCACGAGTGGATCGAGATGCGCCTGCGCTCGCGCCGCGAGCACACCACGCTCGTGCGCGCCCTGGACCTGCCCGTGCACTTCGACGCCGGCGAGGAGCTGCGCACGGAGATCAGCGCCAAGTTCACCCCCGAGCGCCTGGAGGGCGACCTGTCGGCCGCGGGCCTCGAGCTCGTGCGCTGGCTGACCGACCCCGAGGAGCTGTTCGCGCTGACCCTGTCGCGCGCCGTGCAATAGGCTCCGCCGCCATGCGGATCGAGGGCAGCTCAGCGATCGTCGTCGGCGGGGCCTCCGGGCTCGGCGAGGCGACCGTGCGCGCCCTGCACTCGCGGGGCGCGGTCGTGACCGTCGCCGACCTGAACGCCGACAAAGGCGTGGCGCTGGCGAGTCGAGCTGGGCGTCGGAGTTCGTCGCCTGCGACGTGCGCGAGGAGGACCAGGTGCAGGCGGCCGTCGCCCAGGCGGCGCAGGCCGACGGCGGACTGCGGATCGCCGCGTGCTGCGCGGGCGTCGGCTGGGCGCAGAAGGTCGCGGGCTCGAAGGGCCCCCACCCGCTGCTGCCGTTCGAGACGGTCATCCAGATCAACCTGATCGGCACGTTCAACGTGCTCCGCTTCGCCGCCGCCGCGATGATCGCCAACGAGCCCCTCGACGACGACGGTGAGCGCGGCGTGTGCGTGTACACCGCCTCGATCGCCGCCTACGACGGTCAGGTCGGCCAGATCGCCTACGCGGCCTCGAAGGGCGGGATCGTCTCGCTGACGCTGCCCGCCGCGCGCGACCTCGCGCAGTACGGGATCAGGGTCAACACGATCGCTCCCGGCCTGTTCGACACGCCGCTGCTGGCCGCGCTGCCCGAGGAGGCCCGCGCAAAGCTCGGCGCGGGCGTCCCCTTCCCCCAGCGCCTTGGCCGGCCCGCCGAGTACGCCCAGCTGGTGAGCCACATCGTCGAGAACCGGATGCTCAACGGCGAGACGATCCGCCTCGACGGAGCCCTGCGGATGCCCCGCGCTGAGGCGCGCCCGCGCCAGATCAGCTCAACCGCTCGACGAGCATCGCCATGCCCATGCCGCCGGCGACGCACATCGACTCGATGCCGTAGGTCTCATCGAGCGTCTCGAGGTCGTTGAGCAGCGTCGTCATGATGCGCGCGCCGGTCATCCCGAACGGATGGCCGAGCGCGATCGCGCCGCCGAACGGGTTGAGCTTCTCGTCGTCGATGCCGAGGTCGTCTTTGCAGGGCACGATCTGCGCGGCGAACGCCTCGTTGATCTCGACGACGTCGATGTCGCTCATCGACATGCCGGTGTTCTCGAGCAGTTTCTGGATCGCCGGGATCGGGCCGAGGCCCATGACCTCCGGGCGGATCGCGGCGACCGTCGAGGCGATGATCCGCGCTTTCGGCTTCAGCCCAGCTCGCGGGCGCGTTCCTCGGACATGATCAACAGCGCCGCGGCGCCGTCGTTGAGCGGGCAGGCGTTGCCGGCCGTGACCGTCCCGTCCTCCTTGAACACCGGCTTCAGCGCGGCGAGCTTCTCCATCGTCGTCCCCGGCCGCGGGCCGTCGTCCTTGGTGACGACCGTCTCGGGCACGTCGACCTCGTTGCCCTCCTTGTCGGTCTCCTTGTGCGCCGGCACGGTCACCGGGACGATCTCCTTGTCGAAGTGCCCGGACTCGCACCGCCGCGACCGCGCGCGTCTGGGAGATGAGCGCCCATTCGTCCTGCGCCTCGCGGCTGACCTTGCGTTCGTCGGCGACGTTCTCCGCGGTCATGCCCATCGGGATGTAGACGTTGTAGGCGAACCCGGCGAGCCGTCGACGGTGTGGTTGAACTCGAACTGGCTGCCGCGCCCCACGCGGCTGACGGCCTCGACGCCCGCGGCGATGTAGGTGTCGCCCTCGCCGGCCTTGATCGCGTGGAAGGCCATCCGCGTCGTCTGCAGCGAGGAGGCGCAGAAGCGGTTGACCGTGCAGCCCGGGCACGTGATGGTCGATGCCCGCCAGCAGCGAGGCGATGCGGCCGATGTTGTAGCCCGACTCGCCCTCCCCGTAGCCGCAGCCCATCATCACGTCGCCGATCGAGGAGAAGTCGACCTCGGGGTTGCGCTCGATCAGCGCCCTCAGCGGGATCGCGGCGAGGTCGTCGGCGCGGACGGTCTTGAGCGACCCCTTGACCGCGCGTCCGATGGGCGTGCGAATGGCGTCGACGATCACTGCCTCTGGCATCTGGTGCTCTTCTCCTTGGTGGTTTCCGGGAGGGCCGGGAGACTCATAGGGATGCCACAGATCGAGGCGACTGACGCCCAGCTCGTCGAAGCCCGACGTGGTGCGCGAGCTCGTGGCGGACCGTGCGCATCACCTGGTCGCGCAGCAGCTCCGCGTCGTGGCCGAAGTCGCGGCGCAGCGTGTCGCGGAAGATCACGATGCGGTCGTGGGTGTCGTCGCGGCGAGTCTGACCCCCCTGGTACAGCCCGTACGCGCCGCGCCGGCGACCGCCGTCGGAGATCACGACCGCGACGTGCGACAGCGCGTTGCGCAACAGGTCGGGCAGGTCGTCGAGCGCGTCGCGCACGAGCTCCTCGAAGTCCTCGTCGTCGAGCGGATCGAGCTCGAGGAACTCGTTTTCGTCGGGGTCCACCGCCAGGCCTTCGCGGGCGAGCTCCTCGGAATGACGCACGAGCTCATCGAACTCGGTCTCGGACTCGGGGTCGCGCCAGTCCGCCAACCGCACGGCCACGAACGCCGCGCCGCCGATCATGAGCGCGATCACGATCACCCCGAACGCGACGTCCTCCAGCGCCCGGACCGCGCCGATCGCGCTGAAGCCCTGTCCGACCACGATCACGATCAGGCCCAGCGACAGCGCGATCAGCGCCGCCAAGCCCGCGCGGCGCAATTGGCCGGAGGCGCGTTGTCGTGAGAAGAACGACCCGCGCACCGCGACTCCTACTTGAGCGTACGGGCGATCACGAGCCGCTGGATCTCGTTCGTGCCCTCGTAGATCTGGGTGATCTTCGCGTCTCGCATCATGCGCTCCACCGGATACTCCTTCACGTAACCGTAGCCGCCCAGCACCTGCACCGCCTCGACGGTAACGGCCATCGCCGTATCCGAGCCGAAGACCTTCGCCATCGAGGAGTACTTCGCCCGCTCCGGGTGACCCTGGTCGGCCATCGCGCACGCCTTGTACAGCAGCTCACGCGCGGCCGCGGTGCGTGTTTCCATGTCGGCGAGCTTGAACTGGATCGCCTGAAACTCGTTGATCGCCTGCCCGAACTGCCTGCGCTCGCGCGCGTACGCGACCGCGTAGTCGGTCGCGCCCTGGGCGATCCCCACCGCCTGCGCGGCCGCGCCCAGGCGCGTGCGCTCGAGCGTGCCCAGCGCGACCGACAGGCCCCTGCCGACCTCGCCGATCACGTTCTCCTTCGGCACCCGCACGTCCTCGAAGATCGGCTGGCCCGTCGGCGAGGCGCGGATGCCGAGCTTGTGCTCGAGCTTGCCCACGCTGAACCCTGGCCGGTCGGCCTCCACGACGAACGCCGTGATCCGCCTGCTCTCCCGGTCGGTGACCGCGAAGCAGATGTAGAAGTCGGCGACGCCGAGGTTCGAGATCCAGTTCTTCGTGCCGTTGATCACCCACTCATCGCCGTCCTGCACGGCGGTCGTCTTCATCCCCGCCGGGTCCGAGCCGGCCTCGGGCTCACTCAGCGCGAACGCGGGCGAGAACTCGCCGGTCGCGCACCTCGGCAGGAAGCGCTCCTTCAGCTCGTCGGTGCCGAACAGCTGGATCGGCAGCGTCCCCAGCTCCTGCACCATCAGGATCAGCGCGCACGACGCGTCGACCTTGGCGATCTCCTCGACCGCCATGTTCAGCATCAGCGTGCCCGTGCCCGTGCCGCCGTACTCGGCTCGGAAACGGCAGCCCGAGGATGTCCTGCTCGGCGAGCACCTTGCGGATGTCCCACGGGTACTCCGCCTTCTCGTCGATCTCCGCCGAGCGCGGGGCGATCTGCTCGCGCGCGATCTGCCCGATCGTCGCGCAGAAGTCGAGGTGCTCCTGAGGGATCGTGTAGACGTCCGGCTCAACGTGTCGGGCATCGTGGCTCGATCCTACTAACGTCCGCGTGTCCCGGCGCCCCTGCCGTCGCCGCGCCAGCCATCGCGCCGCCCGGCCCCGCCACGAGTGGGCTCGCTACGCTCATGCCCCAGTGAGTGCGGCCGTCGACACTTCCCAGATCGGCATCGATCCGGATCAACTCGCCGACTGGCTGGCGGAGGATCCCGATCCGCAGGCCGGCCCGCAGGTGATCGACGTGCGCGAGCCCTACGAGCGCGAGGCCGGCCACATCGCCGACTCGCGCCACATCGCCCTGGTCGAGCTCACCGCGCAGGCGGCGACCGTCGAGCGCGATCGGCCCGTGGTGTTCTACTGCCGCGTCGGCTCGCGCTCGGAGATGGCCGCCCAGGCCTTCCGCGTCGCGGGCTTTCAAGCCCACTCGATGCGCGGCGGCCTGCAACGATGGGCCGACGAGGGCCACCCACTCTCCCCCGAGGGCGGGTATGTCGCCGATCACTGATTGAGGAAGAGAGACAGAAACCTAAAGGAGCGAGAGAGAGACAATACATTTTGAACCGAGGTATAACTATAGTAGTACCGAGTTTTAAAACGAACACATATACTCTCTCTCCTCCCCACCACTCTCTCCCTCCCGACTCCCCCAACCGCCATTTTCCAACCCAACCTGAATCCCTGACTGCTGAGAGGAGACGCGTAATCGATGGAGGCATCAACGGAGTACCCGAACGTGACGGTCGGAGAGGGCTATGCCATCGGTGATCTGGACGCGCTGGGTGAGGGCCCCGGGTTTCGTAAGGTCCGCAAGGGCCTCGGCGTGACCGCGTTCGGCGTCAACGCGATCGTGATGCCGCCCGGCATCGAGAGCGGGTTTCACTACCACGACGAGCAGGAGGAGCTGTACTTCGTCCACCGCGGCACGATCGAGATGGAGTTCGGCGACGGCTCCATCCATCGCCTGCACGAGGGCTCCTTCGCGCGCGTCGACGCCGCCACCCTGCGCAAGGTGCGCAACCTCGGCGACGTCGACGCCGTCTACCTGATCGCCGGCGGCAAGGACGGCTACATCGGCCGCGACGGCCGCGTGCCCGAGGGCGAGGAGATGATGCGGGTCAAAGCCATCCACGACCTCTCTACCGGGCAGCCGCAATGAGCGGCGCGGCGGACTGTGGTGAGCGCGGCTGAGGAAGACCCTCCGCGACACCTGCGCGTCAACCGCGAGCTGACGATCCCGCTCGCGGAGATCGCCCTGCGCACGAGCCGCTCCTCCGGGCCGGGCGGGCAGCACGCCAACGTCACCGCCTCGCGCGTCGAAGCGAGCTTCGACGTGCTCGCCTCGCCCTCGCTCAGCGAGCCACAACGCGCGCGCGTGCTCGCGCGCGCCGGCCCGCGAGTGGTGGCGATCGCCCAGGACGAGCGCTCGCAGACCCGCAACCGCGAGCTGGCGCTGAGCCGGCTGGCCGAGCGCTTGGCGCGCGCCCTGGCCGTGCCCCGCAAGCGACGCCCCACCCGTCCCACGGCCGCCTCGCGCGCCCGGCGACTGGACACCAAGCGCCGCGCGAGCCAGCGCAAGCTCGGCCGCCGCCCACCCGCGGCGGATGGCGAATGAGGATTAGTTCAAAAGCTCCTTGACATACCGCTGGTGCAGCTGACCGAGCGGCGTCTTCGCGGGGTGAAACCCGATCGCGCTCCACAGCAGGCCCGGAGGCGGGCGCCCAGGCGATCATCAGGTAGGCGCCGAGGACGAGCGCGGTCGTGCGCAGCCTGCGCGAGCGTGACAACGCCGCGAGCGGCAGCAGCCACAGCACGTACCACGGCAGCACCCAGCCGAGCGTGAGGAGCAGCGCGACGGTCGCCCAGCCCGACGCCGTGATCGAGTCCCACCGGCGGCTAAAGGCCATCGCGCAGCAGCCGAGCACCGACAGGAGGAACACGCCGCTCAGCAGGGTGTGCAGCGTTTCGGTCTCCCCGCCCGCGCCGAGCGCCAGGCCGATCAGGTTGGGCACGCTCTCGTTGGCGACGACCTCGCTCTGGGTGCTGAGATCGGGGATGTGCAGGCCGAACGCGATCAGGCTTGCGGCGCCCACGACCACGCCCGCCGCCACCATCCCGAGCAGGACCCGGGTCAGGCGTCGCGGCGCCCGCAGCAGGCTCACCAGCACGATCGGAATCAGGATCCCGGCCGACGCCTTCAGCGCGGTCGCCGCCACGAACGCGGCGCCCGCGCCGATCCCAGTGGCGCCGGAGCGATCGTGCTCGCGCGCGCGCAGCAGCAGATAGAAGCCGAGCACGATCGCGAACACCGTCAAGAAGTCGTTGTGATCTCCGCCGAGTCCCCATACGATCACGATCGGGTTCAGTCCGACGAGCACGATCGCCTTGACCGGATCGAGGTCCAGCATCCGCGCGCACTTCCAGACGAGCAGGATCGTCCCCAGGCTCGCGGCCATGAGCATCACCTTGATCGCCCAGAACGACGCGGCGACGCCGAGCGGCACCAGCGCGAACGTCAGCAGCGTGAACAGCGGGCCGTACGGGCTCAGCAGCTCGTGCCAGTTGCTGAGAGCGCATAGCTCGGGTCGCTGTGCGGCTCGGAGATCGGAAGAGTCGTGTACGGGTTGAGGTGATGGACGATCTCCATGCGCCCGTAGTTGATGTAGTTGAAGACGTCCGTCAGCGACATCGGCGGCGCCAGCAGGAGGATCGCGTGCACCGCCACGACCGTCGCGATCGTCCAGCGCGCGCTCGAGCGCATGCCGGGCACGTAGCGCAGCGCCACCAGGTAGCCCGCGTACATCGCCGCCATCATCGCGGTGAACACCCACCTGAGCGCCGTCCCGCTGCGCGTCAGCCCCGGCCACAGCCCGCCCAGCGGGCCGGCCATCCAGCCCGGGAAGAAGCCCGTGTGGGTGGTCGCCGCGAACAGGCTCGGACGATCGGCGGCCATGATGACGAACAGCAGGCTCAACGCCACCAGCACGACCAGCGCGCCCATGCCGATCGCTTCCCTGCGCGCCTCGACCGAGAGCCCGCCTAGGCGGGCTCTCGGGTCAAGCTCTTGCCCGCGGAGCGAAGGCCCCGCGGGAACGACTTCAGATCGACTGGACGTTGACGGCCTTGGGGCCCTTGTCGCCCTGCTCGGCGTCGTAGGACACCTTCGAGCCCTCCTGCAGCGAGCGGTAACCCTCGCCGTTGATGCCGGTGTGATGGACGAACAGGTCCTTCTCGCCGTCATCGGGGGTGATGAAACCGAACCCCTTGTCGTCGCTGAACCACTTTACGGTGCCGGTAGGCATATATGGAACTCCTCCACGTACGTGTGTGTTGGTGCTTGCTGCTGCGCGGAGGATGCTGCATAGAGCCTCGACCTGCGAGCGCCTGCACTACTGCTTTTCGCCGGTCTTTGTACCGGCCAGACGCCCCGACCGTAGCAGGTCGCCCCCCAGAAGTGTTTACAAGTTGCTATATCTCGACCGCCATCTCCTCCGCGCCGATCACGTTCAAACGCCTGCTCCCCCCCGGCGATCCGGCCGCGGTGCAGGAGATCGTAACCGGCCTGGGCCTGCACGAGCGCACGGGAGCATCGATGCCGGCCCCGGACGCCGCCGGACGCGCGCCAGCAGAAGCTGCCGGGCGCAGGCGCCCGTATGTCGTCCTGAACATGGTCGCCACGCTCGACGGACGGGCAACCCTGAACGGGCGCTCGGGACCGATCTCGGACGACGCCGACCGAGCCCTGTTCCACGGCCTGCGCTCGGTCGTGGACGCGGTCATGGCGGGCGCGGGCACCGTGCGCGCCGAGCGCTACGGCCCGATCGTGCCCGATCCCGACCGGCGCCGGCTGCGCGCCCGGCTGGGCCTGCGCGAGCACCCGCTCGCCTGCGTCGTCTCCGCGAGCCTTGCCCTCCCCGCCGACCTGCCTCTGCTGTCCGATCCCGACTCGCAGGTCGCGATCGTGACCGGCTCGGACGCGAGCCTCCCCGAGACCGCCGCCGTCGCCGCGCGGGTCGAGTACGTGCGCGCCCGCCGCGAGGACGATGGCTCACTCGACCTCTCGCGGCGGCGCTGGCCGAGCTGCAAGATCGCTTGCACGTCCGCACCCTCCTGTGCGAGGGCGGTCCTCATCTGAACGCCCAGCTGCTGGCCGCCGGACTGGTCGACGAGCTGTTCCTGTCGATCTCCCCCCTGCTCGCCGGCGACGGTGGCGACGGCGTTGGTGGTGGTGATGATGATGCTGCTGCTGCTGGTGACGGCGACGGCGACGGCGGGGGTGGCCTGCCGGACGGCGGGCCGCCGCCGCGCCGCCCAGGATTCTCGCCGGAGCCGAGCTCTCGCCCCCGCTCGGGCTGGCGCTGCTGTGCGCGCTGGAGCACGACTCGCACCTGTTCCTGCGCTACCGCGTGCCGGCCGGCGGCTGAGTGGCGACCGCGACGTTGAGCACCACGCTGTTCGGCACCATCACCGAGCCCTCGCCCGTCACGAACGTCGTATACAAGAGGCCCTGCGAGCTGACCGTCCCCTCGATCTGACCCGCCAGCGGACCGCCCTGCAGGCGCACCCGGTCGCCGACCCTGAACGGCCGCGCGCTGAGCAGCACCACGCCCGCGAACAGATTGCCCAGCGTCTGCTGCGCCGCCAGGCCGAGGATCACGGCCGTGAACGCTCCGCCCACGAGCAGCGTCCGAGCTTGCACGCCCGCCACGCTCAGCGCCACCAGCAGCGTGATCGCCAGCATCGCCAGGCGGATCAGGAACCCGACCGGTCCGGCGGTCACGGGATCCAGGCGCCTGAACAGCGCCGGCCCCAGCGCGCGGCCAAAGTTGCGCGCGATCGCCCAGCCGAGCACCAGCAGCACGAGCACCGTCACGATGCGCACCGCCGTGTTCGCTTCGGGCGAGCTGCCCCGTGCTTCGATCCCGAACAGGCTCGCGCGGTTGTCGTACACGACGACGACCACGACGAACAAAACGCCCAGCAGCACCGCCTCCCAGCCCGCGCGTTTGGCCGCGCGCGGGCTGACCTGCTCCAGCAGCCCGACCTCGCTCCACGCCTGGCTGCGTGTCTCGAACATCTTGGGCGGGGTTTTCGGCGACCTGCGGCATCGACGCACGCTCTCTCATGTTGTTTGCTTCAGGACCGCGTATAGCCATCGTTATACGCAGTTCAAAATGTTTATAACAACAGACGAGGTCCCTCTCTCTCTCTTTCAAGACTGCGTATAGCCATCGTCATACGCAGTCCAAAATGTTTATAACAACAGACGCTCGCGCGCTCTTGGTCAGGAGACCTGCGTGTAGATGACCATCGCCCCCCGAACACCAGGCAGTAGACGGCGAACGGGATCAGCGTGCGGGTCTTGAAGTATTTGACCAGGAAGGCCACCGTGAAGACGGCGGTGATCGCCGCGGAGACGCACGCCACGAGCGCCTGCCCGCGCACGCCGTCGCCGAGGTGGCCGAGCAGGTCCGGGAGCTTGAACAGGCCCGCGGCGAGGATGATCGGCGTGGCCAGCAGGAACGCGAACCGCGCCGAGTCGCTGTGGTCCAGGCCCGCGCGCGAGCCCCGCGCCCATCGTCACGCCGTCGCGGCTGATCCCGGCGATCAGCGCCGTCGACTGGGCGACGCCGATCGACCAGCGCCTCGCGGTACTCCAGCGTGTCCAGTTCGCGTCCCCCGTCGGGCTTGGCGCCCTCCCGGGCCGCCAGTTCGCGCACGACGGCCCGGCGGCGGAAGCGCTCGGCCGCGAACAGCACGCAGCCGTTGACCATCAGGAAGATCGCCGCGACCTCGGGCTTGGCGGTGAGCGTGCGCAGCTGGTGCTCGAACGCCAGCCCGAGGATGCCCGCCGGAATGCTCGCGACGATGATCAGCCAGGCGAGCCGCTCGGTGCTCGTCTCGATCCGGCGCGTTCGCGAGCGTGCTGAAGAACGCGCCGACGATCTCCACCCAGTCGCGCCGGTAGTAGAACAGCAGCCCGAGCGCGCTGCCGACGTGGAGCATCACGACGAACGCCAGCCAGAACGACTCCGGCTGCGACTGCGCGTCCACGAGGCCGTTCCAGCCGAACAGCGTCGGGAACAGCACCGTGTGTCCGAGGCTGGAGATCGGGAACAGCTCGGTCACGCCCTGCAGCACGCCGAGCACGATCGCCTGGAAGTAGCTGATCGCCGAGGCCAGGATCATCAGCATCGCGCGACAGCTCGCTGGCCGGCGTGCTGAGTATTGCTCCCTCTCTTCCAAAAACTTCACACCCCCTTCACACGATCGTTCCCGGTTGGTCACAAAAGCCCGCAAATTGCGACCAAAATGGTATGGGTACAGATAGAGAGAGATAGGAGAGGAGCAACGATGACCCTCGACACGACCACACGGGTCGACATGCAGGACGCGCGCGTCACACGGGTCGACATGCACTGCCACTCGACCGCCTCGCAGGTCTCGCGGCTCGGCGTGCAACGGGCTCTCGGGCTGCCCGAGTGCGCCACCCCGCCCCGGGAGGTCCATGAGCTGGCCAAGCGCCGGGGCATGGACTTCGTCACGATCACCGACCACGACACGATCGCGGGAGTCCTCGAGATCGCCGACCTTCCAGACGTGTTCGTCTCCGAGGAGCTCACCGCCCACTTCCGCGGCGAGCCCCAGGCGGTGCACGTCCTCTGCTACGGGATCACCGGCGAGGATCACGAGTGGCTGCAGGCTCATTCCGGCGACGTCGAGCTGTGCGCCGCCTACCTGTACGAGCGGGAGATCGCCTGCGCGCTCGCCCACCCCTACTACAACGTCGGCGCCCCCCTCACCGCGCGTCACCGGCGGCGCCTGGCGGAGCTGTTCAGCGTCTGGGAGACCCGCAACGGCGCGCGCGCACGCGAGCTCAACCGGCCCGCCGCGAGCTACGTCGCCACCCGCGACTGCATCGGCATCGGCGGCTCGGACGACCACGCCGGGGTCGACATCGGGCGCACGTTCACCGAAGCGCCTCCCGCGCGCACGCCCGCCGAGTTCCTCGCGCACATGCGCGCCGGGCGCGTCACGCGCGCGCGGCAAGCAGGGCAGCGCCGCGAAGTGGGCGCACGCGGCGATCGCCCTGGCGGCGCGCTCGTTGGGCGCCGGAGACGAGGGCGATGGCGAGGGCATCGCGCCCGACCCGCGGCGCGTGCTGACAATGGTCAGCCGGCTGCTGCGCGAGGGCGACGCGCGCCAGGGAGCCACCGGCAACGACCTGACGCCCGCGGACGCACGCTGCCTGCTGCGCGCCTGGCTGTCCGCGGTCGAGCTCGACTACCTCGACGAGCGCGGGCTGATCGACCTCATGCAGGCCGACGATTTCAGCCACTCCGGTCTCTTCCGCCGCGCCTGCCGCCTGCACGAGCGCAAGCTGCGCGCCGCGGTCGATCTCGCGGTGCGCGCGGCCGCGGGCGAGGCCGAGGTTCTCGTTGCCGCGGAGGGCCTGTTCGAGAGTTGCATCGCCGCGATCCCCTACGCCCCCGCGACGGCGTTCCTCGCCAACGAGCGCGCCAAGCTCGACGGGCGCTCCGGCGATGACGGCGAGACACCGCGGATCGCGATCCTCGCCGACGGCATCAACTCGATGCACGGCGTCACCCGCACGATCGAAGAGATCCGCCAGCGCGGCGTCCCCGGCTTCGAGATCGAGGTGCTCGGGACCGACCCCGAGGTCGACCGGCGCCTGTCAGCCGTCGCCGAGATCGACGTGCCCTACTATCCGGGCCTGCAGATCGGGGTCCCGAGCCTGCCCGCCGCCGTCCAGACGCTCTCAGACGGCGCCTTCGACGCGATCCACGTCTGCTCGCCGGGCCCCGCCGGCATCGCGGGCGTGCTCGTCGCCCGCGCTCTCGGCCTGCCCCTCCTCGGCAGCTACCACACCGAGCTGACCGCCTACGCCGAGCTGCGCTCCGAACGGCCGGAGCTCGCACGGGCGATGGAGATGGCCGTCGGCGCGTTCTACCGCGCCTGCGACGTCGTCCTCTCCCCCAGCGCGGCCTCCGACGAGGCGCTGGCGCAGATCGGAATGCCCGCGGAGCTCATCATGCGCTGGGACCGGGGCGTGGACACGTCGCGCTTCGATCCGGCGCTGCGCGATCGTGGCCAGCTGGACAACGGAGACGGGGCCGGGTATTGGGACGGAGACGGGTATTGGGACCGGGACGGGAAGGCGATCAACGTGATGTACTCGGGCCGGATCACGCGCGAGAAGGGCGCCGAGCTGCTGGCCGACGCGTTCACGGCGGCGCGCGAGCGAGAGCCCAGGCTGCACCTGGTGCTGGCCGGCGGCGGCCCCGAGCAGGAGCGGCTGCGCGAGCGGGTCGGCGACGCCCACACGACGTTCCTGGGCTGGCTCTCCGGCGATGAGCTCGCGCGCGCGTACGCGCGCGCGGACGTATTCGTATTCCCCAGCGCGACCGACACGTTCGGACAGGTGATCCTCGAGGCCCAGGCGTCCGGCCTGCCGGTGATCGCGGTGGCCGAGGGCGGGCCGCTGTCGCTGATCGAGCACCGTGTCAGCGGGCTGCTGTGCGAGGCGCGCGCCGACGCGCTGGCCGGCGCGATGCTGGAGCTGGCGAGCTCGCCCGTGCTGCGCGAGCGACTTTCGGCCGCGGGGCTCGCCGCGGTCCGCACCCGCACGTGGGAGCGCGCGCTGGAGCTCCTGGCCGGCGGCTACGACCGGGCGCTGGCGGCGGACGCTCTCAGGACTGGCTCGAACGCCGCCGCGCCGATGAGCGCCAGTACAGTCAAGCGCGCGGCGTAGGATCGGGCTCGGGCTGGGCGGCGGCGGCATCCGCCGGCACGAGCCCCTCCCCGAGCCCGACCGACGACTGCCACGGGCGGCTGACGGTCAGCCAGGCCAGGGCCCCGACGAGCAGGGTCGCGCACAGGATCCACCCCAGCGCGGTCGTGCCGACGCCCACGTACTTCAGGCCGGAGGCGAAGACCACGAACGTGATGGCGGGCCGGATATAGCGGTCGGGCGCGCTCGAGGACAGCAACGAGCCGACCAGCACGGCCGGCACGCTGCCGATGACCAGCGAGGCCGTGACGCCGAGCTCGACGTGCCCGAACGCCAGCGCGCCGAGCGCCGCCGCGAGCGTCAGCGGCACCGCCTGGCTGAGGTCCGTGCCGACGAGCTGGTTGGCGCCGAGCATCGGATAGAGGAACAGCAGCATGACGATCATCAGCGAGCCCGAGCCGACCGAGGTCATGCCGACGATGATGCCGCCGATCATCCCGATCGCCACGGTGCGCAGCGGCCGCACGTCCACGTCGTGGACCACCCCGGCTCGCGTCTGCCCGCCGCGGCGATCGAGCACGTAGCGCAACACCATCGCGGCCGCTCCCACCAGCAGCGCCGCACCCAGCACGATCTCGATTTTTTCCTGGGCCGCCTTGCCGTTGCCCATCAGATGCAAGAGATATGCGCCGAAAAATGCCATCGGGACCGAGCCCAGCACCATCCAGCCGACCAACCGCCGGTTGACCGTCCCTTTGCGCAGGTGCACAGCCGCCCCGAACGGGCGCATCACGACCGCCGCCACGAGATCGCTCGAGATCGCCGCCGACGGCGTCACGCCGAACAGCAAGATCAGCATCGGCGTCATCAGCGCGCCCCCGCCGGCGCCCGTCAAGCCGACCAGGAACCCGATGATGGCGGCGCCGAGAACTATGTATGGATCGACATGCACGAGCCGCAGAGCATAGGCGCTTCCTCACGCCCGAACAGGTCCTCGAATCCTCCGCCAAAGACCCAAGACTTTTTCAACTGCGTATAACCATAGTGCAAGATATATACGAAAGATATACGTAAGAGAGATTTATAAACCCGCTGACTGTGCTCTTATGCATATACGCGATACCAATGCTATACCGAGTTTTTTAAAATACACATACAATCCCTCGACCTTCAGGGTTTGGGGAACAGTCGAGGTCCTAATTAATTGGATAAGGGGTGCCTGGGCGATGCAGCCCCCGCGCGGCGAGCGCGTCGAGCACGCGCTCGACCTCGGCCTCGACGCTCTCGGCGCAGGTGTGCAGCACCAGATCGGGCTGGGTGGGCGCCTCGTAGGGGGCGCCCACGCCGGTGAGGCCCTCGAGCTCACCCTTACGCGCGCGCGCGTACAGACCCTTGGGGTCGCGCTGCTCACACCGCTCCAAGGGAGTGCTGACGAACACCTCGATGAAGCCCAAACCCTCGGCGGCGTGCAGCTCGGCCGCCGCCTCGCGATCCGCGGCGTAGGGGCTGACGAGGCTGACCAGGGCGATCGTGCCCGAGTCCGCCAGCAGCCGCGCGACGTGCGCGGTGCGACGCACGTTCTCCCGTCGCGCCTGCCTCGTCGAAGCCCAGATCGCCGTTCAGGCCGTGGCGGAGGTTGTCGCCGTCCAGCAAGAACGCCGGGCGGCCGGCGGCGATCAGGCGCTCCTCCACGGCGGCGGCGATCGTCGACTTGCCGGCGCCGGGCAGCCCCGTGAACCAGACCGTCGCGCCGGCGTGCCCGAGCGCCTCCCAGCGGCGCGCGCGGGTCAGCCTCGATCCCTGCCAGCGCACGTTGGGGCTGCGCTCGGTCTTGGTCTCAGAGCCGGCGACATCCTCGACCTCGGTGTCCAGGATCACCCCGGCGGCGACCGTTTCGTTGCTCGCCTGCGTCGATCACGATCAGGCTGCCCGTCACGCGGTTGCGCCGGTAGGAGTCGAACACCAGCGGCGAGCCGAGCTCCACGTGGACGCGCCCGAGATCGTTCAGCTCCAGCACGGTGGCGCGCTCGTCGCGGTGCAGCGTGTCGACGTCGATCACGTAGCGAACGTCCAGCGAGCCGACCGCCGCCGTGCGCGTGGTGTGCTTGACCAGATAGCGCCGTCCCGATCCGAGCGGCCGCTCGGACATCCAGCAGATCAGGCTCTCGAAGCTGCTCGCGACCGTCGGCTGGTTGTGCGTGCGCACGATCGTGCTGCCCCGACCCACGTCGATGTCGTCTGCGAGCCGCAGCGCCACCGACATCGGCGGAAACGCCTCCTCCACCGGCCCGTCGAACGTGTCGATGCCCGCGATCCTCGAGTGCTTGCCGCCGGGCAGCACGACCACCTCGTCGCCCGGCCGGACCACGCCGCCCGCCACCTGGCCCGCATACGCGCGGTAGTCGCTCCCGCCCGAACGGACTTGATGCCCGCCCACCCGGATCACCCACTGCACGGGGAAGCGCACGTCGATCAGGTTGCGATCGGAGGCGATGTGGACGTGCTCGAGGTGATACAGCAGCGGCGGGCCCTGATACCAGCCCATCGCCTGCGAGCGCTCCACGACGTTGTCGCCGTTCAGCGCCGAGATCGGGATGAACGTCACGTCGGACATCTCCAGGCGCGCCGCGAATCGATCGAAGTCATCGACGATCTGATCGAACACGCCCTGATCGAAGTCGACCAGGTCCATCTTGTTGACGCACACCACCACATGCGGGATGCGCAGCAACGAGGCGATGAACGCGTGGCGCTTGGACTGCGCGACCACCCCCTTGCGCGCGTCGATCAGCACGATCGCCAGATCCGCCGTCGAGGCACCCGTGACCATGTTGCGCGTGTACTGCTCGTGGCCGGGCGTGTCGGCGATGATGAAGCGGCGCTGGGCCGTGGCGAAGTAACGGTAGGCGACGTCGATCGTGATCCCCTGCTCGCGCTCGGCCCGCAACCCGTCGGTCAACAGCGACAGGTCGAGGAAGTCGTGGCCCATCCGCCGGCTGGTCTGCTCGATGTGCTCGAGCTGGTCGACCAGCACCTGCTTGGAGTCGTACAGCAGCCGCCCGATCAGCGTGCTCTTGCCATCATCGACCGACCCCGCGGTCGCGAACCGCAGCAGCTCGGCAGGGCGCTCGGAGAGCCGCTCGAAGGCGTCAGCGGCCTGCGCCGGAGCAGTGGCGACGTGGCTGTTGCGCGATTGCGAGCCCGTGTTCTGCTCGAAGATAGCCATCAGAAGGAGCCCCTGACCAGCTGCTCAGCGAATCAAAATCGGCGCGCTGTAGTTCGAGACGTGCGCGCCGTCGGAGACCTTGACCAGCGCGCGGTACAGACCACGATGGCGCAGGCGCACCACGCGGCTGAAGCTCGAGACAGCGGCCGTGCCGGCTTTGACGACCGCGCCGCCCTCGTTGACCGACCTGCCCGGCGTGAGCAGCTGAAAGCCGACGAGCGCGCCGACCTCCGCCGGGGCGACCGTGCCGTACAGGCGCACATACCCACGACGGCGAGCGCGGCGCACATGGAAGGCAACCCGCACCGCGACGCTCTCGACCACCACCGGGCTCGCGACTTCGGGCTTGCCGACCGTCACGACGCGCAGCTGGGCGTTTTCGAGCAGACCCGGGAACGGGAACGAGAAACCCCCAGCGCTGTTCGTCACCTCGGGGTTGCCGACCGTCTTGAAGCCGCCCAGGTACGGGAACGGGTTGACCTGCAGCACGATCTCATGCGCCGACGCGCCCGTCCCCGACAAAGTGCCCTCCACGAAGAACGGGTTGCCGAACACGACCGGGTCCGGCGCCCCGACGATCTGGACCGACAGCGGGACCTTCGGCGTCTGAAACGTGCGGCCCGCACCCTTGATCGTGCCGCCGGGACCGCTCGCGACGATCCGATAGTGGTAGACGATCCCCGGCTGAAGACCCGTGACGGCCTGGCTGACCTTGACCGTGCTCGTCCCGTTGCCTGCCGGAGCAAGCGGCGACTGCGCGCCATAAGCACTGGTCGTCCCGTACTGGAAGGCGTAGCCGGTGACCTGGCCGCGGGCATCGACGTAGCCGTAGAGGATCGCCGAAGAATACGTCACGTTGGTGACCCCACCAGTGGTGACGGCAGGCGCCGGCGGGGCAGCCGCCTGAGCGGGAAGCGCGAGCGCGCCCATCGTCAAAGCGAGCACACAGGCCAAACGCAAACCCCCACGAACGCGTCGTGTCTTCATCTGCGAGCCTCCTCCATAACCACCAACTTTACCGGAATCGTCGCTCATGAATCGCCGATGCCACCAGACGCTCAGGCGGCTTTCGACGCACCTGAGCACCGCCGCGCCATCGCCAATACGGCTCAGCTCGTAACCCGAGGACGTGCCGGTCGCGCCGCACCGGGGATCACCGGTCCCGCGGCGTAAGGTTCAGGAGGCATGATCGACCTGCACTGCCACGTGCTGCCGGGCATCGACGACGGCCCCGAGACGATCGAGGGCTCGCTGGCGCTCGGGCGCGCGTCGGGCGAGGCCGGTGTGCGCACGATCGTGGCCACGCCGCATGTGAACAGGCGCTATCCCAACGACGCCGCGACGATCGCGCGTCTGGTCGGGGAGCTCAACGAGCGCCTGCGCGCGCGGGAGATCGCGGTCGAGGTGCTCCCCGGCGCGGAGATCGCGCTGACGAGCGCCGTCGACATGGCGCCCGAGCAGCTCGCAGATCTGGGGCTCGGCGGCGGCTCCTGGCTGCTGGTCGAGCCGCCGTTCACGCCCGCCGCCGCCGGCATCGACGCGGTCGTGTTCGACATCGTCCGCCGCGGACACCGCGTCGTGCTCGCCCATCCCGAGCGCTGCCCGGCGTTTCACCGCGACCGCGCCGTGCTGGAGTCGCTCGTGCGCGCCGGAGTCCTGACCTCGATCACCGCCGGCTCGCTCGTGGGCGGCTTCGGCGGCGACGTGCGCCGATTTGCGCTCGGGCTGGTGCACGACGGCCTGGTCCACAACGTCGCCTCCGACGCCCACGACCACTCAACTCGCCCGCCCGGGATCGCCGCCGAGCTGGATCAGGCGTGCCTGCGGCCGCTCGCCGGCTGGTTCACCGAGCAGGTGCCCGCGGCGATCCTCGCCGATGAGGAGATTCCACCGCCGCCGGCAGGCGCGATCGAGGAGCTGCGGTCGCGATCGGCACGGCGAACGTGGTGGCGGCGGCGAAGCTGACCTCCACGCCCGTCGGACACGCCACGGCCTGCGCAGATGCCGGCCGATCTTTGATCGGTCAACATAACCACACCCCTCTCACCATCCACCCCCGTTCCGCGACGACACACCCGTATCGACACGCTCTCTGCTCTCACGCGCTCGGCCCGGGCACCCGAATACCACTTCAGGATCTCCACGACGAACTCGAGCGGGACGGGCACGGGGGAAGACTTGACGCTCAGGACGAGGTAGGCGGTCGAGGTCGCCTACGACGAGGACGAGCAGGCGGCATACCGATCGCCCGGTCCGTGCAAGCCCACGCGGCGTCGCGGCGGTCCTCCATGCCGCACCCGCGACGGTCCGCCCGTCTCGACTCTACGCTCAGGGGCGGGGCAGGAGGCTCCGCGCCCACGGCCATCGTAGATCCCCGACGCGAGCCGTCCTATCAGCCGTTTACGCTTACGCTATCAGCCATTTACGCAACACGAAACAGCCACTTGCACACGGGAGGGCGGTATGACCACGCCTCTGTTCACGCGCCGCATCCGGCCGATCGTCGTGGAAGCCCTGCGGCACGCGCGGATCGTGCTCATCTCCGGCGCCCGGCAGGTCGGCAAGACGACACTGAGCACCGAGATCGCCGCAACCGATCATCCGATGCGGACACTCACGCTCGACGACGACCTGACACTGCAGGCCGCCGTGGGAGACCCTGCCGGCTTCATCGCCGGTCTTGACGGTCCAGTATTGATCGACGAGATCCAGCGCGCCCCCGGCCTGCTGCTCGAGATCAAGAAGGCCGTGGACCGCGACACGACACCAGGCCGCTTCCTGCTCACCGGCTCAGCGAACATTCTCTCCTCCAAGCGAGTCATCGACGCATTGACAGGCCGGATCGATCGCATCCGCATGTGGCCCCTGGCTCGATCGGAGATCCTCGGCGGTGAGCTGAACATCGTCGATGAGCTGCTCGCGGGTCAAGCCCCCCAGCTCGACGGCGCTACCGTCGGACGCGAGGCGTTCAGCTCTCCCGTCGCCGAGGGCGGATATCCCGAGGCGCGACTGCGCCCAGCCGGCCGCAGCCGCGAGCAATGGTTCGAGAGCTACATCGACACGGTCTTGGAGCGCGACCTGCGTGAAATCGCGGACGCACGGCGCATCGACGAGATGGGGCGCCTGCTCCGGCTGCTCGCGTCCCAGTCGGCGAACCTGCTCTCCTACCGCGCCGTCGGAGCGCGACTGGAGATGCACCACGACACCGTCCAGGCCTACGTGACGCTGCTCGAGCAGATGTTCCTTGTTCAGCGCCTGCCCGCATGGCGCCCGGGCCTCGGCGCCCGCGAGATCAGCCGGCCGAAGATCTACGTCTGCGACCCCGGCATGCTCGCCCATCTGCTCGGCGCGGACATCGAACAAATCGGACGCGACGACCAGGTGACGGGCAAGGCCTGCGAGACGCTCGTCGCCGCCGAACTGCTCAAGCACGCCTCGTGGGCTCAGCATTCGATCCGCGCATACCACTATCAGCGCGAGCGCGAGGACATCGACTTCGTCCTCGAAACCCGCGCCGGCGACCTCGCCGCCATCGAGGTCAAGGCCAAGGCATCGCTGCGCTTTACGGACTGGAAGTGGCTCGCCGCGCTTCGCGACGCCCGCAGCGACAGGTTCAAGAGCGGCATCGTCATCTACTCTGGCGAGCAGACCATCCCACTCGGAGACCGGCTCTGGGCCGTCCCCTACGCGGGGCTGTGGGCATGATCGGCGACTGAGCCCCCACAGCTCCTCCGCACCAGACGCTCAGACGCGGAGCAGGACGCTCCGCGCCCGCGACCCTGGGATACCCAACCACACGCGCGGACGCGGCCCACCATAACCACACCCCTCTCACCGTCCACTCCCGTTCCTCGACGGCACGCCCGTATCGACACGCTCTCTGCTCTCACGCGCTCGGCCAGGGCACCCGAGCCCGTTGACACGCCCCGCGCGTGGGCCCGCCACCTCTCTCTCCCCTCCCCCTCCCATCTTCGTTTGTGTGATGAGCTGCCCTTGGGGCGTCCTCGGTGACCCTGTGTGTCCCGTCCACCGAAAGTGCGGTTATCACGACACCCGCGGGCGGCTCGTGCGGATCGGGAACCAGCGTGCAGCTGCCCTCCGAACCAAAAGAACATGACGACCCGTGTAACGACGTCCGACGTCAGTTACACCTGATGTCAGGATCAGGATTCGGATTTGCTCAGCGTGCCGGGCAGCGACCGGCCCACCACTCGCGCGGGTCGCCGCCTACGCGTGACTATGCGAGGGCGTTGTTCGACGGGATGCGCTCTCCTCGGCGATGGCCTCTCGGAGCGCCTGCTCGAAGGGTCTTGGTTGGAAGTCGAACAGCGCCATTCCCGAGGGGTCGGTGACGGTCGTGTCGGTGGAGAGCCCCTCGATCAACGGTCTCGCGACGCCCGCGTCGACAGGTGTGATGAGCCCGATCCAGTGCGAGGAGAGCCAGGGCGTAAGCAGCGGGACCGGGATGCGTGGGCGCCGGCGCAGTCCAAGCGCGCCGGCCATCTGATCGAGCATCTGACCGTATGTGAGTATCTCCGCCGACCCGATCTGGATTTCGCGGGAGCGTGTCTGGGGAATCCGGGGAGCCTCGATCAGGTAGCGCAGCACGTCGCCGATGCCGATCGCCTGTGTGGGCGTGGACAGCCACGACGGCGCGAGCATCACCGGCAGACGCTCGACCAGCGAGCGCAGCGTCCGGTAGCTCTCCGAGCCGGCCCCCACGACCATGCCGGCGCGAAACCAGGTCAGCGGTGGTCCCTCATCGCGCAGGATCTCCCCGACCCGCAGACGCGAACGCAGATGCTGGGAGGCCGGACGATCGCCGAGACCGCCGAGGTAGACGATCCGCTCGATGCCGGTGGCGATCGCGAAGCGGGCGAAGTTGGAGGCCGCGACGGCGTCGCGTTGCTCGTAGTCGGAGTCGCCCCCGCGTCCCATCGAGTGGACGAGGTAGTAGGCAGTCGTGTAGCCATCACCGATCGCGCTCAGGGAGCTTGGGTCGAGCATGTCGCCGCGATGCACGGTGACGGCTGGATCGAAGCTGACCCGGCTCGGGTCGCGCACGACGCACCCGACCGGCTCGCCGAGCGCGTGCAGCTCGCGCACCAGCCGGCTGCCCACGTAGCCGGAGGCTCCGGTGACGAGCGCGCGGCCCATGCCTATCGAGCCCGCGCCCGTGGCGCGTCATACGCGCTCGTGAGGCCTGCGCATCGGCGCCACCCCGGCTTGGCCAGCGTCATCTGCACGACGCCGATCCGCCGCTCGACGAAGCCGGCCTCGCAGTAGGCGAGGTACATCCGCCACAGCCGCCGAAAGCGCTCGTCGTAACCGAGCTCCTCCAGGCGCGCGGTCGCGGCCTCGAGGTTGGCGCGCCAGCGCCGCAGCGTCTCGGCGTAATGCGGAGTCGAGATCCTTGAGCCCGACGGTTCGCATGTCGGTGCGCCGAGCGACGCAGCCCGCGATCACCGCGAGTGAGGGCAGACAGCCGTTGGGGAAGATGTGGGTGCGAATGAAGCTCCGTGAGGCCTTCTCGACCTCGTAGGCTCGATCGTCGATGACGATCGCCTGAAGCAGCATCCTTCCGTCATCGGCGAGAAGGTTCGAGCAGCGCGCAAAGAACGTGTCGAAGTCGCGATACCCGACGGCCTCGATCATCTCGATGCAGACGAGCTTCTCGTAGTGTCCGCGCAGGTCGCGATAGTCCTCGCACAGCACCGTGACTCGATCGGCGACCCCGGCCGTCTGCACCCATTTACGGGCGTGCTCGCACTGCTCGTGCGAGATCGTGGCGGTCGTGACCCGACAGACCCCTCGTGCTCGCGGCGTGGACGGCGAGACCGCCCCATCCCGTGCCGATCTCCAGCACGTGGTCGCCGGCTCGCAGATCGAGCTTGCGACACACCAGCTCGAAGCTTGGCCCTCGAGGCCTGCGCGAGCGTCATCCCCCGGCTCGGGAAATAGGCGGACGAGTACATCATCGTCTCGTCGAGCATCAACGCGAAGAGCTCGTTCCCGAGGTCGTAATGGGCCGCGATGTCACGGCGGCTGCGCGCGGGAGTGTTGCGTGCGCGGATACCCCGTGCGGCCTGCAGAGGGACCCGTGCCGGCGCAACGCGACGGCGCCACTTATCAAGGCCTGTAGCGTTGCGCGCAGCCACGCGCACCACGGCCGTCAGATCCGGGGAGTCCCACAGCCCATGCATGTAGGCCTCGGCCAGCCCGCGACTGCCGTGCAGCAGGCGCGGCCACAGCCGGGGCGAGCGAACCCGCACCGTCGCCCGCGGGCTCCCGTGCCCCAGCACCAGCCGGCGCTCGCCCTCGAGGACGGTCAGCTGGCCCGCACGCAAGCGCCCCAGCAGACCAAGCACGACACGCCGCGCGATGCGCTGCATCACCGTCACGCCGGCTCCCCGGGATGGGGGTGCAGCGGCGCGCCCTTGAGCTTCAGCGCGAGCGCGTGAGAGTAAATGAGCGCGAGCACGCGCAGCGTCGCCGCCGGATAGCGCGCGGTGACACGGGCCAGACCGCTACGGGTCAGCGGCGCACGACGCAGCGCGAGCGTCGCGTCGAACGCGCGCCGCCCAAGCTCGTGGCTCTCGATATTCACCGCCAACGTCGAGCCGGGCGCGGTCACGCGCATGGTGTAGCGCTGCCCCATCCCCATGAACGGGGATACGTGCAGCGCCTTCGCGAAGTCGCCACTCAGCACCGCGCCCGTGCCTGTCCGCCCGAGCACGTAGGCGTGTCGCTCTCCCCACGGCGTATTCGTCACCTCGGCCACCACCGCGTCGAGCTGTCCCTGCGGGGTGAAGCAGTAGTAGAAGCTGACCGGGTTGAAGCAGTGTCCGAACGTGCGCAGCTGCGTGAGCACACGGATCGGTCCCGCGGGCGCGCTGCCCGTGCGGCGCTCGAGGAGCATGCGCACGGCATCCGCAAGCCCGATCTGGGGATTGCCGAGGTAGTCGGCCCGGCGGAACCGCACGAGGCCCGGGCGGCCGGCGATGAGCCGGCCGCCGAGCAGGCCATCCAGCTCCCCCAGATCGAGATATACGAGCGCCAAACGGTGGCGGAGCTCGTGGGGGCGCACACCGAAGCGGCGGTGGCGGATCGTGCCCTCGTAGATCGCGCTGGCCGTCATGAGCTCACCGGCTCCGCTCCTCGCGCGGCTAGCTCGCGTACCACCCGCAGCGCGCTGCGGACGCCGTCCTCGTGGAAACCAGATCCCCAGTAGGCGCCGCAGTAGTGCGTGCGATTGCGCCCGCTGATCTCGTGGTGGCGCGCCTGCGCCGCGATACCCGCGGGGGTGAAGACGGGGTGCGCGTACCGCATCGTGCGGATGATCTGCTCCGGGTCGATCGCCTCCGTGCGGTTGAGCGTGACGCAGAACTCGCGGTCGGCGCGCAACGACTGCAGGCGGTTCAAGTGGTAGGTCACCGTGCAGCGTCCCGGCGCGCCCGCGCCTGCGCCCGCGCCGGCGCCTGCGCCCGCGCCTGCGCCGAGATGGTAGTTCCAGCTCGCCCACGCGCGCCGCCGGCGCGGGAGCAGCGAGCGATCGGTGTGGAGCACCGCCTCGTTGCGCTGATAGGGGATCGCCCCGAGCAGCTCGCGCTCGCGCTCGCCGGGGTCGGCCAGCAGCGCGAGCGCCTGATCGGAGTGCGTAGCGATCACGACCGCGTCGAAGCGCTCCGGCTCATGGCCGCGCGAGGACACCACCACGTGGCTGGGATGACGAGCGACTTCCGTCACCGGCGTGCAGAGCCGCAGGCGCTCACGCCAGGGCCGCGTCAGCGCCTGCACGTAGTTGCGCGATCCTCCGGCGATCGTCCGCCAGCGCGGCCGGTCGCGAAATCCGAGCATGCCGTGGTTGTCGAAGAACTCGACCAGGAAGCGCGCCGGGAAAGACCACATCTGCGCCGGATCCGCCGACCACACCGCCGACGCCTGCGGGACGATCAACCGCTCGACGAAGACGCGCGAATAGCGCCGCCGTGCAAGCCACTCCCGTAGCGACGGGCTCTCCTCGGAGGCGAGCAGCCGGCGGGCGTCCCGGTTGAAGCGGACCAGGTCGGCGATTATCCGGTGAAACGAGGGCGTGACCAGATGCCTGCGACTCGCGAACAGGCCGTTCGGAGAGGCCCCGTTGTACTCGAAGTCGGCGCCGTCGCTCACCCCGAAGCTCATCTGCGACGACTGCGTCGGCACGCCGAGCTCGTCCAGCAAGTGTTCGAACCCATGATAATTGCGATCGTTGAAGACGATGAAGCCCGTATCGAGATCATAGGCTCCGGTCTCCGTCTCGACATGCACCGTGTTGGCGTGCCCTCCCGCCCGATCGCTCGCCTCGAACACGACCAGCTCATGGCCGCGGTGCAGCATGTGCGCGCATACGAGCCCGGAGACTCCTGTGCCGATGATCGCGATCCTCATACGTGTTCTACGACATCTAGCGTTTCCAAAATCATCTACATAGCACTATTCTGCATATGGGATGCTCGACACGATCCTCGACCGTAGCGTCCTCGCGGGCTATACGCGCATCGGCTATCGCGTGCGCAGAGGCGGGTGGAGCGCTGCCGACCTGCGACCGATGGGCGGGAAGGTCGTGCTCGTCACCGGCGCCACCTCGGGGCTCGGCCTCGCCGCCGCCGAGGGCTTCGCGCGCCTGGGCGCCGCCGTCCGCTTGCTCGCCCGCAGCGCCCAGCGCGGCGAGCGTGCCCGCGCGACAGTCGTCGAACGGTCTCCCAACAGCGACGTTCAGGTCAACCTCTGCGATCTCAGCGACCTGGAGGCTGTGCGACAGTTCGCCGAGCGCTTCAGCGCGCAGACGCCGCGCCTCGACGTGCTCGTCAACAACGCCGGTGCGCTGGCGGGCGAGCGGACGCTCTCGGTCGACGGCATCGAGCTGACCTTCGCGACCAACGTCCTTGGACCGTTCCTGCTGACGAACCTGCTGATCCCGCTGCTCGAGAAGAGCGCCCCCGCGCGTATCGTCAACGTGTCCTCGGGCGGCATGTACACGCAGCGAATCCACCTCGACGACCTGCAGATGGCCCATGAGGACTTTGACGGCCCGACGGCATACGCGCGCACCAAGCGCGCCCAGGTCATCCTGACCGAGCTGTGGGCGGAGCGGTTGCGGGGCGCCGGCGTCGTCGTCCACGCGATGCACCCAGGCTGGGTGGACACCCCGGGCCTAAAGTCCTCGCTGCCACGCTTCTACGGCGCGACAAAGCGGCTGCTGCGCACGCCGCAGCAGGGCGCAGACACGATCGTCTGGCTCGGCGCCGCTCCCGATCCGGCACGCAGCTCCGGCGGCTTCTGGCACGACCGCCGCCAGCGTCCCACCCACCGCGTGCCATGGACCAGACAGACGCCCGAGGACCGCGAGCGGCTATGGGCCGAGTGCGAACGCCTCAGCGGCTGGCACGAGACACCGACCCCGGCCAACCCCGACTCAAGCCGATAAGGAGAACCCGATGGCCCACTACAACGCAAGCCTCGACACGCCACGTCCACCTGAGGAGATGTTCGCCTACCTGAGCGACTTCTCGAGCACCCAGGAGTGGGACCCGGGTGTCATCGAAGCCAAGCGCCTCGGCGACGCACCGGTTCGCAAGGGGACCGAGTTCCGGCTCCTGGCCGTCTTCCTTCGCCGCAAGACACCCCTCACCTACCGCATCGTCGAGTACGACCCGCCAAGCGCCGTCACGTTTCGCGCCGAGAGCTCCACCGTCGTCTCGCTGGACCGGATCACCTTCGAGCCCTCCGAGAGCGGTACACGAATCACCTACGACGCGGATCTCGCGCTGAAGGGCCCGCTCAAGCTCGCCGACCCACTGCTCCAGGTCGCCTTCAATCGCGTCGGCGCTCGCGCCCTCGCGGGTCTGCGCAGGACGCTCACAGAAGGCCACTGATTGTCCTTCTTCTTTTGTCTTCGCCGATGACGAGTCTGAAGAGCCTGAAGATCAACTCCGCTACGCTTGGCCAACTTGCCCAGCCGGCAGGACGATCCCTCATGAGCAGCGACACGACCCAATACACGATCGGCGCTGAGGTCACGTGCAGCGACGGGGTCTGCGGAGAGCTGAGTCGCGTCGTCATCGATCCGCTCGCTCGTGCTCTCACGCACCTGGTCGTCGAGCCCAAGCACCGGCAGGGGCAGGGCCGATTGGTCCCCATCGACCTGGTCGACACGAGCGCCGAGGGGATCCGGCTGCGCTGCGGCGCGGCGGAGCTCGACTCGCTCGAAGAGGCCGAAGAGACGCGCTTCCTGCCCGAAGCGGACGAGCAGATGGGCTACGGCGCCGGGCAGGCGTACGCATGGCCCTACTACGGACTCGGCGGAGGCATGGGTGGCATGGGCATGGGTGGCATGGGCATGGCGAACGCCCCCCTCCTCGTCATCGAGGACCGTGTGCCGGCGGGCGAGGTGGAGGTTCGCCGCGGCGAACACGTGCATGCCAGCGACGGCCCCATCGGGCACGTCCAGGGACTCGTCATCGACCCCGCCGATCACCACGTGACCCACGTGCTTCTCCAGGAGGGGCACCTCTGGGGCAAGAAGCAGATCGCCATTCCGATCGGCTCCGTCAAAGACGTATCCGCCGACGGCGTCCGGCTCAATCTCACGAAGGACGAGGTACGAGACCTGCCGCCGGTCGACCTCGCCCACCACAGCTGAGCGGAAGTCCTCGTCCTCGATCGTAATTCTTTGTTTTTACCTTTATAAGAGAGAAAAAGCCAACAGGAAAGAACCGGTCCGGATACAAGCCGGTCTGCAACGCGCCGAGACGCGCGCCGATGATCGCGTAATCGACGTTGCTGAAACCGACCCAGCTGATCGACCTCGATCTCACTCAGACATGTATTTTGGGTCGCATCCGCGCGGGTTCGTGAGCCTCCCACGACCGTGGGTGCGGGGCGTCCCTGCCCCGCATCAGAGCGGGGTGCGCGAATGAGCTTCAGGCGAGGTGAAGCAGCTTCATGAGCCATTTCGGGACGACGGGTATCCCCCCGGGCACGATCCGCTGTTTGTCGACTGCCCCCGGACCGAGCGCCTTGCTCTCGTCTGCCCCGACGGTCTGGTGGACCGTGGCTTGGGTGTGTGTTGTGCCGTCGCTCACAGTAACCCGAGTGTAGCCTGATTGCCGACGTTCAGCAAGCCGATCAGCAGCGCGCTGAGCAGCAGACACGCTCGCCGCCTGCCGCTCTTGGCGCGGCGCACTGAACGGCCTGGCCGAAACCTTCGACCGCGTCCTCGCCGACCACCTCGCGACGCTCCTGGGCTCCCGCCCCTGGTGATATCGTCAGGCCAGTCATGTTCCAGACCGAGACCACTCCCAAGCCCGAGTTCGCCGACTGGTACCGGCGCGGCCGGCGCGTCCACGTCACCACCAGCACGGGGCCGCCCTTTGACGCGATCCTGCTCGAGGACCGCGGCAAGATCGCCGCCAAACAAACCAAGCACGTCGTACGCGTCGCGATCCGCCCGGACGACCCCGAAGAACGCGCCGAGTTCGAGGTATCCGAGGACCGGATTTTGCTCGACTGGGACTGATTCCAGGGCGGCCGGGGGCGAGCCGGCCGAGGAGAACAGCCCGTGGCACAAATTCCCACCGGCGACTGAACGACGAGCACCGCGGGCGGACGCGCACCGGTGATGGGGACCGCGGTTGGGGAAGCTTTTTCTGTCTCAAAGGTCGTCAGACGTCTTCAGGGGGATTCTTTAAAAAATCTTTGCTTTTACCGTTATAAGAGAGAAAAAGCCAACAGGAAGAACTGCGACGACCCTCGGGCTCAGGCGAAGATGTCCGCGGCCGTGACTGTGAGCGTGCCGGGCGGGGCTCGAGGACATCACGCGGCCATCGCGCTGCACCCTCGAGGTGATCCTCCTGAGCTCGGGAACAAGGCATTCAGCAAACCCCATCCTCCAAGCCCAGTCGGACGAAACCGCGCCCCGGAAACCCCGGGGCGCGGCTCGTTAATGAACAATCCGGTCTAGACCTTCGTGTCTAGAAGTTTTCCTGGAACCCTTCCCTCAGCTCCTGCAGCCACGCCGCTGGCAGAGGTGCGTAGTCGATCGTGCCGAGCAGGTTCTGCGCGGCCGAGGAGAGGATGAACGTGAAGTACGAGTACAGCGTCCTGCGTTGATCGGCCGTGAGCGGGGCAATCGCGTTGGCGACCGCGCCGTTGTCGAGGCCCGAGTACACCAGGTCGAACGTGATACCACAGATCGGGTACTTGCTGCCCCGGTCCGTAGTGTTCTGCTCGTTGGGTTCGGCGTTGTTGGCCCAGTTCTTTCCTTCGGTGTTGAAGAGACCGACGGCTTCGGCCGCCGAGCCGTTGCCCGGGGGGGTCACCACGCCTGCGTAGGTGCAGTTGGCCGCTTTGCCCGTGTTGGGAGCGACCGAAGCCGTTCCGGTCGCATTTTCGACGGTGGCGGTAACCAACCCCGAGTGGCCGGCCTCGTCGGGGAGATCGGCGTAGCCGATTCCCCCATCGGTCGCCAGGATCTTGCTTACCTCTTCCGGCCCGCCGCTTTTCGCAGCCGTCGTGATCGGACTGCAGGTGCCTTCTTTACCCACGTTTTGCTTGCCCGGCCATTCGGTGTTCGTTTTGGTGTATTCCGACCATTTTTTCCCGACAGCGCACGTGAATGCCGAGCTCGACCGTTCGTTTTCTGCTCGGACGAGGTATGCCTTGAAGATTTCCGCCTCTCTTGCACTGGGTGTAGGTGACCCGGTGGGGTGTTTGGGCGTCTGAGCAGGGATTCTTCAGGCGCTGGAAGTCCTCGCAAGTTGCGCGCTGGTTAGCGACGCGCTGCCGCCTCCGCGGGCAGGCTGCTGCTTGTCAACGGTCAACGGCTTGCAAGGGAGGACGGCATGCGCGTCACTGCGGCATTCTCGCGGCTTCTGCGATTGGAGGGCGTCTGGGTCAAGGGGGTTCGCTTCGAGCCCGACAGGGTCATCGTGCGGGTGGCGCTGCGCCGCCGGCGCTTGGTGTGCCCTGAGTGCTCTTTCAGCACTCCGCACCGCCACGACGTCCGGCCGGTGCTCTCGGACTGGCGCCACCTGGACTTGGGGGTCTGGAGGCTCGAAGATCCGCGCGCAGCTACGGCGATTGTCCTGCCCGGTTCACGGAGTGCGCACCGAGGGCGTTCCGTTCGCCCGGATGGGCTCGGACTTCACCAAGGACTTCGAGCGCCTCGTCGCCTACCTGGCGAGCAGGACTGATAAGAGCACGATCTGCCGGCTGGTGCGGATCAACTGGCGCACCGTGGGACGGATCATCGAGCGCGTCACCCGCGACGAGCTCGACCCTCACCGCCTGAATGAGCTGTTTGACATCGGCATGGACGAGGTCTCCTGGCGCAAGCAGCAACGGTACCTCACCCTCGTTTGCGACCATCAGCGCCGCCGAGTGGTGTGGGGCACCGAGGGCGCCGGTGAGAAAGCCGCCGACGAGTTCTTCGGGGAGCTGGGGCCTGAGCGCTCTCAGGAGATCAGAGCGATCTCGCTGGACATGGGACCCGGGTACGCCAAGAGCGCCCGCGAGCACGCCCCACAGGCGACGCTCTGCATCGACAGCTACCACGTCGTGGCGCTGGCCACCAAGGCGCTGGACGAAGTCCGCCGCGACTACTGGAACGAGCTGCGCTCCCTCGGTGACCAGCAGGCCGCCAAGCGCTTCAAGGACGCCCGCTGGGCGCTCTTGAAGAACCCCGAGAACCTCACCGAGGCCCAGGCCGTCACGTATCGCAAGCTCAAACGCGCAGGTGGCGCGGTCTGGCTCGCCTACACGCTGAAGGAGGCGCTCAGGAGCATCTTCACCGCCGGCCTTGACCTCGAGGACGTCAGCATCCTGATCGACCGCTTCATCAGCCGCGCCACCCGCAGTCGCCTACAGCCGTTCGTCCGTCTCGCCCAAACGATCAGAAAACACCGTGACGGCATCCTCGCCGCGATTCGCCTGGGCATCACCCAGGGCCGCACAGAGGCACTGAACAACAAGGTGCGGCTCATCACACGCCGCGCCTACGGGTTCCACTCAGCCAAAGCCGCGCTCGCCCTGGTTCTCCTCACCTGCGGCCCCATCAATCTCACACTCCCACACGAGTTTCACCTACATCCATGACAAGAGAGCCAGATTTCCGTCGTTCCAGAGCTGTCAAAACGGACCACGCGCGTGATTTCCCCTGTGCACCCGTCGGTTGTAAGCACACTGTTGTTCGCCACGAGTTCGGAATCGCTCCATGTCGCGACATCCCCGCCCAAGAGTCTTGAAACCTCTTTGGGCGTGAATTTGAGGCTGGTCGGCGTCCCACTGGTGCAGACACCCGCCAGGTTCGCGGCGATCGCCACCGAGGAGCCCGCAACCGGGAACGACATGATCGGGGCCTGTATGTCTGCAGAGTCGGGGAACGTTCCAGCTTCCGGTTGCGGAGGGAAAGGTGTGCTGAAGGAGAGTTTGCACCCGCCCGTGACACCCGGGGCTCCATTGAGTTCCGTCAACTGGGCCTCGCTGTAGGGGAGGGAGTCGCCGGCGTAGGCGTCGGTGCGACAGCTCGCCGCCTTCAGGCCGGCGCTGGCTCCGGTCGCACTGGCCGCTTCGGCTGCCGGGTAGTTGTAGGCCACCATCGTGTTGCCCGCGGGGTCTTCCGGTTCTTTGGGCGTGTTGCCACAGAAGTCGTCACGGTAGGCCTGCGCAAAGGCCGCTTCAGCGTGAGCGTTGTAGCTCGAGCCACGACCGCTGATCTTGCCGTCGCTTGATTGGCACGCGAGCCCGCCCGGCACTGCGCCCAACGCGCTGGCGTTGGCGAAGGCCAGCCCTGCAAGTAGCGTCAGCGTCACTGCCGACACGGTAGCCGCGCACCGAATGCGCAGCCGATGAGCTGAAGTGTTCATGCGTTTCCTCCTGCTGGAATCGAGATGGCGTAAGGTCACTGCCACGTCACGCAACCAGCCCTGGTCGGGGCCCGTTGACGTGAAGATAGCTTTGTCGATCTGCTTAGTGAGGATTATTGCCCAGGCGTCCCGGGCAATTGTGGCCAACTGGTAAACGAGGGCGGCTGGAGTGCTATCGACGATCCACGGGTTGTCCGCACGAACCCCACTCGGAAGGCAGTCCGAGGTCCGGCTTCAGAGGATGGTCTCAACCTGGGCGGTCAGGAGCTCTTTGGCCATCTACGCATCCCGCGTGATGCAACAAAGAGCTCTTGCCAGCAGCGGGGATAAGGCTGCTCCGCGACTACGAACTGTAGGTGACGTAACCCTGTTCGTTCTGTACGGTGACGGTGAACGGCGTAGTGAAATGAGTCTTGTGCTTGCCGTTCGTTATGCCGCTGGCGGTGCACGTAAAGATCTTGCCCTTTTCCTGCGGCACCGCGGCAGGACAGGTGACCTTGGCATGGAGGTGGCGCTCGGGCGGCTCGGCGACGGATAGCCTGAGGCCGCTACCGCAGGCTGACCGTATGCCTGACCGTCCCGAGGGCGTGGCCGCCCTGCGACAGGGCCACCGAGACCGTGTAGCGGCCCCGTGGCAGCGAGCCCGCGAGTTCGGTGAGCGGCACGTTGACGGTCGCCCCGGGGACGATCACCTTGGCGCGGGCGTTGGCGCTCAGCGAGTGCCCCGAGCCGCTGATCTGCGCCTTGCCCCCGATCGGGGCGATCGTGTTGCCGGTGTTGCGCACCGCCAGCAGCAGCGTGCCGTGTTTGGCGGTGCCCTGCTCGATCAGGCCGCCCCCGCGCGCGCGGAAGGACTGCGCGCCTGTAGGCGCGTCCAGGCGCAGGCTTGAGACCAGCCGGTAGGCGACCTTGATCCCGGTGGCTTTGCCGCTCGGCACGCCCGTGACTTCGATGCCCCCGTACTGCGAGCGGCCCGGAGGGGTGCGCGTCAGCGAGACGCCGACCGACTGCGAGGAGCCGGCGCCGAGCGTGAACGAGTTCGCGCTGAGGCGCACTTCGCCGAGCGTCCGCCCGCGGTTGGGCGAGACTTCGCCGCTGGGCGACTGCACCCACGGTCGCAGCGCAACCTTCACCGCCATCGATTTGCCGGTCGTGTTGGAGATCTTGAGCGAGCCGACGTTTCCGGGGTTGGCCGTGTGCTCGAAGATGCCGGGCGAGACCGACAGGCCGCCGCCCGCCGCGAGGCTTGCGCCGGCGGCGGTGAGCATCACGACCGTCGTGGCGAGCATCGATCGCCTGATGTTGTGAAGTCTCATGATCGCTGCTTCCTCTTTCTCATGGTTGGGGGTGTCTGTGTCGATGGGCCTTCGCCGTGCAGCGCATGTCACGGTCCCGCGGCGGTGACGGTCACCAGTAGGAGCTTGTGGTAGCCGCCGATGGGCGGCTGGTGGGCGCCGTCCACCGCCTGGCGCAGCCGGATCGTGGCTGCTTCCAGCGAGACCGGTTCGCTCCATTCCTCGAGCACCGGATCGACCGTCGCGTCGAGCGAGCGGTAGGCGCCGTTACCCGCCGCCGCGCGCAGCGGGATCGCGAGGGTCGAGGACCCTCTCACCAACCGTCCGCGGCGTCTGCCCGCGAGCGCTTCCCCGTCGGCGATGCTCAGCCGCGTCGGTTCTTCGGTGGCGGTCACTTCGATGGGAATCAGAGCCGTGAAGACACGCCCGCGACGAGAGGCGGCCGAGGGCGTGAACGCGCTCGGTTCGCCCAGCGACAGGCCGAGCGTGCTTTCCACCGTGCCGCCGATGCTCGTGCCTTCTTCGGCATACGCGGCATTCGCGCTCACGAGCGCGACGCACGACGCCAGCACGGCGGCCACCGCCGCCCGGCGCGCTCGCCCAAGCGCGGTCATCGCCGCTTCTTCGCCCGCGGATGCCCGACCCGCGGATGCGCTCGGCCGATCTCGATCGGGATCTCACCTGCACGAGTTCACCATCGATCGGACCGTAGCGGAAGATGATCGTGCGCGCGCTGGTATAGCCGTAGCCGAGGATCGCTCTGAGATTGCCTTCGCGCACGGTCATCGTGCCCCGGCCCGATTTGAGGATGCGCCGCCCGACCTCGTCGAGCACGTGCACGACGGTCCCCGTCGGCGCGGATACGCGACGGCCGCCCAGCAGGCATGTCAGGCGTCCCCCGTAGGTGTAGCTGCGGCGGGCTCGCAGGACCGGGATCCGGCGCTTTTTGACCTTGGCGTAGCGCAGGGGCCTGGAGACGAGTTTCATCGCGAGCAGCGGCGAGCGGCACACCGTGGAGGAGGAGGACCCCGACACCTCGCCACGCCCGCCGTTGCCACCTTTCCCGCCGCCGGGGGGACCGCCTTCGGGAGGCCCGCCTTCGGGAGGCCCGCCCCCGCTGCCGATCCCGATCGTGACTGTGTTGCTGCCCGGCGGAGCCGGGGAGAAGACTTCGATCGGCCGTTCGACGAGCGTGCCGGTGTCGCCCGCGGCGTCCGTGACGCTCACGACCAGCTCGTTGGAGCCCGCGCCGCCGACGCTCACCGAGAGCGGCACGCTCGAAACGGCTTCCGGGCACGGAGGCGCGGAGCACAGGCTCACGGACGCGGTGTTGCCGTCGATCGAGGCCTGCGCGCTTGCCAGGCCGGAGCCCGTGTCGCTGGCGTCGATCGTCAGGCTCAGCGTCGAGCCCGCTTCCATGGGGCTGCGCACCCCGCTGACGGCGCCGGTCGGCACGGAGCTGTACTGCGCGACGGGCGCGGTCGATGACAGCGTGGCCGGCGCCGTCGCCCATGCGCAGGGCGTAGCAAGAGCCGCCGCCGCGATCACAGTGATCGCGGCGGCGGCGATGTTTCGTGCGCGCATCATTGCGCACCCATTATGCATCCATGCGCACTGCTGTTGCTGCTGCTACGGTTCCGTCGTCGACAGGGTGATGGTGATGGTCTTGGCATACGTGCCGGTGTGCAGAGGATCGTGCAGCCCGATCTGCTGGCTGAACGTCACCGTCGCTTCATCTTCGCTGAACGGTGTGGCGTATGTCAGCAGCGTCACCTGGTGTTCAAGCGACGCGAAGGCACCGCCAAACCCTCCTTGCGTGGATGTCGCGTTGGTTTCGAGCGGGTGGAGCAGCTCGTAGGTTGCGTTGATTGTACCGTGTTTGTACACCTGTACGAGATGCCCCGTGTCGGTGGCGCTCGTGTCTTCGGCGACCAGCTTGCTCTCAGCGGCCGTGCTCGTCGCCTTCAGGCCGCAGGTGTTCGTGTAGTCGAACGGTTTGCCGGGAACGAACTGGCCGAGCACCACTGACGAGCACGTCGTTGCCAGCGTCTGCGTGAACGGCACTTCGCCTTCCACGACAACGGCTTTCGGACGCCTGGTCCACACCCACGGTCGCCGCCGATTCCGCCGGCGCTGAAGCGCCGCTGGTGTTGTGAGCAATGACCACGACGCGGATCGTATGCCCGATGTCGGCTCCCGTCAGCGTGTATTCGCCCGTCGTTTCGGTGCTCAGCGCTTGAGTCACGATGACCCCGAGGCGGACGCCGCTGCTTCGCAGTCCTCCCACTCGTACTTCCATTCGGTGGGAGAGCCTGTCCACGTGCCGATCGGTCGTAGTCAGCGTCTGGCCGACGATCGGCGTGCCGCTGATTGCCGGCGGTACGGTGTTCACCGGCCCCGCGCTGAAGGTGGCGGTGACCGACTCGGTCGCGCTCATCGGATTGAACGAGCATGATCCGGTGCCCGAGCAAGGGCCCCGCTCCACACTACGGAATAGCCGACTGCCGGCGTGGGCGTCAATTTGACTTCCACTTCTTCGAATTCGGCGTTGCACGGCGTGTGAGCCTGCCCGCATTCGATGCCCGCGGGCGTCGAGGTCACGGTGCCTTCGCCGGTGGCCGTCACGGTGAGAGTGTGCTTTGGAGTGGTCACCTTCACGTTGAAGGACGCTGTCGCCGTGTTTTCGTGGCCGTCTTTTGCTTTACATTTGACTTCGGTCTTGCCGTTGTTGAACTTCGTGCCCGATGCGGGCACGCAGCTCAATTCCTTGACCAGCGCGTCGGCGTCGGTCGCTTCGACGCTGTAGGTGACCACCGCTCCCGTGCCCGTGGTGGGAGTGACTATTTCCGCGGGCACTATGATGGTGGGCGGCGTCGGGCTGTACTCATCGGCGCCGATGTCGCACGCCGTGCTCGCAACATCAGGACGCGGATAACCACGCTGATCAGTCGCCGGACATTTTGCTCGTCACCGGCATCAATCGTCGGACTACCGGCCTTCTCCGAATACAACGGCGTCGAACCACCATCATTCACAACGACGTCTGCAGCAACGCAGTCTGGTTCTTGAATGCCGCTTCGCCGCCACAGCTTTCGTCAGAGCTCATGCTGTGATCATTCGTAATCGTGTGCCACTGATCGTCCCGCACTGCGGAGAACCATTGAGAGCGACAATCGTGTTGGTGAGGTGCACCGTACCCGCACCGTTCCCGCCGATCCCGTTGAGCGTGTTGTGCACGACCGACACGTTCACAAAGGCTCACCGTGCCGCCTTCGTTGCCAAGACCCACTCCACTGCCGTCGGACAGCGTCGAGTTGGTGAGATTGGCAACCGCACCATGCTTCACTTCGACCTGGGGTGCCGAGTTGCCGGAGATCGTCGCGTTTTCGACGTCGAGTGTCCCGGAATCTTCGATCCCCGCGAACCCCTCCCCGCCGCCGCTCGTCACGACAACGTGCTTGACGTCGCCGTGACGCCCGTCTTGACCTCGATCAGTTGGCTATTGGAGACCCCTGCAACTTCCGGACGTTGGCGCCGTCGATCTCGGCGCTCAGGCGTGGCTTCACCGATTTTTCCGACCGGCCCGGCCATCGGCTGTGGACCGCTCGTGTCGCTCAAGATCAGCGTTTTGGTCGGCAAGTAGGTGCCGGCCGTCAGTTCGATCGTGTTCGCTTCGGTGTTCCCGTTGGCCGTAGGTGACCGCGGCTTCGAGTTCCGTGGTGCTGTGCACGACAAACGTCGCTGCGTTCGCGCCGGCGGCCAGCACCAGAACGATGCTGTCACCGCCAACGTGAGCGCGACCGAACACGTTCGGCGACGCGTCAAGACTCGGTGCATCAGGTGCATCATTGATGTCCTCCAGTACAGTAGGGCACAGTATTCGATGGTGACTGCGAGATGGACGCGATGGCGCGCCGCGCGCCCACCTCGACCACCGGACACGTCGGTTCCTAGCAGGCCAAGTATCGCTCGGCAAGGCAAGGCCATTTACCGCATGGTCACGATCGTTCACTGCATGGTCACGACTGTCGGCGTCACATTTTGTTCACTTCCTCACACCGCCGTCCGAGCCGTTTACTTGCGATCACAGACGCGTTTACAGATTGTTCACGTCTGACCTCGGTCTATGCCGGAGAATGCCGGACCTCGGCGTGAAGGTCGCTGCCAAGCGTACCGCCACACCCGTAGCTTTCCAGCGATCCACTTTCAACGATCCATTTCAAGTAGGCAATGACGAGTTCGCGTACAAAGGCCTCTGCCTCTACAACGAGTGCCGCAGCCACGGCCTCCGCCTTCACGAGGTCGCGCTTTGCCTGGCTGCGCCGCGGCGCTGCGGTCGTGTGGGCGGTGGTCACCGCCAGCCCGCTGCTGGCCGGCCTGGCGGCGACCGCGGTCGTTGCTGCTGATCCTCTTCTTCGTCGGCCTCTCGCTCATCGCGCCGCACTCGCGCGGGCAGCGAGACCACGCTCACCGAACGCCACCGAACTGATCTCCGAAGGACGCGTCGACACAGGCGACGCTGCTCGACCAGGACGCGCGGCTCGAACTGCGCACCCGCAGCGGCGAGCAGCTGTGGGCGAACTACCCGCACTCGGACTCCTACACGGGCACGCTGATCGCCCAGCTGCAGCGCAAGGACGTGCCCACGACGGTCGACGCGCAGTCGGGCAAGGCGACCCTGCGCGCGACCGTGCAGTTCCTGCTGCCGATCCTCATCCTCGTCACGCTGTTCGCGTTCTTCATGACGCTCGCTCGCGACCAGGGCGGCGGCCTTCGCGGCGTTCTCGAAGTGGACCGGGCGCGGGCAGAAGCCCGGCGAGGGCCGGTTCACGTTCGCCGACGTGGCCGGCGCGCCCGAGGCGCTGATCGAGCTGCGCGAGATCTGCGACTACCTCGAGAACCCGGCGCGCTACGCACACCTCGGCGCGAGCGCGCCCAAGGGCGTGATCCTCGTCGGACCCCCGGGCACGGGCAAGACGCTGCTCGCGCGCGCGGTCGCCGGCGAGGCCGCGGCCAACTTCTTCTCGCTCTCGGGCTCGGAGTTCGTCGAGTCGCTCGTCGGCGTGGGCGCCGCGCGCGTGCGCGACCTCTTCCGCCAGGCGCGCGACGAGGCGCCGGCGATCATCTTCATCGACGAGCTCGACGCCGTCGGTCGCCAGCGCGGCGCCGGCATGGGACAGGGCAACGACGAGCGCGAGCAGACGCTCAACCAGATGCTCGTCGAGATGGACGGGTTCGGGGCCGAGTCCGGCGTCGTGATCATGGCCGCGACCAACCGGCCGGACATCCTCGACAACGCGCTGCTGCGACCCGGCCGCTTCGACCGCCAGGTCGTCGTCGACGTCCCCGACGTGCACGGGCGCGCCGAGATCCTCACGCTGCACGCGAGCAGGAGCCCGATCTCGCCGCACTGCCGACCTGATGCGCATCGCGCATCAGACGCCGGGCTTCACGGGCGCCGACCTCGCGAACGTCATCAACGAGGCCGCGCTGCTCACCGTGCGTGCGGGCAAGCAGCTGGTCGAGCAGGAAGAGCTCGAAGAGGCGATCGACCGCGTGCTCTCCGGGCCCGAGCGCAAGAGCCACGTGCTCTCGCGCGACGAGCTCTGGCGAATCGCCGTCCACGAGTCCGGACACGCGATCGTCGCCCGCGCGATCGGCAACACGGCGGCGCTGCAGAAGCTCTCGGTCGTCGCGCGCGGGCGCGGGCGCGGCGGCGCGACCGTGTACTCGAGCGACGACAAGCTCATGCTGACGCACCTCGACCTGACGAAGAACCTGGTCACGACGATGGCCGGCGTGGCGGCCGAGGACTACGTCTTCGGCATGCTCTCGACCGGCGGCGAGAACGATCTCGACGAGGCGACGAAGACCGCGCACGCGATGGTCTCCGTCTACGGCATGAGCGACGCGATCGGACCCGTGACGGTCGGCGAGAAGCCCGGCGAGATCTTCATCGCGCGCGAACTCGCGAACACGGCGAACGTCGCCGCGGCCACGCACGAACTGGTGGACAGCGAGACGCGGCGGCTGGTCCACGAGGCGGAGGACACCGCCAAGCAGATCATCCAGATGAACAGGCAGGTCCTCGAGAGAGCTCGCCAACGCGCTCATCGACGCCGAGACGTTGGCGGGACCGGCGCTGGATAGTCGTTCCTCGAGGCGGTGCTGCCGTGGCCACAGCCGCTGGTGAAGGGCGTCAACGGCCACATGCCACCGGTGGTCCTGCGAGAGGCCGTCGGCGTCGGCGACATCGAGAGTCAGCCCGGCGGCACCGACGGTCCAGACCGATCGTGAACCGCCCCGCCTGCCACACGACCGGCCGCGCGGTCCTGGCCATCGCGGGAGCCGCGATCGCCCTCGCCTCCGCGGGATGCGGCAAGAGTGCCTCGAGAGCGTCAAACCAGTCGTTAGGCGGTTCCGGCCAGCCAGGCGGCTCGGGAGCGCAAGCAACCCCGACCAAGCTCCTCGCGACGGTCGAACCCTCGGGCGAAGTGGCTCTGACAACGTCGGCTGGTCGCGCCCTCATCCGTATGCGCAGCGGTTGGTACACCGTGTTTGTCACGGTCAACGCGGCTGGGGCGGACTTTCACCTCACCGGTCCGGGTGTGGATTCTGCGACCAAATCCAAGGTCCCGGGCGTGGCTCTGTGGGGCATCCATTTCCTGAAGGGCACCTACCACTACACGAACGATCACGACGCGCGTGCCACGACGCACGTGCTATCTGTCTATTGATTTGATCAGGACAGCGCGATTCGCGCGCCGCGGCCGGCTCACTCGCTCGCCCTATCTCAGGGCGTGGTGGCGAGGACCTGTTCGAAGTGACCGGCGACGTCCTTTTCCACAGCCACAGGACCTATCGGGTTGTGATCCGTGCCCGGCTGATAGCGGCGTTCGGCAAGCGCGACCCCTTCCAGGGCGAGACCCCGGGAGAGCGCCTGCTCGATGGCGCTTGGCTCGGCCGAGTGTGCTTGGCGTGCGGCAGCCTCGAGCACCCGGATCGTTTCGAACCCGAGGCCGGGAAAGCTGCCCACCGGTTCATTGCCGAACAGTTTCTTGTAGGTGGCGAGGAAGTGGTGTCCCGCCTGAGTTTCACGCGGGAAGCCGTACGAGGCGAAGACCGCTTCGGCGAGCGCGCCGGCATCGTTTGTGAGGGTAAGTGGCGTATCCATGACCGACGCGCCCAGCACGCTTTGAGGTAGACCATGCGCCTTCAGGCCAGCCGCCATCTGGTTCACCAATGGTGGCGGAAGCGCGGTGAAGAGGATCGACGGTCGCGGGCTGACCGCTTCGATGGCGTGCGCCAAACTCGAGAAGTCTCTTGTCGTCATCGAGACCGAGGCGCTGCCCAGTATCCGTATGCCACTGCGTTGCGCGGCGGCGCGGAAGTCGCTTGTGACAAGCTGGACATAACGGCTGCCTGGGGCGCTGACGATAAAAGTGGTTCCGTAGCCGATCGTGCGCATGAATCTCACCAGCCCGTAGGCTTCTTCGCTCGGCGACATTCCGATCGGCCAATACGTCGCGTAGCGTTCTCCAGCGGAAGGGTCCAGGTTGCACGGCGCGAGCATCAGCGTCTTGTACGCCGCCGCCTCGGCGGCCAGGCTCAACTGCGAGTCCGTGTCACACGGGAGGATCAGGGCGGCAGCGGCATCGGAGCGCAGCCGGCTCTCAACTTCGGCCGCAGACAGGCCGTCGAGGCTCTGGAGCACGAGCTTGACCTGGATATGTTGCGCAAGTCCACCTGCGGCGTTGAGTTCGTTGACGGCCATCGACGCCCCCCGCGCGATTGCGGCGTTCTGTTCTGCGAATAGGCTGGAGGACGGCTGATCGATCACGACGACCATCTGCTTGTGCCGCAGCGACCTCGCGACGGCTGTCGCATCGCCCGCTTGCGAAGGGACGGAGACCACCCGTTGTAGGTTGCTTGCGATCGGGGGGCGTGCCGCGCTGCGCGATCTGTTGCCACCTCCCAAGAGCACCACCGCCAGCACCACGGCGCCGGCGACCACGGTTGCCGCCAGAGCGAGGCGCAGTACCTGAGAACGGGATTGTGGACGCAGGCCCGACATCTAGTGCAAACTCCGTCGTCGACGGTGTCGCCGGCCTGTCCCGTTGCCGCTCACCGGCCGTTGGAATGACGTCCACGGTGCCCGGGAGCGTGCCGGCTGGAGTGGCCGGGGGAGCTGTCGTGCGAGGTGCAGCCCAGCGAAGCCTCAATATCGCTGGCCGCCTTGCTCCAAGCCACCGCGAGCTTCGCCGGAATCTTTGGCTTACGCCTGTGTTGGTCATTTTTGATCACGTCGATGAACTGTTGAAGGTCCTCACAGGCACCGGCATGCCCGCGATTGTGCCTATCGGCCTTGGTTGCCTTTGACGAAAGGAGCGCTGTCTCACACTTTGAAGGCCCGTAGCCACTCAGCCCTGCCAAGCTGCGCAATGCATCGCTCAGCAGGCACGAGAGCTCGTGGCGGATGCCGTGTGGGATCGTTGACGAGCTGACTTCCTGCAGAAGCTGGTGTATTGCGGCTTCTGGTGAGGTCGCTGCGACGTAGGTGTAGGTCGGGCCGCCGGTCGAGGTGCCGTTTGCGTCTTTGACCACGACTTCATCGCCGCCGGCTGCGGTAGCGGCCGTGGTGGCCGTGATTTCGGTCGCCGACTTGACGGTGACCGAAGTGGCTGCGTTGCCGATCGTGACCGTCGCGGGCGAGACGAAGCCCGTGCCCTTGATCACCACCGCGGTGCCGCCCGCGGTCGAGCCTTCGATCGGTGTGATCGAGGTAACCGTCGGGGGCGGCGGAGGAGGAGTCTTGTAGGTGTAGGTCGGGCCGCCGGTCGAGGTGCCGTTTGCGTCTTTGACCACGACTTCATCGCCGCCGGCTGCGGTAGCGGCCGTGGTGGCCGTGATTTCGGTCGCCGACTTGACGGTGACCGAAGTGGCTGCGTTGCCGATCGTGACCGTCGCGGGCGAGACGAAGCCCGTGCCCTTGATCACCACCGCGGTGCCGCCCGCGGTCGAGCCTTCGATCGGTGTGATCGAGGTAACCGTCGGGGGCGGCGGAGGAGGAGTCTTGTAGGTGTAGGTCGGGCCGCCGGTCGAGGTGCCGTTTGCGTCTTTGACCACGACTTCATCGCCGCCGGCTGCGGTAGCGGCCGTGGTGGCCGTGATTTCGGTCGCCGACTTGACGGTGACCGAAGTGGCTGCGTTGCCGATCGTGACCGTCGCGGGCGAGACGAAGCCCGTGCCCTTGATCACCACCGCGGTGCCGCCCGCGGTCGAGCCTTCGATCGGTGTGATCGAGGTAACCGTCGGGGGCGGCGGAGGAGGAGTCTTGTAGGTGTAGGTCGGGCCGCCGGTCGAGGTGCCGTTTGCGTCTTTGACCACGACTTCATCGCCGCCGGCTGCGGTAGCGGCCGTGGTGGCCGTGATTTCGGTCGCCGACTTGACGGTGACCGAAGTGGCTGCGTTGCCGATCGTGACCGTCGCGGGCGAGACGAAGCCCGTGCCCTTGATCACCACCGCGGTGCCGCCCGCGGTCGAGCCTTCGATCGGTGTGATCGAGGTAACCGTCGGGGGCGGCGGAGGAGGAGTCTTGTAGGTGTAGGTCGGGCCGCCGGTCGAGGTGCCGTTTGCGTCTTTGACCACGACTTCATCGCCGCCGGCTGCGGTAGCGGCCGTGGTGGCCGTGATTTCGGTCGCCGACTTGACGGTGACCGAAGTGGCTGCGTTGCCGATCGTGACCGTCGCGGGCGAGACGAAGCCCGTGCCCTTGATCACCACCGCGGTGCCGCCCGCGGTCGAGCCTTCGATCGGTGTGATCGAGGTAACCGTCGGGGGCGGCGGAGGAGGAGTCTTGTAGGTGTAGGTCGGGCCGCCGGTCGAGGTGCCGTTTGCGTCTTTGACCACGACTTCATCGCCGCCGGCTGCGGTAGCGGCCGTGGTGGCCGTGATTTCGGTCGCCGACTTGACGGTGACCGAAGTGGCTGCGTTGCCGATCGTGACCGTCGCGGGCGAGACGAAGCCCGTGCCCTTGATCACCACCGCGGTGCCGCCCGCGGTCGAGCCTTCGATCGGTGTGATCGAGGTAACCGTCGGGGGCGGCGGAGGAGGAGTCTTGTAGGTGTAGGTCGGGCCGCCGGTCGAGGTGCCGTTTGCGTCTTTGACCACGACTTCATCGCCGCCGGCTGCGGTAGCGGCCGTGGTGGCCGTGATTTCGGTCGCCGACTTGACGGTGACCGAAGTGGCTGCGTTGCCGATCGTGACCGTCGCGGGCGAGACGAAGCCCGTGCCCTTGATCACCACCGCGGTGCCGCCCGCGGTCGAGCCTTCGATCGGTGTGATCGAGGTAACCGTCGGGGGCGGCGGAGGAGGAGTCTTGTAGGTGTAGGTCGGGCCGCCGGTCGAGGTGCCGTTTGCGTCTTTGACCACGACTTCATCGCCGCCGGCTGCGGTAGCGGCCGTGGTGGCCGTGATTTCGGTCGCCGACTTGACGGTGACCGAAGTGGCTGCGTTGCCGATCGTGACCGTCGCGGGCGAGACGAAGCCCGTGCCCTTGATCACCACCGCGGTGCCGCCCGCGGTCGAGCCTTCGATCGGTGTGATCGAGGTAACCGTCGGGGGCGGCGGAGGAGGAGTCTTGTAGGTGTAGGTCGGGCCGCCGGTCGAGGTGCCGTTTGCGTCTTTGACCACGACTTCATCGCCGCCGGCTGCGGTAGCGGCCGTGGTGGCCGTGATTTCGGTCGCCGACTTGACGGTGACCGAAGTGGCTGCGTTGCCGATCGTGACCGTCGCGGGCGAGACGAAGCCCGTGCCCTTGATCACCACCGCGGTGCCGCCCGCGGTCGAGCCTTCGATCGGTGTGATCGAGGTAACCGTCGGGGGCGGCGGAGGAGGAGTCTTGTAGGTGTAGGTCGGGCCGCCGGTCGAGGTGCCGTTTGCGTCTTTGACCACGACTTCATCGCCGCCGGCTGCGGTAGCGGCCGTGGTGGCCGTGATTTCGGTCGCCGACTTGACGGTGACCGAAGTGGCTGCGTTGCCGATCGTGACCGTCGCGGGCGAGACGAAGCCCGTGCCCTTGATCACCACCGCGGTGCCGCCCGCGGTCGAGCCTTCGATCGGTGTGATCGAGGTAACCGTCGGGGCGGCGGAGGAGGAGTCTTGTAGGTGTAGGTCAGGCCGCACCAGGTCGAGGTGCCGTTGTCGTCTTCGACCACGACTTCATCGCCGCCGGCTGCGGTAGCGGCCGTGGTGGCATGCATGGATCGCGCGACTTGACGGTGACCGAAGTGGCTGCGTTGCCGATCGTGACCGTCACGGCGCGTGACGAACCCATGCCCTTGATCGTCACCGGGGTGTGACCGGCGGTCGAGCCCGAGTGGTGTGATGGTGGTGACGGTCGGGGGCGGCGGAGAGAGTCTTGTAGGTGTAGGAGGGACCGCCCGTGGAGGTGCCGTTGGCATCGCTGACCACGACTTCGTCAGCCGCCGGCTGCGGTGGCGGCCGTGATGGCCTGATTTCCGTTTCCGAGACGACGGTCAGCCGAAGTGGCTGTCGCCGTGCCGATCGTGACCGTCGCGGGCGAGAGAAGCCGGTGCCGGTGATCGTCACCAGGGTGTTGCCGGCGGTGGAGCCCGTGCTTGGGGTGATGCTCGTGACGGTCGGGGGCGGTGGGGCGACTGTAGGTGTAGGAGGGACCGCCCGTGGAGGTGCCGTTGGCATCGCTGACCACGACTTCGTCAGGGCCGGCGGCGGTCGCGGAGGTCTTGGCGGTGATTTCGGTTTCCGAGACGACGTCAACCGAGGTTGCGGCTGTGCCGATCGTGACCGTCGCGCCGGTGAGGAAACCGGTGCCCTTGATCGTCACGGCGGTTTCACCGAGCGTCGTGCCTGAGGTTGGGGTGATGCTCGTGACGGTCGGGGGCGGCGGGGGCGACGTAGGTGTAGAGGGGACCGCTCGTGGAGGTGCCGTTGGCATCGCTGACCACGACTTCCTCAGGGCCGGCGGCGGTCGCGGAGGTCTTGGCGGTGATTTCGGTTTCCGAGACGACGTCAACGGAGGTTGCGGCTGTGCCGATCGTGACCGTCGCGCGGGGAGGAAGCCGTTGCCCTTGATCACCACCGCGGTGCCGCCCGCGGTCGAGCCTTCGATCGGTGTGATCGAGGTAACCGTCGGGGGCGGCGGAGGAGGAGTCTTGTAGGTGTAGGTCGGGCCGCCGGTCGAGGTGCCGTTTGCGTCTTTGACCACGACTTCATCGCCGCCGGCTGCGGTAGCGGCCGTGGTGGCCGTGATTTCGGTCGCCGACTTGACGGTGACCGAAGTGGCTGCGTTGCCGATCGTGACCGTCGCGGGCGAGACGAAGCCCGTGCCCTTGATCACCACCGCGGTGCCGCCCGCGGTCGAGCCTTCGATCGGTGTGATCGAGGTAACCGTCGGGGGCGGCGGAGGAGGAGTCTTGTAGGTGTAGGTCGGGCCGCCGGTCGAGGTGCCGTTTGCGTCTTTTGACCACGACTTCATCGCCGCCGGCTGCGGTAGCGGCCGTGGTGGCCGTAGTTCGGTCGCCGACTTGACGGTGACCGAAGTGGCTGCGTTGCCGATCGTGACCGTCGCGGGCGAGACGAAGCCCGTGCCCTTGATCACCACCGCGGTGCCGCCCGCGGTCGAGCCTTCGATCGGTGTGATCGAGGTAACCGTCGGGGGCGGCGGAGGAGAGAGTCTTGTAGGTGTAGGTCGGGCCGCCGGTCGAGGTGCCGTTTGCGTCTTTGACCACGACTTCATCGCCGCCGGCTGCGGTAGCGGCCGTGGGTGGCCGTGATATTCGGTCGCCGACTTGCACGGTGACCGAAGTGGCTGCGTTGCCGATCGTGACCGTCGCGGGCGAGACAGAAGCCCGTGCCCTTGATCACCACCGCGGTGCCGCCCGCGGTCGAGCCTTCGATCGGTGTGATCGAGGTAACCGTCGGGGGCGGCGGAGGAGAGAGTCTTGTAGGTGTAGGTCGGGCCGCCGGTCGAGGTGCCGTTTGCGTCTTTGACCACGACTTCATCGCCGCCGGCTGCGGTAGCGGCCGTGGTGGCCGTGATATTCGGTCGCCGACTTGCACGGTGACCGAAGTGGCTGCGTTGCCGATCGTGACCGTCGCGGGCGAGACGAAGCCCGTCCCCTTGATCACCACCGCGGTGCCGCCCGCGGTCGAGCCTTCGATCGGTGTGATCGAGGTAACCGTCGGGGGCGGCGGAGGAGAGAGTCTTGTAGGTGTAGGTCGGGCCGCCGGTCGAGGTGCCGTTTGCGTCTTTGACCACGACTTCATCGCCGCCGGCTGCGGTAGCGGCCGTGGTGGCCGTGATTTCGGTCGCCGACTTGACGGTGACCGAAGTGGCTGCGTTGCCGATCGTGACCGAGTGCGCGGGCGAGACGAAGCCCGTGCCCTTGATCACCACCGCGGTGCCGCCCGCGGTCGAGCCTTCGATCGGTGTGATCGAGGTAACCGTCGG
>CAWCYP010000065.1:0-10746 GCA_963799735.1 uncultured Solirubrobacterales bacterium | reverse complement strand
GCGGCCCCAGCCCGGTCACCTCGTAAACGTTGACCGGCTCGCTGACGCCTTTGACTTTGGTTGGACCCAGCGGCTTGAGCTGGAAATAGCCCTCGACGAATTTGCGCGTCTGCTCACTGACTGCTATCGACGACTGCTATCGACCCGGTCGGCGCCACCGCCTGCATGCGCGAGGCGAGGTTGGTCGTGTGTCCAATCGGAGTGTACTCAGTCTGCCCCGCGCCGGTCGTGATCGAACGCACCACCACCTCGCCAGTGTTCACGCCGACGCGTGCTTCGATTGGCATTCCGCCGTCAGCAACAACCTTCGCGGAGTAGCGGCGCAATTCTTCCTGCACCCGCAAAGCCGCATAGAGCGCGCGCTGCGGATGGTCCTCGTGCGCGACGGGAGCGCCGAACAGCGCGAAGATCCCGTCGCCGGTCGATTGCACGACGTAGCCGTCGTAGCGATGCGCCGCGTCGATCATCAGCTTCAACGCCGGATCGACGATCGCGCGCGCCTCTTCGGGGTCGAGGTCCTCCATCAACTCGGTCGAACCCTTGATGTCGGCGAACAGCGCCGTGACCGTCTTGCGCTCGCCCTCTATTGCGAGGGAAGCGTCCGGCTGCTCCGGGGTGACACGAACATTGGGAGTCGCTGCAGCTTGAGGTGAACTGGCCGCGCCAGGTGCCGCCTGCACAGCCAGCGCGGCGCCACAGTCCTCGCAAAACGCCGATGAGGGAGCGTTTTCTGCCCCGCACTGCGGACAGCTACGGGACAGCGGGCTGCCACACGCAGCGCAGAACTTCCTACTTGTCGTGCTTTCGGTTCCGCACTTGGTGCAACGCATGCGCCTATCCCAAAGAGACAGCGACTGAGCCCTGTTGTATCATCCAGCGTCACGTTGCGACCAGCAGGCCGCGATACGTCCCATCGCCGTGTCACGCCGTCGACGACGTAGCGCGCCTAAGGGCGAAGGAGAAGGCTGGACAGGATCTGGCCGGATTCTGCCTAAGGCGGGATTTACGTCGCCTAAAAGGAAACTCGCGAACGAGGACGCCCCGGGCGAAGCGCCCCTGGGAAGGGAACCATCATCGACAACGTGAGCGGGCGAGACAGAGGCGCCATTTGTCGCAGCACAGGGCTGCTATGCCGCGTTGCGAGCGGGCGGCTGGTCTGGACGCCGTCTGGTCCGAGGCCGCTTTACGCGCGGTTTAAATACGGGGGCCTGCAGGCCCCCGGCGACTGCCCCTGAGTGCCCACTCCTAGCTTCCACAGCGTGATCTGGCGTAACGTTCGCCGTGGAAACACCCCGATTCTTCTACTCCACATGACCTGAGATAAGGTGGGAAAGCATGCGGCACATGCCTTAGGATCCGGTGCCGCAAGGCGTGGGGGTTCAAGTCCCCCCTCGCAACCCCCTTAGAAATAAGGATTTTCTTGCGCTGCCGCAGGACCGTGCGGCACCGCGCAGTCGAAAGCTTTAACGCGGACAGATTGACGCGCGGCTCAAGCGGCGCCACGTCAGGTGTTCCAGCATGTCGCGGCAGGTTGGCGCTACGGCGCAAAGCGCCCTAAAAGGAGGCGATGAATGCGGCGTAGCGACCGGGCGAATATTCCGCGGCGCACACTGTGAAGTCGTCGGCGACCTCATGGATCTCGCTAGCGCCCGATCGACCGAGCCGCTCCAGCGATTTGGGCGCGCCGTCCATGTGACGGGGCAACACGCGGCGCTGAACCATGGGGCGGACGTGATTATGGCCGGGGTCTGATGGGTCTCGATACGGGCGTGTTGGTATAATAACCCCTCCAGTCGAGGGTCTGAAGCATACGGGAGGTTCGCAATGCAACGCGCAGCTCCTGAGTCGGCAGGGCCGGCGGCGCCCGAGCTGCTCGAAGACTTGGTTGCCGCAAATCGCATCCTTACTGAGTACGGGGTTCTCGACGGCTTCGGCCACGTCAGCGTTCGCCACGATCTGGTATCAACCGCTATCTGATGTCGCGCAGCCGCGCCCCGGAGTTGGTGGTCGCCGACGACATTGTGGAGTACGACCTCGATAGCGAGCCCGTCGAGCAACGCAGGCGCGTCATGTACCGCGAGCGTTACATCCACGGCGAAATCTACAAAGTGCGCCCGGATGTCCAGGCTGTGGTGCATAATCACTCGCCCGCGCTTATTCCATTTGTCGGCGAAGACCGCATCATCAAGGAGTTCGGCCTGAGCCTCGCCAGCGCCGTGTTCCTCGACGCGCTCGTCGTGCGCTGCCTGCTGCTGCCCGCCGTGCTGCACCTCGTCGGCAGGCGCACCTGGTCGACTCCAGCATGGCTGGAGCGGGCGCTGCCGCGACTGAACATCGAGGGCACCGTCCTGCCATCCCGACACCGCAGAGGGGAGCTCGCACACCGGCTCGGCGACGCCCCCGGGCTCAGCGCCGCACCCGCGCCCCGGCGTGGCGACCGAGGGGGCCGAGAGCTGAGCCTGGTTCGGCGGGGAGCGGCGGCGATCGTCGCCCTCCCCCTCGTCCTGCGCCGTCGCGCTCACGTGCGCGTGGCCGTCGCGCGCCGCGGCCACCAACCCGCCCGCGCGGAGCTCGGTCGTGCTGGCGTTCCTGCCGGCGCAAGAGCCGGAGTTGGCAAGCGTACCCGGCATGTCCGTCGGGATCATGTCCGCGACCCAGGGCGCCTACTCCGCCGAGCAGCTGCTGCTCGACATCACCCAGAGCGCCCGCATCGCGTCCTCGGCCTACTCTCCCACGCGCCCGCCGGCCCTGGCGTTGCGTACGCTCGGCGCCGCGCCCAGCGCCGGGCGCGCCCGTGGAGCGCGTCGTCGAAGGAGCCATCGCCGGCTGGCAGGCTGCCCGTAGGCGCGCCGAAAACGCCCCTCAGCTGCTGCGCCCCGGACTGCTGGCCGCGCAGATTCCCGGCGGCGGGGGGCAGGCGGAGGCGGAAGCGCATACGCGGGGATCGCGGGAACCGACGACACCGACGCGATCGCCGCCGCCGATCGTAGCGGCCGGGTAGCCGCGGTCTCGCTTGGGGGCGCGTCCTCGTTGCTCGCGCGCATAACGGCGCTGCTCCGCGCACACCCGCTCGTGGTCGCCGACCTGCCGGCGGCGGCGGGCGAAGCCGGCCGTGCCGACCTGCGCGCGCTGAGCGCCACCCGCGCGCCCGGAGAGTTGCTGCTCGTCGTGCAGCGCACACGCTCCGCGCCCGGCCACGAACTGTTGTGGGCCGCCGCCGCGGGGCTTGAGGGCGCCGGTGCCGGGCGGCAGCGGGGGCGGCGACACCGAGCTCACCTCGCAGACGACCAACGAGCGCGGGCTCATCGCCTCGGTCGATATCGCCCCCACGATCCTGCGCCATCTCCGTCTTCCGATACCGGCCGACATGCGCGGGGACCCGATCCGCACCGACGGTCCGCTGCACTCCGCGTCCCTGCGCGCGCTGATGGCCCGCCTGCACGTGATCGGTCCCCGGCGGCTGCGCGCGCTGGGGTGGTTGTTGACCGCGTGGTTACTGCTGCTGCTCGCCTGCGCCGCCCGGCCCCGCGCCCGGGCCTGGGCGATGCGCACGGGCGCGCTCGGCGTATTGTGGGCGCCCGTCGCCGTACTGATTCCCGCGGCCCTGGAACCCAGCGCCGCGGTCGAGTATCTGACGATCGCGCTCGCGTGCCTGGCGCTCGGCGCGCTGACCGACCTGCTGCTGCCGTGGCCCCGTGCGCCGCTCGCCCCGGCGATCGTCGCCGTGGTCGCGCTCGCGGCAGACGCGCTCGCGGGCACGCAGCTGCTGATGCGCTCGCTGCTCGGCCCCGACCCGATCCTCGGCGCGCGCTTCTACGGCATCGGCAACGAGCTCAAGTCCGGCCTCGCCGTGCTCGTGCTCGCAGCGGTCGCCGCCACGCTGTATCCCGCGGTGCGTGGTCGCCGGGCGGCGTGTGCGATGGCCGGCGCGGGTATCCTGCTCGCCGTCGTCGAGGGCTCGGCGCGAATCGGCGCGGGCGTCGGCGGCGTGATCCTCCTCAGCGCCGGCACCGCTGTTGCGACCGTCATGCTGCTTCCAGGCGCGCTGACCCGCAGGCGCGCGCTGATCGTGCTGATCGCCCCCGTTCTCGCTCTCGTCGCTGCTCGCCGCTCTCGATCTCGCCACCGCTCACGGCACGGGCCACTACACCGGCAGCATCCTGCACGCCCGCTCGGCCGGGGACGTGCGCGACATCATCGTCCGTCGCTACACCGCCGCATGGGATGAGCTGAGCAACGGGGCGATGCCCGTGGCCACCGCCTTCGCGCTGCTCTGCGCGGCGTTCGGCCTGCGCCGGCGCGAGCGTCTGCTGGCGCCGGTCGCGCGGCGATCCCGCCTGGCTGGCCGCTCTCTGCGGAGGGCTCGCCGCGGGCGTCGTCGGCACCCTCGTGGAGGACTCCGGCCCGGTCCTGCTCGTCGTCGCCGTCTTCGCCCTGAGCTGCGTGCTCACCTACCTGTGGGGCCAGCCCAGAGAAGCATCCCAAGGCGGTGACATCCTGGGTAGATGAGAAGAACATCCAAGCCCTTGGCGCGGGACCTGCTCGTCCATCATGTAGACGAGCCTCTGGTCGCGTACCGCATCGTCATATAGCCGATGTCCTCCCTATAGGCGACTAACGATGCACTATGTCCTGCTCAGCAGCACCGGCAATCTGATCGACTCCTACGAGGACGAGTCGCAGGCACTCATGGCGCTGCAAAGAATCGTGGACGCGGAGCCTGACGCCGCAGAGGATGTCGCGTTGATGACCTACGGGGACGACGGGATGCCGATCGGTGGTCCCGCGTTCGCGAAGGTCCCAGCAAGCCAGTAGTCTCGCCGGCTCAAGCCGCGCAGTCGGCGCACGAGCCGTGCAGCACGATCTCGTGCTCGGACACGGCCAGCGGAACCCGCTCGCTGAGCGTCTCGATCGCGCGCTCGAGGCCCGCGTCGGAGAACGGCATCACCACGCCGCACTCGTCGCACACGAGATGGTGGTGGTGCTGCTCTTGCTCGCACACCCGCTCGTAGCGGACCATCGTCTGGCCGGTCTCCACGCGCTGCACCAACCCCAGCCGCTCCAGCTCGTCGAGGATCCTGTACACGCTCGCCCGGCTCACGACGCGCCCGCGCTTGCCTCGCGCGCGCAACGCGTCCTCGATCTCCACTGCCGTCAGCGCGCACTCCTGCCCGTCCAGCAGCTCCAGCAGCGCCCTCCTGGCCCCGCCGCGCCTGTGACCAGCGGCGGCGAGCGTCGCCTCGGCGCGCTCAGTCCAGTTCTCGGCGCCGGCGTGGGTGGGATGAGGGCTCATGTTCACGATGGTAGAGGTCACTGCGCCGCGCCGAGCGTCACCGCTTCGCTACGAGCGTCACCCGCGCCGCGAGCACGCCGGGGTCCCCAGGCCGCCCAGCCGCGCCCGAGCGCGTAGGAGACGGCGCTGGCGCTGCCGACAAAGAACCCGACGGGGTAATTGGTTTCATACGAGGCGGCGATCGCGATCCACACGATCAGCAGGGCGATTGCCACCGATAGAGCCATGGCCAGCAGCGGCCGGTCGGTGAACGACCGTGCTGCAGCGGGGGCGCCGATCATCAGGCTGAAGATCAGCAGGGTCCCGACGACGGGCACGGTCATCGTCGTTGCGAGGGCGAGGACGGCGAGGAACAGCATCTCCATCCGGAAGCTGCTGACGCCGCGTGCCTCTCCCACCTCGGGGAGGACCGAGGAGAGCATCAGCGGCCGGTAGAGGATGGCGATCGCGAGGATGCAGAGGGCGCCGAGGATCGCGGTCGGCGCGAGCTCGTTGGGGCTGATTCCGAGGACCTCGCCGAACAGCAGCGAGTAGACCTCGGGGGCGTACTCGACGCTGAAGCTTAAAAACAGCGCGCCGAGGGCGAGCATGGCCACGAGCGTGAGGGCGGTTGCGACGTCGTGGCGTCCTCTGCGGCCGAGCAGGCCGATCGTCAGGGCGCCGCCGAGTGAGAAGACGCCGAGGCCGAGGAGCGTGCTGACGCCGATCAGGATGGCGCCGGCGGCGCCGGCGAAGGACCCGTTGGGGAGCGCGTGCGCGGCGAACGCCGACCCGCGCAGGACCGTGAAGAACCCTACGACTCCCCCGACGACCGCGACGATGCTCGCGACCTCCCATGCGTTGACCATGAAACCGGAGAACATGGTCTGTTTGCCGCTAGCTCGGCGTCGCCGGCTGCGCCACCGGGGACGCGGACGGAGTCCGGTCCGCTTGCCGGCGGCGTCTGGCTTCGGGGAGCCCGGATAGCAGGTAGGTGATGAACACGAGGGTCACCACGAAGAAGCTCACCGGCCACCCCTGTCCGACGGGCGGCCAGCTGAAGCTGTCGTACGCGAGCACGATCCCCACCCAGACCGTGCCGATCCCGATGCCCGCAGCCGTGAGCAGCGCCGTGAGCGGGCGTCTTGTGAGGCGAAGCGCGCTCGCCGCTGGGCCGATAAGCAGGGCCGTTGAGAGGATCGTGCCGATCGTGATCGCCGCGAGCGCCGCCGCGAGCGCGAGCGCGAGCAGGTAGAGCACACCGACAAGCCGCACGGGGATCCCGCGGGCCGATGCCATCTCGGCGCTCACCGAGCTGAGCAAGAGCGGGCGGTAGAGGGCGAACATGAGCGCCAGCACGAGCAGGCTCAGTATCACGACCAGCGGGATCGTCGAGCTCGCGATCGCGAACAGCGAGCCGAACAGGATCGACTGGGTCACGCCCGTCGTGCTGTGGGCGACCGTGTACAGGTAAAGGAACAGGGCAGCCAAACCGATCGCGGTCCCGAGCACTATCCCCGTTGCGAGGTCGCGCCCGCGCGCGCGCTGGATCCCGATCATCTCCATCGCGCCAGCCGCGATCACGTTCCCGATCACAAAGCCCCACAGCGAGCCGATCCCGACCAGGTACGCTCCCGCGCCCCCCGTCGTGCCGATGTCGCCGAATGCCTCCCCCGCGAACGACTGCCCGCGCATGACCGTGAACACCCCCATGACGCCCGCGACGATCGCCACCAACGTGCCCACGCCAAGGCCCGTGTGAACCACGCCGCTTTCGAAGAAGCCGCGAGCGAAAACCGGAGACAGGAAGTGGCTCACGACAGGACCCCGGCTCCGGGGAAGACGCCCTCATGGCCCGTGAGATCCGCGTCCTCGCCGGCGCCAGCCACGATCAGCACGCGACCGTGCACGTCCAGCACGTCGACGTGATGTCCGTAGAGCTCGCTGAGCACGTCCGCGCGCACGACTTCATCGGTCGTGCCGCTTGCCGCGCGGCCCGCGGCCAGGTAGACGATGCGATCCATCACCCCCAGCAACGGGTTGACCTCGTGGGCCGAGATCAGCACCGCGATCTCCTGCTCGCGCGTGATGCGCGCCAGCAGCGCCACCACCTCCGCCGCACTCCTGAGGTCGAGGTTCGCCAGCGGCTCGTCCAGGAGCAGCAGCCGCGGGCGACCGATGAGCGCGTGCGCGATCAGGATGCGCTGCTGCTCACCACCCGAGAGCCTGCCGACGCGCGTGTCGGCGAAGCGGGTGGCGTCGACGGCGTGCAGCATCCCCTCGACGAGCGCCCGTCTGGTCCGGGAAGGCCGTGGCACCCCGAGACGGTGCGCGTCGATGCCGAGCGCCACGAGATCGCGCGCGCGCAGCGGAACATCCGGGTCGAACAGGAACTTCTGCGGCACGTAGCCGATCAGGCGATGCCGGCGTCCGTGCTCGCGACCTTGTACGAGCACTCCTCCCGCGCTCGCCGCCTGCAGGCCGAGGATCACCCGGAACAGGGTCGTCTTTCCCGCCCCGTTCGATCCGATCAGGCCCGTGAACTCACCCGGCGCGATCTCGAAACTGACCCGATCGAGGATCGTGCGCCCGGACAGCCGCACGCAGACGCCGTCGACCTGGAGGATCTCCTGGCCCTCAGCGGCCAGCGGCGCCTCGTTCATGGCACAAGCCTCTGCGTGGAAACCTTTTCCTTCACAGCCTTTTCCAGCGCCTGGACCTCGGCGAGCATCCACGACTGGTAGTCATAGCCGGGGACCGGCATCGTCTCGTACACGCCAACCACCGGAATGCCTTCCTTGAGCGCCAGTTCCCTGAAGGAGTTGGTCAACGAGTCGGTCACCTGCTGGTTGTAAACAAACACCTTGACCTTGTGCCCGGTGAACAGGCTCGTTCTGAAGCGTCACATTCTGGGGCGCCGGGTCGGTCCCGTTCATGATCGCCGCCTGCAGCGTGAACGGCGTCATGTTCTTCGTCCCGGCGGCTTCGAGCATGTAGTCGCCGACCGGCTCGGTCGTCGCGACCGGCGTGTTCGGGTAGGCAGCCTTGAACTTCGCGATCGCTGCGTACCACGGCTCCAGCGATTCTTCGAACTTATTGGCGTTTTTCTGGAAGTACGCGGCGTGCGCGGGCTGCAGGGCGGACAGGTCGGCGGCGATGGCCTTCGCCACCGCCGGCATCGTCTGCGGTTTGTACCAGAGGTGCGGGTTGGGAGTCGAGTCCGGGAGACCGAGCAGGTGCTGGACATTGATGACCTTACGCGAGGAGCTGGGCGAGGCCGACTCGATCTTTTCCATGTAGGTGTCATAGCCAACGCCGTTTTCGATCAGCGGGCTCGCGGCGCTGACCGCCTCCGCGACGCTCGGACTGGCCTCGAACGTGTGGGGGTCGGTGTTCGGGTTGCTCTCGATCGCGGTGACCTTCACGTAGGAGCCGCCGATCTGTTCGATGACGTTCGCGTACTCGTTCTCCGCGCCCACGGCGACGATCCTGCCGCCGGACGCGCCGCCGCCGGAGCCGCTGGAGCCGCACCCCGCCACGAAAGCGGCAATTAATGTTGCGCATACCGCGACCACGCACGTGCGTGGTCGCCTGTGCAGAGAGGATCGATTCATCGAGCGAGAGCTCCTTCCAGCGAGGTCGTTGACAGCGTACGGCCCAACCTATCATAAGATTGAGTCTCATTCTCGACTAGATGCCGCGCCGCGCGCCGTCACAGGCGTATGATCGCGATCGCATGCCCTCACACCAGCAACGCGCGGGCCAGCGCCCCGATGGGCCGCCGCCCGCCGACGCGGCTGCGCGCGAGCTCACGCGCAGCCAGATCGAGCGCCTCGAGGACATGTACGGCAACCGCTATCTGCTCGAGCCCGCGCCGGACCACAAACTGCCGAAGTCGGGCATGTCGGCGCAGGAAGCGCTGGGCCTGATCCAGCAGGAGACGGTGCTCGACGGCCTGCCGGCGCGCAATCTCGCGACCTTCGTGACGACCTGGATGGAGCCCGAGGCCGATCAGCTGATCGGAGAATCGCTGCGCGTGAACTTCATCGATCACGCCGAGTACCCGCAGTCGGCCGAGATCGAGCAGCGCTGTATCCGGATGCTCGCCGATCTGTTCAACGCGCCGGGAGAGACCACCGGCGCGCGCACGCAGGGCTCGTCGGAGGCGATCATGCTCGGCGCGCTGTCGCTGAAGTGGAAGTGGCGGGCTCGCCGCGAAGCCGCCGGCAAGGCGACCGACCGTCCCAACCTCGTGTTCGGCGGAGACGTGCACGTCGTGTGGGAGAAGTTCTGCCGCTACTTCGACGTCGAGCCTCGCATCGTCCCGCTGGCGCCCGAGAAGTACACGATCGGCCCCGAGGACGTCGAGCCGCACATCGACGAGAACACGATCGGCGTCGCCGCCGTGCTCGGCACGACGTTCACCGGGCACGCCGACGACATCCCCGGGATCAACGACCATCTCCTGGCCCTCAAGAACGAGAACGGCCTGGACGTGCCGCTGCACGTCGACGCAGCCAGCGGCGGCTTCGTGTGGCCCTTCCTCTACCCCCATTCCGAGTGGGACTTCCGGCTCGAGCAGGTCCGTTCGATCAACGTCTCGGGTCACAAGTTCGGCCTTGTCTATCCCGGGATCGGATGGTTGGTGTTCAGAGAGAGAGACGATCTCCCTGAGGATTTGGTGTTCTACGAGAACTACCTGGGCAAGCGCGACGCCACGTTCACGCTGAACTTCTCGACCGGATCGGCGATGGTGCTCGCGCAGTACTACAACTTCGCGCGCCTGGGCCACGCCGGCTACCGCTACGTGATGGAGACGATGAAGTACAACGCGCGCGCGCTCGCGAAGGAGATCGCCGCGTGCGACTTCGAAGTCATCGGAGGCGAGCAGGACGAGCAGCTTCCGCTGGTCGCTTTCAAACTTCAAGGCGAGCATCCATATGACGAGTTCGACGTGGCGGCGCAGCTGGCCGCCGATCATGGCTGGATGGTTCCCGCCTACACGCTGCCGCCCAACGCCGAACACGTGAAGATCATGCGCGTGCTCGTCAAGGAGACGCTCGGCCACTCGCTGACCACCGCGCTCGGCCAGGACATCGCCCGGGCGTGCGCGACGCTCGACGCCAAGGGCGGCCTGCACCCGTCAAACCGGCGGCGGGTCAAGACCAACACCGGGTTCTGAGCCGGCCTAGATACTGGGCCGGCTGGGAGTGCGGAGCCGGGCCTATGTGGGCGAGTCGCCCGAGGAGACGGACGGGGCAGACGGGCCCTTATCCGCTTCATTCAACTTGCGCCTGCGATCCACGAGCAGCACAGCCGCGACGACGACGATCACGACGATCACGATCCCGCCAGCGATATAGCGCAGCGTGTGGTGCACCGGTTTGGCGGCTTTCGGCTTCACCGTGGCGACCGCGTAGCGCGCGCCGTCCGCGCCCGCCAGGGCGATCAGCCGCGCCTGTTCGGAGGCGGCG
>CAWCYP010000064.1:0-38539 GCA_963799735.1 uncultured Solirubrobacterales bacterium | reverse complement strand
GAGGGGCACGGCGGGGAAGGGTACTCGGCCGCCGAGGGGTTCCCGGACAGCGGTCTCGCGGAGGGGGCGTCGCCAAACCCGTGAACGAACGGCTCAGCCGCGCGTGCGCAACGCGCGCGGGGCCATCCGCAACCCGAACCGCATCAGCGCCGACGGGTAGCGCTCGGCCGCGGCGACAGTCTCCTCCAGCGCGGAGGCGAAGCGGCGGATGTCGTCCTCCTCGATCACGAGCGGCGGAAGCGCCTTGATGATGTTCATGCGATGGCCCGCAACCTGACAAAAGATGTGGTGGCGGTGAAACAACGGGACGGTGACGAGCTGTGAGAACAGGCCCGCCTGGCGGCGCTCGACCGACTCCCACAGCCTGCGCGCGGCCGGGCCCGAGGGCGGGCCGAGCTCGATCGCCCACATCAACCCGAGGCCGCGGACGTCGCGGACGACCTCGTAGCGATCGACCAGCGGCCGGGTGAGCTCCAGCAGCAGCGCGCCCATGCGCTCGGCGCGCGCGATCAGAATCCTCCTCGTCCAGCACCCGCAGCGTCGCGAGGGCCGCGGCGGCGGCGAGGTCGTTGCCGCCGAACGTCGAGCCGTGGCGGACCGCCCGCTCCATGCCGTCGAACACGCGGTCGAACGCGGCACGCGAGACGAGCACAGCGCCGATCGGAACGAGGCCGCCGGAGAGGGCCTTGGAGAGGCAGATCAGATCCGGCCGCAGGTCCCAGTGCTCGCCGGCGAGGAACCGCCCGGTGCGCCCGAGACCGGTCTGGACCTCGTCGCAGACGAACAGCGCGCCGGCGTCCCGACACAGCCGCTGAGCGCCGGGAAGGTAGCCGTCCGCCGGGGGTAGGTTCACGCCATGGCCCTGCACGGACTCGATGACGAACGCCGCCACGTCCTCACGCTCGAGCTCGAGCTCGAGCGCGTCGAGATCCCCCCACGGCACGGGATCGCAATCGGGCAGCAACGGCCCAAACCCGTCGCGGAAGATGGGATCGCCGTTCAGCGACAGCGAGCCGAGCGTCAACCCGTGAAAGGCGTGCTCGGCATACAAGATGCGCCCCCGCCCAGTGGCGGCTCGGGCGATCTTGATCGCCGCCTCGACGGCCTCGGTGCCGGTGTTCGCGGGCACCATCGCGCCGACCGAATCAGGCGCGCGCGCGAGCAGCTGCTCGGCCAAGACGCCGCTCAGCAGCGTGACGCCGAGCTGTGGCAGGTTGCCGGCGCGAGCCGCCATGACCTCCTCGATCGCGGCGATCGCCACGGGGTGGTTGCGCCCGATCGCGAACACGCCGTAGCCCCCGAACAGGTCGAGGTAGCGCTCGCCGGCAGAGTCGATCAGGTGCGCGCCCTCGCCGCCCGTCCAGGTACGGTCGAAGCCGAGCGTGCGCAGGATTCGCCCCAGCTGCGGGTTCAGGTAGCGGTTGTTCAGGGCGAGCTCCTCGCCGGTGCGCGTCTCGATCAGCTCACGCACGCTGAGGGTCGGCTCGGGCATCGATTCAGAGCCTATCGCCAGCCCCCGGTCGGAAACGGCCGATGAATAGCGTCTCGTACCCGCGCTGCTAGAGTCTCGCGGCGATGGCAGTACCCAAGCAGAAGCAGTCGCACTCGCGCACGGCCAAGCGCCGCGCGCAGCACAAGATCGCACCCGCGGCTTCGAACCTGTGCCCGAAATGCCACCAGCCGAAGCTCCCGCACCGCGTGTGCGCGACGTGCGGATCCTACAGGGGCCGTGACGTGATCGACGTCGGCGCCGGCGTCCCTGGCGAGGAGTAGTTCCGGGTAGGCGCGTGAGCAGCGGCGTGCCGGGCGATCGATCAGCATCATCCGGCGTGAGCCCGCTGCGCGAGCGCCCCGCGTGGGCAGCTCTCGGCTCCCACTACGAGGGGATTCGCGGCGCGCATCTGCGGGCGCTGTTCGCCTCCGATCCCGCGCGCGGGGAGCGAATGACGGCGCAGGGCGCCGGGCTGTACCTGGACTACTCCAAGAACAGGGTCACGGACGAGACGTTGGGGCTGCTGGTCGAGCTGGCTGAGCAGTCGGGGTTGGGCGAGCGGATCGAGGCGATGTTCGCGGGGGATCGGATCAACGTCTCGGAGAACCGCCCGGTGCTGCACGTGGCTCTGAGGATGCCCGCCGGCACGTCGCTGATCGTGGACGGGGCCGACGTGGTCGCGCAGGTGCACGAGGTGCTCGACCGGATGGGCGCGTTCGCCGAGCGGGTGCGCTCGGGCGAGTGGAAGGGCCATACCGGGAAGCCGATCAAGAACGTGGTCAACATCGGCATCGGCGGCTCGGATCTCGGTCCGGTGATGGCGTACGAGGCGCTGCGCCACTACTCGCGGCGCGAGATGACGTTCCGGTTCGTGTCGAACGTCGATTCGACCGACTTCGTCGAGGCCACGCGCGATCTCGATCCGGCGCAGACGCTGTTCATCGTCTCCTCCAAGACGTTTACGACGCTCGAGACGATGACCAACGCGCGCTCCGCGCGCGAGTGGGCGCTAGCGGCGATGGGCGACGAGCAGGCGATCGCCAGGCACTTCGTCGCCGTGTCCACGAACGCCGCGGGGGTGGCGGAGTTTGGGATCAACACCGAGAACATGTTCGGGTTCTGGGACTGGGTCGGCGGGCGCTACTCGATGGACTCGGCGATTGGGCTATCGACAATGCTCGCGATCGGGCCGGAGCGGTTTGTGGAGCTCCTGGCGAGGATGCACGCGATGGACGAGCACTTCCGCACGACTCCGCCGGAGCGCAACCTGCCCGTGCTGATGGGGCTGCTGGCCGTGTGGTACGGCAACTTCTTCGGCGCGCAGACGTGCGGGGTGATGCCGTACGAGCAGTACCTCAAGCGGTTCCCCGCGTACCTGCAGCAGCTGACGATGGAGTCAAACGGCAAGCACATCACGCTCGACGGCGCCGCGGTGGACTACCAGACGGGCGCGGTCTACTGGGGCGAGCCGGGGACGAACGGCCAGCACAGCTTCTACCAGCTGATCCACCAGGGCACCAAGCTCATCCCCGTCGACCTGATCGGCTTCGGCCAGACGCTCAACCCGCTCGGAGAGCACCACGACATCCTCATGTCCAACGTGTTCGCGCAGGCCCAGGCGCTGGCGTTCGGCAAGACCGAGGTCGAGGTCCGCGCCGAGGGCACGCCCGAAGCGGTCGTCCCGCACCGGGTGATGGAGGGCAACCGCCCGACCAACGTCATCCTCGCGCAGCGACTCACCCCCTACGCACTGGGGACGCTGGTGGCGCTATACGAGCACAACGTGTTCACGCAGGGCACGGTCTGGAGCATCGACTCGTTCGACCAGTGGGGGGTCGAGCTCGGCAAGGCGCTGGCCCGGAAGATCATCCCCGAGCTGACCTCCAAAGAGGAGCCGCAGCTCGAGCACGACAGCTCGACCAACGCGCTGATCCGCCGCTACCGCGCGCTGCGCTGAGCCGCGACCGGCAGGACGAACCGTCGTACAGCTTCGGCGAAGCCGTCGTGTTCGTTGGAGGCGGTCACGCGCCGCGCGGCGCGCTGCACCTCGCGGTCGGCGTTGCCCATCGCGATGCTCAGCCCCGAGCGGGCGAACATGAGCACGTCGTTGGCCATGTCCCCGATCGTGGCGATCTGCGTCTCGGGGATCTCATACCGGCGCGAGAGATATGCGACTACGCTGCCCTTGTTCGCCTGGGGATGGGTCACGTCGACGTAGTAGGGCTGCGAGCGCGCGGCGGAGACGTGATCGCCGAAGCGGTCGTGGGCGGCCGTCGCGGCTCGTGCGACCGCGTCGTGATCGTCGCCGACGCCGACGATCTTGGCGATTTCCTGCACGAGGCCGCCATAGTCGGCGCGCACGGTCGGTGCGAACTGGACGGTCTGTGCCTCGCGATCGACGTGCGAGCCCTTCGGGTCCTGCACGTACCAGTCGGCGCCGCGATACAGCCACACGTCCAGCGCATAGGACTCGAGCAGCTCGATCACCGGAGCGACGAGCTTGCCGGGGATCGTCCGCTGCTCGATCACCGTCATGTCGGGATCGACGAGCAGGCCGCCGTTGAACGCCGCGATGGGCGTGCGCAGGTTCAGCGGCTCGACGAGCATCGCCATCCCGCGCGGAGGACGCCCGCTGGTCAGCGCGAACAGCACCCCGGCCTCATCGAGCTCGCGCACGGCCGCAATCGCGGCCTCGGTGAGGGTCTTCTCCGGCGTCACGAGCGTGCCGTCGACGTCGGCCAGCAGCAGGCGGATCGCGGGCGCGGAGACCTCCGATCCCGGCGGCCCAGGGGGCGAGCCATCACCCGTTGCGCGCGGTGCCGTCATCGCCCGAACAAGCCCGTCGCCGTAGGATCAAGATCGGGCGTCACTGCGTCAGAAGGTACTCGCACGGCAAGAGCGATAAAAAAACGAAGAGAAGGAGCCGACGACGATGGCGACTGAGACACCGATGCAGCTGGGGATGGTCGGACTGGGGCGGATGGGCGCGGGCATCGTGCGGCGGCTGATGCGCGACGGCCATCGCTGCGTCGGCTACGACGTCAGCTCCGAGGCGGTGGCGGCGCTCGCGGCCGACGGCGCGGTCGGCGCGAACACGATCGCGGAGCTCGTGGCGGCCCTGGAGAAGCCACGCACCGCATGGGTGATGGTGCCCGCGGGCGAGATCACCGACCGCACGATCGCCGAGCTCGCGCAGGCAATGGAGCCCGGGGACACGATCATCGACGGCGGCAACACCCACTACCACGACGACATCCGTCACGCCGGTGAACTGCACGAGCGGGGCATCCACCACATAGACTGCGGCACCAGCGGCGGCGTGTGGGGCCTGGAGCGCGGCTACTGCCTGATGATCGGCGGCGAGACCGAGGTCGTGGCGCGCCTGAGCCCGCTGTTCGCGACGATCGCCCCGGGAGTTGACTCCGCCCCGCGCACGCCCGGGCGCAGCGGCGACCCCAGCCCCTCAGAGCAGGGCTACCTCCACTGCGGCCCGAACGGCGCGGGGCATTTCGTGAAGATGGTCCACAACGGCATCGAGTACGGCCTGATGGCCGCCTACGCCGAGGGCCTGTCGATCATCCACTCGGCCGACGCGGGACTGCACCAGCAGGAGCACGACGCCGAGACGAGCCCGCTGGAGAACCCGCAGTTCTATCGCTACGAGATCGACACGACAGAGGTCGCCGAGGTGTGGCGCCGGGGCAGCGTGGTCGGGTCGTGGCTGCTGGACCTGACCGCCCAAGAGCTGTTCGCATCGCCCAAGCTGGAGGAGTTCGCCGGGCGCGTGTCGGACTCCGGCGAGGGCCGCTGGACGTCGATCGCCGCGATCGAGGAGGGCATCCCCGCGCCCGTCCTGAGCGCGGCGCTGTACTCGCGCTTCGCCTCACGCGAGCTGGACGAGTACGCGAACAAAGTCCAGTCGGCGATGCGCAAGGGCTTCGGCGGACACGACGAGAAGCCGGCGGGCTGATCAGTGGCGCCCAACGGCTGATCGGCCGCGCCGCGGATCAGGTCGCGATCCACGGGCCGTGCCAGCGACCGTAGCCAGCGACGAGATGATCGGCCTCAGCGGGACCCCAGGAGTTGGGGGCGTAGGGGTGGACGGGCGGCGGAGAGTCGAGCAGCGACTGGAAGATGCGCCACGTCTCTTCGACGGAGTCCTGGCGGGTGAAGCGGGTCGAGTCGCCGTTCATCGCGTCGAGCAGCAGAACCTCGTACGGGGTCGGAGCCTCGCCCCCCTCTTCGGCGAACTCCATGTCGAGCGTGATCGCTCGCGGGCCGCCGGCGTCGGCGCGGTGGGCGTCGAGGATCACCTGGGTGCCGGTGGAGGGATCGAGCTTGACCACGAGCTGGTCGGGCTCGGGACGGCGGTGGCCGTGCTCCATGAAGCCGAGGCGCGGCGGGTGACGAAAGACGACCCGCAGCTCGGTCTGGGTGACCGGCAGCCGCTTGCCCGTGCGGATGAACCAGGGCACGCCCGACCAGCGCCAGTTGTCGATCTGCAGGCGCATCGCGACATAGGTCTCGGTGCTCGAGCCGGGCGCGACGCCGTCGATGTCGAGGTAGCCGTCGTACTGACCGCGCACGTAGTGGGCCGGATCGGCGGTGGTGGTCGAGCGGAAGACCGCGTACTTGGCGTCCTTGAACGTGTCGGCGTCGCTGCCGGCGGGCGCCTCCATCGCAGCGACGGCGAGGACCTGCATCAGGTGGTTGACGACGACGTCGCGCAGAGCGCCGACGGGGTCGTAGAAGTGGCCGCGATCCTCGACGCCGAAGGCCTCGGCCATCGTGATCTGCACACAGGCGACGTGGTTGCGGTTCCAGATCGGCTCGATCATCGTGTTGCCGAAGCGCAGGTACAGGAACTCGTCGGTGCCCATCTTGCCGAGGAAATGATCGATGCGGTAGAGCTGAGACTCGTCGATGTGCCGATGGATCTCCGCGGCCAGCGCGCGCGCGGAGGCGAGGTCGTGCCCGAACGGCTTCTCCACGACGACGCGCCCCGTGGCGGTCAGGCCGGCGGCGGCGAGCTGGCCGATGACCGGGCCGAACAGCGATGGCGGGATCTCCAGGTAGAACACGGGCGTATGAGCCTCGCCGACGGCCGTGGCGAGGAGCCGGTAGGTGGCGGCGTCGGTGAAATCGCCGCTGAGGAACGACAGACGCGCGGCGAAGCGCTCGAACACGCCGGGGTCGATCGGCTCGCCGGCGCCTTCGATGCACTCGCGCGCATGCTGGCGCAGACGATCGACCGTCCAATCGTCCACCGCGACCCCGACGATCGGGCAGTTCAGCAGGCCGCGCCGCTCCAGGCGGTACAGCGAGCGAAACGTCATCACCTTGGCGAGATCGCCGGTGATGCCGAACACGACGAACACGTCGGCTGGCTGGGCGGTGGTGGACATGGGGCCCTCGGCGGCGGCGGGCGCGGGTGGCGCGGGTCCCTCGGGGTCAGGCATCACGCGCCGAGACGGGTCGTCGTCGTTTCGCCCATGGCCCGGCAGGCTAGCTCATGCACCTCGCGAGGCGGGACGTAAGATGCGAGCAATCCGGCCAGCCGCACCGTACATACCGTCAGGATGGGAAAGAAGGGCGTGTGGCAGTCACCCAAGATTCCGCTAGAGGAGAAGGTGAAAGCACCCGCGGGGACGCAGCCAGGAGCGAGCGAGGTCTCGCCCGACTGGAGCCCGCGCCTGCCCTACCGTCCCGGGCTGGACGGCGTGCGCGCGCTCGCAGTGGCGGGCGTGGTGCTGTATCACGCGGGCGTGTCGTGGATGCCGGGCGGGTTTCTCGGCGTCGACGTGTTCTTCGTGCTGAGCGGCTACCTGATCACCTCGATGCTGCTGGCCGAGCGCGCCAGCTCCGGGCGCGTCGATCTCTCACGATTCTGGAAGGGACGCGCCAGGAGGCTGCTGCCGGCGCTGGCCCTGGTGGTGTTGTTTGCGCTGATCGCCGCCTCGACGATCGCGCGCGACGACCTCGCGCGCACGCGCGGGGATGCGATCGCCTCGGTGGTGTTCATGACCAACTGGCATCTGGTCGCCATCAGTCATTCGTACTTCAACGCGTTCGGGCGTCCGTCGCTGCTGCAACACCTGTGGTCGCTGGCGGTCGAGGAGCAGTTCTACCTGGTGTGGCCGCTACTGCTGGTGGGAGGCCTGAAATGGCTGGGAACGCGCAGGATGTTCGTGCTCACCGCCCTCGGCGCGCTGGCGTCCACCACGCTGATGTGGGCGCTGTATGACCCCAACCTGGATCCCTCGCGCGTGTACTACGGTACCGACACGCGCTCCTGCACGCTGCTCGTCGGCGCACTGGTGGCGTTCGCATGGCCGGCGACGCGGATGCGCGCCGAGGTGTCTCCCCGCGCGCGAGACGCGCTGAACTGGATCGGCGTCGCAGCGCTGCTGGGGATAATCGCGGTGTTCTGGCGCGTGCCCGACTACGCGCCCGGGCTGTATCGCGGTGGGTTTCTGCTGGTGGCCCTGGGCGCGGCCGCGCTGGTCGCGGTCGCCGGTCATCCCGCCTCGCATCTGGGACACGCCCTCGGACGCCGTCCGCTGCGGTGGGTGGGCGTACGCAGCTACGGCATCTACCTGTGGCACTGGCCGATCATGGAGCTGACGCGAGCACGCATCGACGTGCCCTGGCACGGACCGCTGCTGGTGCTGGCGCAGGTGGCCGTGACCGTGGCGCTCGCGGCCGCCTCCTACCGCTATGTCGAGCATCCCGTGCGCACGGGGCAAGCACAGCGCAGGCTGCGAGCCTGGCTGGACGCGCGCACCCCGCGCCAGCGGCTGGGATGGGCCGGCGGCACGCTCGCCGCGCTCGTCGTGATCCTCGGCCTCACGCTGGGACTGCCGGCGCCCGGCCAAGGACCATCGCAACTGGCGACCCCGGCGGCGCTCGCGCGCGTGCCCAGCCTCACGAACTCGATCCCCGGAGTGGGCCCCGTCCTCGGCTCCTCCCTGGGTCCGGCCCAAGCCACCGCCGGGGCATCGCTGCCGCAAGGGCCGATGCTCGCCATCGGCGACTCGGTGATGCTCGGCAGCGCCCCGGTGCTCGAACAGCGACTCGGCCGGCGGCTGCGCGTGGACGCCGTCGTCGGCCGCCAGGCCGTGGACACGATCGGGCGTCTCGCCGAATACCGGGCGCACGGCGCGCTGGGGCAGACCGTGATCGTGCAGATCGGCGACAACGGGCCGGTGTGGTACACGAACCTGCAGCGCCTGCGCAGCGTGCTGAGCGACGTGGCGCACGTGGTGCTCGTCAACGTGCGGGTGGACCGCAGCTGGCAGAACGAGGTCAATCACACGCTCGCGCAGTACATCCCCGGCTGGCCCCAGGCGGTGCTCGCCAACTGGTACGGGCACAGCGGCGAAAGCATGCTCGTGGACGGCGTGCACCCGAGCGTCGCCGGGCGGCACGTATACGCGCAGACGATCGTCGAAGCGCTGCGGCGGTTCGGCTGAAGCAGAGGCCGGGGCGAGGGCAGAGCGGGGGCGGTAGTCACTCGGCCGCAGTGAAGAGTACGCTCGCTGCAATGACGCTGGAGAGCGGCGAGACGCGGAGATCGGCGGGGAACGCAGTTGTGGGGGACCACATGGACGTGACACGCGCAGCCGCCAAGGACGTGCCCACGGCTGAGCCGAAGCACAAGACGGTCGATCAGATCGCCAATCTGGTCGTGACGATCGTGCCACTGGGACTGCTGGGGCTGGCCATGTGGCAGATGTGGGGCGGAGCGCTGCATTGGCCCGACCTCGTCGTGCTGGCGATCACATACGCGCTGACCGGCGTGGGCGTCACGGTCGGGTTTCACCGCCTGCTGACACACGGCAGCTTCAAGACCAGCGCGCCGCTGAGGGCGCTGTTTGCCGCGCTCGGCTCGGCCGCGATCGAGGGTCCGGTGATCGAGTGGGTCTCGAACCATCGCAAGCACCACCAATACTCCGACCAACCCGGCGATCCGCACAGTCCCCACGTCGATCACGGCGGCGGCTGGAGGGGGGCGCTGCGCGGCCTGTTCCACGCGCACGTGGGCTGGATATTCGCCGGAGACGCGCTGGCGAACGAACAGCGCTACGCCAAGGACCTGCTCGCCGACCCGGTCGTGAAGTTCATCGATCGCACGTTCGTGCTGTGGGTGCTCGCGGGACTGGCGTTCCCATTCGCCCTGGGCTTCGCGCTGACCGACTCCATCGTCGGAGGGCTGACCGGCCTGCTGTGGGGAGGAGCGGTGCGGATCGTGTTCCTGCACCATGCGACCTTCTCGATCAACTCGTTGTGCCACTTCTTCGGCCGGCGCGGATTTGAGACAAACGACGAGTCGCGCAACCTGCTGTGGCTGGCGTTGCCGACGCTGGGCGAGGCGTGGCACAATAACCACCATGCGTTCCCGACCTCCGCTCGTCACGGGCTGCGCTGGTGGCAGCTGGACCCGTCAGGGTGGCTGATCTCCGCGCTGGAGCGTATGGGACTCGTGTGGGACGTCGTGCGCATCACGCCCGAGCGGCAGGTGGCAAAGAGCCTGGGCACGTAGGTAGGCGCGAGCTCCTGGACGCAGAGAGAGTTGGCCCCGCCGACAAGCGCAGTTAGGCGGGCGTGTCGGCAGGCAGGCCCACGAGCTGGGCGCTGCGTTCCCAGAGGCCGGCGGCGAGCGTGTCGTCCCGGGCCTGGGCGCTGGGGCTCAGCACCTTCTCATCTTGGACGTACTCGCCGCTCAGGGAGGCGGCCTCGTCGGAGAGCGCGAGCCAGATCAGCGAGCGGGCGCCCCGCTGCGGCGAGCGGAAGAAGGGCCCGGCGAGCGTGGTGAGGACCTTCCATATCCCGTTTTCGTTCTTGCCGAAACCGGTGCGCACGACGCCGGGATGGAAGCAATTGGCGTGCAGCTCTGGCGCGCGCTTGGCGAGCTCGCGCGTGAAGAGGATGTTGCAGAGCTTCGACGTGCCGTAGACACGCATCGCGGAGTAGGAGCGCTCAGACTGCAGGTCGTCGAGATCGAGGCGCCCTGACTTGTGGGCGTCGGACGCCGTGGTCACGACGCGTCCCCCAGCCAGCCGATCGCGCAGCAGGTTGGTGAGCAGGAACGGCGCGAGATGATTCAGCGCAAAAGTCCGCTCGAAACCCTCGGAGGTCACCTGCCGCGAGGCAAACAGCGCCCCGGCGTTGTTGGCCAGCACATCGATGCGCTCGTAGCGCTCGGAGACCTCCTCGGCGAGCGCTCGCACCTCGCTCATCAGCGTCAGGTCGGCAACGTGCTCGTGGACGGGCTGGCCCCCGCCGGCGGCGGCCCTGACCGCCCGAGCGACGTCCTGAACGCGCTCGGCCTCGCGGCCCACGAGCGCAACCTCGGCACCTTCCCGGGCGAGGTCGATCGCGGCAGCGCGGCCGATGCCGCGGGTGGCTCCGGTGAGCAGGACCAGGGTCATGTCGCGGACTCTACTGCGGTAGTGACCTCGCCCGAGTGCCATGGCTCCGGCTCTGGCTGCGCCGACCGACGGCCTGTCTCGCACCACCGGCGGGCCGAAATGAAGCTCATCGGGGCGCCCGGATTCGAACCGGGGACCTCGCCGACCCGAACGGTGCGCGCTACCAGGCTGCGCCACGCCCCGACGCACTGGTCAGAGTATCCCACACCGACCGACCCAACCGGTAGGACGCCGGCCGGCCGTCCTACCGACCGCTATCGTCGCCCGCGTGCCCGTGCCCGTGTCTGTGCCCGTCACCGAGATCCTCGCCGAGCTCGACGCCCTGCTGGCGCCGGCACGGTTCCAGGACTACTGCCCCAACGGCCTGCAGGTCCCCGGACCGGCCGCGGTATCGACCATCGCCACGGGCGTGTCCGCGAGCGCACAGCTGTTCGAGCTGGCGGCCTGCGAGCGCGCCGGACTGCTGCTCGTCCACCACGGCCTGTTCTGGGGCTCGGGCCCACGGGGCCGATCGACGCGCAGCTCAAGCGCCGCCTGCAGATCCTGTTCGACGCCGACATCGCACTGGCCGCCTACCACCTCCCCCTCGACGCGCATCCACAGCTCGGCAACAACGCCCTGATCGCCCGCGCGCTCGGAGCGCAACGGCTCGAGGAGCCGTTCGCGCGCCACCACGCCGAGCCGATCGGCTGTCTCGCGCGCTTCCCCGGCGAGGGCCTGTCCACGACCGAGCTCCTCGCCCGGATACGCACGCTGACCGAGCGCACCCCGCTCGTGTTCGACTCGGGACCGGCGCACATCCGCACGCTGGCGATCGTCTCCGGCGCCGGCTGCGACTATCTCGCCGACGCGGCGTCCGCGGGCGCCGACGCGCTGCTCACGGGCGAGCCCACCGAGCGTGTGATGACCCAGGCGCAGGAGCTCGGCCTGCACTTCATCGCCGCCGGCCACTACGCGACCGAGACCCTCGGCGTGCGCGCGCTCGGCGAGCACCTGGCCGAGCGGTTCGGCCTGCGGTCTGTGTTCCTGGATGTGCCCAATCCCGTGTAGACGGGGCGGGCAGGATAGTCGCACGGGCCTGCGACAACAGTCTCTCTCTCCCTCTCCCCCCCCAACACACACGGACCTCTACGTTGCCGAAACTTTCTGCTTCCTATTGCACTCGTCCGCATCCGCCGCTAGGTTACGGTCAGCAGTCAGACATATATCTCGGACAGGAGGAGATCTCCCGATGGCCAACCACCTGACGCCCACCGAGCTTGCCCGCGAAGCCGGACTGGGGCGCCGAGAAGTCCTGTCGAAGTGCCTCGAGAACGGTGTGCCGATCTTCAAGGGACGCATCGACAAGAGCCTGTTCCTCGCCTCGCTGCGCCAGGGCGCCTCCACACAACGTCCCGTCGCGTCGCTGAAGACCTGATATCGCCACCCTTCCCGAGCGGGCGCGAACACCCTAAGATCAAGGAGTCACGTCACAGCCTGAGCGAGGAGAGAACATTCATGGAGGTCACCGCCGCGCCGTCGGCAACCGCGTCGCAGACGATCGCCGACCTGATTCCGCGCGCGGCCGAGCGCTACGGCGATCGTGCCGCCGTCCGATACAAGCGCGACGGCGCCTGGCAGGACGTCACCTACGCCGAGCTGGATGAGATCGTCAGCGAGGTCGCGCTCGGCCTGATCGATCTCGGCATCGAGCCCGGCGAGCGGGTGTGCATCCTCGCCAACACCCGGCCCGAGTGGTCCTACGCCGATCTCGCCATCACCTCCGCCGGCGCGATCGTCGTGCCGATCTACCAGACCAACTCGCCCGAGGAGTGCCACTGGGTCGCTCTCCGACTCGCGAGCGCGTGCGCGATCGTCTGCGAGGACGCGACACAGCTGGCCAAGATCGCGGCGATCCGCGACACGCTCCCGACCCTGCGCACGATCGTCGTGATCGACCGCGGGCCGCCGAGGCCGACGCCGAGATCGCCGCGCTCGGCGCGATCACGCTCGACGAGGTTCGCGCGCGCGGGCGCGAGCGCGGCCAGCCGAGGAGCTCGACGCGCGCCGCGCCGGCGTGCGGCCAGAGGACACCGTACACGATCATCTACACCTCCGGCACGACCGGTCCGCCGAAGGGCTGCGTGCTCACGCCACGGCAACTACCGCGCGATCGCTCGACATGGTCGAGCAGCGCGGCGTAGTCTGCAAGCGATCGCCGAGGACGTCGTCTACCTGTTCCTGCCGCTCGCGCACTCGTTCGCGCTGCTGCTGATGCTGATCGTGCTTCGACCTCGGCGTCGACGCTCGCCTACTTCGGCGGCGACACCACGCAGATCATCCCCGAGCTGTCCGAGGTCAATCCGACCTACCTGCCGTCGGTGCCGCGCGATCTTCGAGAAGATCTACACGCTCGTCACCGCCACGGCCCGACCCGGAGTTGCTCGCCGGCGCCGCGCGCGTCGGCACTGAAGGTGCGCGAGCTCGAGCTCGCCGGTCTGCCGATCCCGGACGAGCTGCAGGCGCCTTCGACGAGGCCGACGAGCGGCTGTTCAGGAACGTCCGCGCGGCGTTCGGCGGCCGCCTGCGCGAGGCGGTCACCGGCGCCGCGCCGATCGCCAAGGAGATCCTCGAGTTCTTCTACGCCGCCGGCGTGCCCGTGATGGAGGGCTACGGGATGACCGAGACCGTCGACGACCGCGACCGGCATGCGCCCCGGAGAGCACCGGTTCGGCAGCGTCGGCCGGCCGCATCCGGGCGTCGAGATCCAGATCGCCGACGACGGCGAGATCCTGCTCAAGGGCCCGAACATCTTCGGCGGCTACTACAACAACGACGACGCGTCGTTCGGCGCCGTGGTCGACGGCTGGCTGCACACCGGCGACGTCGGGCGGCTCGACGAGGACGGCTTCGTGTACATCGTCGGGCGCAAGAAGGACATCATCATCACCGCCGGCGGCAAGAACCTGACGCCCGCCAACCTCGAGAACGACCTCAAGCAGTCGCCGCTAGATCTCGCAGGCGGTGATGCACGGCGACCGCCGTCCGTTCCCGATGATGCTGATCACGCTCGACGAGGAAGAGATCGTCCCGTGGGCGCAGAGCAGGGGCTGCCGACACGACATCGCCGTCGCTCGCCCGAGCCCGGACGTCAGGACGCTGATCCAGGGCGAGCTCGACCGGGCCAACGCGAAGTACGCCCGGTCGAGCAGGTCAAGCGCTTCGCGATCCTCGACCACGACTTCTCCCAGGAGACCGGGCGAGCTGACGCCCGACCCTGAAGGTCAAGCGCAACGTCGTCCACGACAAGTACGCCGACGTTCTCGACGCGCTGTACGCGGGCTGAGCGTCGGCAGCGGCCCGGCAAGCTGCGAAGATAGACCCATGCGCACCGATCCCTCGGAAACAGGAGGTCTGTTCGTCGGGCGCCGGCCCGGCACCGCGCCGGTCCACTTCCGTGCGCTGCCCAAGCGCGGCAGCGACCTGCGCCGGCGGTTCGACGGCTCGCTGGCGGACATGCTGCTCGGGCGCGATCACGCTGCTCAGCCTGCTCTGCTGGGGCCCGATCCCGATCGTCTGCCTGTGGGTCGGCTCGCAGGTCGACTACCTGACGGGCAGCGTCAGCCTCGGCATCCTGATCGCGTTCGTCGGGCTGTTCGTGCTGCTGTTCGGCGCGCTCGCGATCCTGCGCCGTCTCGATCAGGCGTGGATCCTCGTGCGCCGCGCCGCCGGCCACGACCAGCGCACGGGAATCCTCGGGCGCGTGTTCGCGATCACCGCCGCTGTCTGTGGGGGAATATTCATGTTCTGGTTCATCATCATCCACGGACCCGGCCTGGGGGCGTGAGCCTCCCACGCCGCTGAGCGGGCGAGCGTCGCGTTATGGGCCTGCTCGACTACTACCGCCAGTTCGAAGGGATGTCCGAGGAGGAGGTCAACGAAGGCCTGCGCGCAGAAGCGGCCGAGCGCAAGCGCAAAGCGCTGATGCGCGTGGACACGCTCGACCTGTCCCAGACGACCTGGCCCGAGCTGCCACATCCGAGCATCGTCAGCGCGATCACGTTCGTCGCGCGCCGCGGCCTGCATCGCTATCCGCACCTGCAGCGAGGCTCGCAACTGCACGGCGAGCTGGCAGAGCGCTACGGCGTCGAGCCCGGCAGGGTGATCCTCGGCAACGGCGCCGCCGAGCTGCTCAGCTCAGCGGCGCGCGCGCTGATCGAGCCCGGCCAGCGACTGCTCAGCGCGTGGCCGTCCTACCCCCTGTTTCCGATCATGGCCCACCGCGCCCACGGCCAGGCCGTGCGCGTCAGCGGCGGCGTCGACGCGCTGCTGGGAGAGGCGCGCGAGCCCGGCACGCGCGTGATCGCGATCGCCAGCCCCAACGATCCCACCGGCGAGCTGCTGCCAACAGCCGAGCTGCAACGTCTGCTCGAGGGCCTGCCCGACGACGTGGCCGTCCTGCTGGACGAGTCGCTCGTCGAGTTCTCAGACGCCCAGCCGGTCAACTCCTCGCTCGGGCTGCTCTCAGAGCACTCTCACCTGTTCGTGTTTCGCAGCTTCTCCAAGGCCTGGGGCCTGGCCGGTCTGCGCGTCGGCTACGCCATCGGCGGGCCCGGCTCGGAGGAGCTGCTGGGCGAGCTGGCGCCCGACCTCGGCGTCTCGGAGGTCTCCCAGGCCGGGGCGCTGGAGGCGCTGCGCAGCTGCTCGGAGATCGTCGCCCGGCGTGTGTCCACCGTCTCGCACGAGCGGGCGGCCGTGACCGAGGCTCTGCGCAAGCGCGGGTTTCAGGTCTCAGACAGTCAGGCCAACTTCGTCTGGGCCGCCCACCCGTCGCTTGAAGGCGGCGAGCTGTCCGCGCGCCTGGCCCGCGCCGGCGTCCTCGTCGCTGGCGGCGCGGCGCTCGGGGAGCCCCAGCACGTGCGCATCAGCCTGCGCGACGCCGCGAGCACCACGCGGCTGCTGGGCGCGCTCGACAAAGTGTTGTAGGCGCTCCAGTCCGGCTCAGCCTGCGAGCCCGGCCTGGCGCAGCAGCGCGCCGGTGGTGCCCTCGAGGATCTTGCGCCAAGCGCCGGCGGGCTCGGGCTCGACCTCGTCGAAGTGCGCCACCACCCGCCGCAGCCGCTCGCCGGAGATGTCCAGCCCGTGACGCTCGGCGATCGCGCTGTAGTGCTCGTATTCGCTCGCCAGGTGCTGCGTGACCGACTCAAACCCGTGCCGGGCGATCTCCACGCGCGAGGCGTAGTGCATCATCGAGGTCTGGAACATCAGCTTGTCCGCGGGCTCAGGCTCGATCAGGACGATGTCCACGCCCGGATAGCGCTCCTCCCAGAGCGTGGCCAGATCGTGCAGACGCTGGTGGGCGAGCAGCTTGAACGCCTGATAGCCGATCCGCGCGAACCCCATGTCCGAGACCCGCTTCGCGCGCACCCCCTCCAGCGTGCGCACGGTCTCGGAGAAGTCGTTGACGAACGGCACGATCGGATTGATCACGACGATCAGCTTCGCCCCCGCCTCCACCGCGAGGTCGAGGTTCGTCGTCGATATCAGGCCGCCGTCGACCAGCTCGCGCTCGCCGACGGCAACCGGCGCGTAGACCATCGGCAGCGCCCCCGACGCGCGCACCGCCTTGGAGATCGGCACGTCGGTCAGGCCGTCTCCTCCGAACACGACCCGCTCGCACGTGTCGAGATCGGTCGCCGTCAGATACAGCTCGCGCCGGAGCTCAGCGAAGTCGTCGCTGCGCCCGGGCTCGCCGAGAACCTTGCGCAGGTAGGACTCGATGCCCGCGCCCGTATACGCGCCAGAGGGCAGCCCCTCGGCGAGGCCCAGCAGCACGTCCATAAGCGACACCTGCCTGCGCTGGCGCACCACCTGGCGCGCCAGCCCCAGCGCGCGCCAAGGGAGCAGCGCGCTCTTGCGCGCCAGCTCAGTCAGGTTCGGGCGCAGCAGATCGCCGAGATCGAGGTCCTCGAACGGCGAGGGCGCCTGGTGGGTTACGACCTGCATCATCTCCTCGGGGGTCACCCCGTTCGCGCACAGCGCGGCGATGAAAGACCCGGCCGAGGTCCCAACGTAGATATCGAACTGGTTGACCGTGCTGTTCACCGCCAGCAGATCCAGCGCCCGCAACGCTCCGATCTCATACACGCCCCCGGTGAACCCGCCGCCACCCAGCACGAGCGCGGTCTTGTCGCGCCTGGAGCGGTGACGGCGCTCGACCGCCGCCGGACGCCCGACGCCGCGAGGCGCAAGCGGACCAGCCCGCGTCTTGGCCTTGGAGCCCTCCCGCGCAGTCGGTTGCAGCTTGACAACCTTACCCATACACGACACATTCTACGGTCGTGTGCCCCGGAAGCGTTTAGTCCAGACCGCGATTCTGCTCTGTGGACTTCTGCAGGTCGCGGCGATGGCCTCGCCGCCGGTGCCTTCGGCGGCGGCGGCGGCGGCGGGCGCGCCCGGGAGCCTGGCGGGGTTGCAGTCCGATCTCGGCCAGCAGCTCGCGCTCGCCGGGTCGGCGGACGGCGCGTATGTGTACGACATCACCGCCAAAGCACCGCTGTTCTCAGAGCGCGCCAGCGCAATGCGCCCGCCCGCGTCGGTGGAGAAGCTCTACACCGCCACCACCGCACTCGCGCGCATGGGAGCGTCCGCGCATCTGAGCACCACCGTCTACGGAACCGGCAGGCTCGCGCCCGGCGGCGTGTGGGAAGGCAGCCTGTACCTGCGCGGCGGCGGCGACCCGACGTTCGGCAGCAGCTCGTTCATCGACTCCCACTACGACGGCATCGGCGCGTCGGTGTCAACGCTCGCCACCCAGCTCGCGCATACCGATGGCATTCATCGCATCACCGGCTCGGTGCTGGGGGACGAGTCGTGGTTCGACTCCCTGCGCGGCGAGCCCTCCAGCGACTACGCGCCCGACCCGTTCCTGGAAGGCACGCTCTCAGGGCTCGCGTTCAACCGCGGCGCGACCGGCTCCGTACGCGGCCCGCACGCACCGGCCGCCTACGCCGCGCACGAGCTGTGGGCGGCCCTGAGGAGCGAGGGCGTCAACATCGCCGGACACAGCGGCGCGGCGATCACGCCGGCCGGGGCGAGTCAGCTCGCGCAGGTCGCCTCCCCCACCCTCACCCAGCTACTGGGCCTGATGCTGCCGCCGTCCGACAACTTCTTCGCCGAGACCCTCGTCAAGGATCTCGGCGCGCTCTACGGCGGCACCGGCACGACCGCGGCGGGCGCCTCGGTCGTGCGCCAGACGATCGCCACGCTGCTGGGCATCCACCCGCAGGTGGTCGATGGGTCAGGTCTGTCCGAATCCGATCGAACCTCGCCATACCAGGTCACCGACCTGCTCGTGGAGCTCGCCTCGACCGCGATCGGGCCCGTGCTGCGCGGCGACCTCGCCGTCGCCGGCCACACCGGAACGCTGGCCCTGCGCATGCGCGACACCGGCGCGTCGGGACGCTGCGAGGCCAAGACCGGAACGCTAACGGGCGTGTCCAATCTCGCCGGCTACTGCACGGCGGCCGACGGGCATACGCTCGCGTTCGCGATATTCACCGACAGGATCGCGACCGAAACCGCGCACACGTTCCAGGACCACATGGCGATCACGATCGCCGACTACTGATTCAGCAGCTCGCGCAGACCCGCCTCGTCGAGCACCGTAATCTCCAGGCGCTGCGCCTTGGCCAGCTTCGAGCCCGCGCTCTCGCCCGCGACGAGGTAGTCGGTGCTCTTCGACACAGACCCCGTCACGCGCCCGCCCGCGGCCTGTATCCGTTCGGTGGCCTCCTCACGGGTCCAGTTGGGAAGCGTGCCGGTGAGCACGAGGGTCTTGCCGGCGAGGGGACCCTCGGACGGAGGGGGGCCCTCTTCGGCGAAGCGCAGGCCGATGCGGCGCAGATCCTCGATCACCTCTTCCATGTGGGGATCGTGGAGCTGGGCGTGGATCGAGTGGGCCATCTTCTCGCCGATTCCGGGGGTCTCGGCGAGCTGCTCCTCGGTGGCTCCGAGCAGGGCGTCGATGCCACGGAAGCGCTGGGCGAGGTTGCGCGCGGTCACCTCGCCGACCTCCTCGATCCCGAGCGCGAACAGCACGCTTGCGAAGGGCCGCCGCTTGGAGTCCTCGATCGCGGCGAGCAGGTTGCGCACGGACAGCTCGGCGAAGCCCTCGAGCTCGAGCAGCCGCTGAACGTGGTCTCCCAGACGGTAGAAGTCGCCGGGGGTGCGCACGAGCCCCTGCTCCTGCAGCAGGCGGACCTGCTTCTCGCCAAGCCCCTCGATGTCCATGGCGCCGCGAGCGACGAACAGCTTGAGCAGCTGCCACACGCGCTCGCGGCAGGCACGGTTGGGGCACGTGGTGAATACCGAGTCGGGAGGCTTGACGGTGGGGGTCGCGCAGAAGGGACACTCTGCGGGGGGCCGCGGTGGTGGGGGGCGATCGGGACGCTCGACGACGTGGGGGGCGGGGGAGATCACCTGGGGGATGACGTCGCCGGCGCGGAGCACGATCACGTCCTCGCCTTCGCGGATGTCCTTGCGGGCGAGGTCCTCCTCGTTGTGGAGGGTGGCGAGCTTGATCGTGACGCCGCCGACGGAGACCGGCTCGAGCATCGCATACGGGCGCAGGTCGCCGAACTTGCCGACGTTCCAGCCGATCCGGTGCAGGCGGGTGAGGGCGGTGGTGGGGGGAAACTTCCACGCGATCGCCCAGCGGGGCTCGCGACCGACGGAGCCGAGGCGACGCTGGAGCGCGAGGTCGGAGACCTTGACGACGACGCCGTCGATCTCGAAGTCGAGCTCCCCCCGGCGGCTCTGCCACTCCAAGCACTGGGCAACAACGTCGTCCTCGCTGTGCAGCAGACGGATGTCGCGGTTGACGCGGAAGCGGTGCTCGCGCAGCCACTGAAGCGCCTCCCAATGGTTGGAGAACGAGAGCCCCTCGGTGACCCCCACCTGGTAGCACCAGATCGAGAGGGGCCGTTCGGCGGCGAGCGCGGGGTCGAGCTGGCGGACGGTGCCAGCGGCGGAGTTGCGGGGGTTCATGAAGGTGGAGAGCCCCTGCTCGGCGCGGCGCTCGTTGAGCGTGGTGAAGTCCCCGAGGGACATGTACAGCTCACCGCGGACCTCCAGCAGAGGGGGCGCGTCGGGGACGTGCAGCGGAATCGTGGGGATCGTGCGGAGGTTGTGGGTGATGTCCTCGCCGATCTCACCGTCCCCGCGGGTGGCGCCGCGCTCGAGCACGCCATCGCGATAGATCAGGCTGACCGCGAGCCCGTCGACCTTGGGCTCCACGACGTACTGGAAGCTGGGCTCGGCGATGCCCTCGCGGGCGAGGTGGTTGCGCATCCGCTCGACCCACGCGCGCAGCTCCTGCTCCGAGCGCGCGTTGCCGAGCGAGAGCATCGGCTCCAGGTGCGTGACCTTCTCCAGGCGGCCGACCGGCTCGCCGCCGACCCGCTGGGTGGGCGAGTCGGGTGTGCGCAGCTGGGGATGCTCGGCCTCCAGCCGGCGCAGCTCGTCCAGCAGCGCGTCGTATGCGTCATCGCCGATCTCCGGATCGTCGAGCACGTAATAGCGATGCGCGTGATGTTCGAGCTCGGCGCGCAACTCCTGGGCGCGGGCGAGCGCCTCCTTGGGGAGGGATGTGGTCCGCGGGGAGGACGCCGGCCCAGCGCTCACGACACGTTGGGTGCGGCCGATCTCTGGCCGATCTGTGATCGGTGGTGGCCCGAGCAGCTTCTCCAGGTCAAAGCTCTTGAGCGCCCGCAGGCCCGCGCGGTCGGTCAAATCGAAGTGGATCGGAGTCACCGCCACGCGCCCGGCGGCGACCGCCGCGAGGTCGGTACCTGGCTCGTCGTGGAACCCCGGGTCCGCCCCGTAGATCCAGTAGCGCCGGCGGTGCTCCTCCTCGCGCTCGAGCTTGAGCTCGTCCTCGTAGATGCGCTTGCCCAGGCTCGTCACCTCGACGCCGCTCGGCTCGCCCGCTGGCACATTGATGTTGAGCAGCGTGCTCGCCGGCAGCGGCACGTCCTCGATCCGCTCCACCAGCCGCGCGACGAACGCCGCCGCCACGTCGAAGCAGAAGCCGCCGTCGTAGCGAAAGTCCAGCCCCCGCGCCCGCGACTGCTGGGAGACGGCGATAGCCGGCACGCCCAGCACGACCCCCTCCAGGGCCGCGGCGACCGTGCCCGAGTAGGTGATGTCATCCCCGAGGTTCGCTCCGTGGTTGATCCCCGACACCACGAGGTCGGGCTGAAACCCCTCGATCAGACCAAGGCTCGCGAGCCTGACGCAGTCCACGGGCGTGCCGTCGCTGGCGTACCCGACCGTGCCGTCCGCGAACGGCGTCTCCGCGACCCATAGCGGACGGCGCGTCGTGATCGAGCGCGCCATCGCCGAGCGGTTGCCATCCGGCGCGATCACCGCCAGGCGCACGCCCTCCAGGCCGACGAGCGCGCCGCGCATCGTCTGCAGGCCCTCCGCCTCGATTCCGTCGTCGTTTGTCAGCAGCACGTTCAGCATCTGTCTTGTCCAGCATAGTTGCGCTTGCGCCGCCCGCAGGCTGGGCGATGGCGGCCGGTGAAACTGCGCAACATAAAGACGGGGATGTGTATATCAATTTTTTTGGTCGGTATAGCATTTGCTATACGCGCCTCTTTTTTATAACCAACAATCCGCTCTTCCAACAATCCGCTCTTTATCTTTCTGCTAATACTATAGTATCTCGCTGCCCGCCGGATACGACACGCGGGCCAGCGCGAGACCGTGCGCGGGTGCGGTCGATCCGGCCTCTGCGCGTGGCCTGCCTTCCAGCAGGCGTTCGAGCTCGGTGACCGTGCGCCGTCCCGAGGCGACCTCGAGCATCGTCCCGACGAGGATGCGCACCATGTGGCGCATGAACGTGTCGGCTTCGATCCACAGCTCGAGCATGTCTCCGCCGGCCCGCCACTCGGCGGCCAGGACATCCCGCTCGAAGCGCACGTGATCGGTGTCGGTGGGCGTGAACGCGGTGAAGTCGTGCGTGCCGATCAGCGCCCGCGCGCATTGATCCAGCGCCTCACGATCGAGTTCGCGCGGCCACCACAGCGCGTACCGGCGCTCGAACACGCTCCGCGACCGGCGCGTGAGCAGGCGATAGCAATACGTCCTGCTGATCGCATCCCGCCGCGCGTCGAATCCGGCGGGCGCTGGTTCGGCGGCGAGGATCGAGATGTCGTCCGTCAGCAGCGCGTTCAATCGCCGAGGATCGACCGCCTCGTGCTCGTAGCTTGCGACCTGTCCCCAGGCATGTACCCCGCGGTCGGTGCGCCCGGCGACGGTCAGCACCGGCGGCTCCCCGTTCGCGGCACTCTCGCCGAGGACGACGCGCAACGCCCGCTCGATCTCCTCCTGCACCGTGCGCAACCCGGGCTGGCGAGCCCAGCCGATGAAATCGGTGCCGTCGTACTCGAGCGTCAGCTTCGTGGCCATCGGCGTTCTTCACCGCGCGGCGCGGGCCACCCTCGCCCTAGGGCGCGGGGCCAGCACCAGGCAGGCGGGCCGCAGGCGCTCAGACCAGCTCGATGAGCACCATCTCGGTCGAGTCCGAGCGGCGTGGACCGAGCTTGAGGATGCGCGTGTACCCTCCCGGACGGTCGGCGTAGCGGGGGGCGAGGTCCTCGAACAGCTTGTGCACCGCGAACTTGTCCTGGGCCAGTGTTGACAGCGCCTGGCGGCGCGCGTGCAGGTCGCGGCGCTTGGCCAGCGTGATCAGCTTCTCGACCTCCGGTTTGACCGCCCTGGCCTTCGCCTCGCTCGTTTCGATCCGCTCGTGCTCGATGATCTCCTTGCTCAGGTTCATCAGCAGCGCACGGCGGTGCGCCGAATCACGGCTGAGCTTATTTCTTGTCTTCTGGTGGCGCATGATCTGCCTGAGTCTAATCCTGACGGAGGTCCAGGCCCCGCGCGTGCAGCGTTTCGATGACCTCGTCGATCGACTTTTTGCCGAAGTTCGGGATCGCGTTGAGCTCAGCCTCGGACTTGGAGATGAGATCGCCGACGGTCTGGATGCCGGCACGCTTGAGGCAGTTGTACGAACGCACGCCGAGCTCGAGCTCCTCGATCAGAATGCTCCACTCCTCACCCTGCAACGCTCCCGCGGGCGCGCCGCCAGCGCCCGGGACCGCGAGGCCGTGCCCGTCGAGCTGACCGCCCGGCGCGGCGCGCAGCTCCTGGATCCGATCGGCGTCGGTGAAGATCGCCAGCTGGCTGATCAACAGCTCGGCCGCCTCGCGCAGCGCCGCCTGCGGATCGATCGAACCGTCGGTCTCGATGTCCAGCGTGAGCTTGTCGAAGTCGGTCTTCTGGCCGACACGCGCCTGCTCGACGGCGTAGGCGACACGGCGCACCGGCGAGAAGATCGAGTCGATCGGGATCACCCCGATCGGCTGGTCTGGGGACTTGTTCTCCTCGGCGGGCCTGTATCCGCGGCCGCGGCCGATCGTCATGTACAGCTCGAGCTTGGTTTTCTTCTCGAGCGTTGCGACGTGCACTCCGGGATTGAGGATCTCAACGCCCGCCGGCAGATCGATGTCCTTCGCGGTGATGTCCCCCGGGCCGGTCACAACCAACGGGGCCTCGACCTCACTCGCATCGGAGTGCATGCGGCAGACGATGCCCTTCAGGTTGAGCACGATGTCGGTTACGTCCTCCTTGACGCCCGGGATCGTCGAGAACTCGTGCGCGACGCCCTCGATGCGCACGCTCGTGACGGCGGCGCCCGCCAGCGACGAGAGCAGCACACGCCGCAGCGAGTTGCCGAACGTGTAGCCGAAGCCGCGGTCGAGCGGCTCGATGGTGAACGTGCCGCGGTTCTGCTCCGCGGACTCGCTTGTGATCCGGGGGATTTGGAAGTCGAGCATCAGCGTCCTAACGTCGTTTTGGTCTCACACCGGCGTCCCTTGCAGACACCGGCTCCGGAGCGCCGCCCTGCCCGCCCGCGGGCGAGTGGTGACGGCATGGGCAAAGCCTGCTACTTCGAGTACAGCTCGACGATGAGCTGCTCCTGCACCGGCGCGGCCACCTCGCGTCGCTCCGGCTTGCGCAGCACCTTGGCCGTGAGCGACTCGTGATCGGCCTGCAGCCACGCGGGTATCTGTCCTGTGAGCTCGGTCGCGTCCCTGACCACCTGCGTCGCGGCGGTGCCCGCCTTGATGGCGATCACCTCGCCCGAGCGCACCTGGTAGCTGGGGATGTTCACCCGCCTGCCGTTGACCGTCCAATGGCCGTGGCGGATCAGCTGCCGTGCCTGCCGGCGCGAGGCGGCAAACCCGAGGCGCACCAGCACGTTGTCCAACCGGCACTCCAGCAGCGCGAGCAGGTTCTCGCCCGTGATCCCCGGCTGGCGCGAAGCCTTCTCGTAGTAGCCGTGGAACTGGCGCTCGAGCACCCCGTAGTAGCGGCGTGCCTTCTGCTTCTCGCGCAGCTGCAGGCGGTACTCGCTCTGTTTCATCCGTCCGCGGCCATGCTCACCCGGCGGGTAGGCGCGGCGCTCGACGCCGCACTTGTCCGTCAGGCAGCGCTCGCCCTTGAGGAACAGCTTCTGCCCCTCGCGGCGGCACTGCTTGCACTGTGGGCCCGTATCTCTTGCCATCAGACACGCCTCCGCTTGCGCGGACGACAACCGTTGTGCGCCTGCGGGGTCACGTCCTTGACGCCCGTCACCTCCAAGCCCGCGGCCTGCAGCGAGCGGATCGCCGTCTCACGGCCCGATCCCGGGCCCTTGACGTAGACCTCGACCTTCTGCAGTCCCTGCTCGAGGCCCTTGCGCGCGGCCGCGTCGGCGGTCACCTGCGCGGCGAACGGCGTCGACTTGCGCGAGCCCTTGAACCCGGCGCCGCCCGCGGACTCCCAGGCGATCACGTTGCCCGTCGTATCGGTCAGCGGACACGATCGTATTGTTGAACGAGGTCTTGATGTGGGCCTGTCCGATCGGGATGTTCTTCTTGGGCTTGCGTTTGCCGCGCGCGCGTTTCGGCGGAGCCATCTACTTCTTGCCCGCTTTCTTCTTGCCCGCGACCTGCATCCGCTTGGGACCCTTGCGCGTGCGCGCGTTGGTCTTGGTCTTCTGCCCGCGCACCGGCAGTCCGCGACGGTGGCGCAGCCCCCGATAGCAGGCGATCTCCGTAGACGCTTGATGTCCTGCGAGCGCTCCCGGCGCAGATCGCCCTCGACCATCGGCCCGTGGTCGATCGCGTCGCGCAGCTTGGAGACCTCGTCCTCGGTCAGGTCGCGCACGTAGGTGTCGGGGCTGACTCCGACCTCGGCCAGGATCTTGTTCGAGGTCGAACGACCGATCCCGTAGATGTAGGTCAGCCCGATCTCGGAGCGCTTGTTCAGGGGCAGATTGACCCCGGCGATTCTTGCCATGCGTGCCTGCCTCACCCTTGACGCTGCTTGTGGCGCTTGTTCTGGCAGATGACCAGCACCGCTCCGTGACGGCGGATGATCTTGCACTTCTCGCACATCGGCTTGACCGACGGTCTTACCTTCATGATCCCTTTCGGCGGCTGGGTTCCGGCGGCTCGGCTCTGGCTGCCGTTGCGGCCGCCGCTACCGGGTCGTGGATGAAGCGCTCGCACGCGCAGACTTCCTCGCGTTCGAGCAGGACTCCGGATGGTAGCAACTCCGGGACCCTCAGCGAAGCCCGAGCGCGTCAGCCGGAGCTCGCGGCGGCGGGGCATCTGCGGGCTCACGGGTCGCGGGTCCTCGCGGGTGTTCTCCGGGCAGCGGCAGGTGCCACGGGGTGAGGATGCGCGGACCCTCGGCGGTTATCGCGACCGTGAACTCGAAGTGCGCGGCGGGAGAGCCGTCCTGGGAGAGTATCGCCCAGCCGTCGGCGGCGGCGCGAACGCCCGCGCGTCCGGCGGTCATCATCGGCTCGACGGCGAGCACCATGCCCTCCTCCAGGCGCGGGCCCTTGCCGGGCCGGCCGTAGTTGGGCACCTGCGGGTCCTCGTGCATGCTCCGTCCGATGCCGTGCCCGACCAGCGAGCGGATCACCGACAGCCCGGCTCCCTCGGCGACGCGCTGGATCGCGCTGGAGACGTCGCCCAGGCGGTTGCCCGCCAGGCACTGCTCGACACCCGCGTCCAGCGAGGCGCGGGTCGCGCTCAGCAGGTTCTGAGCCCTCGCGTCGATCTCACCGACCGGAAACGTTCGCGCCGCGTCGGCGACCCAGCCGTCGAGCGTGACGCCGACATCGATCGAGATGACATCGCCCGAAGAGAGCTTGTACGGGCCGGGGATTCCGTGCACGACCATCGCGTTCGGCGACGCGCAGATCGAGCCGGGAAACCCGCGGTAGCCCTTGAACGAGGGCGTGGCGCCGTGAGAGCAGATGAAGCGCTCGGCGGCGGCGTCGAGCTCCGCGGTGCTGACCCCCGCACGGATCTTGCCCTCCAGCATGTCGAGGGTCGCGACCAGCACCTCGCCGGCGCGCGCCATCTTCTCGATCTCCTCGGGACTCTTCTTGATGATCACCGCACGAACGAGCTTAGCTGTGACAGGACACTCAAGGCGAGTCTCGGCCGTCAGAGCTCCTCCTCCAACCGCAGCGTCGCCAGGGTCGCGCGGATGTGGGCGTGGACCTCATTCGGGCTGCGGCCTCCGTCGAAGCGGCGTAGCAGTCCGGCGCGGTCGTAGTAGTCGATCAGAGGCGCGGTCTGGCGGTGATAGACCTCGAGACGCCGGCGAATTGTCTCCTCGCGGTCATCGTCACGCTGGATCAACCGCGAGCCGTCCTGATCGCAGACGCCCTCGTGCTTGGGCGGGTCGAAGTCGACGTGATAGATGTGGCTGGGATTCTTGACGCACACGCGCCGGCCCGACAGCCGGCGGACGACCTCCTCGTCTGGGACCTCGATCGCGAGCACCGCCGTCAGCCGGCGCTCGAGACCCGCGAGCGCCCTGGCGAGCGCGTCGGCCTGGGTCTCGTTGCGCGGAAACCCGTCGAGCAGGAACCCATCGCGCGCGTCCTCGCCGCCGACGCGGTCGACGATCATGTCGATGATCACCTCGTCTGGCACCAGCTCACCGGCGTCCATGTAGCGCTTGGCCTTCACGCCCAGCTCGGAGCCGGATGACACCTGGGCGCGGAGCATGTCCCCGGTGGAGATGTGCGGCAGGGCGAAGTCTTCGCGCAGGCGCTCGGCCTGCGTGCCCTTCCCCGCGCCCGGCGGGCCGAGCAGGATCAGGTTGAGCTCGGACACTCGGACCGAGACTACTTCAGAAAGCCCTCGTACGAGCGCATCATCAGCTGCGCCTCCAGCTGCTTCATGGTTTCCAGCGCCACGCCGATCACGATCAGGATCGAGGTGCCACCGAAGTTGAACTGCTGGTGCGTGCGTGCGAACAGGATCGCCGGCAGCGCAGCCACAGCGGCGAGGAACAGCGCGCCCGGGAATGTCAATCGCGCGAGGATGCGGTCGAGGAATTCGGCGGTCGGGCGCCCGGGACGCACCCCGGGGATGAAGCCGCCGTACTTCTTCAGGTTGTCCGCCTGGTCAACCGGGTTGAACGTGACGGCTGTATAAAAATAGGTGAACAGCAGGATGAACAGAGACTGCCCGACGATGTAGTGCCAGCCGTTGGGCGTGAAGAAGTCGGAGATCTGCTGGCCCCAGTGGGTTTTCACGAGCTGGCCGACGGTCGGTGGGAACGCCATGATGCTGGCGGCGAAGATCACCGGGATCACGCCGGCCATGTTCACGCGCAGCGGCAGATACGTCTGGCCGCCCTCTGACATGCGCCGCCCGATTACGCGCTTGGCGTACTGCACGGGGATGCGCCGCTGACCCTCCTGCACGAACACGATGCCGGCGACGACCGCAAGCACTAGGAAGGGAGCGATCACCTTGAACACCTGGTCCTGGGTCGTCCACCACGTCTGGATGGCCCCGGGCAGGCGCGAGACGATCGAGGCGAAGATCAGCAGCGAGATGCCGTTGCCGATGCCGCGCTGGGTGATCAGCTCGCCGATCCACATCAGCAGCACGCAGCCGGTCGTCAGGCAGAGAACGATCAAAAAGACGTGGGGCGCGTCGAAGTGGGTGACGACCGATTCGCCGGCCTTGGCCTGCAGGGAGTGGAACAGGAACACGTAGCCGATCGACTGCGCGAACGCGAGCCCGACCGTCAGATAGCGGGTGTACTGGGTGATGCGAGCCTGGCCGACCTCGCCTTCCTTGGAGAGCTTTTCCAGCGACGGAACGACCACCTGCAGCAGCTGCAGGATGATCGAGGAGGTGATGTAGGGCATGATGCCCAGCGCAAATATGGCGAGTTTTGACAATCCACCGCCGGAGAACAGATTCAGGTAGCTGAGGATCCCGCCACCGCCGAACTGCTTCTGGATATTGTTGACCGCCGTCAGGTTGACGCCCGGCACGGGCACGTGCGAGCCGAGGCGGTAGATCAGCAGCATCGCCGCGGTGAAGCCGAGCTTCTTGCGGATGTCCGCTACCTGAAACGCGTTGAGGATCGTTGAGAGCATAGGTTTGGATCCGCTGGAGGGGGCCCGCGGAGCGCCGATTCTAGCTCTCGACTGTCTTGCAGACGCCGCCGACAGCCTCGATGCGCTCGCGGGCGCTCGCGCTGAACGCGTGGGCGTGCACGGTCAGCGCCTTGGTCAGCTCGCCCTTGGCGAGCACCTTGATCGGCACGTCCTTGCGCGTACCCGAGGCCCTTGGCCTTGCATCAGCTCGACCGTCACCTCGGCGCCGGCGTCGAAGCGCTGCTCGAGATCCGCCGATGTTGACCGGCTGCGTATGCGTGCGAAACATCTCGAACGGCATCGACTTCTTCATGTGCGGTCCGCGCAGCTTGCGCATGCGCATATGAATCGGCATCTGCCCGCCCTCGAACCGCGCGCGGCGCTTGGCGCCCGTGCGCGCGCCCGCGCCCTTCTGGCCGCGGCCGGCCGTCTTGCCCGTACCAGACCCTTCGCCGCGACCGACGCGCTTGCGTGGCCGGCGGCTGCCGGGGGCCGGGCTCAGGTTGTGCAACCCGACGCGCTGCTGCTCTGGTTTCTCGGTGGGACTCACTTGCCCTCCTCGACCTCGACCAAGTGGCGCACCGCGTGCAGCATGCCTCGCGCCTGGGGGCTGTCCTGGACCTGAACGGTATGGCCGATGCGCCGCAGTCCGAGCGAGCGCAGCGTTGCGAGCTGGCGCTTGTCCGATCCGTTGCCGGAGCGGCGCTGGGTGACGGTGAGGGTTGAGGTGGCGGTGGCGGTGGCCATCAGGCGGACGCCTCCTCTACGGCGGGCTCGGGCTCCTGCTCGGGCTCGGGCTCGGGCGAAGCCTGCGCGGATGCTCCCCCTCTCTCTCTCTCCTCCTCCTCGGGCTGGGCGACTGCAGCCTCGGCGGCGCCAGCGGCAGAGTGGCCGCCGAGACCGAGCACCTGGTCGATCGTCAGGCCGCGCAGTCGCGCGACCTCCTCGGGCGTGCGCAGTCCGCGCAATCCCTCGATCGTGGCCTTGACCAGGTTGATCGGGTTCTGGGTGCCGAGGCTCTTGGAGAGGATGTCGTGGATCCCCGCAAGCTCGAGCACCGCGCGCACCCCACCTCCGGCGATCACCCCGGTGCCGGGAGACGCCGGCTTCAGCAGCACGCGCCCGGCGCCGAACACGCCGGTCGTCTGGTGGGTGATCGTGCTGCCGTGTCTGGGCACCTTGAACAGATCCTTCTTGGCCCGCTCGACACCCTTCTGGATGGCGAGCGGAACCTCGTTGGCCTTGCCGTAGCCGACGCCGACCGTTTCGCGCTCGTCGCCGACCACGACCAGCGCCGTGAACGAGAAGCGCCGGCCGCCCTTGACGACCTTGGCGACACGGTTGATCTCCACGACCCGCTCCTGGAGATCCAGGCCGGCCGAGCTGACTGAGCGATCTGATGTGATGGGCGACATAAGGTGGGGAGAGGGAGGAGAGAGAGAGTAGCGGTATGCGGGCGTGCAGCTGCAGTCCTCAGACGGTCAAACCGGACTCGCGGATCGATTCGGCCAGCGCCCTGACGTGGCCGTGATAGCGATAGCCGCCGCGGTCGAACACGGCCTCGGACACGCCGGCGGCTTTGGCGCGCTCGGCGAGCAGCTGCCCGGCGCGTGTGGCGACCTCGGCTTTGCCGAGCTTACGCAACTCGGGCTCGAACCACGCAACAGCCGCGAGCGTACGTCCGGACACGTCGTCGATGACCTGGGCGCTCAGACCGCGATTCGAGCGGAACACCGAGATCCGCGGCCGACCGGCGGTGCCGGCGATCTTCGCGCGCACCCGCCGGCGGCGCTTGAGGCGGCGATCGCCCTTGGTCAGCACGGTCATGCCGCGCTTGCCGACCTTGCGCTGGACATACTCGCCCTCGTAGCGAATGCCCTTGCCCTTGTACGGCTCCGGCGGACGCTGCTTGCGAATGATCGCGGCGATCTCCCCGACGAGCTGCTTGGAGATGCCCTTGACGACGATCCGCGTCGGCTGGGGCACTTCGAACTCGATACCCGCGGGCGCATGAATCGGCACGGGGTGGGAGTAGCCGACGGCGAGCTCGAGGTTCTTGCCCTTCAGCTGCGCGCGATACCCGACGCCCTGGATCTCCAGGCGCTTCTCGTAACCGGCGGTGACGCCCTGGACCATGTTGGCGATGAGCGAGCGGGTGAGACCGTGCAGCGCGCGGTGCTCGCCGCGGTCGGTCGGTCGCGACACGAGCAGCTGCTCGCCGTCCTGAACGACCTCGATGTCGCGCGATATACGCTCCGAGAGCTCGCCTTTGGGGCCGTTGACCCGCACCGACTCGGGCTCGATCGCGACCGTCACGCCGGACGGGACCGCGATTGGCTGTCTACCGATCCTGGACATCAGACGCTCACTCCTCACCAGACCTGCGCCAGGACCTCGCCGCCGATACCGGCCGCGCGCGCGTCGTGACCGGTCATCACGCCGTGCGAAGTGGACACGATCGACGTGCCCATCCCGCCGAGCACCTTGGGGATGTGCTTGGCGTCGACATACGTGCGCCGGCCCGGGCGGGACACGCGCCGCAGACCGGAGATCGCCGAGCGGCGGTCCTCGGTGTACTTCAGCCTGATCTGGATCAGCTGGCCCGGGCCTCCGTCGGGCGCCGGGACGACCGACCATGCCTCGATGTACCCCTGCTCGGCGAGAATCCGCGCGAGCTCACCCTTGAGCCTGGACGCGGGTATATCGACCGTCTCGTGCGCAGCATGAATCGCGTTGCGCACCCGCGTAAGGAAATCGGCTGATCTGGATCAGGTCATGCGACATGGGCTTAGCGGCGCTCCTACCAGGAGGACTTGGTCATCCCCGGTATCTGGCCGTTGTGGGCGAGGTCGCGCAGGCAGATGCGGCACACCCCGAACTTCTTGTAAACCGCGCGCGGACGCCCGCAGCGGTTGCACCGAGTATAGGCGCGCGTCTTGTATTTCGGCGTCCGCGTCTGCTTGACGCGCAGCGATCTCTTGGCCATCAGTCGGTGCTCTCCTCGTCGTCGGCGGGGCGGTGTCGTTCGTGTCGGGGGCATCATCGTTCCGCCGCGCACGATCCGTCCGGTCGGGGGCGGTGTCATCGTCCGTGTCCGCGCCGGCGCCGCCGAAGTCCTTGGGCCTGCCCTGCTGGGCGAACGGCATGCCAAACGCCTCCAGCAGCGCGAACGCCTCGGCGTCGGTCTTGGCGGTCGTGGTGATCGTGATGTCCAGGCCCCGGATCTGGTCGATCGAGTCGTAGTCGATCTCCGGAAATATGATCTGCTCCTTGACGCCCAGCGAGTAGTTGCCGCGGCCGTCGAACGAGCGCGGGTTGCACCCGCGGAAGTCACGTATACGCGGGATCGCGATCGAGACGAGTCGATCGATGAACTCGTAGGAGCGCTCGGCCCGCAGCGTGACCGCCACGCCGACCGGCATCCCCTCGCGCAGTTTGAACGCCGCGATCGACTTGCGCGCGCGGCGCACGCTCGGCTGCTGACCGGCGATCGTCGCGAGCTGATCCCGCGCGGCCTTGAGCGCTTTGGAGTCCTGCTTGGCCATGCCCACGCCCATGTTGAGGGTGATCTTCTCGAGCTTGGGCGCCTGCATCGGCGAGGAGTAGCCGAAGCGGTGAATCAGCGCCGGACGGATCTCATCCAGATAACGGGTCTTCAGGCGGGCTGGGGGGGCTGTCGCGTTCATGGTTGTGCTTGGGTAGCTGAGGTCGGTCCGGGTGTTCCTAATCGATGCTCGCGCCCGAGCGTACGGCCACGCGGGAGCGCTTGCCCTCACCGCGATCGATCCGCACGCGCGTCGGCTCGCCGTTTTTGGGGTCGAGCAGCATCACGTTGGAGATGTGAATCGGGCCCTCGCGCTCGATCACGCCGCCGAGCTGTGCGGCGGTGTTTTGGCCGCTGGCACCGCCCGAGGATTCTTTCGGACGGGTGTGGCGCTTGCTCATGTTCAGCCCCTCGACGTACAGGCGCCCCTTGTTCGGCTCCGTTCGCAGAACCCGGCCGCTCTTGCCGCGATCCTTGCCGGAGATCACGCGCACCTGATCGCCCGAGCGGATCTTCAGCGTGCGGCGCTTGCGGGCGCCGGCGGCGGCCCTGGCCGATCTCCGATTGGCCATCACAGCACCTCCGGGGCGAGCGAGACGATCTTCATGAAGTTGCGCTCGCGCAGTTCGCGCGCGACCGGTCCGAACACGCGCGTGCCCCGCGGGTTGTTCTGGTCGTCGATGATCACCGCGGCGTTCTCATCGAAGGCGATGTACGTGCCGTCGTCGCGCCCGATCGGCTTCTTCGTGCGCACGATCACAGCGGTCACGACCTCGCCCTTCTTCACCGCCCCCTGCGGGTTGGCCTGCTTGACCGTCGCCGTGATCACGTCCCCAACGAACGCATACCGGCGCCTGGACCCGCCCTTGACGCGGATGCACAGGATCTCGCGCGCGCCCGTGTTATCGGCCACCCTGAGGCGGGTCTCGTTCTGGATCATCTCGCCCTCTCCAGCACGTCGACCAGTTTCCACCGCTTGCTGCGCGACAGCGGCCGGCTCTCGACCACGCGCACCAGTGTCGCCCTCGTGGGCGTCGTTGTTCTCGTCGTGCGCATGCAACGTGCTCGAGCTGCGCACGATCTTCTCGTAGCGCCGGTGCCTGCGCGCGATGTCGATGCGCACCGTGATCGTCTTGTCGGCCTTGTCGGAGACGACCACTCCCTGGCGCACCTTGCGCACGCCCTCGGTCTGTGCATGCACCGGCGCGAGCGGCTCAGGTGCCGGCGCCTTCGCCCGGCGCTCGGCCGCTTTTGCGCGTTCCTGCTGACGGCGGGCCCGGCGACGCACGGCCTTGGCCTTGCGTTCGGCCACCCGCTCGGCGTGGCGCTCCTGCGGGCGAGCGTGCCGGACGAGCCTCGCCCGTATGCGTCGAGCGCGCCCTGCGGCGGCGCTCCTTGGCGGAAGAAGGCTGCTCTGCGGACACGGAGGAGGAGGAGGAGGGGGCTCCTCGGGGGCCGCGGGCTCCTCGGGTGCGGCGGCCTCGGTGGCCTCCTCGGGCGCATCCGCCTGTGCCGGCGCGTCGTCGTCGGCGGCGGCCTCGGGTGCAGCGACGCCTCCTCGGGCGCGATGGGCTCCTCGGCGGACTCCTCGGGCACGGCGGCGGCCTCGGGTGCGGCAGCGGCCTCCTCGGACGCGGCGGACTCCTCCCCGGGGGGGGTCGGCTCGGTCTCGTTGTCTGGTTCGTCGTCAGCCATCTCGTTCCCTCTCGCGCGCGACCGTCAATGCTCGTGCCAGATCGCGTTTGGCGCGGCCGATGCCGGCGGTGTCGTCGAGCTCACCGGTGGCGTTCGCGAAGCGCAACCCGAACAGGTCCCTGCGCAGCGTCGCAATCTGCTCCCGAAGCTCCTTGTCCTGCAAATCTCTGATCTCCTTGGCGTTCATCGGGCAGTCCTCGAGCGCTCAGTCCTCGCGCAGCACGAACTTGGATTTCACGGGGAGCTTGTGCGCGGCGAGGCGAATCGCGTCGCGCGCGAGCGGCTCAGGCACGCCGGCCAGCTCGAACATCACGCGCCCGGGCTTGACCACGGCGACCCAGCCTTCGGGCGAGCCCTTGCCGGAGCCCATCCGCGTCTCGGCCGGCTTCTTCGTGACCGGCTTGTCCGGGAACACGTTGATCCACACCTTGCCACCACGCTTGATCTTGCGCGTCATCGCGATACGGGCGGCCTCGATCTGGCGGTCGGTGAGCCAACCCTCCTCGAGCGCCTTCAGCCCGTACTCGCCGAACTGCACCTTGACCTGGCCGCGCGAGACGCCACCGCGACGACCGCGGTGCTGCTTGCGATGCTTGACACGCTTGGGCGACAGCATCAGCGCGCTCCCGCACCGCCGCCGGCCGGACCGGAGGAACCGCCGCGCCCGCCTGCCGGGGAGCCACCGCGTCCACCGCCATCACCACCACCGCCGCCGCCGCCACGTCCACCGCTGCGGCCCCCGGGACCGCGACCGCCACCGCCACCCCCGGGACCACCGAACCCGCGGCCCCCTCCCTGGCCGCCCCCATCGCGGCGCCGTCCACGACCATCGCCGCCGCCACGCCCGTCACGCCCGCCGCCGCGACCGTCACGGTCGGAGCTCGGCGCCGCGGGCGCGGTTATGTCGGTGAGATCGGCGCCGGTGTAGCCCTCGGGCATGATCTCGCCCTTGTTCACCCAGCACTTCACCCCTATCCGCCCGAACGTCGTGCGCGCCTCGTAGAAGCCGTAGTCGATGTCCGCGCGCATCGTGTGCAGCGGCACCCGCCCGTCGGAGTAGCTTTCGGTGCGGGCCATCTCGGCGCCACCGAGGCGCCCTGCCACCTGGACCTTCACGCCCTTGGCGCCCGAGCGCATCGCGCTCGTCAGCGCGCGCTTCATCGCGCGGCGGAACGCGACGCGGTTCTGCAGCTGCTCGGCGATCGACTGCGCGACCAGCTTCGCGTCGAGCTCGGGACGCTTGATCTCAAGGATGTTGACCTTGATCTGCTTGTTGGTCAGGCGGTGCAGATCGCGGCGCAACGCGTCGACTTCGGTGCCGGACTTGCCGATCACGATGCCAGGACGCGCCGTATGGATGTTGACCTCGAGCTCGTTCGCGTCCTTGCGGATCGTGATCTCCGACAGACCAGCGTGCGCGAGCTTGTCGGTGATGTGCTTGCGCACGCGGATGTCCTCGGCCAGGTACTCGGCAAACGAGCGCTCGTTGAACCAGTTCGACTTCCAGTCGTGGATGTAGCCGACGCGCATCGCCTCGGGGTGAACCTTCTGTCCCATGTTCGCTCTTCGCTCTTCTCTCTCTATCTCAATCAATCAATCTCTGTGGTGTCCGATGATGTCCGAGTTCGTGCCTAGGAGCCCGGGGTCAGCGTGATCGTCAGGTGGCTCGTGCGCTTGTGGATCGGGGCCGCGCGCCCCATCGCGCGAGGGCGGAAGCGCTTGATCGTCGGCCCCTCGTCGGCGTAAGCCTCTCGCACGACGAGATCGTCCTCGAGCAGTTCGTGGTTGTTCTCGGCGTTGGCGACCGCCGACTCCAGCAACTTGCTCCAGTCCCGCGCCACCTCTCGCGGGGTGAACGCGAGGATAGCGCGTGCCTCCGGAATGGTCTTGCCCCGCAGGTGCCCGGACACCATCCGCGCCTTGCGCGCCGAGGTGCGCACGTAGCGCGCGCGGGCGCGTACGACCGGCCGGCGCGCCGCGGGGGGGCTCATCGGACCCTCCCGGCGCCGCCCGCGTGTCCGCGAAACACCCTCGTCGGCGCGAACTCGCCGAGCTTGTGACCGACCATCGACTCACTGATGAACACCGGCACGTGCTTCTTGCCGTCGTGCACAGCGATCGTGTGACCGACCATCTCCGGGAATATCGTCGACGCGCGCGACCACGTACGCAGCATTTTTTTGTTGTTCTCGGCGTTCAGCGCCTCGATCCGCGCGAGCAGCCGCTCCTGCACCCACGGGCCCTTCTTGCTCGAGCGGCTCATCTTTGCTTACCCTTCCCGCGCCTGCGCCCGCGCACGACGTACTTGTCGGAGGACTTGTTCTTCTTGCGCGTGCGATACCCGAGCGTCGGCACGCCCCACGGCGTGACCGGGTGACGGCCGGGCGTGGTCGAGCCCTCGCCGCCGCCATGCGGGTGGTCGACCGGGTTCATCGCGGTGCCGCGCGTCTGCGGGCGCACGCCCATGTGGCGCTTGCGCCCGGCCTTGCCGACCTTGACATTCTGATGCTCGCTGTTGCCGATCGTCCCAACGGTGGCCCGGCACTCGGCCCGCACGAGTCGCATCTCGCCGGAGGGCAGCCGCAGCGTCGCCATGTCCCCATCCTTTGCCATCAGCTGCACCGATGCACCCGCCGAGCGCGCCATCTGACCGCCGCGGCCGGGCTGCAGCTCGACGCAGTGGACGACCGTGCCGACGGGCATGCGCGCAAGGGGCAGGCAGTTGCCGACCGTGATGTCGGCGTCCTCGCCGGATGAGACGGTCATCCCAACGGTCAGGCGCTGGGGCGCGAGGATGTAGCGCTTCTCGCCGTCGACGTAATGCAGCAGCGCGATGTACGCGGAGCGGTTGGGGTCGTACTCGATCGCCGCGACCTTCGCGGGCACACCGTCCTTGCGGCGCTTGAAGTCGACGCGCCGGTAGGCGCGCTTGGCGCCGCCGCCGCGATGACGCGCTGTCTTGCGCCCGTGCGCGTTGCGCCCGCCGCTCTTCTTCAGCCCCTCGACGAGCGTCTTCTCGGGCTCGCTCTTGGTGACCTCGGCGAAGTCCGGATAGGACACGAACCGCCGTCCGGGACTCGTGGGCTTGGGCTTGCGAATTGCCATTGCTGGTGCGCTCCGATCTTCCCTTAGTCCAGGGCCGCCAGGCCGTGGAAAGATCGGGATGGATCTCGCCCTCGCGCAGCTGCACGATCGCCTTCTTCCACGCGCGCGTGCGCCCGCCGACCGCCGCCGCGGCGCTTGGGCTTGGACTTGACGCTGAGCGTCCTGACGTCGATCACGTGCACGTCGAACAGCTCCTGCACCGCCTGACGGATCTGCGTCTTGTGCGCACTGGGATGAACCCTGAACGTGTACCGGTTCGCGGCCGACAGCACATAGCTCTTCTCGGACACGACCGGCCTTATGATCACCTGCGAAGCGTCCATCATGCCTTGGCCTCTCCGCGGTCGCGCGGCTCCCGGCGGCCTGCGGTCTTCCCGCCTTGCACTCCCTCGGACCGGCTCCCCCCGGCGGCCCGCGCGATCAGGGCGTCGAGGGCCGTCTGTGAGAGCACGAGCGAGGCGGCGCCGACGAGGTCGGCGACGCCGACGTTCTCGTACGTCAGCACCGCCACGCGCGCGAGGTTGCGAAACGACAGCGCCGCGTCGCGCTCCTCGGCAGCCAGCACCACCAGCGTCGGGTGCGCCTGGGCGGGTGGGGCCCAGTCGTCGAGCAGATCGGCGGCCTGACTGGTCTTGGGCGCAGCGAACGCGGCGACGTCGAGCACGGCGATCGAGCCGCGCTGGGCGTGCAGCGACAGCGCGCTACGAAATGCCGCGCGCTGCTCCTTGCGGTTGACCTTGAACGTGTACGAGCGCGGCTGCGGCCCGAACACGGTGCCGCCCCCGGTCCAGATCGGCGAGCGGCTGGAGCCCGCGCGGGCGCGACCGGTGCCCTTCTGGCGCCACGGCTTGGCGCCGCCGCCCGAGACCATGCCGCGGGTCTTGGTGGACGCCGTCCCGCGACGGCGTGCGGCCTGCTCGGCGCGCACGCTCTGGTGCACCAGCGGCTCGTGCCAGCGCGCCGCGAACGCATCCTCCTCCAGCTTGACCGTCTTGCCGGCGGCGGCACCGCCGCCGCCGAGCACTTGGAGCTTCGGGCGTCTTCGTGGGGGGACGCGTCTTTGCGCCGGCGCGTCTTGGGGGCGGGACGCGTCGTCTTGGGGGCGGAGCGCGTCGTCTTGGGGGCGGGGTCAGGCATCGCCGCGCACCTCTACCACGCCGCCCCGCGCGCCGGGCACCGAACCGCGCACCATCAGCAGGTTCTGCTTCACGTCCACCGCGACGATCTCGAGCCCCTTCTGCGTCGCCCGGCGGGCGCCCATGTGTCCGGGCCCGCGAATGCCCTTGAGCACGCGCGAGGGCGTCGCCGAGGCTCCGATCGAGCCGGGCGCTCGCACGTTGTGCGAGCCGTGGGAGGCGGGTCCCCGCTTGAAGTTGTGCCGGCGGATCGTGCCCTGAAAGCCCTTGCCCTTCGACGTACCGGCGATCTTCACACGCGCGCCCACCTCGAAGACCTCGACGGTCACCGTCTCGCCGATCGTGGAGCTCGCCGGCCTCGCCGCGGAACTCCGCGAGCGTGCGCATCGGCGACGCGTCGGCCTTCTTGAGGTGCCCGAGCTCGGCTTTGCTCAGGTGCTTCTCCTTGGTGGCGCCGAAGGCGAGCTGCACGGCTTCGTAGCCGTCGCGCTCGGGCGTGCGGATCGCAGTCACCGGGCACGGGCCGGCCTCGAGCACCGTGACGCGCGCGACGCGGCCATCCTCCTGGAAGACCTGGGTCATGCCGAGCTTCTTTGCGAGTATCGCGGGCATCTCTCTGAT
>CAWCYP010000063.1:0-10498 GCA_963799735.1 uncultured Solirubrobacterales bacterium | reverse complement strand
GGGCTCGGGGATGTAGTCGTCGAGCGCCGCGGCGAGGTCGATGATCTTCTGCTTGTAGGTCTCGTCGCCTTCCAGCGCCTTCAACGCCGAGCCGGTGATGAACGGGATGTCATCGCCCGGGAAGTCGTACTCGGAGAGCAGCTCGCGAACCTCGACCTCGACGAGCTCGAGCAACTCCTCGTCATCGACCATGTCGGCCTTGTTGAGGAACACCACGATGTAGGGCACGCCGACCTGGCGCGCGAGCAGGATGTGCTCGCGCGTCTGGGGCATCGGGCCGTCGGCGGCGGAGACGACCAGGATCGCCCCGTCCATCTGGGCCGCGCCCGTGATCATGTTCTTGACGTAGTCGGCGTGACCGGGACAGTCCACGTGCGCGTAGTGGCGGTTCTCGGTCTGGTACTCGACGTGCGAGGTGGCGATCGTGATCCCGCGCTCCTTCTCCTCCGGAGCGTTGTCGATCTCCTCGAAGCTGCGGGCCTCGCCGCCCATCTTCTCCGCCAGCACCGTCGTGATGGCAGCGGTCAGCGTCGTCTTGCCATGATCGATGTGACCGATGGTCCCGACGTTGACGTGCGGCTTGTCGCGCTCGAACTTCTCCTTCGCCACTTTACGTTCGCTCCTGTATCGACTTGGATGTCCGCCGCTGGTTGATAGGCGAACCTGAGAAATCTATCTAAATGCGGTGCTTCGTGTTCGCTGGTTGTCTGTCTCGTTGCAATTGCCCGGCTCGATCGTGCCGTTTGCCGGCTCGGCCGTGCCGCTGAAGCTCTCCGATTCGTCCGGTCCGGGCTAGGCCGGCACCGGCTCTCCCGTGCGCTGTTCGACGATCTTCTCCGCGATGTTCGGCGGAACCTCCTCGTAGCTCTCGAACTGCATCGTGTAGTTCGCCCGGCCCTGCGTGTTGGAGCGCAGGTCGGTGGCGTAGCCGAACATCTCACTCAGCGGCACCCGAGCGGTGACCGCCAGCGCGTTGCCCTGGCGCTCCTGACCCTCCACGCGCCCGCGCCGGCGGCTCAAGTCCCCGATCACCTCGCCCAGGAAGTCCTCGGGCGTGACGACCTCGACGGCGAAGATCGGCTCCAGCAGCACCGGCTTGGCGCGGCGGGCGGCCTCCTTGAACGCAATCGAGCCCGCGACCTTGAACGCGATCTCCGAGGAGTCGACGTCGTGGTACTTGCCGTCGGTCAGCGTGACCCTCACGTCGACCATCGGATAGCCGGCCTTGACGCCGTTCTCCAGCGCCTCCTCGACGCCTTTCTCGACGGCCGGGATGAACTCCGAGGGGATCGCGCCGCCCTTGATCTTGTTGATAAAGTCGAATCCCTCGCCGGGCGCCGGCTCGAGGGTGATGTAGACGACGCCGAACTGGCCCGAGCCGCCGGTCTGGCGCACGAACTTGCCTTCGACCTTCTCGGCCGTGCCGCGCACCGTCTCGCGGTAGGAGACCTGCGGGCGCCCGACGTTGGCCTCGACGCCGAACTCGCGCTTCATGCGATCGACCAGCACCTCCAGGTGCAGCTCGCCCATGCCGGAGATCTCGGTCTGGCCGGTCTCTTCGTTGGTGCGCACCTGAAAGGTCGGGTCCTCCTCGGCCAGGCGGCCCAGCGCGATCGACATCTTCTCCTGGTCCACCTTCGTCTTGGGCTCGACGGCGACCTTGATCACCGGCTCGGGGAAGGTGATGTTCTCCAAGTGGATCGGCGCGTCGGGCGCGGCGAGCGTGTCGCCGGTCACCACCTGCTTGATGCCCACCGCCGCGGCGATGTCGCCGGCGTGGACCTCGGGGACCTCCTCGCGCTCGTTGGCGTGCATCATCAGGATGCGCCCGATCCGCTCGGTGCGCCCGCTGTTTACGTTCAGCACACGCGCGCCTGCCTCCAGATGGCCGGAGTAGACGCGGAAGTAGGTCAGCTTTCCGACATACGGGTCGGCCATGATCTTGAACGCCAGCGCGGCGAACGGCTCGGAGTCGTCGGCGTGGCGAGTGACCTCGCGCTCGCCCTCCTCGCCGCGAACCAGTTCGGTGCCGGTCACGGGTGGCACGTCCAGCGGCGAGGGCAGGTAGTCGATGACCGCGTCCAGCAGCGGCTGCACGCCCTTGTTCTTGAACGAGGACCCGCACAGGACGGGAGTGAGCTTGGTCGAGAGCGTCGCGGTGCGAATCGCCCGCTTGATCGCCTCCGGCGGGATGTCGGCCTCCTCGAGCATCAGTTCCAGCAGCGCGTCGTCGTAGTGCGATACCTCCTCGAGCAGGTGCTCGCGGGCGGCGGCCGCGGCTTGCGCGAGGTTCTCGGGAATCTCGGTTTCTTCCTGTTCGGTGCCGAGTTCGTCCTTGTAGACGATCGCTTTCATCGCGACCAGGTCCACGACGCCCTCGAAGTCCCCCTCGGAGCCGATCGGCAGCTGGATCGGCACCGGATTGGCGGCGAGCCGATCGATCATCGTCTGTATGCCTTTGTCGAAGTCCGCGCCGGTGCGGTCCATCTTGTTGATGTAGGCGATGCGCGGGACGTGGTACTTGTCGGCCTGACGCCAGACGGTCTCCGACTGCGGCTCGACGCCCGCGACCGAGTCGAACAGCGCGATCGCGCCGTCCAGCACCCGCAGCGAGCGCTCGACCTCGACCGTGAAGTCGACGTGGCCTGGCGTGTCGATGATGTTGATCCGGTGGCCCTTCCACTCCGCGGTCGTGGCGGCGGAGGTGATCGTGATGCCCCGCTCCTGCTCCTGTTCCATCCAATCCATGACCGCGGCGCCCTCGTGGACCTCGCCGATCTTGTAGGTGCGTCCCGTGTAGTAGAGGATGCGCTCGGTCGTCGTCGTCTTGCCGGCGTCGATGTGCGCCATGATCCCGATGTTGCGGGTGTTCTGGAGTGTGAACTTACGGGACATGATGGAATCTTTGCTTGGTTTGGGGGGCATGGGTACTACATAGAAGAGCAAAAAAATAGGCCCCTCGGGCCCACGCGCGCTGCAGGTCTTAGCTCGACCGGTCCGCGTGGCTATCTGCTCGAGGTCTCCATTGCTTGTTGAGATTCTGTTTGTCAGCTCGCGGATGGCATGCTCACACTGCGACTGCGCCCATACGCGAGGCGGGGACCGACTATAGCAGAGGATTCCGGGCCGTCTTGGCCTGCTGCGCGCCCTCGGGCGCGTCCTCGAACACGGCGCTGAGGCGCTCGAGCACGCGGGTGGCGGCGCGCAGTTCGCTCGGCTGCAGGCCTGCCAGCGCCCGCTCCCAGCGCTCCTGCCAGGCAGCGCGCTTGGCCTCGATCTTGCGCTTGCCCTGACGCGTCAGCCGCGAGACGACGACACGGCGGTCGGTCTCCGAACGCGCCCGTTCGACATGGCCGCAATCGGCGAGATGCTCGAGCATCTGCGTCACCGTCGCGGGCGTCAGCCGCGCCGCTGCCGCAAGCTCTCCGGCCGGCAGCTCGCCGCGCTCGTACAGCTCGATCAGCAGCTCGAACTGCGCGTGGCTGAGCTCTGAGCCGCCGAGATGCGTGTCGCGGCCGCGCAGGCGATTGAGGCTTCTGAACACGCGGCGAAACGCACGGCCGAGCTCGTCGAGCTCGGTCGTCCAGCGCGGCTCGCCGGTGGTGGGCGACTCCGCTTTGGTTGGGCGCTTGGTGGCCAGCGAGTGAGTCATTGCGAGCACATAGTCCTACTACACCCCGACCGGTTCGGCCGTGGCATCGGCACCACCAGCCGCGTCGCGAGTGGCGGGCACTGTCCGCGGATTCTCCTCGGCCCGCAGCAGCATCAGACAGGGGATCAGCGACAGGGCGGCGATCCCGAGCGCCCACCAGTAGGCGGTGTCGAACGCGCTCGCGAGCTCCGCCGGGGAGTGCGCGTGCGCTCCCGCGCGCTGCAACACGACGGCGAGGATCGCGGTGCCGATCGCCCCACCGGTCCGCTGCAGCGCGTTGATCTGCGGGGTGGCGTCAGAGATCTGGTCGGGGCGCATGGCCGAGAAGGCCGCGGTCATCGCGGGCATGAAGCACATCCCGATGCTCAGGCCGCGCACTACCAGCACAAGCGAGATGGCAACGATCGAGGTGTTGGCGCCGACGAAGACAAAGGGCAGAGTGCTGAGACACAGAACCGAGATCCCGGCGAGAGCCACGCGACCGCCACTGAAGCGCTGGGTGAGGCGACTGGCGAGCGGCATCGCGATCAGCGCGCCGATCCCCTGCGGGCCGGTGAGCAAACCGGTGTTGATGACGCTCTGCCCGCGCACCTCCTGGTAGTAGAGCGGAACCAGGATCATCGCCCCGAACAGCGCGGCGCCGAGGCCGAAGTTGACGAACGCAGCACCGGCAAACACGCGGTTGGCGTACATGCGGATGTTGAGCAGTGGGTTCTCGATGCGCAGGGCATGCAGGCAAAAGAGCACGATCAGCACGGCACCCGCGACCGTCGGCAGGATCACTTCGCCCGAGCCCAACGGGGCACCCGAGCCGAGCTTGCTGACGCCGTAGATCACGGCGGCGAACCCGATTGGGAGCATCGCGAGACCCAGCACGTCCAGACGCCCCGCGACGCCGGAATCGGTGCGGGGCAGCATGCGCCAGCCGAGCACGAACGCGATCGCGCCGATCGGGACGTTGACGAAGAAGATCCACGACCAGTGCAGGTTCTCGAGGATCAGTCCGCCGACGACCGGCCCGAGGATCGGCGCAATCATCACGGGCATCGTGACGAACCCCATTACCCTGCCCATCCGCCGCGGGCCGGCGACCTGCGCCATGATCATCATCGCGACCGGCATGATCATCCCGCCGCCGACGCCCTGCAGGACGCGGAACAGCACCAGCGAGGTCGTCGAGTCCGACAGCCCGCACAGCGCCGAGCCAGCGGTGAACAGCACCAGCGAGGTCATGTAGACCTGCTTGGCGCCGAAACGCCGGGCGGCCCAACCCGTTACGGGGATCACCGCGGCGAGCGAGAGCAGGTAGCCAGTGATCACCCACTGGACCTGCGCGAGCGGGCTGTGCAGGTCGTGCGAGAGCGTGCGCAGCGCGACATTGACGATTGTCGTGTCGAGAATCGACATCATCATCCCGAGGATCACCACGCCGGAGATGACCCAGACGTGGCGCTCGATGTGGTCCGACGCGGCCGGGTTGAAGTCAGGCTCGGAAGACATTTGGTACCGAAAGGTTAGGTACCAAAGCTTCTTTCTTCAACCCCAGATCTGTGCGATACGTCACACAGGCGCCGTAAGGCGCGACGGTCTACCAACGATAATGGGCGAAAGCCTTGTTGGCTTGGGCCATGCGGTAGATGTCGTCCTTGCGCTTGTACGCCCCGCCCTGCTGTGACTGGGCGTCCATCAGTTCGTTGGCCAACCGCTGGGCCATCGTCTTCTCGCGGCGCTGGCGAGCGAACTCGACCAGCCAGCGCACCGCCAGCGTCCGTGCGCGCCTGGCGGCGACCTCGACCGGCACCTGGTAGGTGGCGCCGCCCACGCGGCGCGATTTGACCTCCAGGGTCGGCGTCAGCGCTTTGATCGATACCTCCAGCGTTTCGATCGGATCTTTGTCTGAGCGCTCGCCGAGCAGAGCCAGCGCGTCGTAGACGATCCGCTCGGCCACCGACTTCTTGCCATCGAGCATGACCTTGTTGATCACCTGCTGAACAAGCCTGGAGCGGTGGATCGGATCCGCCTCGAGCGGGCGGACCTGGGCGGCTGCGCGTCTGGGCATGGGCTCTACTTCTTCTTCACGCCGTACTGCGAGCGCGCCTTCTTGCGATCGCTGACTCCGGCCGCGTCGAGCGTGCCGCGCACGACCTTGTAGCGCACACCCGGCAGGTCCTTGACGCGGCCGCCGCGCACGAGCACGACCGAGTGCTCCTGCAGGTTGTGGCCCTCGCCCGGGATGTATGCCGTCACCTCGATCGAGCCGGAGATACGTATACGCGCGACCTTGCGCAGCGCGGAGTTGGGCTTCTTCGGCGTAGTCGTATACACGCGTGTGCACACGCCGCGACGTTGCGGCGCCGCGACCTTCTTCTTGCGTCCCTTGCCCGACTTCAGACCTGGCGTGGCAAGCTTCTTCTTGGGCGCGGTGCGTCCAATGCGCACGAGCTGTGATGTGGTCGGCATCGGCCGGGGAATGGTAGCAGCGCCGCGTGCCCGTGCGCGCGCGGCGAGCTCCTATGCCGCCGCGGGCGCAGCCGCAGGGACGCCGGCCGCGCGGACCGGAGCGGGCATCAGCGCGCAGGCGACGACGACCAGCACGAACGCCAGCGACTGCACCACAACGCCGATCGGACTGGCCGCCATCGGGTCGCCGAACACGACGATCCCGCCAGCTATGCCGGCGATGTTCGCGGCCGTCCCGGTCACGGCAATAACGGGCACGGCGTCTCCGTCCTGCAGTCCCCGCGCCGACGCATAGAACGCGACGATCGAAGCGAGCACCGCCACGGCCAGCCAGGGGCTGAGCAGCAGCGCGAGCGGGCCGTGTGCGCCGGTGATCCCGGTGAGCGCCTTGATCGCCGTGTCGGAGACGCCGAACAGGATGCCCGAGGCCGCGCCCAGCATGACGCCGTGGTGCTCGACCGAGCCGCCCATGCGCGGACCCATGATCAACAGGCCGCCCAGCCCGAACAGACCGGCCTCGAAGGAAATCATCGCCGCCTGAGAGAACTGCGAGTGCGCACCATGCATCGCCGGCAGCGTCACTCCCAGCATCACCAGACTGGCAGCGGTCAGCGACAGGCCGATCCACTGGCGCCGGCCGACCTGGAAGCCGAACATCCGGTCAGCCATCACCGCGATGAACACGATGCCCGCCGCCAGCGAGACCTGGATCACCGACATCGGCGCCAGCGCCAGCGCGGCCACGTGGAGCGCCCAGCTGCACGTCGCGATGATCATACCGAGCGTGAACCACTTCGAGGCGAACAGCGCGCGCGCCGAGCGCAGCGGATGGCGCACCTGCACGCTCGGCACCGCATTGGCGCCCCGGTACTTGTAGAAGAAGGCGAGGTTGGCCACGAACGCGCATGCGAGCGCGAGAAGAATGCCGAGTGCGAGGGTCATTGGTGGTTGGGGGTCACGGGTCGGTCTGGCGGATGGTGGTGGAGGAAATCAGGGGGCCTGGCTCAGGTTCCGGGGATCGAGGTGATGTCGGGTGCGGGTGACTTGTCGTCTGCTCAGAGCGCTCGGCGTTCCCCGGCGCCCGCCCTGAAGCCCATCGACAGCGACCGGCTGATGCTTTACTGGCCGCACTCGATACCGGCAGATTACCGGTGCGAACCTGTATGAGAGCTAAAGAACCATCCGAGAACGCCGCCGCCCCGCCCGCGCGTGACGCGTCCGCCGGACCCCTGGGAGCGAGCTCCTCCCACGACTCCTCCCACGAGAAACCCCTGCTGATGGTCGACATCGACGGCGTCATCTCGCTGTTCGGATTCGCCGGACACGCCCCACGGACAGGGCATGCCTGGCCAGCCGAGGGCTCGGGCGAGGGCTACTACGCGACGATCGACGGCATCCCCCACTTCCTCTCCCGCGCGGCGGCCACCCACCTGCTGGACCTCGCCGCCGACTTCGACCTGGTGTGGGCCAGCGGCTGGGAGGAGAAGGCCGAGGAATACCTGCCGCGCCTGCTCGGCCTGCCCAGTGGTCTGCCGTTCCTGCGCTTCGGGCGCGGTGTGGGCCGCGGCAACGCGCACTGGAAGCTGGCGGCGATCGACGAGCATGCCGGATCGCGCCCGCTGGCATGGATCGACGACGCCTTCGACGAGTCCTGCCACGCATGGTCAGCCGCACGCCCGGCGCCGACGCTGCTCGTGCAGACGACCCCCGCGTATGGGCTCACCTCGCGCGAGGCATCGCTGCTGGGGACGTGGGCGCAGGAACACTCACCGATGCGGACGTGACCCGATGCGAATGGGAAAAGAAAAGTGCGTATATCTAAAGTATCTACGAAAAGATAAAGGGGCTGGTGTTTGTTATAAATAATTTGAACTGCGTATTACTAAAGTTATACGCAGTTCAAAAAGTATAACGTCTTCCTCTTCCCTCTTCCCGCACCGGCTTTATAAAGAGCCACCACTGGCCGTGCCCCAAAAAACGCAGCCAGCATCAACCCGTCCGCGCGGCAAAGAAACTGCTGTCTGAGCTGAGCACCGCGCCCCGTGGGACGCTCCCGACCCAGAGAACTATCCCCCCGAGGACGGCTCCTCGGAGACTTCGAGATCGGCGAGCTCCTCGACGAACCCGGGGTCGCTGCTGCCCGCCCCGATCTTCTCGAGCGAGGCGAGATCCGCGTCGAACTCCTGTCCGTACCCGCCGCCAGCCCCTCGCCGTTTGACAGCCCGAGCTCGGCGGCGATCTCGTCCTGGTCGAGCAGCCCGACGTCGTCGATCACTCGCGGCAGTGGCTCGGACGGTTCGATCTCGATCCGCCGGTAGCGCCTCAGCCCGGTCGCGGCCGGGATCAGCTTGCCGATGATCACGTTCTCCTTCAGCCCGTTCAGCCGGTCGATCTTGCCCTCCAGGGCGGCGTCGGTCAGGACCTTAGTCGTCTCCTGGAACGAGGCCGCCGACAGGAACGAGTCGGTGTTCAGCGACGCCTTGGTGATGCCGAGGATGATGTCCTCGAACTGCGCCGCCTCGCCCTTCTTGTCCGCAACCTCGTCGTTGACTTTGGCGAATTCGAACCGGTCCACGAACTGCCCGGGCAGGTAGTCGGTGTCGCCCTTCTGGTCGACGCGGACCTTCTTCAGCATCTGGCGCACGATCAGCTCGATGTGCTTGTCGTTGATGTCCACGCCCTGGGACTTGTAGACCTCCTGGACCTCCTTGACCAGGTACTGCTCGGTCTCGGTCCGGCCACGGATCGCCAGCAGCTCGTGCGGATACAGCGAGCCCTCGTTGAGCTGCTTGCCCGCCTGAATCTTCTCGCCCTCAGACACGTACAGGCGCGTGCGCCTGGGGAAGGCGTGTTTGTGCTCCTCGCCTGACTGGTCGGTGATCGTGACCGTGAGCGCCTTCTCGGTCTCCTCGATCGAGACCGTGCCGTCCTGCTCGGCGATCTTTGCCAGGCCCTTCGGCTTGCGCGCCTCGAACAGCTCGACGATACGCGGCAATCCGTGCGTGATGTCCGCGCCGGCGACGCCGCCTGTGTGGAACGTGCGCATCGTCAGCTGCGTGCCGGGCTCGCCGATCGACTGCGCGGCGATGATCCCGACCGCGTCGCCGATCTGCGCCAGCGCGCCGGTCGCCATCGCCCGGCCGTAGCAGGCCTGGCAGACCCCGCTCGGGGCCTTGCACTTGAGCACCGACCGCACGGGCACCGCCACGCGCACGCCCTTGGCCTGGTCGTCGGCGAAGGACTGCACGATGTCGGCGAGCTCCGCCCGACCGATCTCCGCACCCTGCTCGGCGAGCAGCCGCCCGCGCTTGGTCTTGACCGGCAGGGCCGCGATCCGGCCGACGAGATCGTCGTTGGGCTCGCCGCCGGGCTTGAAGGCGGCCATCTCGATGTGCTCCTCGGTGCCGCAGTCCGCTTCGCGGATGATCACGTCCTGGGCCACGTCGACCAGCCGGCGCGTCAGGTAGCCCGAGTCGGCGGTCCGCAGCGCGGTGTCCGCCAGGCCCTTGCGCGCGCCGTGCGTGGAGATGAAGTACTCGAGCACCGACAGACCCTCGACGAAGTTGGCCTTGATCGGCCGCTCGATGATTTCGCCCTTCGGGTTTGCCATCAGCCCGCGCATGCCGGCGAGCTGGCGGATCTGCTTGAACGAGCCGCGCGCGCCCGAGTTGGCCATCATAAAGATGGGGTTCAGCGTGTCGAGGTTCTCGATCATCGCGTCCGCGACCTCGTCCGTGGCCGCGTTCCACTTCTCCACGACCGCCTCGTGGCGCTCCTCCTGAGTGATCAGGCCCATGTCGTACTGGTCGGAGATCTCGCCCACGAGCGCGTCGTACTTGTCGAGGATCGACTGCTTCTGTGGAGGCACGACGACATCGTTCTTGGAGATCGTGATGCCCGCCTGGGTCGCGTACTTGAAGCCGAGATCCTTGAACGCGTCGAGCACCAGCGAGATCGTGGTCGCGCCGTAGGTCTGCACGAGCGCGTCGATCAGCTTGGTCGTGTCGCGCTTCTTCATCGACTGATTGACGAACACGTACTTGCTCGCGTCGAAGGAGTCGCCCAGCGCCTCGGCCAGCGCGCGCTCGATGCGATCGTTGTAGATGATCCGTCCGACCGTGCTCAGCACGTGACCGCCCTCGCGGCCGAACGGCCTGAACTCGGCGAGGTCGTGCAACGTGACCACGCCCGCCTCGTAGGAGAGCTCGGCCTCCTGTGCGGTCCTGAACACGTGCGGACGCGGCTCGTTCGCGGGCCATTTGCTGCCCGTGAGCAGCTCGCGCTTTCCGGCCAGCTCCTCGGCCTCCAGGCCGTAGGTCAGGTAGTAGGCCCCGAGGATCATGTCCTGCGTCGGGGTCGCCAGCGGCGCACCGTGCGCGGGACTGA
>CAWCYP010000062.1:0-35682 GCA_963799735.1 uncultured Solirubrobacterales bacterium | reverse complement strand
GGCATCTGAGCTTCGTTGAGACCCGGTCGTTCGAGACCGAGTCCCGAGATGGCGTTGCTGCTCGCCGAGCAGCTTGAGGTCCCGGTCCGGGAGCGCAACCAACTGCTGCTCGCCGCCGGCCATGCCCCGGCGATCCCCGAGCACTCGATCGCAGATCCCGAGGCCTGGCGCCGGTCCGCGAGGCGCTCGCATCTGATCCTCACCGCGCAAGAGCCCTATCCGGCGGTCGTCGTCGATCGTGGCTGGAATCTGGTCGCCGCCAACTCCGCGATGGCCGCCCTGGCCGCGTGGGTGGACCCGGCCCTGTTGGAGCCGCCGGTGAACGCGATGCGGGTCGGTTTGCATCCTGCGGGGATTGGCCCGCTGGACCATTAACTCGAGGCGCAGGTGCGGGCGTATTTCCTCGGGCGGTTGGCGGCGCCAGGTCGCGATCACCGGGGATGGGGGTCTGGCCAGCCTGTTGGAGGAGGCGACGGCCTACCCGGCGGGCGAGCACGACCCCGATCCTGCCGGCGAGACGGTGGCGAGAAACATCATCACGCCGCTGATGCGGATGCGCACCCCCGACGGTGAGGAGCTCGTCGCTGTTCGCCACGGTCGCCACGTTCGGGATCCTGCGACCGAGGTGACGACCTCCGAAGCTTCTCGATCGAGCTGACGTTCCCCCGCAGACGCAGCAACCGCCGAGGCACTGCGCAACCTACCTCACAGGTAATCGACAGCGCGACGTTCCCCTGGAAGCATGTGGCCCCGTCCCAATCGAAACGGAGGTAGGGCGCATGGCGATCACGACAGGCAAGCAGGCCGGAAGCGCCACGTATCGCGTGATCAAGCGCGCTGGCCTTGCCGGCGTGGTGAGCATCGCGCTTGGGATCGCCGGCGCCATCGTCGATGAAATGGAGACGTTTCCTGGGACCGGCGCGAGCGCGGGCGAGATCGCAGGCTTCGTCGGCACGCATCGGTCGGCGTTGCTCGTAGCGATGGTTCTCAGTACGGCTGCGGTGGGGCTGTGGCTCTTCTTCGGTGTTGGCGTCTGGCTGTGGCTGCGGGAGACCACTGGCAACGTGAGCGCGCTTTCGGTCAGCTTCATGATCGGGCTCGTCAGCTTCGTCACACTTCTGCTCGCCGGCTTCACTGTCTTCTTCGTGTTCGTGTATCGCGGAGGCGAAGCGTCTGATCCACGGCTGCTCAACGACCTCGCGTTCGGTCTGCTCGCTATGTCCGGAGTGCCCACCGCGCTGGCGCTCGGCTCATACGCGGCGCAGGTGTTCCGCGACAGCCGCCTGCCTCTCTGGACAGCATGGATCGCAGCTGTGGCTGCGCTGGCGCACCTCGTGCTCTTGACCTCGCTTGTGATCACGAGCGGCTTCTTCTCACTGGAGGGAGGAGTCATCATCGCGATTCCCGCCACACTGTTCGCCTGGATACTCGGTACCAGCATCGTCCTGCTACGAACGACAATCGAAGAGCACGATGGAGCCGTCGCTGACTGCTGAGCCAACCCAGGCGAGCACGTGGCGATGCTTGCGCCTGCTCGCCCTCGATGACTTCGAGGTGTGGCGCCGACGCGTGATCGGACTGCTGATCTTCACCTCGGGGCTGTTGGTGGCTTACTGGGTTGCCTGGTTCGCCGATCGCGGCATCGTCGCGAGCGATAACACCGCGGAGTACATCGCCTTCGAGCAGTCGTTCCCACTTGCAGATGTCTGGCTACTGGGAGCAGCTCTCATCGCCGCTATCCAGTTGTGGCGTCGTCGGCCGAGCACCCTCATGTGGCTGCTGGTGCTCGGCGGAGCAGGCGTCTATCTTTGCGCGCTCGACGTGCTATACGACCTGGAGCACGGGATCTACACCAAGGGCCACGGCGGCGCGATCGAGCTCACTATCAACCTCCTCACCGCAGTGTTGAGCGCTGGACTACTCGCGTCGGCATGGCGCTACCGGCACGAGCTGCTCGGGAACTCGAGCGTGCCCCGGTGACTGGTGCCAGCCACTCGAGCGGTCGCATGGAATGCCGCAGCTGCATCTAGCCTCGATCACAAGCTCGGCGTGTCGTCGGGATCTAACAGCAGCGCGCGCTTCATCGCGTGTCGGCACGGAGCCAGTCGAGCGAGCCGCTGGCGATATGAGATCGGCGAGAGCTTGGTGTCCCTCGGATTACACCAGTCAGGAGCGTAGTCGCTGTAGCCGATGCCAAGTTGGCCGAATGTCGCCCAACCAGCGGGGGAGCCTCACCTCTGTGTCTTGCGTGCTCGAGAGTAGCTCCCAGTCCTGGCCAAGGTGGCGCATCAGTTCCTCGCCTGTGACTCCGCGTGGGCCCAGCCCACGGCTGCGAGGTTGAAAAGCGAACATCAACAGCACGGCACCGGGGCTGGCCACCGCGCTCACAGCTCGTGCGTACCGATCCCGCTGGTCATCGGTGAAGTCGTGAAAGCAACCACGATCGAGCATCAAGTCGAAGTCATCATCGATGCCGAGTTGCTCGAGCCGGCAGACGTCTCCCTGCACCCAGTTGACCTCTACTCCTCTCGACCCAGCACGCGCTCGCGCCTTGCTCAAAGCTTGCCCCACACCATCGACCGCGGTGACCGTCCAGCCCTGCTCTGCCAGATACACGGCGTCGCTGCCGGTGCCACAGCCGATATCCAGGGCCCGCCCCACAGGCATGGCCCATTCCTGCGTCAGGTTCTTCAGCTGCTCAGGAGCCTCCTCGTGCTCCCACGGGGTGATACCGAGCCGGTAGAGGATGCTGTAACGCTGAGCCACCAACCAGCAGTATCCCGCGAACCGCGCATCAGTGCTCCCCGAGCACCGCCAGGCCCAATCGTTTGGGACCGCGACTGGCTACATCCTGCCGGCTGACCATTGCACTGGGCAGGCTGCCGCCGCAGGTGAGGCGGCGTTACGACCACATGGCGCGGAAACGAGCGAGCTGCAGATACCCTCCGCCCTGTGACCAACATCAACGACCCCATTTTCGACGAGCCACGCGAGCACCCGGGGTTTCGTTGCGTGCGCGCCCGTCTCAGCCGTCAGGCCGGCAGCGATCGGCTGGGGTTGAGCCTGTGGGAGCTGCCGCCCGGCGAAGCTGCCTACCCGTACCACTACCACCTCGCCGAGGAGGAGCTCGTAGTCGTCCTCGACGGCCGGCCGAGCCTGCGCACACCCGACGGGTGGCGCGAGCTGGCAGAGGGAGAGGTCGTCCCGTTCCTGCGCGGCGAGCAGGGCGCACATCAGCTCGTCAACCGCACCGAGGAGGCCGTTCGCTTTCTGGCGTTCAGCACCAACGGCGAGCCAGACATCGTGATCCGCCCCGACTCGGGCACGCTCGGCGCCTACGAGCGACAATCAGACGGAGGTGGACTGCGAGCAGTCTTCCGCGCAACGGACACGATCGACTACTACGAGGGTGAGCAGCCACCCGACATGCCGATCAGCGGGCCGCCGGCCAGCGAGTAGCGTGACGTTGAGATGGCCAAGCTGATCTACTCGGCGATTGCATCGCTAGACGGATACGTCGAGGACGAGCAGGGAAAGTTCGACTGGGCGGCACCCGATGACGAGGTGCATGCGTTCATCAACGACCTCGAGCGGCCAATCGGCACCTACTTGTATGGGCGCCGTATGTACGAGACGATGGTGTTCTGGGAGACCGTGAGCACGGGTGGCGATCAACCCACGGTGACCCGGGACTTCGCGGAGATCTGGCGGGCGGCCGAGAAGATCGTGTACTCGCGTACGCTTCAGGCGCCATCGAGCACGCGGACGCGGATCGAGCACGACTTCGACCCCGGTGCGATCGCGCGGCTCAAGGAGTCTGCGGACCGCGACATCACAGTTGGCGGCGCCGCGCTCGCCGGCCAGGCGATCGCCGCAGGACTGGTCGACGAGTGCCACCTGTTCCTGACCCCGATCGTCGTGGGCGGCGGAAAGCGCGCACTGCCGGAGGAAGTTCGTGCCCAGCTCGAGCTCTTGGCCGAGCGCCGCTTCCGCAGCGGTGTCGTTCACCTCCACTACGGCATACACAATCTGTCCGTATTGCAAACCACAATCTGGCAGTCTGGTATCTCGCGCGCCTCGGCTCGCTAGCTGTATCCGTTTGCGAGGTACAGCCCGATCCATACGACCGCGAGTGAGCAGAGGAAGATCGCGCCCTCCAGGGCGTGTTGCGTCGGGCGGCGCATGTGCCACAGGACGAGCACGGCGATCACCGCGACGAGCGCGAGCTTGATCTGGAAGGCGCTGTCGCCCCAGAGGTGCAGGTGGCTCGCCATCGCGCTGCCGGTCGCTAGCAGCACGCCGAGCGCGGCGAGTGTTCCGTAGCCGAAGCGCCTGGCGATCGCACGCAGCCGCTCGCGGTCGGGCGCGCGGCGCTCGACGGGTACGACGATCCCGGCGAGAAAGAGTTGTCCGCCGACGAAGAACGCCATCGCGAGGATGTGCAGCCAGCGCACGACGAACCAGAAGTGACTCATGTCGAGATCTCCGGTGTTCCTAACGCTCGAGTTGACCTTGCTTGCTGTGTATGCCTTGAGGCTGACGCTATCGAAGCAAGTGTCCTGCTGGTCTTCCGCGTAACGCGATCATGGCCTCGGAGTCGCGTCCATGGTTCGGGGAACGATCCACGCTGTAGCGTCTGCGGCGTGAGGCCACCGGGCGCCGACACCTTCCTGGACGAGATCGGGATCGAGTGCCCGGTGGTACAGGCCGGGATGGCCGGCGGCGTTGCGGGCGGCGAGCTCGCGGGCACGGTGTCCGCCGCCGGGGGGCTGGGGACGGTCGGCATGATGGCCCCGCGAGCGTTCGCCACCGCTCTGCGCGAGGCACACAGTCGCGCCTCGGGGCGTCCGGTGGCGGCGAACCTGCTCGTGCCGTTCATCAGACAGGCTCACGTGGACGCGTGTGCGGAGGCGGGCGCGGCGCTCGTGGTGCTTCATGGGGGATGCTCGCGCAGGTGGATCGCGCGTCTGCGCGAGCGAGGACTCACGGTATTTGTCACGGTCGGCACGCCCGAGCAGGCCCGCGGGGCGCTCGCGGTGCACGCGAGCGGTCTCGTCGTCCAGGGAGTTGAGGCCGGCGGTCACTTGCTCGGCGTCGAGTCGATCGAGCGCGCGCTTGCCAAGGTGCTCGACGTCGCCGGTGACGTGCCGGTCCTTGCCGCGGGCGGTGTCGCCGATGCACAGGATGTGCGTCGCCTGCTCGACATGGGCGCTGCAGCCGCTATAGCGGGAACCCGCTTCCTGCTCACCGAGGAGTCGGCCGCCCATCCCGAGTACAAGCGTCGTGTGGCGGCCGGCGAGCGGACGCTCGCCACCCTCCTGTTCGGTCTCGGCTGGCCGCTGCGCCACCGCGTGATCCCCAACGCCGCGACCGAACGCTGGTGTACCGACAGCGAGCTCGGTCCCCGTATCGCCCGCGTGACCGGGCGACTCAGCGCGCCGCTCGGGCATATCACGCCACTGGATGCGATGGGAAGGCTCGTGGCGTTGCAGCGCCCCGGACTGCCGTTCTTCTCGCCGGCTCTCCCGCTCGTGAGCATGCCGGCGGACACCGTCGAGCGCTGCGCTCTATACGCCGGCGAGACCGTCCGTCGGTTACACGACGTCATCCCCGCGGCACAAGCCGTCGAACGCTATACCACCTCGCATCATCCCATACAGGATCATGCCAGCTGGTGTACTCGGAGTGGTGTTTACGCCGGGGCTGGGGTGGTGTTGCCGGCCGAGTCCCGCAGTAACGCCTCGGCGGCGTGTGTGTCGAGGGGTCGGGCGAGAGGAAGCCTTGGCCTGAGTCGCACTGCTCGGCTTGTAGGAGCGAGAGCTCTCGGGGCTGCTCGATGCCCTCGGCGAGGGTCTCGATCGAGAGGGATTTCCCGAGTTGCACGAGGGTGTGCAGGAGTGTCTCGCCCTCCTGGGTGTCGGTCAGTCCGGAGATGAATGAGCGGTCGATCTTCAGCGCGTCGACCGGGAAGCGTTGGAGGTGGGCCAGCGAGGAGTAGCCGGTGCCGAAGTCGTCGATCGCGATGCGCACGCCGAGCTGCTTGATCGCGATCAGCCGCCGTGCGGTTGCATCGGCGTTTCGCATCAGGGTTGACTCGGTGATCTCCAGGGTGAGCGCGCTTGGCTCCAGGCCGCTGTGTGAGAGGGCGTTGCGCACCTCGCTCACGAGCTCGTCGGTGTCGAGCTGGCGAGCGGAGACGTTGACGGCCATGCCGACGGGGTACCCGGCCTCGCGCCACGCGGCGCCCTGGCGGCAGGCCTCTTCCAGCACCCACTTGCCGACCTCTGTGATCAGGCCGGTCTCCTCCAGCGGCGGGATGAAGTCATCGGGTTGAACGACCCCTCGTGTCGGGCTGTTCCAGCGGATCAGGGCCTCCATTCCGGTGGGGCTCATGTCCCGCAGGTCGAATGTGGGTTGGTAGACGAGGAAGAACTCATTGTTTTCCAGGGCGACGCGCAGGTCCATCTCGAGCACCATCCGGCGCTGGACCGCGTCCTGCATCACGGACTCGAATACGACATAGCGGTTCTTGCCGTCCCACTTCGCGCGGTACATCGCGATGTCGGCGTCGCGCAGCAGATCGCTGGCGCAGGACCGGTCGCCCGCCGCGATTCCGATGCTCGCGGTCACGGTCAGGGTGGTCGTCTCACCGGTCTCTGCGAGCGTGAACGGTTGCTTGAGCGCTTCGAGCAGGCGCTCGGCAAGGAGCTCCGGGCCCGCCGCGAGGGAGAGGTCTTCGGCGATCACCACGAACTCGTCGCCCCCGAGGCGCCCGAGCGCGTCGGTGGCCCGTACGACACCGTCCAGTCGCGCGGCGACGGCCTGCAGGAGCTCGTCCCCGGCGCCGTGACCGAGGGTGTCGTTGATGGACTTGAAGTTGTCGAGGTCGATGAACAGCGCGGCCACGGGTGCCTGGTGGCGGCGTGAGCGCACCAGCGTCTGCTCGGTGCGGTCGAGGATCAACGTCCTGTTCGGAAGCCCCGTCAGCGCGTCGTGGGTCGCCATGAATGCGAGCTCCTCCTGGCGACTGGCGAGCTCGTCATCCGCGCGCTGGCGCTCGGCCTCGAAGGACTCACACATCCGTACGAGCGTCACGTTGAGGCTGCGCTGCAACATGGCCAGGGCCCGCGGGAGCGCCTCCTGGGAGAGATCCAGTTGCGCGGCGATCTCGCGCATTACTTCCTCCGCCGCGTCACACCAGCGCAGGCAGCGCTTGGTGACCTCGTTCAGCGGCGCCGCACGCTGGGCCGCCAGCTGACCGAAGATGTGCCAGGCCTCCTGACCGACCTCGCGAGCGACCTCGGGACCCTCGCCCGCCATCCACCTGGCGACCGCGACCGTGGAGACCGTGCCCACGCGTGCGAAGCTCTCCTCGACCATCCCGTCGAGCACGTGACCCGACTGCTGGGTGCGCACGACCATTCCCGCCACGACGTCCTCGGTCCGCGCCTTCAACGCCTCGCCGAGACTGCAGAGATCCTCCCCGGAGTGCTCTACCGCAGCGGAGGGCTCCCCGGAGTGCTCTACCGCGGCGGACGGTGGCGATGGGACTCGCATCCCAGTCATTCCCGAGCTGGAGCGCCGAACTGTCATCTCACCTCGACAGATCGGTGGCTGGTGCCCATCGCCTGAGCCGATTCCCTCGCGGTAGGCAAGCGTTTGTGTCGGCTCGGCTGTCCTCGACATGCGGACGGACGCTCCGGCGGAGGACCCGTCCGATCCGGAGGAGTGAGCGACTGGCGGTCAGCCGTCCACGGGATACCAGCCGCGACCCTCCTTGCGAATCTTGGCTTCCTGCTCGAGGCCGGGAAGTATGCGGTAGAGGTAGTTCGACTTGATTTTCATCTTCGCTGCCAGCTCGGGGACGGTGATGCCCGGCTGCGCCCGTACGAGCCTCAGTGCCTGTTTGGAGCGGGTGCCGCTGCCTTTGCGCCGTCCGGCGTGGCGAGGACCAGCGGCGGCGGCGGCGGCGGGTTTTGCCGTCGTCACCGCGGCTTTGGTGGTGCTGCCCGGCGGCCGTCCCACTTTTTTGCGTCCCGGGGGACGACCTCGTTTTTTACGTGGTGCTTGCACTGGGGTGGCGACCGGAGCAGCCGCCGCCGCAGCAGCGGCTGGGGCCGCTTTGCTCGCTCGTTTGGCAGAGCCGGAGCGGCGCGGGCGTCTCCGTTTACGGCGGCCGGTGACGGTTGCGGCGACGGCCGAGGTGGCCTCAGACGCAGCCGACCCAATCGCATCCGCCAGGGCGACCACGGCGGCCTCGAGACGGTGGTACTCCTCCGCCAGGGGCTCGAGCTCCTTCAGCCGGCTCGCCATCTCCTGGAGCTTCTCGTCAAGGAAATCAGACACGGGTGCACATCCTCGCTTATCGGGTATAGGAAAAACGAACGTATAACAGGATTGAGGTTCGACAGAGGCGGGGATGGTGGGCGCTCACCGGTGGTTTCGGCGTTCAAGGGCCGTCGCCCAGCAGGGTGTCCATGTTTTCCCGCAAGCGTTGGCTGCGAGGGTCCTCGGCGCCGATGATGCGATCGAGCCAGGTGCGTATTTCAGCGATGTCGAGGCATTGCACGCAGACGAGGATCTGTTCGATGTCGAGCCAGTCCTTGGGACGGTCGAAGATCACCTTGCAGACGAGCAGGTGCTCGGGGGAGAGGATCGGCAGCCGGTCCTCTCCGAATGGCTGCAGGCGGGATTCTTGGCGCATGGCGTCGTGCAGCTCGTCGTAGGCGAAGAACAGGTCCAGGGGGGTGTGGCCCCACCACACTCGGCACTGCCCGTCGCGCTCCAGGATGGCCGGATCGACGTCGGCGTCGATGCCGAGCGGGGCAAGCGCGTTCTGGACTGCTGGAAGGGCCGCGGGCGCGACGAACAGGTTGATGTCGATGTCATCGGTGGTGCGGGGCTCGGCGTAGTAGGCGAGCGCGAGCGCTCCGCCGAATGCGTGCGCGATCCCGGCCTCATCGAGACGCTCGTGGATCGCGACGATCTTCTGTGGGAGCGTGGGCTCGTCACTCATGCGGGTGTGGATCGCACCCGGGGAAAGCGAGGACGGGCGGGCGCGCCGCTCGACCCAGCCCTCCGGGCTGTGCGCCCCGGATCGGCAGGTGGCAGATGGTCGGCGAGCAGCAGTAGGTCGCGCAGCGTCTCCCCGCGCTCCCGTGGCGTGGCGGTGATCCAGCGCGCGGTGGACCGCGCGCTGTCGGATGTCCCGGTCCGTTCCGGCCTGGTCCGTCCGGGTCCGAGCGCGTCGAGGAGCAAGCGTCGCAGCACCGGCCGTGGCTCGCCGCCCGTTGCCAGCCGCGCGAGCAGCTCGCCGGCCGCGCGATCGGCGTCCTGGGCCGCGATGGGAGCTCCGGCGCGCAGCGCGGCCTTGCGCAGCTCTAGCGGATCCAGGGGCGTCGAGGATCGCGCCTGCGCGCGCTCGAGGACCTCGGGCGTGAGTGTCTTGAACGTCGCCAGCGTACGGCTGCGTGGCCCCGCGGGGGTGGAGCGGGACTCACGCACCTCCCATCTTTCTCCGGGACGAGCCACAACATACGGCATAGTGGGTTAGGTTACCACTATCTCGCGACAGCGGCCGGTCATGTTTGTGTGAACCAGACTCCCTTGCGCGCCACCTTGGGCGCCTCCTGGCCGATCGCACGCGTGAGCAGCCACAACTCGCCCAGCGCGGGGTGGAGCATGGGCTTGCCGCTGGTCATCAGGCCGACCGACAGCGCTCGCTCGGGGTCGGCCCAGCCGAGCACGTTGGTGAAGCCGAGGTGGCCGAACGCCTCGTCGGTGTCCGGACCGAACAGGCTGAACGTGCTGGCGCCCAGCATGAACCCGCTGGCGTGACGCAAGGGAGCCACCAGGCTGAAGTCGATCTCGCGAAACGCCCGCTCAGAGATCGCGCGGCGGATCGTGCGCGCCTGGAGGATGCGCACGCCATCGAGCTCGCCTCCAGCGAGCAGCAGGTCGAAGAAGCGGGAGAACTCGTTGGCCGTCGTAACGACATTGCCCGACGGCACAATGCCGGTCAGGAAGCGTGGGTCGTTGGAGCGGAGGGTGATCTCATCCGGCGGGAGGCCGAGCGCGCGCTGCAGCACGGTGGACAGCGGCGGCAGCGCCGGCGGTCCGGTCGGGTAGCTGAGGGCGACCCGCCCGACGTCCCTGGGGCTGACGCCGTAGTTGCCCCAGCGAAAGCCGAGCGGTTTGAGGATCTCTTGCCGCAACACCGTGCGAATGTCCCTGCCGGTCACTCGCCGGACGATCTCGGCAATGATGAAGCCGCCCGAGACGGCGTGGTAGGAGAGCAGCTTCCCGGGGCGCGAGCTCGGTTTGGCCGCGCACAGCATCTGGAGCATGAACTCCCGGTCGCTGAAGCGGTCGAGGTCGAACGCGTCGGCGGGCAGGTTGGGCACGCCGGCGCGGTGGGAGAGCAGATGCTCGATCGTGATGGCCTCCTTGCCGTGGGCGGCGTACTCGGGGATGTACTCGCAAACCCGGTCGCCGACGTGCAGCAGCCCGCGCTCCTCGAGCAGGTGGACCACCACGGTCGTCATCACCTTTGATGCCGAGAAGATCACGAACGGCGTCTGGGGTGTCGCCGGCGTGGGCACGGCGTCCTTGGGGTCCGCCGGCCCGTTGCCACTCGCGTGGCCTATGGCACGGTCGAGCACGACCTGGCCCTCGCGGCGCACGCACAGCGCGATCGCGGGATAGAAGCCGCTGCGGTAGAGGCGCTCGACCCCCGCCCAGATGCGCTCGACGCCGCTCGCCGTCATGCCCAGTGCCTGCAGGTCGCCCGCCTCGGCCGAGCGCGCAGTGACCGAGCCAAGGTCGCGGGGAACCCGGATGCGGCGCAGCGGGTCTGGCACCAGCGGAAGGCGCGGGATCGGCGGGATCGGCAGGTTCTCCAGCGAGATCATGGCAGCGCGAGCTTGACGATCTTGCGCACGACGCTGCCGAACTGCTTGTGCAATGGGCCGGTGTTGTCCGGGATTCCGTAGCGCTCGCGGATCTCGCGCACCTCCTCGGAGATCTCGCCGTAGCGGTGGGCGGGCAGGTCGGGGAAGAGGTGGTGCTCGATCTGATAGCTGAGGTTCCCGGCGAGGATATGGAACAGCTTGCCGCCGGTCAGGTTGGCCGAGCCGAGCAGCTGGCGGTAGTACCACTCCCCGCGTGTCTCATCCTCGGTCTCCTCCTCGGTGAACTGCTGCGTGCCGTCGGGGAAGTGCCCGCAGAAGATGATCGTGAACGCCCACAGGTTGCGGGTGAGGTTGGCAGTGGCGTTGCCGGCGAGCACAAACGGCAGTGAGGGTCCCGAAAGCAGGGGGAACAGGACGTAGTCCTTGAGCGTCTGGCCACGCACCTTGCGCCAGACGCCGCGCAGCTTCTCGCGCTTCTCCTCGTCCAGGGCGCTCTCGCCGGCGGCGATCTGCTCGACCTCGAGGTCGTGCATCGCGACCCCGTACTGGAAGAACGTCGCGAGCAGTGCCGCGTAGAGCGGGTTGCCGAGGTAGTACGGACGCCACCGCTCGTCCTCGGACATGCGCAGGATGCCGTAGCCGATGTCGCGGTCCTTGCCGACGATGTTCGTGTGCGTGTGATGCATGTAGTTGTGCGAGTGGCGCCACTGGTCGGCCGGACACGCGGTGTCCCACTCAAAGCTCTTGCCGTTCAGCCGCTCATCGCCCGTCCAGTCATACTGCCCGTGCATGACGTTGTGGCCGATCTCCATGTTGTCCAGGATCTTCGACAGCGACAGTGCGGCGGTGCCGCCGATCCATGCGGGCGGCAGGAAGCCGGCGAACAGGAGGCCGCGGCCGGCGACCTCCAGGCCGCGCTGGACGCGGATGAGACGGTTGATGTAGTCGACGTCGCGTTCGCCGAGGTCGGCGACGACGCGGGCGCGGATCGCGTCGAGCTCCTGGCCAAAGGCCTCCAGCTGCGTGGGTGTCAGGGTTGGTGCGGGGCTGCTCATTGCTGGCTCCTTCGGACGTTTGATTGCTAGAGGTCGAGGACGACGTCGCCGACCGGCACGGACACGCAGATGCGGATCTCCTCCGCCCCCGCGCTGGAGGTCGCACCGGAGATGACGTTGCGCACCGTGCCAGCCGTCTTGCGGGCGCTGCAGGTGTTGCAGATGCCCATTCGGCATCCGTGGTCGGGGGCCAGGCCGGCGTCCTCGGCCTGCTCCAGTAGCGGCAGGCCGCTGTTCGCGGCCTCGCGCGCGCTGACGGTGAAGCTCACGCGGCCCTCGGCGCCGTCGGTGTCAAAGCGCAGCGCCGGGGGCGTGAAGGTCTCCACGGCGGGCTCGGGCAGGCCGTCCTCGGCCCAGACGGCGCGGACCGCGTCGATCAGCGCCGGAGGGCCGCAGACGAACGTCGCGGCATCGGCGTGGTCGGAGATCACGGCGGACAGGTGCTCGCGAGCGAAGCGCCCGCCGAGCCGGGAGCCGCGTGCGCGAGTGAAGCCACGTGCGATCCGCACCCCCTCGTGGCGCAGAGCGAGCGTTGCCAGGTCAGCCTCGTAGAGTGCGAGATCGCGCGAGCGCGCGTAGTTCAGGAACCCGATCTCGCCGGCGAAGCCCTGCTCGCAGAGGGTGCGAAGCATCGCCATCACCGGCGTGATGCCGCTGCCGCCGCTGATCAGCAGCACCCGCTGGGGCCGCTCCTCGGGCAGAACGAAGTCGCCCTGCGCCTGGGTCAGGCCGACGATCATGCCCGTCCGCGCGTGGTCGCGCAGGTGGCGCGAGACCCTGCCCTCCGGGTGGGTGGAGACGGTCAGCTCGAGCGTCCCGTCTTCGGCGTGCTCGGAGCTTGCAGGGGAGTAGGGCCGGGTCGGGCGGACCCCGTCGACGTCGACGCTGACACCCACGAACTGGCCGGCGCGAAAGCCGCGCCAGTTGTCATTCGGGCGAAGTGTGAGCGTGACGCTCTTCGCCGTCTGGTGGCGGACGGCCGTCACCTCGGCACGGACATCGCGTGCGAGCAGCAGCGGGCGGACGAGCTCGACGTAGCGGTCAACGCCATGCGGGTAGGCGAGCGCCTCGAGCAGGCTCGAATGCAGCAGGCGGCGGGCGAGGCGGCGAGGGCGGATGTCGCTGGATGGAAGCACCCGGTCAATCATTGCGAGAGATGAGGATACCTCATCTGAGGTTACATCGCTTGTGGTATTCTGCACTTGTGTATGGCGCAGGCGGGTTCTGACACCATTGATGCGCCGGATCGGGTGCGCGGGGGCTCCTCCTCCGGCTATGACCTCACGGTCGAGCAGCTCGCCGCCGAGGTCGGGATGTCGGTGCGCAACATCCGCAACCACCACACGCGGGGGCTGTTGCCAGCGCCGCAGGTACGAGCGCGGGTGGGCTACTACAACGCAGACCACGTCGCGAGACTGCGCCTGATCCTCGACCTGCAGGCCGACGGCTTCAACCTCGCCGCCATCGAGCGGCTCCTAAACGGATCCGACGGGCTGGCGGAGCGCCTGCTCGGCCTGCGCAACGCGGTGACCGCGCCCCTCGAGCCCGAGACCCCAGTGCTCATCACCGGCGATGAACTGACCAAACGGTTCGGTGAGATCAACGCCAAGGACGCCGCGCGGGTCCGCAAGCTGAAGCTGCTCATCCCACTGGGCGAAGACAGCTTCGAAGTCCCGAGCCCGGCACTGCTTGCAGCCGGCGAACAGGTCATGGGCCTCGGGATCTCGCTGCACTCCGCCCTCGCGCTCGTCGAACGCGTCAGTCGCAACTGCGAGTCGATCTCACGTTCGTTCGCGAGGCTCTACCTCAGAGAGCTGTGGGAACCCTTCCAGCAGGCCGGTCAACCCGACGATCACTGGGACGAGGTCATCGACGCCGTCAACACTCTCAGACCCCTGGCCTCCGAAGCTCTGCTCGCGCTCTTCAAGCAAAGAATGACCGCACAGCTGGAGGACACCTTCGGAAAAGTGATCGAGCACCAAGCCAAGCGCAGCTAGTCAACCCAGACAACGATCCTTGTTGGGCTTGCAAGCCAGCCCTGATTCCTTTGATTCGCCTTTATGAAGGAGGTCAATCTGCATCAGGCACGACCTCGAGCACCCGGTCTCGTCAGGGAATCACTAGGGACGCGTTAGGGACATTCCCGATTGCGCGGCCGCCGCCGTGCCTCGACACTGTCCCCATGCTCAAGACCGTTACCGATCGCGCAATCACCGGCGAGGCAGCCGATGTCCAGCTCTGAGAGCGAGCGCAACCGGCGCCCCCGCCTCGTCCGCACGCGGCGCGGGCGCCTGATCGGCGGCGTCTGCAGCGGCCTGGGGGCTCACTTCGACGTCGACCCGATCCTGTTTCGCATCGCGTTCGTCGGGCTTGCGATCTTCTCGGGGGTGGGGATCGCGCTGTACCTGGCGATCCTGCTGCTGGTGCCGGAGGAGGGGGTCGGCCGGGCTCCGATCTCCCTGCTCTGGCGTGGCTTCGCCGGGGAGCAGTGGCACGCGAGCGCCGATCGGCGGCTGCTTCGCTGGCTCGTGATCGCGACCGCCGTGGTCGTATGCGCGGCCCTGCTCGCGCTCGCGGGCGCGTGGCTTGCCGGCACCGACGCTCAGCTCGCCGCCTGGGCGGTGGTGGCGATCGGCGCGGCGCTCGTGCTCAGCGCGTTCACCCGCGCGATCCGCTGGTTTGTGCTGCCGGCCGTCGCGTTCGCGCTGGCGGTCGCCATGATCGCCGCCGCCCACGTCGACCTGCACGGCGGCGTGGGCGATCGCATCTACCGTCCGCAGAGTCTCAGTGAAGTGCGTCGCGGCTATCAGCTCGGCGCCGGCCGGCTCGAAATCGACCTGCGCGAACTCGCGTTCCCAGCGGGCACCACCCAATTGCACGTGCGGCTGGGCGTGGGCGAGCTTGTCGTGCTTGTGCCCCGCGACGTGTGCGTCGCGACCAGCGCGCGCATCGGCGGAGGCTACGTCGGGGCGCTCGAACGTAGGTCTGCGGGACTCGACGTCAACTGGTCTGAACGTCCCTCCCCGCCGCCCGACACACCGCGTCTGGTGCTGGACGGGAACGTCGGGCTCGGCGCGCTGCTCGTGGCCGACCATCCCGTCGAACACGGCTGGGGTGGCTGGGGTCGCTGGGGCGGCTGGGGCGGCGAAGATGGCTGGTTCACCAGCCCACGACCACCCCATCGCACTCGGCACCAACGAAGCCTGCTTTCCCGCGGACGCCGCGAGTGGCTCGCCCGCGAAGGCCACTGGTCACATTCCCGTGGAAGGAGCGAGTCGATGAGGCGCTCGCCCAACATCACGGTCCTGATGTGCGGCATCGCCGTGCTCGCGCTCGGCGTGCTGCTGGTGCTCGGCGCCGGCGGCACGATCGACCTGCGCTTCGCCTACACCGCGCCCGTGCTCGTCGCGTGCGCTCGGGGCGATCCTGCTCGCCAGCGGTCTCGCCAGCCGCCGCCGCGGCCGCGGCTGAGATCATGAACGGCGATGTCCCACCCCACGCAACCCGCCGCGCGGCGGTTTTAGGATCGCGATCGGCGCCGGCCTGCTGGTCTGTCAGCGGCCTGCTGTTCGTACGCGCGGCGGGGCCGTGGCCGGGAGACGCGATCGTCTGGCCGGCCGCCGTCGCCGTGCTCTGGGTGCGCTGCTGATCTGGCGGGCGCCCGCCGTCGCGCCGCGGCGGCGTCGCGGCTGGGCCGCCCATCGCCCGTACGAGCCGTCCGCCGCCGCGCGAGCCCTCCGCGCGGGTGCGTGCGCTCGGCCGGCCCGAGGTGAGCCGCGGCGGGCTCGGCGTCGCGCTCGTGCTCGCCGGCGGATTTGCCTTCCTGTGGGCGAACGGCGCGACGCGGCCGGCGGGCGAAGCGGTGCTCGCGGGCCTCGCGGTGCTGATCGCCGTCGCCTTGATCTTTGCCCCCTCCTGGCGGCGCCTCGCGCGCAGCCTCGCGGCCGAGCGCACCGAGCGCATCCGCTCCCAGGAGCGCGCCGACGTCGGGGCGCACCTGCACGACTCGGTGCTGCAGACGCTCGCGCTGATCCAGCGAAGCGCGGAGGACCCGAAGCAGGTGGCGGCGCTCGCCCGCCGCCAGGAGCGCGAGCTGCGCGGCTGGCTGGCCGGCGGGGACTCGCGCGAGCCCGGCGACACGCTCGCCGCCGCCCTCGACGCGGCGGCCGCCGAGGTGGAGGCGGCGGTCGGGGGCTCGGTCGAGGTCGTGGCCGTCGGCGACTGTCCGCTCGACGAGCGCGGTCGGCGCTGTGGTTGCGGCTGCGCGCGAGGCGATGCTCAACGCCGCCAAGTTCGCCGGCGAGGCGCCGGTCTCCGTCTACGCCGAGCTCTCCGACGAGCGCATCCAGGTGTTCGTGCGCGATCGCGGCGCCGGCTTCGATCCCGCGGCCGTGCCCGCCGGAGCGGCGTGGCGTGCGAGAGTCGATCGTCGGGCGGATGCAGCGCGCCGGCGGCCGCGCGACGGTGCGCTCCCTGCCGGGCGGCGGCACCGAGGTCGAGATCGCGATCGCGATCGATCGCGGAGACCGACCGTGAGCGACGGATCGCGCCGCCCGCGGGTCGCTGATCGTCGACGACCACGACCTCTTCCGCGCCGGCGTGCGCGCGAGCCTCGGCGCGCGGGTCGAGGTGGTGGCTGAGAGCGGCGACGTGGAGGGCGCCGTGCGCGCGATCGAGGAGCTCGAGCCCGACGTCGTGCTGCTCGACGTCCACATGCCGGGCGGCGGTGGGGTCGAGGTGATCCGGCGCGTGGCCGAGCACCTGCCCCGACGTTCGCTTTCTCGCCCTGTCGGTCAGCGACGCCGCCGAAGACGTGATCGCGCTGATCCGCGCGGGCGCTCGCGGCTACGTGACGAAGACGATCTCCGGTCCCGAGCTGACCGACGCCGTGTGCCGCGTGCGCGACGGCGACGCCGTTTTCTCACCCCGCCTGGCCGGCTTCGTGCTCGACGCCTTCGCCGGGCGAGATCCCGGCCGCGCAGGTGGACCCGGAGCTGGACCTGCTGACGCCGCGCGAGCGCGAGGTGCTCCAGCACATCGCGCGCGGATACATGTACAAGGAGATCGCCGCCCAGCTCGGCATCTCGGCGAAGACCGTCGAGGCGCACGTCTCCGCCGTGCTGCGCAAGCTCCAGCTCTCCAGCCGCCACGAGCTGACTCGCTGGGCGGTGCACCGGCGGCTGATCGACGAGTAGGTCGTGATCGGACGGTTGACAACGCTCGCCACCAACCGCCCGCGGCGCGTGCTGGCGGCGGCCGGTGTGCTGTTCGTGATCGCGGCCGTGCTCGGCGTGCCCGTGACAGGGATGCTGGGCAGCTCGGGCAAGGACTTCCAGGATCCGGCGTCGCAGTACGAACGCACGAACGCCGCGATCCAGCCGCGACGGGGCAGAGCCCGTACTACAACGTGGTCGTGCTGCTGCGTGGGCCCCGCGACGTGCGTGCGGACGCGGCCGAGCGCCATGCCGCCGCGAGCGTCGCGGCGCTGCTCGCCGCCCAGCAGGGGTTCCAGCGCGCGGCGGACTATGGGGGGGCGGGAACCGATTCGCGCTCTGTCGTTGCTCTCGCGCGACGGTCGCGAAACGGTTGTGCTCGCGGCGTTTGCGAGCACGCCCGAAGCGACCACCGCGATCTCGCGTGTGCGCATCGCGCTCTCGAAGCCCCCGTTGGGCGCGCAGCTCGCGGGGATGAGCGTGCGCTTCGGCGGGTACGCGCTGACCACCCAGGAACTCAACGAACGCACGACCAGTGACCTCGCGCGCGCGGAGCTGCTCGCGTTCCCGCTGCTGCTGTTGCTGTCGTTTTGGTTCTTCCGGGGTCTGGTCGCGGCGCTGTTGCCGTTGCTGGTCGGCGGGTTCGCGATCGTGCTCACGTTCCTGGCGCTGCGAGTGATCGACCAGTTCACGCCGATCTCGGTGTTCGCGCTGAACCTCGTCAGCGGCATGGGCCTCGGCCTCGGGATCGACTACAGCCTGTTCGTGCTCTACCGCTACCGCGAGGAGCTCGCGGGCGGCGCCAGCGCTCGGGAGGCGATCGAGCGCACCCTGCAGACGGCTGGTCGCACGGTGCTGTTCAGCTGCCTGACGGTCGCGGCGGCGTTGATGAGCCTGCTCGTGTTCCCGATCCGGTTTCTGTACTCGATGGGGATCGGCGGCGCGATCGTCGTGCTCTGCGGCGGCGCGGTCGCGCTGCTCGTGCTGCCCGCGGTGCTGATCGTGCTCGGGACCGCGCATCAACGCGCTCGCGCCGGCATGGCTGCAGCGGCGTGCGGCGCGCACAGCGAGGGCAACGGAAGCAGGCGGATGGTGGAGACTGGCGCATGGCGTGGTGCGTCGGCCTGCTCCCGTCGCGTTGATCGGCGCGATTGTCCTGCTCGCCGCGGCGACTCCCGCGCTTTCAGTGCAGTTCATCTCGCCCGGTGCGAACCTGCTGCCCACGAGCGCGGAAAGCAACCAGGTCGAAACGGCGTTTGCGCAGAACTTCCCCGCCAACGCGGGGGAAGCGACCGAAATCGTGCTGAAGGGGCCACACGCCTCGGCGCTGAGTCTCGCCGCCACCGCAGCCGGTACCGCGGGCCGGCTGGGAAGCGTCGCTGCCCCGGTCCTGCTCGGTCACGGGACATGGGAGATCACGCTGCTGCCCCACGGCTCCCCGTACTCAAACGTCCAGCAGCGGCTGCTGGCGAAGCTGCGGGCCGCAGCACATCCCTATGGTGCGCTGGTCGGCGGCGCGAGTGCGTTCTTCGCCGACCAGAAGGCTGCGATCGCCGCGCACATTCCGCTCGCGCTGCTGATCCTGCTGACGCTGACCGGCGGGTTTCTGTTCCTGATGACGGGCTCGCTGACGATCCCGATCAAGGCGCTGGTGATGAACATGCTGAGCGTGAGCGTCGCCGTCGGACTGCAGGTGCTGATCTTCCAGGACGGCCACTTATCCGGCCCGCTCGGATTCACGCCGATCGGCGGTCTGGAAGAGTCGAGCCTCGTGCTGATGCTCGTGCTCGCCTTCGCCCTGGCGACCGACTACGAGGTGTTCGTGATCGCCCGCATCAAGGAGGCCCACGACCACGGCCTGCCCGACCGCGAGGCGATCGCGCTCGGGATCGAGCGCACCGGCCGGATCGTCACCGCCGCCGCGCTGCTGTTCTGCGTGGCGATCGGCGCGCTGACCACCTCCAACCTGTTCTTCACCAAGCAGCTCGGCCTCGGCGCAGCGCTCGCCGTGGCGGTCGACGCGACCATCGTCAGAGCGCTGCTCGTGCCCTCCCTGATGGCGCTGATGGGCAAGTGGAACTGGTGGGCGCCAAGACCGCTACGGCGCCTACACGATCGCATCGGTCTGCAGGAGTCCGCTCCAGCCGGCGTGAAGCTCCAGTAGGTGCGACGTTCGCCTTCGACAATCCACTCAACCCACCCCACAGGCATGGCTCATTCCTCCGTGAGGTTCATCAGCTGCTCAGGAGCCTCATCGTGATCCCACGGGGTGATGCCGAGCCGGTAGAGGATGCTGTAACGCCGAGCCACCAACCAGCAGTATCCCGCGAACCGCTAGTTTGTCGTCGGTCCAAACATCTGCGAAGGAGGCATTCGATGCATGCAGTCCTGGTCGAGGTCGATACGAGCGGACAGCCGGATCCACAGGTCGGGCTCAAGCACCTGCGTGAGCAGGTCGTGCCCGGTGTCAGCCAGGCGCCTGGGTTCCAGGCCGGATACTGGCTGAGACCGCTCGGTGACGCCAAAGGAACGTCGTTGGTGCTGTTCGACACCGCGGAGAACGCCGAGGCGGCCTCGCGGGGGGCCAGCGTCGGGAGCAGCCCGATGCCCGGGGTGACTGTGGTTCGCAGCGAGGTGCGCGAGGTCGCCGCCTCGGCCTGACGCGAACAGGTCCGCCTGGATGTAGCTGACGCGGGGATCGTCCACGCGAGCCCGGGCCAGTTCGAGTACCTCCAGGGATGCGTCGATCGCGGTCACGCTGGCAGCGTGAGAGACCAGCCGCTGGGTCCACAGGCCGGTTCCGCATGCGAGCTCCAGGACATCTCCGGTGGGCTTGAACCGCTCCAGCGCGTCTTGCGCCTCGGCGGCGTCGGCGAACCAGCGGGCGTTCGTCTCGGGGCCGTGGTCGTAGCGGCCGCGGCGAAACCACCAGTCGTCGTACTCGCCGGCTCGTTCGCGGTAGTAGTGGGCCTGCTCGGCAAGCAGACCTTCGAGTTCGCTCGTCAAGGGTTCCCTCGCATCTCGCCTCGGGGGCTGTCGGCGAGCCTCAAAGGTCAGTCCTCCACGAGGCGTACAAACCGCGCACGATCACGCTGCCTTGTATAGCCGGCGGCTCGCCAGAAGCCCATCGCGGTCGAATCGTCGTCGGCAACGATCGCCGTCAGCCTGACCGCACCCCGCGCTCGCAGGCGACGCTCACCATCCCGCAACAGCGCCGTGGCGATCCCTTGCCGCCGACGATCAGGATGGACCGCGAGTCGGTAGAAGCTGCCTCGCCACCCATCCCAGGCTGCGATCAGCGATCCGATCGCAGCACCCGCTTCCTCAGCCACGAGCAACGCCTGCGTGTCGGTCACCAGCAGGTGCAGCAGCCCCTCGCGGGTGTCGGTGACGCTCGGCAGGCTACCGGCCACATCCCACAGGCAGAGCACCGACTCGATGTCCTGCTCGATCGCACTTCGGATCATCCATTCTGGCATGGCCTGGACGAATATCAGGAGCGGCGGACCTCGCGCAGAACAGCCCCCGGATAGGGTTCGACGAGATGCAGGCCGACGCGGCACAAACGCGAAGAATTGGGCGCCAACCGAAGGAGGACCGTGATGCGGAAGCTGATCTACTCGATGACTGTGTCGCTGGACGGCTACATCGCCGGGCCCGATGGCGCGATCGACTGGTCGGTGCCCGACGAGGAGTTGTTTCGGTTCCACCTTGAGCATGTGCAGGAGCTCGGTGTGCACCTCTGCGGACGGCGGCTGTATGAAACGATGGTCTACTGGGAGACCGCCGAGGAGAGTCCGCTGGCCGCGGACCAGGTCAAGTTTGCCCAAATCTGGAAGGCTCTGCCGAAGCTCGTGTTCTCCACGACGCTTCAGAGCGTGGTGGGCAACACCAGGCTGGCCAGGGAAGGTGTCGGCGAGGAGGTCTCGAGGCTCAAGGAACAGCCCGGAAAGGACATCGCTGTGGGCGGCGCCGGCCTCGCCCGCGCGTGTATGAAGCTGGACCTGATCGACGAGTATTGGCTGTTCGTCAGCCCGGTCGTACTCGGCGGTGGCACGCCCTACTTCCCGACCCTGGAGAAACAGATCAACCTGGAGCTGGTCGAGACGAAGACGTTTGGTTCTCGCGTGGTTTACCTTCGCTACAGGCGCGTGCCAGACGTCCTGTAGGTGCTCGTCCCCACTCGCGCACCCTGGCGAGACCTGCTTGGATCGAAGAACGAGCACACAGCGAACGAGGAGGTAGGTGCAGTGAACATAGAGTTCCTCTCAACTCTGGGACGTCGCAGTGGCCGGCGGAGCGGCCGGTGCCGCAGGTCAGCATCGAGTTCGATGTCGCGGACGCCGCAGCGGTGACCCCGGCGGCACGGGAGCTGGAGCAGGCCGGCTACGAGCTGCTGCACCCACCGCGCGAGGAGCCGTGGGGTCAGACCGTAGCCAGGCTGCAGTCACCGGAGGGGGCGATCGTCGGGATTCGTACGCCCCTGTGCTCCACGACCAGCACTGACTGAAGGGAGGACAACCGGCCATCTGAGACTGGCCGATCCCGCTCATTTGAGACGGACGAGCGGCGGCTTACCGGTCGCTGAGCGGTGTCAGATTTGGGAGGAGCCGGCGCGCGTATTCGGCGAGCCTGCTGGGTTGGACACGTAGTTCTTCGCACAGGGCGTCTTGCTCGCGGCGGTCCTCCCGACGAGCACGTAGGTCTTGTGGTCGGGGCTTCCTACGAGATCGTCGGCCGGCTGCGGTTTATGGTCTACGGGCATGATCATCCGTGACGCCGATCCGCAGCGCGACGCGGCCGCGTGTGCCGCGATCTATGGACCGTATGTGTCCGACTCGGTCATTTCCTTTGAGGCGCTACCGCTGAGCGTGGAGGAGATGGCGGGTCGCATCGCTGCGGCGTATGCGTGGGTCGTCGCTGAGCAGGAGGGTGCGACGGTGGGCTATACCTATGGTTCGTCTCATCGTGAGCGCGCCGCCTATCGCTGGGCGGCGGACGTCGCCGTTTACATCGATGCGGACCACCACCGAGCTGGTGTGGGTCGCGCGCTGTACACCCGCCTGTTCGAGCAGCTACGAGCGATCGGCTTGTGGACACTGTGCGCCGGGATCACCCAGCCGAACGACGCTAGCAACGGCCTGCACCGCGCGATGGGATTCGTCCCCGTCGGGACCTACCGGCGAATCGGCTGGAAGGCCGGCGCCTGGCACGACGTCCAGTGGTGGCAACTGGACCTCCACCCCGGCGAACCAGGACCACCGGAGGAGCTCCAGCAGGCAGTTACATGACGAGCATACGCGCGTCCGCACGCCGCCTGAGATGATCTTGGCGTGCTCAATCGGGTCGAGGCTCGTCACTTGCAGGTCATCTACTTTGCCGAGAGCTCTCCGGCGTGATGGCCGGCGCTCCGAGCCGCTCGATGCGGCGACCGCGGTCTACGGTCACATCCATCGTCCATACACCCGCGCGCTGAGCGGTCTGACGGTCGCGAACAGCGGCAGCGTGGGCATGCCCTGGGACGGCGATCCGCGCGCCTGTTATCTGCTCATCGAGGATGGTCGGCCTCAACTGGTGCGCGTCGAATACGACATCGAACGAGAGGCCTCCCTGCTGCTGGGCAGTGGCCACCCAGATGCGCCACGATTGGTCGAGATGCGCCGCCGTGGAGTGTTTGTCAAGCCCGGCGTGGCGCCGCAAAGGTGATCGATCGAGCCAACACGCGCGGTGGTCCAGTCTTGACGCGGCGCACGCACATGAGGCTCACCAATACGATCGCTTTGATGGCGCGTGCGGGAGACGAGCTGGTCAACCCGATCACCGGCGAGCGGATCGTGTTCCGCAAGACGACAGCCGAAACCGCCGGGAGGCTGCTCGAGATGGATGACTTCTGGACTCAGCCAGGGCACCGGGCGCCCGAGCACGTACACCCCGAGATGCAGGAGCGCTGGGAGATCCTCGCCGGCACCGCCAGCTTTCGCATCGGCGGCGTCGAACGGACCGCAGGACCGGGCGAGGTGGTGCTAGCCCCGCCGGGCGTGCGGCATCTGGCTTGGAACCCGACCGACGAGCCCGTGCACCTGCGCATCCAAATGAGCCCGGCGCTTCGCTGGGAGGTGTTCGTCGAGCGCATGTTCGCGCTCGCATCCGACGGACACCGCGCTCAGCAGGGAGCGCCCGATCCAGCACTGATGCTCGAGCTGCTGCGCGAGTTTCCCCGTGAGATTGCCCCGGCGCCGTCGACGGGCGTCTGAACCGCTAGACGAGCCGACTACTTCGTGGCTGGTGTGAGGTACCAGCCGCTGAGTCCACAGGCCGGTCCCACACGCGAGCTCGCGGTAATAGTGGGCCTGCTCGGCGAGCAGGCGCTCGACGTCGTCAGTCATGCTCATTCTTGCGGCGCTGGGGCAGGCACATCTATCCTCACCTCACAGGTGACAGAGTTGGCGATGATCTCGCCCATCAGTCGTTCGCGCCCATGCGTCGCGCCTTCGCGGCGGCGAGCCTTCGTTCGAGGTTGGCTCGGACCTCGGGCCACTCCGTGTCGATCACGCTGTAATAGGCGGAGTCCCTGACGCCGATGCCCGGCATCAGCATGTGCTTGCGAAAGATGCCCTCGAACTGCGCGGGCAGCGCGGCCATCGCGGCCCGCGAGCGCTCGTTGCGCGCGTCGGTCTTCAGCTCCACGCGCATGCACCCCAAGCGCTCGAACGCGTGCTCGAGCATCAACAGCTTCGCCTCGACGTTCGCCCCCGTCCGCCACATCGTCGGCGTCAGCCACGTCCAACCGATCTCAAGGCCGCGGTGGGCCTCGCGCAGGTTCAGGTAGCGCGTGCTCCCGATCGGCTGCCCGCTCGCGCGATCGATCGTCACGAACACCCCCTCCCTGCCCGCCTGCGACTCGGCGAGACTGGCGGCGAACCACGCCGAGAGGTACTCGCGGCTGGAGCCGACCGGCGCCAGCCACGTCCAGATCTCCGGATGCTGCGACGCGGCCCACAGACCCTCCTCGTGGCGAGCTTCAAGAGGCTCCAGCACGACGATCTCGCCTTCCAGGCGTCTGGTCAATCCGTCCCACATGCCGTCTGGAGGCTATCGGCGACGCTTACGGATCAGTCCGCCGCGAGACGCACGAACCGCACACGATCACGCTGCCTGGCATAGCCAGTCGCTTTCCAGAAGCTCATCGCGCCTGCCTCGTCATCGGCGACGATCGCGGTGAGCCTGACCGCGCCCCGCTCGCGCAGGCGCCGCTCGCCCTCCCCGAGCAGCATCGTCGCGAGGCCCTTGCGCCGATGCTCTGGCGAGACCGCCAGCCGGTAGAAGCTGGATGCGAGGCATGTTCGGCCATCGGTCGCCAGTGAGCCTAACCGACAGTGCGTTGTCTGGCGACCCGCGACGGCCGGCGCGAGCTACAGATACCCTGCGCCCTGTGACCAACATCAACGACCCCATCTTCGACGAGCCACGCGAGCACCCGGGATTTCGCGCCCAGCGCGCCCGTCTCAGCCGTCAGGCCGGCAGCGATCGATTGGGGTTGAGCCTGTGGGAGCTGCCGCCCGGCGAGGCCGCCTACCCGTACCACTACCACCTCGCCGAGGAGGAGCTCGTGCTCGTCCTCGACGGCCAGCCGAGCCTGCGCACGCCCGACGGGTGGCGAGAGTTGCAGGAGGGAGAGGTCGTCCCCTTCCTGCGCGGCGAGCAGGGCGGCCACCAGCTGGTCAACCGCACCGAGGACACCGTGCGCTTCCTGGCGTTCAGCACCAACGGCGAGCCGGACATCGTGCTCTACCCCGACTCGAACAAGCTCGGCGCGTTCGAGCGGTTATCGCCCGGTGCAGGTCTGCGGGCGATGTTCCGCCTCAGCGACACCGTCGACTACCACGATGGCGAGCAGCCGCCACCCAAGGAGTGAGGAGCCACCTCATGGATCTCCCCGTGTCCCCTTCAGCAGCGTCAGCAAGTCCTCGCGGTTGGGACCCGGTAGCACCATGCGCTCATGCTCGCCCGCCAGCTTGAGGGTTCGTGGGCCGAGATGGATGCTGCGCTTTTTCGCACAATGCGGGATCGAGCGGTGAGAGCCCCTTGCGCTCGTGGCCAGCACCATTCCCAGGCGGGAAACGAGCCGAGCTGCTGGAGAACGACGCACACGCGAATTGGCTCGCCTGTGCGCAGTTGCGGTGTCGATCTCCGCTCCGACGATTGACGCTGGTCGATCTAACTCGACCTGGTGCTGTTCGCATCGAAGCCGCGGGCCGCGGGCTGCTGCGTGCGGCCCTCGACACGAAGGGGCGTGAGCCCTAGACTTATGTCCATGAGCGTCAGTGTCTCTGACCTGCCGGTTGCCGCCGGCGAGCAGGCGGCGGAGCTGGGGTGGGTCTTCGTGTCCGGCCCCGACGGCGACCGCCAGCTTTCGCAGGCGAGGGCGTGGCGCGAGGATGGCGTCTACACGCTGCGCAGCACCGAGTTCGACGTGATCGCCGAGGACGAGGACTTCGACGTGGCGATCGAAGTCTTCGTCGCCTGGTTGATCGACTATGCGGCGCTGCTCGCCGAGCGGGTGGACGCCGGGAAGGCGACTGAGGACGAGGCGCGTACCTTCGCCGTGCTGTCGGCCCGGCTTTTCCCGCTGCTGCGGGAAGCCGAGCGGGAACAGCGGCGACACATCCGGCGGCGACGGGCTCCGAGCACAGGGCATTGGCGACACCAAGAGACTCAAGCAAGCGGCTCCGCGCGGCTGTCCGCCGCCTGACCGGCGAGTCCCCCAGGAAGGCGACCCACGGCGAGCTGTTCTGCCTCGAGGTCACCTCTTCCGACGGGCGGCCTCACGCCGTCACGGTCCAGGTGGATACGCATCGCAAGGTGCCCAGCAAGCGCGTCCTCAACGACCTCGCCGACCGGCTCAGGGTGCCACGTCAGCAGATCGATGAGGTTCTCGACGGCTGGACCCCCGAGCAGCTGCGCAAGCACCTATCCAGCCTCACCCACGAGCAGCTCCGCAGCCGCACGCCGCTGTAGTCGCTCGGGTGTGTAGCGATAGTGATCGTTGAGACCGGCAACGCGCCAACGGCCTCTACAAGTTGGGCCGGCGCCTGCTATTGGTTCGGTGATGCTCAGGCAGTGATCGGCACGTGACCGGGCTGCGCGGCGATTCGATCCAGCCACGTGCGGACGGCCGGATAGCCCGATAGATCGAACCCGCCCTCGCCAGCGACGTGGGTGTAGGCATAGAGCGCGATATCCGCTGCGCTCGTATCGATCGTCGGGAAGGTACGGCGTCCCCTCGCTAAAGTAGACGAGGATCGCATTGGACTCCGCCAGCGGACGACCATCGTCGAGTACAAGCGTCGGCACCCGCAGAGCCGGGTTGAGGTCGCTCAGCAGCTCGAAACGGTTCGAGCGGTCCACGACGTCTACTTCGCGCCGCTCGTACTCGACGCCTAGGTATGCGAGGAGTAGCCGGACCTTGTAACAGTTGCCGGACACCCGGGAGTCGTAGAGCAGCAAGGCAAGCACTCTATCCACAAGCTGTCCACTGGCGGCCCGGCGATCCGTGAGCTCCCGCACGGGCGAGCAAATAGGATTCTGCGTCATGGATCGCGACCACGCCCTATCGGTCTTGCAGGCGCTGCACGATGCGCAGAATGCCATGTACTCCGGGGGCGGGGTGGACGCTGTGCGAGCTCTGCTGAGCGAGGAGATCGAGTGGCACGTTCCGGGCGAGAACGCAGTCGCTGGCGACTATCACGGGATAGACGAGGTTCTCGACTACTTTCACGTGCGCAGAGCGCTGGCGTCGAACACGCTACGCCTGCATCCCGGAGAGATACTCGTGGGCGACACCCATGTCGCTGTCCTGACCGACGGCACCGCCATGTTCGGTAGCGTCGAACACCGTTGGTCCACGGTCGGGCTCTACCGGCTGCACGGGCAGCAGATCGCCGCTTGCTGGCTGCTGCCCCTAGACCAGCACGCATTCGACAGTGCCTGGATATCCCGGCCTTCCTGATCAACACCGACTCATAACAAACTGGCTGCTCCGCGCCGTCAAGTGGCGTGCCCGTAGATGAAGAAGTCGGGTGTCGTCTGAACGTTGGCGCTCCAGCCGAGCTCGGCAAGTCGCTGTTGCAGCGGCTCGGGCTCGTGGAAGCGCTTGACGATCTGGTACTCGCGACCGTCGGCGAGCCGGCGGAGCATCGTCTCCTCGTCCCGATCGGGGAGCTTGTGATCGATGGCTGACGCCTGCCGGCTGCGCAGGCTGTCGATGAAGAACACCGGGCCTTCGTCTCTGCCGGCGCGCTCCGCGGTGTCGCTTGAGCGTGCCCACGCAAGAATCCGCGGGCGGCGGGATCAGGGGCGATGGTAAGGTCCAGCGATGCTGGAGCCAACCGACGTCGTCGAGCGGTTCTTGGAGCTGCTCAGCGCTCAAGATGTCGATGGCGCAGCTGAGTTGTTGGGGGCAGATGTCGTCTATACGAATGTGGGGTTACCCACCTTGCGTGGACGCGAGCGTGTACGACGCGCGTTTCTGCGCACACTCGGTCGACGTAGCGCCGGATTCGAGGTCTACACCCACGCCATCTCGGCGAAGGGGACGACGGTTCTGACCGAGCGCACAGACGTCTTGAAGTTCGGGCCGCTGCGGATCCAGTTTTGGGTGTGCGGACGCTTCGAGGTGCGTGACGGACAGATCGTCGTGTGGCGCGACTACTTCGACCGCCTGAACTACGCAGCAGCGACCATCCGGGGGATGATCGGCATCATCATTCCCCCCGCTCGCGCGAAGCCACCCGCCAGCCCCGAGCTCGCAGACTGACTTTCCTCGGCTATCAGCCTGCGTCGCAGCGCCGCACAGTTCGTCGCACGTCGCTATCGCCAGCTACACCCGGCGACGTCTAGACAGGATGGAGGGTCGGTTCTCCGGCGTTTGAGGAAGGATCGGTCGGCACCCCGCTCATAGTTGTGCGGGGACTGGGCGTCAGGATTGGCCTGGCGCCGACACCCCAGCTATGGGAGGTGCCGACCATGTCAGAGAGTATGATTCTTGTCGGCTGTATATGGAGTTGTAGTAGCACCCCTTTCTCAAGCGCACGGCTCGCATCGCCGACATTCGTCGCATGGAGCACGCTCCCTGGTGGGCCGATAGCCGCATCAGGCTGGGCGTGCTGCTCGCCGGTCTCGCCTGGCGGCTGTGCTGGCTCTGCTTGCGGCAAAGACCGAACTCTTCAATCACGGAAGCGGCTCAGCACAAGCACGCGGGACGGCGTTCGCCCCTGGATGCCCCGGCCGAGGCGCACCGGAAGTGAAGAGTGTCCCAGGTGCAGACCTCGCCGCCCTGCGCAACACGGTCTCGCGGATCATGCCACCGCGGGTCGGGCGCGTCTATGAAGCGGGAACGATCACAACGAGCAACCTGTGGTCGGATGATCCCCCAACCGTCATCGTCGTCGGGCTCGCCGGCGGACTCTGTGCCCGCGGGCTACGAGGTGCGCTGGTGGGCGCTCGATCGCCAGGGCAACGAAGACGATGTCGTGGCCGATGTGCTCGAATTCGCCTCGGAAAGGCAGGCCGTGGATGCTCTCGCACGGGCTGCGAGCACCCGCTGCCGGCGTGATGGCGCGGCGTATGCAGCGCACTTTCCGTCAGGTGCCAGCAACCTCTACTGGGTCAATCCCGACAACGCCCAGCAGTGGGACGTGCTCTTCGTTCGTGGCCGCCGCCTCTATCGCGTCGATGACGTTCCGCCAGGCTATCCCCCTGCGACGGAAGCGGCGCAGCACAGGCTCGAGCAGCTCCGCGCTCTGACGACCGTGAACGTGCTGGCCTGCGCCCTGCCAGACGCCGCTTGCCAGGCGTCTGTCGTCTCCGCGCACGCCACCAACTTGGCGAGGCTCACGGCCAGCTCCTCATCTCATCCGAGCGCCCCTCGACCGATTACCCGGGCGCAAGCAAGAGCCTATGCACACGCCGTGAACCTGCGTGGCTATGACGTTCCTGAAATGACACAGGTGGCGCCGGAAGGTCCAATCGATGACCGTGGATCCTGGGAAGCATTCGTGCGGTGCACTGGCGAGCTGCGCTCCACGCACACCGTCGTGTCCATCCACTCGCCGATCTTCACATACAGCAATCGTCTCCGGTTCCAGTCGGCGTACTCAACCATCGCGGTCTTGCCAAGTGAAAGGGCCGCCGACCGGTACCTCGCCGTGCTCGCAAGCGCCCGCGCCCGGGGGTGTATCACGCACAGCTACCGCCGATTGTTGCTCGGCCATACCGCCGAGCGCAAGCCGCTTCGTCTCGGCTCAATCGCGATCACACCACTCACGGCCCCGGCGCCCGCCAGCTACAGGGGCCTCGGACCGTACCGCGCAACCGCGCTGCGACTGACGATACCGGGCAGCTATACCACCCGACGGGGCAGGCGCGTCCAGTTGCCCTTCTACATCGAAGACTTCGCATTTGCCTATGGACGAGATCTGATCGGCTTGACCACCGAGAGCTCCCTGCGCCCCTTCCCGCAAGCCAACGAACAGTACCTGATGAAGATGCTCGTCGGGCGAGCAGAGGCCAATGAAGCTTGACCTCGGCGATGCTGACCGCATGAGCAGTCGTTTGCTTCGGCTTGGAGTCGCAGGGTGCGCCATCCTGCTCGCTGTCGGTCTGCTTGCTGGATGTGGAGGCACAGCCGCCTCGGTGGTCGCCGTGACCCCACCGACGTCTGGGCCGATCACCAAGGCACAAGCCGTCGCGTATGCACATGCAGTCAATCTGCAAGCCGGCGATCTGCCGGGCTTTACCATCGACGAAAGCGAAATGGAAGCCCCCAAGCCGGGACGATACGGCCTCGAAGACATCCGCTGCAGTGGTGGCATCAACCCCGCCCGCCGAATCGCAAAGATCGCCTCAACCGAATTCTCCGCAGGAGGCGCCTTTTATGGCAAGGTTGTGAAGTCTATCGTCGAAGTGTGGCCAACGCCGGCCCTTGTCGCGTTCAACAACACCAGATCCCACAGCTCCCGCGGCCGAGCGTGCATGGTACGTGAGGTAGAAGCGGTCAATAAGCAGATCAATCGGGAACGCAAAGGGCGAAGGCCAATCGGGTCATTCACGATCACCACTGTGCCCAACCCATTGCCCGGGGTCAGCCACAGCTTCCTAACGACGATCAACGAAACACGACTACTGCGCACCGGAGCGATCCGCGCCCACATCTACCGCGACATCTTCGGATTTATCACCGGCCCAGCCGAAATCGAACTTGAAGCCATCGGCTTCGGCCATCCCGTCCCCACTTCGACCGTGGCGAAAGCGCTACAGCTATTGCTTGACCGCGCCACGGCCAACGCCAGCTACTTGCGGCGGCAGAAATCTTCGTAGGCAAACAGCCGCGCCAGAATGACCGAGTAACCAGGGGAGTTGAGCCCAGCCGGTCATCGGCTTTTATCGGGCGACTTTGGCTCTTTCGCGTAGGACCGCCCATCGAAGGAGCGCACCAATGCCCACGACGCTCGCGATCGCCGCGACAGTCGTCATGACCTGCTCGATATGCCCATGCACCACCATCGCTGTGGCAATGGCCCAGGTTGCGTTTGCGCGTCAGCGGGCGTGGTGTAACCTTGGGTACGCCATGAATCGGTTGGTTGGAGTTACGGCGGTTCTCGCTTGCATGGTCGCGGCATCCTCGTGTTCGGGAGGCGCCCGTGCCGCTGCTTCCCCGTGAGACGCATAGCGAGTCGGCGTGTGACGAATCATTGTCCAACGCCCCTGGCGCGGCACCGAGGTGCGGGGATCACGAGTACGCGGCCAGCACGGACGCCGAAAAGGAGCGGAGAGGACTACGTGTCAATGACGAGAAATCCGAGGTCATGGCAAGCGTTCTCGGCGGACCGTTTTGCGTGCGGGTCCGCCGAGTCTACAAACGGTGTCTCCTGGCCGTTTGGGCAGCTACCCTCGGACGGTCCAGCCGGGGACCTGATGGCAGCCCTCAACGCAGAAGGCACCCCAGCTTAAGCTAGTCTGCCTACCTTCTGACACTACCAATTGCGTCTTGCCGCATTGCCTTGGCTGCGGATTGACCGTTGGCGGTCCGATTTCCGCGCTCACGCTGTAATGACCGCGCGGCACCCACAGCATCAGCTTTGTATTTGTGAACACCATCTCCCGCAGGACAACGCCACCCACTTCCGAGGTGATCGTGACCGAGACTATCGCCTGCACCGGTTTAGCAGTCCGATGCGGACGTTGCTGCCCCGGCGGTAGTGATACACGTACCTTGACTTCTCCAGCGAGATCGACTGGCGATACCTGCGAGGACGATACCCCCGATGCCGTCACCGCAAAGACACTGGCAGTGGCAGTAATGGCAATAATGAGTGATCGTCTCATATCTATTTCCTTTTACGGTAGTTCCCTGGCCGCGCCTAGTGCCGCTGGGCGCCCACGGGTGACTCCTTGCCTTGACGCAGCTCAATCGAGCAGTCCATGCGCGAGCTCGTTGCGGCGGCGGAGCGTGAGGAGCCCGCAGACCAGGTTTATGCGCCGTACGCCGTCGGATCGACCGACAGCTCGGTGTGAAGCCAGCTCACGGCTGACTCTCCTGGTCTGTCTCCTCGAAGCGCTCCAGCGCGACCTTCATCGTTGCCAGGGCGTTCCAGGCGTTCGGGAACCCGGCGTACACGGCGACCTGGCGCAGCACCTCGCGGATCTCCTGCTCGGTGCGCGCCCCGTCGGCGCGCCGCCTGGACGTAGACACCGAGCTGCAGCTGCTGGCCGAGCGTGGCGAGCATGGCCACCGTGCACAGCGCGCGTGTCTTGGGATCCAGGATCTCGCCGGCGTAGACCTCGCCGTAGACGAAGTCGATGATGTAACGATGCAGCTCCGGATCGAGCTGCTCGAGGTAGTTGCGCCCCCGCTCGACGTTCTCCGCACCGACGAAGCGCGCCATCACCTCTGGGCCGGGCTCACTCATCGGAGCGTCCGTTCCCGGAGATGTAGGACTGCGGGTCGAAGGCGACGCGGATGCCCGTCGAGGCGAACTTGCCCACAACCTCACCGTCGGCCAGCACGTCGGCCTCGGTCCACACCAGCCGCCCGCCGGCGCGCACCACCTTCGCCTCGGCCCGCAGTCGATCGACCTTCTTCGCGTTCACCGGTCGGATGAACCGGGCGAAGATGTCGATCGTGGTGATCGCGCTCTTCTGGACCTCCTCATCGGTGAGGATCGTCGTCGTTGCCGCTGCCATCGCGGCATCCGCCAGCGCCGTGGCCACCCCGCCCTGTATCACCCCGAGCGGATTGCCGAGCTGCTCGCGCGCGGGCATCTCGTAGACCGCCTCGCCGCGCGCGAACTCCACGAGGTGCATGTCCAGCGTCTTCGAGACCGGTGAGCGCAGCTCGCCCGTCCTGTTCAGCTCCATCATCCGATCGACGAACTCGTAGCTCATGCTCGGGCCGCCCTGGTCCCGGGCAACGGCATCACCCTCATGGGCCATGCGACGCTCGCGCGCAGCCGCTTGCTTCTTCGCCGCAGAGCGACGTTGAATCTTCGTCTCGGGCATCAGCTCCACCACCTTTCGGACCTTGGTCCGGCACCTGCTCCGCGAAGGTCGATTGTCCGGAGGAACCGCACTTGCCGGTCCGGCTCCACAGCCTCCGCCAATGGTTGTGACGGTATGCCAGCCCGATGGCCGTGCCATCCGAAGAAACTCGCACTTGGTCGCGGGCAGACTACGGCCGGTGTTGCGGGACGGCGCCGTCGGGACATGTGCGCGGCGTATCGCGATGGCCGGGGTCGTCGCAGCCCGGCGGGCTGGGAGCGGCGTCTACGCCGAGGAGGCCCCGCGGCTCGCCAGCGCTCCAGCGAAGCGCATCGTCCGTGGCATTCGGCGCGCGAGGGCGACGGCCACGCGATCTGAGCGGCGCATGTACCCTGCCGCCCCGTCGAGCCCGACTTGCGGTGTGCGCTCCTCTCCCAGAACGTACAGGCGCCAGGACCCCGGGACGCCCTTCAGCTCGTGCTCGCCACGGTCTGAGAACTGCATGTCCGAGCCGACGACGAGCTCCTTGACGGTCGAGGAGACGACGATCTCACCCGGACCCGCGAGCGCGCCGACGCGAGCCCCGATGTGGACGGCCAGGCCGCCGAGGTCCTCTCCGATCACCTCGCACTCGCCGGTGTGGATGCCGCCCCGCAGCTGGATGCCGAGCTCTGAGACCCCATCGCGCATCGCCTCGGCGCAGCGCATCGCCATCGCCGGCCCGTCGAAGGCCGCGAGCGCCCCGTCGCCGATGTGCTTGACGACCCGCCCGCCGTGCTCTGAGACGGTGCGGTCGACGAGCGCGTCGTGGCGCTCGAGCACCTCCCGCCACGCACGGTCGCCCAGCTCCGCCGCGCGCGTCGTCGACGCCACTATGTCCGTGAACAGGACGCTCGCCAACACCCGGTTCGGCTCGGCGTGGTGGACGGCGCCGGTGACGAACCGCTCGACCTCATCGACGAGCCCGTCGACGAGCCAGTAGGCGTGGTCTATGCCCGGGAAACCGACGAAGCGTGCCCCGGGGATGCCCTCCGCCAGCTGTTGGCCCCCCTCTACCGGAATCACGCGGTCGCCCTCCACATGCAGCACGAGCGTCGGCACGCGCACCGATAGCAGGACGTCCCGTATGTCGATCTGTTCGACGACCTCGACGAGCGCCCGGACCATGCGCGGGCTCGCCGCTGCCCGCGCATACATCCCGAACGCGCGCTTCTGCGACTCGGTCAACGTCACACTCGGAGCGAAGAACTCCATCAGCCTGCCCCCATCGCCCCAATGCTCGAGCATCTCGCGCGCCTGATTGCGGATGAGCTCCACCCGCTCAAGCTCCTCAGCCGAAAAGTCCTCGGGCGCAGCCCACGGGCTGCACGGGAACGAGCCGTACAAGATCAGCGAGGTGATCCGCTGCGGGCGCATCGCGGCCAGCAACACCGACGTGGGGCCACCCTCGGAGATGCCAAACAGCACGGCCCGCTCTGAGCCCGCGGCATCAAGGACCGCCTCGATGTCAGCCACGCGCTCCTCGAGCGTGGGCAGTTGCGCGACCGGGTCTGACAGCCCGGTACCGGGCTTGTCATAGATGATCAGCCGCGCGAACGAGGCGAGGCGGGCCAGAAAGCGCGAAGTCCCGGGATCCGTCCACTGCAGATCGAGGTGGGAAACGAAGCCGAGCGAGACGAGCAGGTCGACCGGACCGTCGCCCACCACCTGGTAGGCGATCGAGATCCCGTCGCGTTCGACGTACTGCGTTTGCGGTGGCTGCACGACCACGAGTCTACGCCGCGAGCACATGGCGGACACTCTCGCAAGGGCCTGCTTCGGGGCCGACTCTCCCAGCTTGCAGTGTCGTCGAGGGTATGAGCGCCGAGGGGTTGACGAGCGCTTCTGCATTCCGCCGGCATATGCTTTCTCTCCAAATCCCAGGGAGAAAGAGAGGTGATCTGATGGCGGTTGCTGTACTCGTAGAGGTCGAGGGCACCGGACTGGAGACGTACGACGCCGCAAATGCGGCGATGGGAGGGTTGTCCGAGAATCCTCCTGATGGTCTGCTGGTCCACATGGCCGCGGCGAAAGAGAGCGGGGGCTACTTCGTGTTCAATGTCTTTGACTCATTGGCCGCGTGGGAGAGCTTTCGCGATGGGCGCCGGGCCGCGGCCTTGCGTGAGGCGATGCCGCAGGGAGTCGCCCCACCGAAGATCTCGACCTGGGAGCTGCATTCGTTCGCGAGCTTTTGAACGACATGGCTCGACGGCCGTCGCATCAGGTGGCTGGCCGGATCACCCTCTACCTCGGCGACATCACCGCGGACGCGGAGGCTGAAGCGATCGTCAACGCCGCGAACTCCAGCCTGTTGGGTGGCGGAGGCGTGGACGGCGCGATCCACCGTGCGGCCGGCCCTGAGCTGCTGCTGGAGTGCCGCGAGCTGGGAGGATGTGAGACGGGCCGGGCGAAGATCACGGGCGCCGGCAGGCTTCCGGCGCGTCATGTGATCCACGCGGTCGGACCGGTGTGGCGCGGCGGCAATGAGGGTGAGAGCGAGCTGTTGGCCACGTGCTATATCGAGGCGATCGCGCTGGCCGCCGAGCACGACTGCCGGCGCGTCGCGTTCCCGGCGATCTCCACGGGTGTCTACGGCTACCCGATCGCGCTGGCCGCCGAGGTCGCGATCAGAGCGACCTCCCGGGCGTTGAACGCGCACCAGTCGGTCCAGGAGGCGCGCTTCTGGCTGTTTGACGAGACGGCCTACGACGCCTTCTCGACGGCTCTGACGATCCTCGAGGGCTGATCGCCGAACGACTCTGGATGGCCTTACGTTGCTCGTCTCGCCAAGCGCTACGCACTCGAAGCTCTCGAGCTCACCGCTGCGCGTGCAGTGAGCGGGCGGTGGGCGAGCGCGGGACGGTGTCCTGGTCGTGCCTGACACCTCAACACGATGCTAACGCCTCGCGTGCGGTCCAGGCGATTTCC
>CAWCYP010000061.1:0-11391 GCA_963799735.1 uncultured Solirubrobacterales bacterium | reverse complement strand
ATGTCTTGCGCAGCTCCTTGATGAGCTTCTCGCGCTCCTCCTCAGAGATCTTCTGCAGGTTGACGTCGAGCGAGTCCGCCCACAGGTGGTCTTCGTCGTTGAAATGCGTCTGTTTGCCGTTCTGCAGATACTTCTCGCGCCGGGCGAGCGACTCGCGCAGCTCCAGCACGCGCTCCTCGCGCTCGGCGGCGTATGAGTCAAGTACCTTGTTGACCTCCTTCTCGAGGGAGTCCAGATCCTTCGCACGCGCATCCTCGTTGACCCAGGTGACAATCGACGCGGCGAAGTACAGGACCTTCTCGAGTTCCTTGGGCGCCATGTCGAGCAGGTAGCCGATGCGGCTGGGCACGCCCTTGAAGAACCAGATGTGGCTGACGGGAGCGGCCAGGTCGACGTGACCCATGCGCTCGCGCCGGACCTTCGAGCGGGTGACCTCCACGCCGCAGCGCTCGCACACGATGCCCTTGTAGCGCACGCGCTTGTACTTGCCGCAGTAGCACTCCCAGTCCTTGGTCGGACCGAAGATCTTCTCGCAGAACAAGCCTTCCTTCTCGGGCTTGAGCGTGCGATAGTTGATCGTCTCGGGCTTCTGCACCTCGCCGTGACTCCAGGACCGGATCTGCTTGGAGGAGGCGAGACTGATCTCGATGGCATCAAAATTATTTATGTCGATCATGGATGTGAGACCTTCTGACTAGGGGTTAGGCCGGATGCCGTAAGGGGACGAAGTCCTCTTGTATCGATCATCTGATATCTAACTTTCGCTTTGCGGGTGAAACGGACGGGTCGCGGTTCTGTCGTGCCGGTGTCCCGGGTGTCCCGCCGAACCGCCGGCGGGTGTTGGTGGCGCCTCCGGGCGGTGGCGGCGCCTGACGCCTTCCTCTACGTCTCGGGCTCCTCGAGGAGGTCCTCCTCGACCGCGCCCTCGGCGAGCGCCTCGATATCCAGCTCGGCTATGCCCTCGCCGAGCAGCTCCTCGACATCGAGTCCGTCCACGGCAATGTCCTCCACGCCGGCGTCCCCGGACTCCACCTCGTCGGTGGCGCCGGCCCCGTCCTTGGCCTCGCCGCCGGCGCCATCCGCCGCGTCGGTTGCGTCCTCGCCCTCCAGCGCCTCGTCGGCGGCCGCGCCGTTTGCGGGGACGCGTACCCCCGAGAGATCGATGCCCAGCTCCTCGGCGGCGCGCAGCAGGTCGTCGTCCTCGTCGCGCATCTCGGCGCGCTGGCCCTCCTCGGAGACGACGTTGACATCGAGCGCCAGCGACTTCATCTCCATCAGCAGCACCTTGAACGACTCCGGCACCGACGGCTCGGCGATGTTCTCGCCCTTGACGATCGCCTCGTAGGCCTTCACGCGCCCGACCGTGTCGTCGGACTTGATCGTCAGCATCTCCTGCAGGGTGTACGCGGCGCCGTACGCCTCCAGCGCCCACACCTCCATCTCGCCGAAGCGCTGGCCGCCGAACTGCGCCTTGCCGCCCAGCGGCTGCTGGGTGACGAGCGAGTACGGGCCCGTGCTGCGCGCGTGGATCTTGTCGTCGACGAGGTGCAGGAGCTTCAGGATGTACATGTAGCCCACCGTCACCTGCTCGGCGAACGGCTCGCCCGTGCGCCCGTTGAACAGCGTCATCTTGCCCGACGCCTGCTCGCCCGGACGGCGGCTCTTGTCGATGTCCATGCGGATGCGACCGGTGTGCTCGTCCTGCCAGCGCACGAGCGCCTCGTCGACGTCGGTGATCGTGGCGCCGTCGAACACGGGCGTTGACACATACACACGCCCGCGCCCGTTGCCGTTGCCTGGCGCCCGAGGAAGAGCCGTTGCTCGCGTGCGCGTCCTTGTAGGCCTCAGAGCCGTCGTCATACCAGCCCTGCGCAGCGACCCAGCCGAGGTGCGTCTCGAGGATCTGCCCGACGTTCATGCGGCTCGGCACGCCGAGTGGATTTAGAATCACGTCGACCGGGGTGCCGTCCTCCAGGAACGGCATGTCCTGCACATCCACGATCTTCGAGATCACGCCCTTGTTGCCGTGACGGCCCGCGAGCTTGTCGCCCTCGGAGATCTTGCGCTTCTTGGCCACGAACACGCGCACCAGGTCGTTGACCCCCGGCGGCAGATCGTCGCCGGCGTCGCGGCTGAAGGTCATCACATCGATCACCACGCCACCCTCGCCGTGCGGAACCTTCAGCGAGGTGTCGCGCACCTCGCGCGCCTTCTCCTTGAAGATCGCCCTGATCAGCTTCTCCTCGGCGGTCAGCTCGGTCTCGCCCTTGGGCGTGACCTTGCCGACCAGCAGGTCGCCCGAGATCACCTCGGCGCCCACGCGCACGATGCCACGGTCGTCGAGGTTGCGCAGCGACTCCTCGGAGCGGTTGGGGATGTCGCGGGTGATCTCCTCCTCGCCGAGCTTGGTCGTGCGCGCGTCGATCTCGTACTCCTCGATGTGGATCGAGGTCAGCTCGTCGTCCTGCACCAACCGCTTGGACAGGATGATCGCGTCCTCGAAGTTGTAGCCCTCCCAGGACATGAACGCGACCATCAGGTTCTTGCCCAGCGCCATCTCGCCCTTGTCGGTGGAGGAGCCATCGGCGAGCACCTCGCCCGCCTTGACCTTCTGGCCGCTCTTCACGCGCGGCTTGTGGTGGATCAGCGTGCCCTGGTTTGAGCGCATGAACTTCTGCAGCTCGTACTCGTCCTTCTTGCCGTCGCTGGTCTCGATCACTATCTGAGTGGCGTCCACGTGCTCGATCGTGCCGGGGCCCCGCGCCAGCAGCACGTCGCCGGTGTCGAGCGCCGCGCGGCGCTCCATGCCTGTGCCCACGAGCGGCGCGTCGGCCTTCAGCAGCGGCACCGCCTGGCGCTGCATGTTCGAACCCATCAGCGCCCGGTTCGCGTCGTCGTGCTCGAGGAACGGGATCATCGCGGTCGCCACCGACCAGAATCTGCTCGGGCGAGACGTCCACCAGGTCCACGTCCTTGGGTCCGACCGTCACGTACTGGCCGGCCTGCGTGCGGCACAGGATCTCCGACCCCTTGAGCTTGCCCGTCTTCGAGTCCACGGGCGTGTTGGCCTGGGCGATCAGAAGCTCCTCTTCCTGGGTGGCGTCCAGGCGCACGACCTTGTCGGTCACCACGCCGTCCTTGACGACGCGGTAGGGAGTCGTTACGAACCCGTACTCGGACACCTCGGCGAACGAGCTCAGCGAGCCGATCAGGCCGATGTTCGGTCCCTCGGGCGTCTCGATCGGGCACATGCGCCCGTAGTGAGTCGGATGCACGTCACGCACCTCGATCGGCGCGCGCTCGCGCGTCAGCCCGCCCGCGCCAAGCGCGGACAGGCGGCGGCGATGGGTCAGCCCGGCCAGCGAGTTGGTCTGGTCCATGAACTGGCTGAGCTGGCTCGAGCCGAAGAACTCCTTCAGCGCCGCCACCACCGGGCGGATGTTGATGATCGTCTGCGGCGTGATCGTGTCGGCGTCCTCGGTCGTCAACCGCTCGCGCACGACGCGCTCCATGCGGTACAGACCGATCCGGAACGCCTCCTGGATCAGCTCGCCGACCGTGCGCAGGCGGCGGTTGCCGAAGTGCTCGTACTCGTCGAGGTGCTCTGCCACCGGCTCGCGCGGCATGCTCATCGCCTCCGCCGCGTAGTCCTTGATCTCGACCTCGGTCTGCTGCTCGGGGATGCCCAGCCGCTTGGGCAGCGACACCAGCTCGCGCACCAGCGCCAGGATGTCGTCGTGGGTCAGCGTGCGCGTGTCGATGTCGATGTCCAGCCCCAGCCGCGAGTTGAGCTTGTAGCGGCCGACGCGCGTGAGGTCGTAGCGCTTGGGATCGAAGAACAGCTGGTTGAGCAGCGCCTTGGCGTTGTCCACGCTCGGCGGCTCGCCGGGACGCTGCTTCTTGAACAGCTCGATCAGCGCCCCCTCCTCTGTGCGGGTGACCTCGGTGTCGGACTCGATCGTGTTGCGGATGTACAGCGAGTCCTCGAACAGCTTGAGGATCTCCTCGTCGGTCGCGTACCCCATCGCCCGCAGCAGCACCGTCACCGGCAGCTTGCGCTTGCGGTCGATGCGCACGTACACCTTGCCCTTCTTGTCGATCTCGAGCTCCAGCCACGACCCGCGCGCGGGCATCAGGTTGGCGATGAACACCTGCTTCTCGCGGTCCTTGGGCTCCATCAGGTACGCCCCCGGCGAGCGCACGAGCTGGGTGACGACCACGCGCTCGGTGCCGTTGATCACGAACGTGCCACGCTCTGTCATCCACGGGAAGTCGCCCATGAACACCGACTGCTCGCGGATCTCTCCCGTCTCGCGGTTGATGAACGCGACGGTGACGGTAAGGGGACGAGCGTAGGTCAGGTCCTTCTCGCGGCACTGCTCCAGCGACGCCACCGGCTCGTCGAACACGAACTCCCCGAACTGGACCGCGAGGTTGCCGGTGTAGTCCTCGATCGGCGAGATGTCGTCGATCGTCTCGCGCAGCCCGCCGCCCTTGGGGTCGGTGAGCCACTCAAACGAGCGGCGCTGGATGTCGATCAGGTTGGGAACATCAACGGTCTTGTGCAGGCGCGCGAAGCTTCGGCGCGTCCGGAGAGCATCAACAGCAGCCAAGAAAACGTCTCCTTCGGAGGGCGAGGTACGGACGTAGGAGGGCACCCGAGAGCGCGACCAGCAAAGATAGCACAGGTCATCGACACCCTTAAGTGGGGCTACCGGCGCTCACGGACCCCGCCCTCGAGCACCGCGTATGTGGCGCGGCGTCGTACTTTCAGAGCGGCTGCGGCTATCGGCCAGCGCAGGGCACTTTACCGGAAAATCGGCGCTTTTGTGGGTCGCGGGTAAATGAAGGGGCCCCGGCTTTGCGGGACCCCTCCTCACGGCTTGCGGCTCGGGCGCGCCTCGCTACTTCAGCTCGACGGTCGCGCCGGCCTCCTCCAGTTCGGTCTTGAGCTTGTCGGCCTCCTCGCGCTCGATGCCCTCCTTGACCGGCTTGGGGGCCTCGTCGACGAGCGCCTTGGCCTCTTTCAGGCCCAGGCCAGTGGCGGCGCGCACGACCTTGATCACCTGGATCTTCTTGTCGCCCGCGGCCGTCAGGATCACGTCAACGGTGCTGCTCGCTTCCTCCTCCTCTGCGCCGCCGTCACCGCCCGCGCCCGCGGCGCCCGCGGCGGCCGCGGGCGCTGCCACGGCCGCGGCCGAAACGCCGAACTCCTCCTCGAGCGCCTTGATCCGCTCGGCGAGCTCGAGCACCGAGATGCCCTTCAGCTCCTCGATCCACTTCTCTGTACTTGTGGCTGTAGCCATGGTCAGTCCTCCTTGGTGGGATTCGTCTCGGCGTCCTCGGACTCGGCCTGCGCCGAGACGTCCGCCTGGTTGTCGTCTGATTGCGCCGGCTCACTCTGCTCCGGCTCAGCTTTGTTCTCGGGCTCCGTCTCCGTCGCGGGCGGCTCCTCCACAGTCGGGGACGCCTCCGCCGCGGGCTCCTCGGTCGGCACCGGCTCCTCCGCGACCGCGGGCTCGGTCTCAGTCGCGGGCGGAGCGGCCTCGGTCGCCGACTCCTGCGCCGCCGCGGGCGGCTCACCCGCAGGTATCTCTCCCGACTCCTTCTTCTCGCGCACCTGCCCGAGCGCGACGGCGAGGCCGCCGAGGAGCCCACCGAGCGTGCGCACGAGCCCGCTGACCGGCGAGGACACGATCCCGACGAGCTGCCCGTACAGCGCTTCGCGCGAGGGCAGCCGGGAGATCGAGCGGATCTGCTCGGGATCGACCGCCGCGCCATCCATCAGGCCGCCCTTGAACGGCAGCAGCTGGGTCGCGCGACCGTAATCGGCGATCGCTTTGGCGGCGGTCGCGATGTCGCCGCGCACGAACGTCAGCGCCGTCGGTCCCTGCAGCAGCTCCTTCAGCTCCTGCGCGCCGGCCTCGTCGGCGGCCCGCTCGGTGAGCGAGTTCTTGACGACCTTGAACGTCGCATCGGCGTCGCGCAGCTTGGCGCGCAGCTCGGCCGCCTGGGGCACAGAGATGCCCTTGTAGTCGACGGCGAACACCGCCTCGGACTTCCGTATGTGGTCCGCGATCTCGGCGATCGCGACAGCCTTTTGGTCTCGGTTCATTGACTGGCTCCTGTCCCGGTCTTATGGCCTGCTGCCGCCGGGGGTCTCTGGTGGCCTGTATGTCCTTTGGGTGTCTATCTATCCGTCTGCTTCTTGCTTCTCATCCGTCTGCTTCTCGATCGCCCGTCCGCACCGCGGTGTATTCGCGCGCACGCGCGCGCCCGTGTACTTGTTATACGCAATGTGGACCGTGGTCGACGGCGGCGCTATGCGGCCACCGCCTGCGGCGGCGCCTCCTCGATGATGTCACGTGTGCGGCTTGGATCGACCTTGACCCCCGGGCCCATCGTGGAGGTCAGCGTGATCGTGCGCAGATACCTGCCCTTCGTCGCCGAGGGCTTGGCGCGGATCAGCTCTTCGATCACAGCAGCATAGTTCTCCAGCAGCGCGCGCTCGTCAAAGCTCGCCTTGCCGATCACCATGTGCACGATCGCCGTGCGATCGGTGCGGTACTCGACCTTGCCCGACTTGGACTCCTCCACCGCTTTGGCCACGTCCATCGTAACCGTGCCCACCTTCGGGTTGGGCATCTTGCCCGACGGACCAAGCACGCGGCCGAGACGACCAACGACCGACATCAAATCGGGCGTGGCGATCGCCACGTCGAACTCGTCGAAGCCCTCCTCGATCTTCTTGGCGAGATCCTCGCCGCCGACCTCGTCGGCGCCCGCCGCTTCGGCCTCGGCGACCTTAGGACCCTGGGCGAACACGATGATCTTCACGTCCTTTCCCAGGCCGTTCGGGAGCGCGATCGTGCCACGCAGCTGCTCGTCGGCGTGGCGCACGTTCAATCCCGTGCGCACGTGCAACTCGATCGACTCGTCGAACTTCGCACCAGCCAGGCTCTTAACGAGCGCGACCGCCTCGGCGGGCTCGTACTCGCGCTCGCGGTCGACCTTCTGAAGGCCCTCGCGATGGCGGCGTCCGTGATGGGAGCTCATGACGCGACCTCGACTCCCATCGAACGAGCGGTTCCCGCGATGATCTTTGCCGCCTGGTCGATGTCGTTGGCGTTCAGATCCGCCAGCTTGCGCTCGGCGATCTCGCGCAGCTGCGCCTGAGTGATCGTGCCGACCTTCGTGCGATTGGGCTCGCCCGAGCCCTTGCCGATGCGCAGCGCCTGCTTGATCAGCACGGCGGCGGGCGGGGTCTTGGTGACGAACGTGAACGAGCGGTCCTCGTACACGGTGATCACGACCGGGATCACCGTCCCCGTCTCGCTCTGTGTCTGCGCGTTGAACGCCTTGCAGAACTCCATGATGTTGATCCCGTGCTGACCCAGCGCGGGACCGACCGGCGGGGCGGGACTCGCCTGGCCGCCGTTCGCCTGCAGCTTGATCGTTGTCAGAACCTTCTTGGCCATTCTCTCTCTACCTACAACTTTTTGACTTGGTCAAAACCCACCTCGACCGGTGTCTCACGGCCGAAGATTGATACCAGGACCTTCAGCTTGGCGGCGTCGTCGTTGATCTCGGATATCTCCCCGGAGAAGTCCGACAGCGGCCCGGACACTACCTTCACGGACTCGCCGATCGCGAACTGAGCCCGGGTGCGGGGCGCCGTCGCGACATCGGTCTTGTGCAGCAGCCGGTCGACCTCGACCTGGGTCAACGGGACCGGCTCCTGCGATGCTCCGACGAAGCCGGTGACCCCCGGCGTTCCCTTGACGACGCCCCAGGAGTCCTCGTTGAGCTCCATATTGACGAGCACGTACCCGGGCATCGTGCGCTTCTCTTCTGTGGTCTTCTGGTTGTCCTTCATCACCGACACCGACTCGGTCGGGACGACCACGTTGCGCACGGCGCGCTGCTGGCCCAGCGAGACCACGCGGTGCTCGAGGTTCTGCTTGACCTTGTTCTCGTGACCGGAATAAGTGTTGACGACGTACCAGCGAAACATTTGTGTTCTCTTCTTCTAGTTCCCGACTCGATCACAGGATGAGTTCGACGATTTCCTTGGCCACGTAGTCGGCCAGCCCGAGATACGCGCCGGCGATGGCGACGAACCCCAGGACGACGGCCGTCGCCTGAAACACATGACGGCGGTCGGGCCACTGGACCCGCTGCAGCTCGGCCCAGCTGGCGCGCAGGAACCCAATCGCGCGATTGCCCCCCTTGCGCAATGGCGCACCCGACGCTCGATCCGGACCGACGTCGCCGGCCCCACCACCACCGCCGCCGCCGGCATCCCCAGGGCCCGACGGTCCTGCGGGCTCCTGCAGTTCGTCCTCGCCGAGGTCGCCCTCGGCCTCGGCCTCGGCCTCGATCTCGGCCTCGGAGAGCGTCTCGGCGTCGGCGGCGACCCCGCCCGCGCCGCGGATGAGCGCGGCGTCGAACTCGTCCACGTCGCCCGCGTGCTCGAGCGCGCCGGGCAGATCCGCACGCTCGACGCGGCCGGACTCCGGGGACAACGACGGGAACGGACCGGCCGACCCGGCCGCCGCGGGCGCGGCCTGGGTGGGCTCGGCGGGACCACGGCCCGCGGCCGCGGCGCCCCGACGGGCGCGACGTTGCTTTGCGCGTTTGCGATCACGGGCCACAGCAGCGCTCCCGCGCTAGCGCGTCTCCCGATGGGATGTGTGCTTGCGGCACCAGCGGCAGTACTTGCGCAGCGACACCCGATCCGGGTTGTTGCGCTTGCTCTTGTTCGTCTGGTAGTTGCGATGCTTGCACTCCTCGCATGCGAGGGTGATCGCGATTCGAACGTCTCCGCGGGCCATTTCAGAAATCCCTGCATCGTTGTGGACAAACGGCCTTGGGCGAAGAAAAACCCCGCCCAGGCGCGAGGTATCCGGCAGTCTAGCGCGCTTTCGCCGCGCTGGCGATACGACCGCGGCAGGGCCGACTCGGCCCGGCTCGCAAGCGACCGGCGCGGTCCCGGCGAGACGCCTCGCGAGCGTCCTCACTCATACAGCGTGAGCGTCGCCAGGATCACGTACAGCGCGACCAGCGCCCAGCCCTCGAACGCGGCCGCCTCGCCGTCGCCGGTCACCTGCGAGAGCGTCAGCGCGGTCAGGGCCAGCGCGCCGATGTATACGGGAGCCAGCGCGAACGTCAGCTGGGTGGGCAACGCGAACGAGACCAGCACCAGCACCGGGAACAGGAACGCGGCGATCTGGGCGACCGAGCTCTTGACGACCGAGATCGCCAGGTCGAAGCGGCGCTTGTACGCGAGCACGATCCCGGCGACGTTCTCCACCGCGTTGCCGGCGATCGCGACGATCACGAGGCCCGCGAACGCCTGGGAGATGTGCAGGATGGAGATCGCCGGGACGAGGGCCGCCACGAACCAGTCCGACACGAACGCCGAGGAGCCGCCGGCGACGATCAGCAGCGCCAGGGTCAGCCCCAGCGACAGCCGCGGCCCCGACGCGCGGTCCGCCGCCCCCGTGTTCCCCGGCCGGCCGGCCTCGGAGGGAGCAGTGTCCCGCCCGTCGTGTGGAGCGGTGTTCGAGCGCAGATACGGAACGACCCAGGCCAGATACACGACCAGCAGGCAGACGGCTCCGACCGCGGAGATCGCTTGCACGTGGTGGCTGGCGGGATCGTGCGCGGCGAGCGACAGTCCGAGCAGCACGATGATGAACACGGTGACCTGCAGCAGCGTCGCCGTGTCGCGGGGCAATCGCTTGGAGAAGCGCATGATCCCGTCCGGCGATCTACGCGCTCCGATCACGATCACGAGACCCAGCACGAGCAAAGCGTTGGCGAGGATCGACCCGACGATCGCCGTCTGCGCGACGATGAGCTCGCCGGTTTTCAGGGCGAATATGACGACGAACAGCTCGGGCAGGTTGCCGAGCGTCGACTGCAACATGCCGGTGATCCCCGGCCCGAAGCGCTCGCCGAGCTGCTCGGTCGCGAACGACACGACCCAGGCCAGGCCCGCGAGCGCGAGCGTCGCGACCGCGAACCTGGGCACCGCGGGCCACGGCTGGTAGTTGGCCACGCCGGCGAGCGCGCTCAGCACGGCGATCAGGAGAAGCGTCGAGCGCTCGAGCGGAGTCAGGGCGGTCATCGCGCCTGGCGGACGATCCTCAGTGGCTCTCGAGCACCCGATCGATCAGGCCATACTCCTGGGCCTGCTCGGCCGTAAAGAACCGGTCGCGCTCCATGTCCTCGCGGACCTGCTCGGTGGTGCGGTCGGTGTGCTCGGCGTAGATTTCGTCCAGCCGGCCCCTGACGGCGAGGATCTCCCTTGCGTGGATCTCGATGTCCGTCGACTGGCCTTCGAAACCCGCCGAGGGCTGATGGATCAGGATGCGACTGTTCGGCAGCGCCGCTCGCTTGCCTTTCGCGCCACCGGCCAGCAGCAGCGAGCCCATCGACATCGCCACGCCCACGCACATCGTCGCGATGTCGGGCTTGACGAACTGCATCGTGTCGTAGATCGCCAGGCCCGAGTACACCGAGCCCCCGGGCGAGTTGATGTAGATCGAGATGTCCTTCTCGGGATCGTTGGACTCGAGGTGCAGCAGCTGGGCGACGACGAGATTGGCGACCTGATCGTCGATCGGAGTGCCCAGGAAGATGATCCGCTCGTTGAGCAGGCGCGAGTAGATGTCGAACTCGCGCTCCCCGCGCGCGGTGCGCTCGATGACCATCGGGATCAGCGGCATTGACGCACCCTAGCGCTCACGGCCGCGCGACCCCGGGCGTGGTCTGGCCGCATGTCCGAGCTCGGGGACGATCCGGTCGTGGGTCGACGAGCGGCAGACGATGCACAACGTATGCCCTCACCCGCCATGAACCCCGGCCCGGCTCCACGACGCCCGCGGACGGCTCGGTTCGTGGCCGCCGCAGCGGCGCTCACGGCTCTCGCTTGCGCGGTGTCCGCGACGGCGATGACCAGCCACGCGGGCTGGCCGGCGGACCAGCACCTGGAGATGGACAAGGGGCCGGCCGGACTGCACCACACGCTCGTGGGACGGCCACGCGTGCACAACTACCTGCTGGGCGGCTACGGCGACGACACGATATACGGCGGCGAGGCGGGCGACGTGATCTGGGGCGACTACCACGAGTCGGGCTGGCCCAGCTCGCAGACCGCCGTCATCCATGCGGGGAACGGCCCCAACTTCATCTACGCCAACGACACCTACAACTACGTCTGGACGGGCACCTCACCGAACACAGTCGTGCACGCGCACGAGAACTCGGGGATCATCCACTGCGAAAACCCGCACATCGTCGTCTTCACGAGCCACCGCGCGCTGCCCCACTACAAGCTCGACGGATGCCGCCACATCAGCTTCTACTCGGTCGGCTACTGACCGA
>CAWCYP010000060.1:0-91786 GCA_963799735.1 uncultured Solirubrobacterales bacterium | reverse complement strand
TTCCTCGGCCAGTTCGTACGCGGCATGCACAAGTGGTGCTCGAGCGTGATGGTGGTCCTCGTATTCCTGCACATGGGCCGCACATTCTTCTCTCGGCGCTCTACAAGTACCCCCGCGAGCTCAACTGGGTGATCGGCGTCGTGCTGCTGATCCTGACGATGGTGATGTCGTTCACCGGCTACCTGCTGCCGTTCGATCAGCGCGCCTACTGGGGCGACGATCGTGGGCGTGAACATCAACGGGACCGGCCCGCTGATCGGGCCATACCTCAGCGACTTCCTGCGCGGAGGGCCCGAATTCGGGGCGACCACGCTGTCGCGCTTCTACGCCATCCACATGCTGCTCGTCCCCGGGCTGCTCGCCGCGCTGATCGGCGCGCACCTGTATCTCGTGGCCAAGCTCGGCACGACCGCACCGCCATGGACGGGAGCCGAGAAGAACCCAGAGTTGCGCGAGGCCGAGGCGTGAGCGGCGAAGCCGTCTCACGCGGTCAAGGACGCCTGGAGGGCGCCCTACACCATCAGAAGCGCCGACTGGATGCAGGCGCGAGCATGAATAAACGTGAGAAGGAGGAGTACCTCCGCGAGTACGCGATCCTGAAGTCCCAGGGCAAGCCGTTCTTTCCCTACGCGGTGGCCAAGGACGCGGCGATGGCGTGCGTAGTGATGGCGGTCATCATCACGATGTCGCTCGTGCTCGGTGCTGAGCTCGGCTCCAAGGCGAACCCGACCACGACCACCTACGTGCCCCGGCCGGAGTGGTACTTCTTCTTCCTATTCGAGCTCCTGCGCGTGATCAAGCCGCCGAGCCTCGTGCCGCTGGCGACGATCGGGGTGCCGACGATCGGCATGATCCTGCTGTTTTTGCTGCCGTTCTACGATCGCGGCCCTGAGCGCCGCCCCGAGCGCCGTCCGATCGCGACGCTGACCGGCATCTTCGTGATCGGCGCGATGGCCCTGCTCACCTATCAGGGTGCCACTGCGGGATCGCCGTTTGTGATCGAAATGCCCACTCCCACATCCGTCAGGCAAGCGGGTGGGCGGACACTCGCCGAATACGAAGCCGGCAAGGACGTTGTCGAGGCCAAGGGATGCCTGTCATGTCACAAGCTCGGCGACAACGGCAACAGCGGCCCGGGTCCCGAACTGACGCACATAGCCTCACGCCTGCCGCGCCAGGGAATCGCGCGCACGCTGGTCAATCCGACCGCGCCGATGCCGTCGTTCAAGAATCTGCCGCCGAAGGAGTTCGAAGCGGTCGTCGCCTTCCTATCGCAGCTGAAGTAGCCTCTTCATCCATGCCCGCCGAGTCCGCCGAATCAGGCGTCGGGAGCACCGCATCCAGCAGCGCCGAGGGATCTCCCGTAAGCGGGGATCCTGCGCACGAGCCCTTGCCGGGTCCGTTGCCCGATCCTTCCCCTAGTTCCTCACCCGGACAGCTGGAGGCCGGTCAGGTGCGGGCGATGTTCGACCGGATCGCGGGCGTGTATGACCCGCTGAACACGGCGATGACCGCCGGATTGCACCATCGCTGGCGCGCCCGCGCCGCCGAGGAGGCCCGGGTTGGTCCCGGCAGCCGGGTACTCGATGTCGCGACTGGCACCGGCGATCTGGCGATCGAGCTCGGTCGGCGCGTCTCGCCCGGGGGCGAGGTGCTCGGCAGCGACTTCTCCGAGGCGATGCTCTCACTCGCTCGCGCCAAGACCGAGGGCGCGGACCAACGTGACGTGAAGCTGCGCTTTGAGTGGGCGGACGCCCTGGAGCTGCCCTACGCCGATGACTCGTTCGACGCCGCCACGGCCAGCTTCGGCGTGCGCAACTTCTCAGACCTCGGCCGTGGCCTGGCGGAGATGACGCGGGTCGTGCGGCCGGGGGGCAGGGTCGTGGTCCTGGAGATGACGACCCCCACAAGGCTCCCCCTGTCGTTCTTTTACCGTATGTGGTTCGACCGGCTCGTGCCCGTGCTCGGCCGCCTGACAGGAGCGGTGGCGACGCTGGTCTCGCGCCTGCGGGGCTCGGACCCGAGCGGGTCGATCGCCGATGCATACGCCTACCTGCCCGACTCCGTCAAGCGCTTTCCAGATCCTAACGCGCTTGCCGCCGAGATGGAGCGCGCAGGACTGCGCGAGATATCCTACCTGCTCACCGCCGGAGGGATCATCGCGATCCACGCAGGCACCGTTCCCGTCGAGGGGTCATGATGAGCCCGATGGGAGGCACAGCCGCAACAGGCACCGCCGACGGTGCGAGCGCCGCGGACGTAGACGGCGTCGAGACGATCATGCGCCGCGGAGGAAGCGGCTTGCGCGAGCGGATGATCCGCACCGAGCGCCACCTCGAGCTGGTGACCGCCGAGGCAGGCGAGCCGCTGGCCTCTCACGCCACCGGCACGGTCCTGGCTGGGGGCAAGCGGCTGCGCCCGCTGCTAGTGGTGCTTGCCGCCGAGTCCGCGGGCGGGCCCGGGGACAGCGCTGATGCAGAGGACAGCCTCGTGCGCGCCGCGGTGGCGGTCGAGCTGGTGCACTCGGCGACGCTCGTGCACGACGACGTGATCGACGGCGCCCAACTGCGACGCGGACACCCGTCGGTCGCCGCGGCCGCCGGACGCAAGCTCGCGATCGCCACCGGCGATCTGCTGTTCTCGCGCGCGTTTGCCGAGCTTGCGCGCAACGGAGACGAGGCTCAGCTGCGTGCTCTCTCGGACGCCAGCTCGGCACTGGCCGAAGGCGAGCTGCTGCAACGCGAGGACGCCTACGCCGCACATGTCGCGGTCGCGCGATATCTGCGCCGCTGCGAACTGAAGACCGCCGCGCTGTTCGAGGCCGCCTGCCGCCTGGGCGCGCTGGTAGCCGTCAAAGGCTCGCGCGCGCTGGCCGATGAGCTCGGCGCGTTCGCCCGGCGCATCGGCTTGGCGTTCCAGCTGCTAGACGACGTGCTCGACGTGTCCGGTCCGGTCGAACGCACCGGCAAGGCCCGCGGCACGGACCTGCTCGACGGCACCGTCACCCTCCCGTTCATCCTCGCGCGCGAGCTCGATCCCGAGCTCGCTGAGCTGGACCTCTCCTCACTGAGCGGACCACCGGAGGCCGAGCGGCTGTGCGAACGAATCGCCGCGACAGGCGCTCTCGATGAGGCGCGCGAGCGAGCGCTGGCGCTGGTCGCGCAAGCCAAGTCGGCACTCCCGCACAGCCTGCCCGACGGGCGTGCGGTCCTGCTGGATCTCGTCGCGGACGCGGTCGTCGAGCGCTACCGGTAAAGCCTCCCCTGGAGGCTGGCGGACCTAAAAGTCGCTCGGGACGACCAGATCTGCCTGCAGCGCCCGCACAAAAAACTCGATTTCGTCTGTCATGTTCGCATGCGTGATCCGCTTCAGGTCGCTCAGCAGCGCACCCGAGGCTCGGTCCAGCTCATCGTCCAGCTGCTCCACGATGGCCTGTTCAAACACGCCCTCGCGCAGCGCCTCGCACTCGGGGCAGCGCAGCACGATGCGCCAGTGGTTTGAGCCCTCTTCAGCCCAGTCGAGCGGGTAGACGAGCTCGCCCGCGCAGTTGAAGCAGACGTGCAGCTCCTGCGGCGCGCACGGCGGCTCCGGGGCACGCTGATGGTCGCGGTAGACGACCTCCAGGCGCTTGCCGTCGGGCATCTGTACGTGGTGGCGAATGTGGGGACTCGTGTCTGACATGGCGTGCTCTGAACTCATCGACGCCCACCGCGATCGCCTTTAGCGCCACGCCGTAGGGCTCGGCGGGGCGGAATGACCGCGCAGGCGCGGTGCTAGGTTCATTGGGCATGGCCACCACGATTCGCACGATCGGCCACGAAGACCGTCTCAGCCTCGTCGATCATCTCGAAGAGCTGCGCACGCGCCTGATCGTGTGCGGTGTGGCGGTGGCGGTGGCGTTTGGGATCTGCCTGTGGCAGAACCACGCGCTGCTGCACCTGATCAACCGCCCGCTCGCGCGTCAGACGCAGAAGCAGGTGTCTGAGGGCAAGGGCCCGCTCGGGCAGACCGCGCTCGCCCAGCAGGGAGTGCTCGGTGTCGCTGGCGAGGTGCAGCGCATCGCTGGACAGCTCGCGAACCCGTCGAGCGGCCTGCCGGCAGCGACCCGTGCGGCGCTTGCGGCGCAGATACCGCGCCTGCGCGCCGACGTCGCGAAGATCCCCCGCGCGCCGGAAGGCAACAAGCCTGTGACGCTGGGAATCGGCGAACCGTTCACCACCACCATCACCGTCACGTTCCTGTTCTCACTGGTGTTCTCGCTGCCCGTTATCCTTTTCGAGCTCTACGGGTTCGTGCTGCCCGCCTTCAGCCCGGGTGAGAGACGTGTGGCGCTGCCGCTGCTGACGGCGATCCCATTCCTGTTCGCGGCTGGGGTCACGTTCGGTTACGCCGTCGTGCTGCCCGCCGCCGTGCGCTTCTTCCAGAACTTCAACAGCGGCGAGTTCAACGTGCTCGTCCAAGCCGGTCCATACTACAAATTCGCCGCCACGATCCTGCTCGCGATGGGTCTCGTGTTCCAGGTGCCGGTCGCGATTCTGGCGGCCACACGCAGCGGCGTCGTCACGCCGAGGCAGTTGCGCAAGGGCCGTCGGTACGCGATCGTGGCGTGCGCGGCGATCGCCGCGTTCCTGCCCGGGGACGCAATCACGCTGCTGCTTGAGACCGTTCCCCTGTATCTCCTCTACGAGGCGAGTATCCTGCTCGCGTCGCTCGTCGAGCGCCGTGAGCGCAGACGCGGCGAGCGCCAACCCCCGGGTTCCGGCCAGCCGCCGGGCGGCGGGTCGCCCGCACAGGAGAGGACTGAGCCAAGCGTGCAACAGATCATCGACCACTTCGACCGAGAGCTGAGCTGAGCCGATGCTGTTCGACCTGCGCGGACGCGGCCGTCGTCGCACGGTCCAGGTGATCTACCTGGGCCTGGCTCTGCTGATCGGCTTTGGTCTCATCGGGCTCGGCGTCGGCGGCGGCTTTGGCAGCGGCGGGATCCCGAGTTCGCTGACAGGCAACGAAGAAAAGGGCACCTCCAGCTTCGCCGGCCCGGTCAAGAAGTACAAGAAGCTCACCCAGCAGCAGCCCAACAGCGTGTACGCGTGGGAACAGCTGACCCTCGCGCAGCTGCATGAAGGGGGCGGCGAAGCGTACTTCGCCAACAACAAAGTCACGAGCAAGGGCAAAGAACTGTTCGCCCAGGTAGCCCAGTCCTGGAACCGCTATCTCGCGCTGAACCCGCCCAAGCCCAACGCCGAAATAGCGCAGGAGATGGTGAGCGTGTTCGGCGAAGAAGGCCTGAACGAACCTGCCGAAGCGGTCAAGGTTCTGCAGATCGTGACCGCCGCCAGACCGGAAAGCGCCTCGCTGTACGCGGCGCTGGCGGAGTACGCCTACAAGTCCCACAACACGCGCATCGGCGATCTCGCCTCGGAAAAGGCGGTCGCCCTCGCGCCCTCCGCCCAGCGCAAGCAGCTGAAGACCGAGCTCGCGGAAATCAAGAAGAACCCGACGGGTACCAGCAGCGGCGCGTCGAGCACCTCAAGCGGGACGGCGAGCACGGGCGGCACGGTGGGTACTTCGAGCGGCGGCGCGGTGAGCGGCTCCAGTGGCACGGTCACGATCGGTGGCAAGACCTACCCCATCAAAGGGGACACGAGCGGCTCCTCCACGACGAAAACCGCCACGAAATAGCCGGTGGCTGGACTTGAGCGCTACACCGCGCGTCTGCTGATCGGCTGCCCGGATCGGCCTGGAATCGTCGCGGCGGTCTCGGGATTCCTGTTCGAGCAGGGCGCGAACATCGTCTCCTCCCATCAGTTCTCCTCCGACCCGACCGGCGGGCGGTTCTTATGCGCACGGAGCTGTTCTTGCGGGAGCTGGCCGGATCGAGCGCCGCAGAGTCCCGGCGGCACTTTCAGGCGCGTTTCGCAGCCGAGGTCGCCGACCGGTTTGAGATGGATTGGGAGCTGCGCTGGTGGGGGCAGCGCCGGCGTATCGCGATCCTCGTCTCCCGCCACGACCACTGCCTCGTCGATCTGCTGTGGCGCTGCCGGCGGGGCGAGCTGGACGGGGACATTGTCATGGTGATCTCAAACCACGAGGATCTGCGGACAGAGACTGAGGCCGCCGGTGTCCCCTACCACCACGTGCCCGTGGTGCCCGAGGAGGACGGCAAGCCCCGGGCCGAGGCGGGGGTGCTCGAGCTGCTGACGGGCCGGGCCGATCTGCTCGTGCTCGCGCGCTACATGCAGATCCTCAGCGGCGAGTTCCTACAGCGCGTCGGGATGCCGGCGATCAACATCCACCACTCGTTCCTGCCCGCGTTCGCGGGCGCCGACCCCTACCGGCGCGCGCACGAGCGCGGGGTCAAGCTGATCGGCGCGACCGCCCACTACGTGACCGCCGAGCTCGACGACGGCCCGATCATCGATCAGGACGTCGTGCGCGTCGACCATCGCCAGAGCGCCGAGGATCTGACTCGTGTCGGGCGCGACATCGAGCGCCTCGTGCTCGCCCGCGCCGTGGCCCTGCACCTCAACGACCGTGTGATCGCGGACGGGCGGCGGACGGTCGTGTTCTGAGGTGATGTTTGAAGGCGATATTTTGCGGGTGCGCCAGCGGCATACGCGAGAGCGCGCCTCGTGCGTGGCCCTTCCGCGGGCGCGCCGCGTGCACGCTTGGCTAGAATCGAGCCTGCAAGCCGGCCACTCGTCCGCCGGTGCCCTCACGGGCCGTTAGCTCAACCGGCAGAGCAGGGGCCTCTTAAGCCCAAGGTTGCAGGTTCGATTCCTGCACGGCCCATTTTCGGAATAGCCTGCAAACCGGCGATTTTTGGAGATATTTGGACGGACTGTCCGCAGGCGCAAAAGTCCGTGGGTACCACTCGTGGGTACCAAACGGCGCCGCAAGATGGGCGTCCTGGCCGCCCGGCGACGGCCCGAAGGCATGGACCGCTCGGTAGGAGGACGCTTCGCTGGGATGGCCGAGCAGCACGACTCAATCTACGCCTCACCGCTGGAATCACCGTGTTCCCGACGTCTCGGTCAGCTCGTACCCGAGCGATCGGTAGGCCCGCAGGCGCTTGGCGAACATGCGGCGCAGGACGGGCAGCTCGGCGTCGACGTAGTCGTAGATGAGCGCGTCGTGCTTGCCGGGATGGGCGCGGTGGAGACGTCCGGCGTACTGGACGACTGTGCCCTTCCACGCGATCGGCATGGCGAGCAGCAGCGTGTCGAGGCATGGGTCGTCGAAGCCCTCGCCGATGTAGCGGCCGGTGGCGAGCACCACTCGCCCGCCGTCGCTGTCCGTGCTGGCGAGCTGCTCCAGCGCGACACGGTGCTCGGCCGGTCGCATGTCGCCGTGTAGGACGATGAGCGTGTGGATATCCGCAAGGCGCTCGGCCAGTTGCTCCAGGTGCTCGCGCCGTTCTGTCAGCACTATCGGGCAGCGGCCCTGCGCCGCCAGCTCCAGCGTGTCCTTCGCGATCAACTCGGTGCGCCGCTCGTCGGCGGCGAGTGCGGCGTAGACCTCCTGGATGCTCGCGTCGGTGGGCAGCGTTGCGGGGTCGAAGGACGTGTCACGGCGCACGACGCGCAGCGCGAGCGGCTGCGATGAACGGGTCGCGTCGGGCTCGATCGTGTGGCGGACCGGGCCGCACTGCATCGTGATGATCGGGTGGTGTCCGTCGCGGCGCTTCGGCGTGGCGGTCAGCCCGGTCACGTAGCGCGCGGGTGAGGCTTGAAGGACGCGCTCGGTCGTCACAGCCGGGACGTGGTGACACTCATCCACGACGATATGACCGTAGCCGGCCAGCAACTGGTCGAGCGTCTTGTGGCGAGCCAGGCTCTGGACCATCGCGACGTCCACCTTGCCCGTGGGCTTGCCGCGACCGCCACCGATCGTCCCGATCTCGTCTGCCTCGAGATCGAGGAACTCGTTCAGGCGCTTGACCCACTGTTCGAGCAGCGGCTTGCGGTGGACGAGCACGAGTGTCGAGCGTGCCCGGGCCGCGATCAGCCGGGTGGCGATGACGGTCTTGCCGATGCCCGGCGGCGCGCACAGGACGCCGAGCTCGTGGGCGAGCAGCGGCGGCACCGCGTCCTCTTGACGGGCGGTCAGCTCTCCCGTGAACCGCACCTCGAGCGGCTCGCCGTCGGTGCGCTCGTCGGAGAGCTCCAACGCGATGTTCAGGCCGGCCAGCAGCTCCTCCAGTTGTTCGAGACAGCCGCGTGGCAGTGCCAGGAAGTCGCCTGTCTGCTCGAAGCAAGCGATAACGCGCGGGATAAGCGCGGTGGATTTGCGCATCGCCTGAAGTTCCAGGAACTTCGGGTTGGAGAACGCCGCGAGTCGCCGCAACGCATCCAGCAGCACCGGCGGCAGCCCCTCGCTGCGCACATAAAGGCGCTGGGCCAGCGTCGCGCTCACCGTGCCGGGCAGCTTCGCGGCGGCGAGCCGCTCGGTCAGCGGCCGCACCGGGCGCCACGGCGCATCGCTGTCCTCCGTCTCCTCGGGCACGCCCAGGACACGGCCGTCGCCGAGCCCGCGGGCCACCAGCTCCTGCAGACGAGCCGGGGCGATCCGCGGCAGCGACTCCAGATAGGACCACTGGTCCTCGAACGGCTCCAGGCGCTCGTCCACGAACAGCGTGTTGCCGCGCTGGCGCGCCTGCAGCTGGAGCGGCAGCGCGATGAGGTTCCCGAAGCCTCCCTTCGGCAGCGTGTCCTGGCTTGGGAACAGGCGATCGTAGGACGCCATCCCCAGCGTGGGGCTGCGCGTCATCGCGTCCGTCAGGAGCATCAATCCGAACCGCCGCGCGAGCGCTGCCTGCACCGGCTCGCTGAAGAAGAACCAGACATGGGCGCCCTCTCCCGAGCGCGAGCGCTCGACCGCCGGGACGAGATCGAGCTCGCGGCATGCCTCGCGCAACGCCATCACATCCGCCCGCCACGAGCGTTCATCGAGATCGATCGCCAGCAGCCGACACATATCGTCGGCCAGCAGTGGATAGACGCCCATCACATGGCGGCCCCGCAGATGCCTGAGCAGCTCGCCCTCAGCCGGGGCTGGGAACGCCTGGTTGGGACACTCACCGCACTTCACGCGTGGCTTGTTGCATATGCCGGCCTTCCACTCGTTGTCGCAGCGCGGCGCCCACCCGCTCTTGCCCTTCGCCGGTTTCTCCCAGCGATGCGGGAAGACATCCTCGCGACCACGAAAGAGACTCGCGAACAGCGCCACCTTGCGCTCCGGCGACCAGGCCGTCCCCGCATCGGTGGCACGCTCCGCTTCAGCATCGCGCATCGCGCCCCGCTCGCGTGCTGTATGCAGCTCGATGATGCGCTCACGCGCGGCGGCGCTCAATCGGTCGAGCTCGGCGAGCCTCGTCTCCTCAGCGGCGATGGCCTCATCGAACTCTGTCTCAGCGAGCATCGCCTGATTTCCCGCAGGGGCACGTGGCGTTACGCGAAGGCGCTCCCATCGAGACTCAACTTACGATCCAGAGCGGATGGAAGCGAGGGCGGGAATCGCGCGCGCGGCGCTGCCCCATCGCCTGCGATCAGACGACGTGCACCGCGAGGTCGCGGCCGAGCGCGGCGGCGATGCGGCTCAGATCGTCCGGATCGCTGGTCACGACCAGATCCTCACGCGCAAGCGCCGTCACGACAACGGCCGCGTCGACGAGGTCGCTGCTTGCGCTAGCGGCAAGCGCCTTCCCGGCCGCACGCGCCTGGGACTCGGTGAGCGGGTCGACATTGCACCCATGTACGAGTCGCGACAGCCGTGCCTGAGGACCGCCTCGCCAAGCCTGGCCCAGCACAACCGTCGGGAGCGTCGGACTCATGCCACGATCGAGCACACGCCGGTGTAGCCGCCACATCGACCGCGAACCGCGTTCGGCCGCGATCAAAGCGCCCGTGTCGTAGGTGACGCCGCTCACGCGGCGCGACGAGACGCAGGCTTGCGGCCAACCCCCGCGGCGTCGAGGATCGCGTCGGCCTCAGCCAGCTCCTCCGCGGTGATCGGCCCACTTTCGGCTTCAAATTCCGCTATTGCAGCCAGACCCTCCTCGATACTGACCTCGGTCTCCAAAGCACGCTCGGCCACATCGTTCAACCAGGACGACAGGCTCATACCCCGGCGCTCGGCGACCTGCTTGGCGGCCAGGAAGACGGACTCATCGAGGGAGATGGACAACTTGTGAGCGGGCATACCGAAATGGTAGCACCGAGTTCGTACCGTCGCGGAGCAGGCCGGAGTGTCCCGTTGAGCGGAAATGGTCGGTATAAGAGATGGGCGCGCGGGGTAGGAAGGCTGTTCGCGGAAAGGCTGTTGAAAGGAAGAGATGGACATGCGCAGCTTCTCGATGATCGTTGTGTCGCTGCTCGCGGGCATGGCGCTGTCCGGGCAGGCGTCGGGCGAGGTCGGCGTGCCCGCGAGAACCGTGCAGCAGGCGGCCGCCGACGCGCTGTTCCTGCAGTACGCGCCCGCGCCGCCGGTCGCAGGGATCGTCTGCCTGGTGGACTCGGGAGTGGACCACAACCCGGATACGACCCCGATCCTGGCCGGCAGCCACGCGCTCTTTTCGAACACGAACACCGAAGACGAACTCGCCGCGCTCGAGCCCGCCGCTGCCTGGCGGGCACCCCGACGGGCACGGCACCTACATGGCGATGATCGCGGCGGCGCCCGCCAACGGATGGGGGATGGTCGGCATTGCTCCGACCAGCGTGCATGTCTACAAGCGCTGGCGCGGGCCGACCACGTGTGCTTCGGCGTCGGCGCCTCAGTTCCGCATGCCGAACCAGCCTCGGTCGAACCGCCCCCGGCGGCGAACTCGTAGCCTCGAGATTGTCACGCAATGCTACGCTGGCGTCGTGGCCTGGCCATGCTGGCCCCGGCGTCTCCGCACCCGGCGAACCTCGGCGATCTGCCCCTTCAGCAATCGTGGTCCGGGCTCGCGCTGCTCGCCCCCGGCTGCGACAGCCAGGCCGAGACCAGAGGTGGCGGGGGCGGCATCGAAATCGCGTTCAGCGACGATGGCACGCCCGCCCGGGCGGAAGGCACCAGCGAGGCCGCGACGATCGTCTCCGCCGTGGAGGCGAGCATGCGCGCCTACGCTCCGACGCTCACCTACGCCCAGGTCCAGGGATGCATCACCTCGACGCTCGCCAGCGAGGGCAACCTCGATGTCGCCGCGGCGTTCGACGCGTGCGGACTGGGACAGATCGTCAGCGAGGGGATGGCCGCCTACCGCGCGGCGAACAGCTCGTCATCCAGAGCCGCGACGAGCGCCGGCCCGGGCAGCCCCCTCTCGAGCGCGGCCCGACCAACGGCGCGAACGCCTCCGATCAGGCGACGCTCAGCGCTCACTGGACGCGGACCCGCAAGGCCGCGTTCACCAGCCGCTACGGCGCGCGCGATCAGATCACCGGGCGCCTGACGAGCGCCTCCGGGCAGGCGATCTCGGGCGCGATGCTCGACGTGTTCCAGACGCCCGCCTCCCAAGGCGCGAAGGCCGCACAGCTCGCCGGGGTGCGCACCGGCTCCACGGGCTCCTGGACCCTGACTCTTCCCACGGATATCTCCTCGTGCGTGCTGCGCTTGGAGTATCGCAGCCACGTGGACGACACGGTGCCCGTGGCCACGGCGGCGTTGACGCTGCGGGTGCACGCCGGGATCGCGCTGAGGATCGCGCCGCATGTGGCGAGCGTGGGACGGCGGATCGTCTTCAGCGGCGTGCTGCACGGAACGCCGATCCCCGAAGGCGGCAAGCAGCTGGTGCTGGAGGCCAGCTCGGGCGGGGAATGGATCCAGTTCGACACGGTGAGCACCAATGCCAAGGGCCGCTATCGCGCGTCTTACCGCTTCAAGTTTCCCGGCCCGGTGACGTATCGCTTCCGCGTCGTGTCCCGCTACGAAGCCGACTTCCCCTTCCTGGGGGGCGCGTCGAACATCGTCGTCGTGCACGAGCGCTGAGGCTTCTCCTACAAGGTCCCCACGGGCCCGGATCGTACGCTGCGCTTCTCCTACACCGCCTACAGCAATGACCCCGCTCCCTCGGTGACCGCCACGGCCGAGGTCATGATCCGGCCGAGGACCTCTCTCTCCATCACCCCCAACCACACCCGCAATGGAGGAACAATCCACTGGAGGGGCACCATCACCGGCGGACCCTATCCTCAACAGGGGGTGTCGCTAAACGTCGAGGTGCGGGAAGGCAGACGCTGGAAAATCTTCGCCCAGGTCGTCGCGAACGGGAGCCGGTTTCGCTACAGCTACCGCTTTCACGCCACCTTCGAACCCACGACCTACGTGCTCCGGGTCGCCCTGCCGAACACCGGTGCGCAGGGGTACGCCTACGCCCCGGGCGCCAGCAACACGCTGGACGTGCACGTCGATCCGTGACCCGCCCGCTTGTCGCCTCAGTTGCAGCGCGCGAGCGAAGATCTCCGACGGGCTGACCTGCAGCGCCGCCGCGATCTTGAGGATGTTCGTCAGGCTCGGGTTGCGCGTTCCCCGCTCGATGCCGCTGATATACGTGCGATCGAGCCCGCACTTCAGCGCCAGGTTTTCCTGGGAGATGCCCCGCTGCTTGCGGACACTGCGGACGGCCTCGCCGAACGCGGCATGCGCCGGAGATCGAATCGGCATGGCTCACAGCTTTCCGTCCTGAGGACTATTAGTCTATGGACTATCGGTCACATCACCACACGAAACGCCCCGGCGCGGCGGCCACCGCCCGGGGCTCGGCACGGAAGGAGCACTCCCATGCAAGATCAAAGTAAGCAGATTCCCGGACTCCGGCGACCGCCGGGTCCAGCGCGCGATCGTCGCCCAGACCCTGCGCGACGACCACGACGCGCGCTGGTCGCGGGCTGAGCTCGAGACCGCGCTCGGCCGCGACGCGCCCACCACGATCGACGACGCCCTGCACCGCCTGGCCACCGTGGGCGTCATCGAGATCGCCGGCGAGACCGTGCGGGCCTCACGCGCGACCAAGCACCTGGACGCGCTGGAGATGATCGCCCTGTGACGGTGGCCCTGTTACAGGCTGTGCGGGCCGCCGGCGAAAGCTCCCGGCGGCCCACCAAGTCCCAAGTCCTCTGCTCAGCGACCGCCGCCGCCGCGCTGGCGGCGCTGCACCGTGACGATCGAGCCGCCCGTGGCCATCAGCAGCAGGCCGAAACCCACCACCCAGCGCAGGTCCAGGCCCGTGAACGGCAGGCTGCTCGCTTTGGCCGGAACGCTGGTCGTCGTGGGCGCCGGGGTCGCCGTGGGCGTGGTGCTCGTCGGTTTCGATTCGCTCTGCGGAGCCGTTTTGCTTTTCGACGGCAGCGTTTCCTGTTTGCCCGTCGACGTGTTGGTGTAGCCGCTCAAGCCCGGGTTCGTGCCGGTGGCCGCGAGGGCGGGGGTCACGAATGCCGCCACCAGCGCCAGCGCCACGGGCACAGCCAGCAGCCCGCGCAGCGACGTGCGGGAGCGGGACGGGCGTATCGTCATCGACTTGGCGTCTGCATCGGTCCGGGTCATTGCATCCTCCGTGGTCTGGTGAGCGCTGTGACCCGGTGGACGGGCCGCGGCAAGCTGTACGCAGCGATTCTATTGACAAACCTGATTCTGCGCCGGCGCCGGCGTACGAGCTGTCCGCACATAGCGGACTCATCATTTCCCCGCCGGAGGCTCATCTCCTGCTCGCCGGTGGCTCATGCGAGGATGGAGTCGGGCCGAGGGATTATTGTCCGCGACCGAGCTTGGCAATCGAAGGGAGGTGCATGGAGTGGTCGACGTCGAGGCCCACATAACGGGCACGGTATGGAAGATCGAGTGCGAGCTGGGCGACGAGATCGCGGAGGGCGACACGGTCGCGATCCTCGAGTCGATGAAGATGGAGATGCCCGTCGAGGCCGAAGACGCGGGCACGGTCACGGAGATCCGCTGCGAGGAGGGCCAGGCCGTCAACGAGGGCGACACGCTGGTCGTGCTCGAGTAGAGCCCGCTGCGACGGTGCGTTGCAGCTGCCTTCCGCCGAACGTCCCGACACCACACGCGCGATGGCCGACGGCAAGCTGCTCGTCGACGAGCCGGCCGACGGCGTCCTGCGGCTGACGATCTCCAACCCGCAAAGCGCAACGCGCTCGACCATCCGATCCTCGACGCGATCACGGCAACGCTCAATGAGCTCGCCGGCGATCGGCGAGTGGGATGGGTGGGCCTCAATCCCGCGTGCGCTGCGTGATCGTGACCGGCGCGCACGGGATGTTCTCGGCCGGGTATGACATCGGCGAGATCCCCGAAGAGGAGTTCGAGCAGCGCGCGGAGCGGCTGGTGGCGCACCCGTTCACCGCAGCGATCGACGCGCTCCAGGAGTTCCCGTGGCCGACCGCTCGCGGCGCTGCCGGGCCACACGATCGGGGGCGGGCTGGAGCTCGCGCTGGCGTGCGACCTGCGGGTGGCCGCCGATCAGATCAAGCTGGGAATGCCGCCGGCGAAGCTCGGGCTCGTGTACTCGCACACGGGCCTGCGGCGGTTCATCGACGCGATCGGCGCACCGCGCACGCGCGAGCTGTTCCTGCTCGGCCGCCACATCGACGCGCAGACGGCGCTGAGCTGGGGTCTGGTCAACCGCGTCGCCGCGCAGGCCGACCTGGAGACGGTGACCGGCGAGCTGGCGGGCGAGCTTGCAGGGCAACGCGCCGCTGGCCCAGCTCGGCAACAAGCGCGTGATCGCGGCGCTGCTGCGCGCCGAGGGCGAGCTGGCGCAGGATGTCGAGCGGGAGCTGATCGAGCTGCGAGGCGCCTCGTTCGCCTCGGCGGACATGCGCGAGGGAATGCGTGCGTTCGCGCAGAAGCGCCCGCCCGCTGGCACGGCGAGTAGTCGTCCGCCGCGCGGACATAACGTGTGGGCATCGTGCCGCCGCTGATCACCCGCGAGGAGGCCACCCGTCTCGGCGAGATCGAGGATCACGCCCAGATCGAAACGCTCGTGCAGCGCGCCTGGGAGGCACGGGTGCAGCGGTTCGAGGACTCCACCGACATGTGCTCGCTGGTCAACGCCAAGTCGGGCGGGTGCGCCGAGGACTGCGGGTTCTGCGCGCAGTCGCGATTCGCCGAGGCGCAGACCCCGATGCACGCGATGATGAGCCCCGAGCAGATCCTCGAGCACGCGCGCGCGGCCGAGGCGGCGGGGGCGCACCGGTTCTGCATGGTCACGCAGGGCCAGGGGCTGTCCAAGCGCGACTTCGAGCGGATCCTGGAAGGCGCGCGCCTGGTGGCCGAGCAGACGAACCTCAAGCGCTGCGCCTCGATCGGGCACATGTCCCCGCGCGCGCGCGCAGGCGCTGGCAGAGGCTGGAATCCAGCGCGTGCACCACAACGTCGAGACGGCCGAGAGCTACTACGACGAGGTCTCCAGCACCGTCCGCTACGAGGGACGGATACGCACGATTCAAGCGGTCCGCGACGCCGGCCTGGAGACGTGCGTCGGGGGCATCCTGAACCTCGGCGAGACCCGCGAGCAGCGCGTCGAGATGGCCTTCGAGCTGGCGGCGATCGACCCGACCAGCGTGCCGATCAACCTGCTCAACCCCAGGCCCGGCACGAAGTTCGGCGACCGCGAGCCGATCGACCCGTGGGAGGCGGTCAAGTGGATCGCGATCTTCAGGCTGATCCTGCCGGAGGCGCTGTTCAGGCTGTGCGGGGGACGCGTGGAGAACCTCGGCGAGCTGCAGCCGCTCGCCGTGAAGGCGGGGCTGAACGGCGTGATGATGGGCAACTTCCTGACCACGCTCGGCTCCGAGCCCGAGCAGGACAGGGCCATGTTCGAGGAGCTCGGCCTGAACGTGGCGCGCCAGCCGGACAACGGCTCAAATCCCCGGCCGGACAACCGCTCGGGCTGGCTTGACGGCGAGACGCCCGACGTCGTTGAGGAGCTGCTGGACGCGAGCGCGTCGGGCGGCGCCCACGGCGGCAGCCCGCGACGGCAGCGGCGGCGGCAGCCCCAGCGGCAATGGCAGCAGCAGCGGAGACGGCCAGGGCCAGAGCCTGAAGGTGCGTCTGTGGGATCCCTCGACGCAGCTGCGGTTCAAGGCCAAGCGGTCGGCGCCGCCTCGTCCTGACGGTGCGCCGAATCGAGTGCCGGTCGGCTGGGGTTGAGGATGAACGAGATCGAGCAGCGCCTTGCAGGAACTGGAGCAGCTGGGGCTGAGCCGGCGCCTGCGGATGGTTAGCGGGCCGCAGGGACCGCGCGTGGTGCTCGACGGCAAGCCGGCGCTGCTGCTGTGCTCGAACAACTATCTCGGCCTGGCCGACCACCCGCGCGTGCGCGAGGCGGCGGCGCAGGCGGCGATGCGCTGGGGCGTCGGCGCGGGCGCGTCGCGGCTGGTGTCGGGCACGATGACGATCCACCGCCGCCTGGAGCAGCGCCTGGCGGCGTTCGCGCGCAGCGAGGAGTGCGTGCTGTTCGGCTCGGGCTACCTCGCCAACGCGGGCGCGATCGGCGCACTGGCGGGACGCGGCGACGTGATCTGCTCCGACGAGCTCAACCACGCCTCGATCATCGACGGCTGCAGGCTGTCTCGAGCGCAGGTGCTCGTGTACAGGCACCGCGACACCGACCATCTCGACTGGCTGATGCGCCGTCACGGCGGCAGCGGCCGGCGGCTGATCGTCACGGACTCCGTGTTCTCGATGGACGGCGACATCGCCCCGCTGGCCGAGATCGTCGAGCTGGCGCGAGAGCACGGCGCGCGCACGATCGTGGACGAGGCGCACGCCATCGGCGTGCTCGGCCCGGGCGGGCGTGGCGCCATCGCACAGGCGGAGCTGGAGGGCGAGGTCGACATCGTGATCGGCACGCTCGGCAAGGCGCTCGGCTCATACGGCGCGTACGCGTGCGCGCGCGCGGAGACGATCCGCTACCTGATCAACACGGCGCGTCCGCTGATCTTCTCGACCGCCCCCCCGCCGCCGGCGATCGCGGGCGCCCTGGCGGCGCTGGAGCTGCTGGAAGAGCGACCGCACCGCGTGCAGCGGCTGCGCTCCAACGCGCGCGCGCTGCGCCGCGCGCTCGCCTGCCGAAGGCATGCCCGTGGAGGACGTGGAGATGCACATCGTCCCGGTGGTGGTGGGCGAGGAGCGCACGACCATGAGCCTGTGCGAGGCGGCGCTGCGAGCGGGGCGTGTTCGCCCAGGCGATCCGCCCGCCGACCGTCGCCCCGGGCACGTCGAGGCTGCGGCTGGCGGTGATGGCCTCCCACACCGCCGATGAGCTGCGCGACGCGGCGCGAGCGATCGGCGACGCCGCGCGCGAGCTGGGTCTGGACCTGGCCGGGATGGGACCGCGCGCGGCGGAGCCTTCGCGGCGCGAGGACCCGGAGCTGGACGTGCCCGCGTTCGCACGAGCCGCCTTGACGACAGCCTCCTCGGTACGTGCCGCTACCGCGAACGGGCCGTTCGACGGCGAGCGCGACATCGTCGTCCACCGCGCGGCATAGCGACGCGCCCTCGGGACGATGGCGCGGAGTCAGCGCGGAGCGTGATGCGCCATGAGCGCCGAGGACGCAGACCCGAGCTCAGCGTCCGGGGCTGTTCGTCACCGGCACCGGCACGGGCGTCGGCAAGACGATCCTCAGCGCGTCGCTGCTCGCCGCGATGGCGGCCGCCGGCGAGCGGGTGCGCGCGCACAAGCCCGTCGTGACCGGCCTGGACGAGCGCTCGGAGACCGGATGGCCGCCGGATCACGAGCTGCTGGCGAGCGTCGCGGGCATGACGCCCGAGGAGGTCGCGCCGCTGCGCTACGGCCCCGCCGTCTCGCCCCATCTCGCGGCCCGGCTGGCGGGCGAGGCGATCGACCCGGCCGACCTGATCGCCCGCGCACGCGTGGCGGCAGGGACCGGCGATGGCATCCTGATCGTGGAGGGGGTCGGCGGCCTGCTGGTCCCGCTGACCGATGAGCTCACGGTGCGCGATCTGGCCGTCGCCCTCGGGCTGGGCGTGCTGATCGCCGCCGCGCCGGGCCTCGGCACGATCAACCACACGCTGCTGAGCATCGACGCCGCGCGCAGCGCCGGGCTGGACGTGCGCGCGGTCGTGCTGACCCCGTGGCCCGAGACACCCGCGGAGCTGGAACGCTCCAACCGCGACACGATCGCCCGCTTGGGCGAGGTCGAGGTCGAAGGACTGGGTCGTGTGCGAAATCCCGACGTGGCCGACCTGGCGCGAGCCGGCGCGAAGCTGCCGTGGCGGCGCTGGCTACAGAGGAGCTCATTCCCCTGAGCCCGCACGTGCCGCGGCCACCACCGCCACCGTCACACTCGCCAGGTCGTCTTCATCCATGACGTAGGCGGGCATCGTGTAGATCAGATCGCGAAACGGCCGCAGCCACACGCCCCGATCGACCGCGGTCGCGGTCGCGGCAGGTACGTCCACGTCATGGTCGAGCTGCACCACCCCGATCGCGCCCAGCACGCGCACGTCCGCGACGCCCGGCAGCTCGCGGGCGGGCTCCAGCCCGGCGCGCAGGCCACGCTCGATCGCGCGCCACCCGCTCGCGCCAGCCACCGTCGGCGAGCAACTCCAGCGACGCCAGCGCGACCGAGCACGCGAGCGGATTGGCCATGAACGTCGGCCCGTGCATCAAGCCGCCGCCCTCACCGCCGGACACCGCCTCGGCCACCGCGGGCGTGCACAGCGTCGCGGCGAGCGTCATGTAGCCGCCGGTGAGCGCCTTGCCCACGCACATCACGTCCGGAGCAACCCCCGCGTGCTCGCAGGCGAACAGCGCGCCCGTGCGCCCGAATCCCGTGGCGATCTCGTCCAGCACGAGCAGCAGCCCGTGCTCGTCGCACAGCTCGCGCAGCAGCGCAACGCACTCCGGCGCGTAGAACCGCATCCCCCCCGCGCCCTGCACGACAGGCTCCACGATCACCGCCGCCAGCTCGTGCGCGTGCGCCGCGATCAGCTCGCGCACATGCGCCGCCCAGCCCTCGTCCAGCCCGGCGTCGAACCCGGCGGGCGGGCGCTGCGCGAACACGTGCTCCGCCAGAACGCCCCTGAACAGGCTGTGCATCCCTTGCACCGGATCGCACACCGCCATCGCGCCGAACGTATCGCCGTGATAGCCGCCCCGCACGGTCAGCAGCCGCGTGCGCTCGGCGTGCCCGAGCGCACGCTGGTATTGCAGCGCCAGCTTGATCGCGACCTCGACCGAGACCGACCCGGAGTCGGCGAAGAACACACGCTCCAGGCCCTGCGGCGCGAGCTCGACCAGACGCTCGGCCAGGAGTATCGCCGGCTCGTGCGTGAGCCCGCCGAACATCACGTGCGCCATCCGATCCAACTGCTCCCGCACGGCGCCGTCCAGCGCGGGATTGCGATAGCCGTGGATCGCGCACCACCACGACGCCATCCCGTCGATCAGCTCACGCCCGTCCGCCAGCCGCAGGCGCACACCCCGCGCAGAGACGACCGGCAGCGGCTGCGGCGGCGCGGCGGGCAGCCCGCCGTAGGGATGCCACACGCGCTCGGCGTCGAGCGCGAGCAGTCGATCCCAGTCCGTCAGACGCCCCTAGTCGTCATACAGCGTGAAGTCGCGCTTGCGCGCGCCGCACACTGGGCAGAACCACGTGTCGGGGATGTCCTCGAACGCCGTCCCCGCTGGGATGCCCCCGTCCGGGTCGCCTTCGTCGGGGTCGTAGATGTAGCCGCAGGACTCGCAGATCCAGCGTTGCAGGGTCTTGGTCGCGTTCATGCCCGGAAGATTACCGTCCACCCCGCCGGCGGGTAGGGTGCTCCGATGGACTCTGGCGCTCCCGACGATCCCACCCGCGCGGTCTCCACCCCCGACGAGCGACCCGCGCCGGGTGAGGAGTACAACCCCGGTCCGGCGACGCCCCCGCGCCAGGCGGCGACCGTGATCGTGCTGCGCGGCGGCGCTGAGAAACTGGAGGTCTTGCTGGTCAGGCGCACGCCCAAGGCACGCTTCATGGGGGGCGTTTGGGTGTTCCCGGGTGGGGCGGTCGATGCAGGCGAGGGTCACGGTGAGGACGCCCACCGGACGGCGGCGATCCGCGAGCTGCGCGAGGAGGCCGGCATCGTCCTGGACGATCCTGGCGCGCTGGTCGCGTTCTCGCGCTGGATAACCCCCGCCGAGGTCAGGACCCGCTTCGACACCCACTTCTTCCTGGCGCCGCTGCCCGCCGGTCAGGAGCCGCGCGTGGACGGCGAGGAGTGCGTCGAGCACGGCTGGTTCTCGCCGCAAGCAGCGCTCGACGCGCACGCCGCCGGAGAGATCGTGCTCGTGTTCCCGACGATCAAGCACCTGGAACAGCTCACCCCGTTCCCCTCGGCGCAGGAGCTGCTCGAGCACGCGCGCGACCTCGTCGTCGAGCCGGTCCTGCCGAGGGTGATCGTCGAGGGCGACTCGGCCCGCGTGCTGCTGCCCGGCGACCCGGGCTACTGACCCGGCTCGCGCGCGAGCCGGCCCGCGCGCGAGCCCGTCAGTCCTGCTGCTGCTGGGCGGCGATCACGTGCGTTACGGCGTTGATCAGCGCGAGGTGCGTGAACGCCTGCGGGTAGTTGCCGAGATGGCGCCCGCTCGAGGCCTCCAGCTCCTCCCCGTAGAGCCCCAGCGGCGAGGCATAGGCCAGCAGACGCTCGCACAGGTGCTCGGCCTCGCGGCGCTCGCCGATCTCCGACAGCGCCGAGACCAGCCAGAAAGAGCAGATCAGGAACGTGCCCTCCTCGCCGTGCAGGCCGTCGTCGGTCTCCTCGGTGCGATAGCGCAGCACGAGCCCGTTCTCGGTCAGCTCCTCGCTGATCGCGCTCACGGTCGCGCGCACGCGTTCGTCCTCGGGCGACAGGAAGCGCACGAGCAGCAACCAGCAGGTTGGAGGCGTCGAGCGCGTCCGTGTCGTAGTGCTGGCGGAACACCCCGCGCTTGTCCACCCCCTTCTCCAGGATCTCCTCGCGGATCTCGTCCGCCAGCGCCTGCCAGCGCTGGGCGTGCTCGGACTCGCCGCGCCGTTCGGCCAGCCGCGCGCCGCGATCCATCGCCACCCAGCACATCAGCTTCGAGCTGACGTAGTGCCGGGGCTCGCCCCGCGCCTCCCAGATGCCCTGGTCGGGCTGCTTCCACACCCGCTCGGCGCAGTGCACCTGGTCGATCAGCACCGGCCACAGCCGCTCGGGGATGTGATCGCGCTGCTTGGAGTGCAGGTAGACCGAGTCGAGCACCGCCCCGTACACGTCGTTCTGGCGCTGGTCGTAGGCGCCGTTGCCGATACGCACCGGGCGCGCGCCCTCGTAGCCCTTGAGGTGGTCGAGCGTGGACTCGCTGAGGTCCTTCTGGCCCTTGATCCCGTACATGATCTGCAGCGAGCCGTCCTCGTTGCGCTCCATGTCGGCGACGTACTGCACGAAGTCGTCGGCCTCCCAGTTCAGACCGAGCGCGTGCAGCCCCCACAGCGTGAACGAGGCGTCGCGCATCCAGCAGTAGCGGTAGTCCCAGTTGCGCTCGCCATGGGGCGTCTCCGGAAGCGAGGTCGTCGGGGCCGCCACGAGCGCGCCGGTGGGCATGAACGTCAGCCCCTTCAGCGCCAGCGCCGAGCGCTGCAGGTGAAAGCGCCACGGATGGTCCGGGTAGGTGCCTTCGGCCAGCCACGTGCGCCAGAAGTGGCTGGTGCGCTCCATGTGCTCCTCGGCCTGCTCGACGGTGTGCGGACCGCCCCGTCCCTCGGTCCAGGAGAGCGCGCAGAAGCGCTTCTCGCCTTCGCTCATCGTGTGGCGGCCGTGCGCGCGGTTGCCCTCGATGCCCATGCGCATGTCGCTGAACAGACGAAATGCGGTCTTGCCGCCGGAAGCGTCCATCTCCTCGGAAGCGTCGATCTCGCGATCCACCGCGCAGGCACCCTCGGTGCCGGTGTCAACCAAGCTCCACTTCGCCGGCGTTGACGCCGTAGTCGAGCATCGGCTCGCACACGATCTCGACCTGCACCTGTCCCTGGATGCACTCGACGATCCGCACCAGCAGATGGTCGGCGTCGTAGTCGGTCGGCGGGCGCGTGTGGCTGGAGCCCTCCTTGTTGTCGTGCCACTCACCGATCGTCAGGGCGTCCATCACCCGCAGCCAGCCCTGCGGGGTCATCCAGGTCGTCTCGATGATGTTGGTGCCCGGGATGTAGCGCCGGCCGGCCGGGCACGTAGATGCCGTAGGGACCGACCCTCCAGCTCCCGGCGCCGCGATCGAGCATCGCGCCGAAGACCGACGGCGAGTCGAAGTGGGGCAGGCACATCCACTCGATCGACCCGTCCGAGGCGAGCAGTGCGCCGGTATGACAGTCCGACAGGAAGCCGTAGTCGGCGATCGGCGGGAACGGAGAGTCGATCGAGGTGTCCTCCGAGCCGGCCGCGCCGGCCTCCGGCCGGCCGCCCGCCCCCGCGGGCGTCTGACCGGCGCTCGCGCCCGACGCGGCCGTGCCCGCTGGTGTCTGCCCGGCGCCCGAGTCCGAGTCCGAGTCGGTGGTGGCGGCGCGCGGGCTCACCGGTCAAAGCCCTCAAACGTGGGCCGCTGCACTCCGGCGGGCAGGAGCCCCTCGTCCTCGAGCTTGTCCAGGTGCGCGGCCAGCGTGACGCTCGCCAGCGGGCGCATCTGCTCCGGCACCTCCGACCAGGCCGCGTCGAGCAGCTCTGCTTCGGAGCGCAGGCCCCGCTCGAGCGCGTCCATCAGCTTGCGCTCGCGCTCGCGCCGATGACTCACGTACTCGTCGAGCTTGCCCTCGGCGTCCCGCACGATCGGGCCGTGGCCGGGACAGAGAACACTCGAAGTCTTCGCGCGCGCGCAGCCGCGTCAGCGCGAGCATGTAATCGGACATCGCGCCAGGATGCGGGGCGATGAAGACGCTGCCCTCGCCGAGCACGGCATCGCCGGTGAAGCACGCGCCGCCTGCGATCAGCGCGAAATGATCGATCGAGTGCCCCGGGGTCGCCACCGCCTCGAACGGCCCGACTCGCACGCCTTCACGCAGCTTCACATCGACCTCGCCGCGCCCGCCCGCCAGTGGCGCGGGATGGCGGGCCAGCAGCGCCGGCACGGCTTCGGAGTGGTCGACATGGTCGTGTGTGAGCACGACGCCGCCGAGCCCGCCCCGCTCCTCGACCGCCGCACACACACGCTCCACGTGCTCCTCGATCAGCGGGCCCGGGTCCACGACCCACGCCGGTTCGCGGTCCACGACCCATGTATTCGTGCCCGTCAGCGTCAACGGACCGAGATTGGGCGCGCGCACGCGCAGGATGTCATGGCCGCTCAGCAGGTCCCGGTCCCTACGCGGTCACGTAGCGCTTGCTCGCGCGGCGCTCCTCGGGCACCTTGACCACGTCCCAGCACAGCCCCACCCGCGCCATCGCGCCGATCACGAGCGCGGAGATGTCGGGCTGGCGCCAGCTGAGACCGTGGCTGGCGGAGGTCGGAAACGCGTGGTGGTTGTTGTGCCAGGCCTCGCCCAACGTCGGCAGCGACAGCCACAGCAGGTTGCGCGAATGATCCCCCGTGGCGTAGTCGCGGCGCCCGAAGAAGTGACACAGCGAGTTGATCGAATAGGTCATGTGATGCAGCACGAGCATCCGTACGGCTCCACCCCACAACAGGCCCGTCAGACCTGCGCGCAGCGAGCCGCCGATCGCGTAGCCGAGCCCGAACGCCATGGCGAGACCGGCCACTGTCCACAGGAAGAACGTGCGATCCACGAACGACACGACCGGGTCGGCGATCAGGTCCGGCGCGTAGCGCTCGCGCGAGCCGCGCTGGGTGTGGATGAACAGCCAGCCGACGTGCGCATGGGCGAGCCCGCGCAACGCCCCGCGCCAGCCGACACCGTGGTCGACGTGCGGGCTGTGCGGATCTCCCTCGCGGTCGGAGAACGCGTGGTGCTTGCGATGGTCGGCCACCCAGGAGATGACCGGGCCCTCGATCGCGGCCGACCCCAGCACCGCGAACACCCCGCGCAGCGCGGGCGAGGTCTTGAAGCTGCGATGCGTGAACAGCCGGTGAAACCCGACGGTCACGCCCAGCCCGGTGAGCAGGTACATGATCGCGAACACCACCAGGTCGGACGGGTGCAGCAGCCCGTCCCACAACTGCCAGCCGACGAAGAACAGCGCGACGATCGGCAGGACCGTGATCAGGCCCGTAAGCACGCGATCGAGCGTCTCGTTCGAAGCGGGCTGAACATCGTCTGGCCCGGGCCCCCTGCTTACCGGACCGCCCAGAGTGATTTCGTCGTCCATGGTGCCAACAGGCAAGTTACCAGCGCGACCAGCGAACTGCGTAGCCGTGATTTGGCTTAGGCTGGCTCTGTCATGCGAGCATCCGCACACGCACAACGGCAGAGCTTGCGCGCCGGATGACCCGAGCGTTTCTCGCCCAGCCCGAGCCGCTGCGCCGCGAGCTCGAGCGCGCTCTCCCCGCGCGCCCGTTTGCGCTGCGCTTCTGGGACGGCTCGGAGCTGACCCCGACCGCTCCCGGGGGACCGGTCTTCACCGTGCGCTCGCCGGCCGCGGTCGCGCACCTGCTGCGCGCTCCCGGACAGCTGGGTCTGGGCCGCGCCTATGCGGCGGGCGAGCTCGACGCCGACGACCTCGACCGCGTGATCGCGCTGCTCGACACGTTCCATGCGCCCCCGATCGACCGCACGACGCGCGCGCGCCTGACGCTGGCAGCGGTGCGCGCATGCGGCCTGACACGTCCCCCGCGGATCCCCTCAAGCGAGCTTCGCCCGCGCGGACGGCGCCACAGCCGCGAGCGTGACGAGCGCTCCGTGCGCCACCACTACGACGTATCCAACGAGTTCTTCAAGCTGTTCCTCGACGCCTCGATGACCTACAGCTGCGCCGTGTTCTCGCGAGGGGCCGCAACGCTGGAGGACGCCCAGCTGGCCAAGCGCGAGCTGATCTGCGAGAAGCTGCGCCTGCGAGAGGGCGAGCGCATCCTCGACGTCGGCTGCGGCTGGGGCAGCTTCGTGCTGCACGCCGCCGCCCGTCACGGAGTGCATGCGCGTGGGAATCACCCTCTCGTCAACCCAGGCGGAGCTCGCGCACCGGCGGGTGGCGAAGGCGGGCTTGCAGGACCGTGTCGAGATTCGGTTATGCGACTACCGCGACCTGGGGCGCGACGGCGAGCGCTTCGACGCGATCGCGTCGATCGGCATGGTCGAGCACGTCGGCGCGAACCGCATCGACGAGTACGCGCGCGTGCTCGCGCGGCTGCTGGAGCCGGGCGGGCGGCTGCTCAATCACGGCATCGCCCGCCTGCGCCACGGCGACCCGGAGGCGGGCCCGTTCTCCGAGCGCTACGTCTTTCCCGACGCCGCCCCACTGCACCTGTCGCGCATCCAGCTCGCGCTCGAGCGCGCGGGATTCGTCACCGACCACGTCGAGGGGCTCGCGCGGGACTACGTCGACACGCTGTCCGCCTGGATCGACCGTCTGGACGCAAACCGCGAGCAGGCCGAGCGCCTCGCCGGGGGCGAGCGCCTGCGCGTCTGGCGGCTGTACCTGCGCGCGGCCCGCCACGGGTTTCAGAGCGGCTTCACCTCGATCTACCAGGTGCTCGGCCACCGCGCCTAGATCCGCGCCGGCGCGACGCCGCGCCTCCGCTCCCGTCCCGGACCGGTCGGCCCCGCCGGCCGCGATTACCCTGCCGCGGCTCGCGGTGCTGGGACGAGCTCCCGCCACGCTGCCCGGTGGCAGTCGCTCGGCAGGCCGCCCAGCTCCAGCTCGCGATGCAGCCCCAGGCCGCTGACCATGCCCGCCAGCTCGCGCGCCTGCTCGTGTGTCACGAGCGTGACGCCCACGCCGCTGGCGCCCGCGCGGGCGGTGCGCCCGATGCGGTGCACGTAGTCCTCGCGGGTACCGGGCATGTCGTAGTTGATCACGTGCGTGATCCCGGCCACGTCGATCCCCCGCGCGGCGACATCGGTCGCCACGAGCGTGTCCACGACGCCCGCCTCGAAGTTCGACAGCGCCCGTTCGCGCTGGCCCTGGGACTTGTCGCCGTGCATCGCCACCGCCCGCACGCTGTTGCTCGCCAATCGTTTGACGAGCCGGTCGGCGCCGCGCTTGGTGCGCACGAACACGAGCGTCCGCCCGCGCTCTGACTCGCCCAGCTCGGACACCAGCCGCGCGACCTTGCCCTCGTGGGAGACCGTCACGAAGCGGTGCTCGACGTCGCCCTTGCGCTCGGCGGAGTGCGCGTGCTCGTGCCGGCGCGGGTCCGATGGTGTAGGCCTTGGCGACGGCACCGACCTCGCCCTGGAGCGTGGCGGTGAACAGCAGCGTCTGGCGCTCGCGCGCGCACATCTTCACGATCCGGTCGACGACCGGGCGAAAGCCCATGTCGAGCATCCGGTCGGCCTCGTCCAGCACGAGCAGCTTCACACGGCTCAGCGACACGTCCCGCCGGTCGATCAGGTCGAGCAGCCGCCCCGGCGTGGCGACGAGGATGTGGGCGCGCGCGGCCAGACGCGCCTGCTTGACGATGCCGGCGCCGCCGTATACCGCGGCGATCGACAGCGCGCGCAAGTGCGCGATCTCGCGCAGATCGTCAACGATCTGCGACGCCAGCTCCCGCGTGGGCGCCAGGACCAGCGCCGAGGGCCGCACATCGGTGCCGTGCAGCCGTTCGACCAGCGGGATGCCGAATGCGAGCGTCTTGCCCGAGCCGGTCGGCGACTGCGCCAGCACGTCGTGTCCGGCGAGCACGTCGGGTATGACCATCGCCTGGACGGCGAACGGCGTGGCGATCCCGCGCTTGGCGAGCTCACTTGTGACGATCTCGGACACGCCGAGATCGGCGAAAGTTGCATGTTGCATGTGTTGATGCTCCTTCTGGCGACCGCTCTGGCCGCCGCTGCAGATGGAGATTCGACTGACCCCATCCGCGCACTAGAGCGCCAACAAAGACAAAGAACCTCGCGGACGACTTCGCCGCCCGCTAGGGCCACCGTAGCAGCGAATTGCTCCGCACACCGGGAATGTATCCGCGCTCGCAGAAGACCGAGGGCCTACTGCAGCGAAGCCATCACATGCTTGACGACCGTGTAGTCCTCGAGCGAGTACACGCTCAGGTCCTTGCCGTAGCCGGACTCCTTGAAGCCGCCGTGGGGCATCTCCGAGACGAGCGGGATGTGGTCGTTGATCCACACGCAGCCGAAGCGCAGCGCCCTGCGACACGCGCAGCGCGCGGCCCACGTCGCGGGTCCACACCGAGGAGGCCAGGCCGTAGCGGGTGCCGTTGGCCCACGCGATCGCCTGCTCCTCGTCGACTGAAGCGCTGCACGGTGATCACCGGGCCGAAGATCTCGCGCTGGATCATCTCGTCGTCCTGCTCCAGCCCCGCGACGACGGTCGGCTCCAGGTAGAACCCGGGCCGGTCGGGCGCGCCGCCGCCGGTGACGATCTCCGCGCGCTGGGGCCGGCGCTCCAGGAAGCCCGCCACGCGCTCGCGCTGCTTGGCCGAGTTGACCGGCCCGAGCGTCGTCTCGGGCGCGAGCGTGTCGCCGATCACCAGGCCCCGCGCCTGCTCGGCCAGCCCGGCGACGACGTCGTCGTAGACCTTCGCGCCCGCCAGCACGCGCGTGGCGGCGGTGCAGTCCTGGCCGGCGTTGTAGTAGCCGGTGCCGGCGATCGTCTCCAGCGCGCTCTCGAGGCTGACGTCGTCGAACACGACCACCGGCGCCTTGCCGCCGAGCTCGAGGTGCACGCGCTTGAGCGTGTCCGCGGCGGTGCGCGCGATGTGCTTGCCGGTGTCGACCGAGCCGGTCAGCGCAGAGCATGTCGACGTCCGGGGTGGTTGATCAGCGCCTCGCCCGTGGGCTCGCCGGGGCCGGTCACGACGTTCAGCACGCCCGCCGGCAGGATGTCGGCGGCCAGCTCGGCGAAGCGCAGCGTGCTCATCGGCGTCGTCTCCGCGGGCTTCAGCACGACCGTGTTGCCCGCCGCGATCGCCGGGGCGATTTTCCAGATCGCCATCATCAGCGGGTAGTTCCACGGCGTGACCTGCCCGATCACGCCGACCGGTTCGCGGCGCGTGAACGAGGTGTAGCCCTCCATGTACTCGCCCGCGGCGCGGCCCTCCAGGCAGCGCGCGGCGCCCGCGAAGAAGCGCAGGTTGTCGGCCATCACCGGCAGCTCGTCGCTCGTGACCGCCTCGATCGGCTTGCCCGCGTTCAGCGCCTCCATGCGGGCGAGCTCATCGCCGTGCTCGCTCGACCAGGTCGGCCAGCGCGAGCAGCGCCTGCGCGCGCTGCGCGGGCGTCGTCGCCGACCAGTCGCGAACGCCCGGCGCGCGGCCGCGACCGCGCGATCGACGTCCTCGGCGGTCGACTGCGGCGCGCGCGCCAGCTCCTCGCCGGTGGCCGGGTTGAGGACGGTTCGCTCTCGCCCGCCCTCGGAGGAGACGGGCTCGCCGTCGATGAAGTTGCTGGTCAATGTGGCCTCCTGCTCGTGGTGCGCCATGTCGCTGGTCCGTCTCGTTCAGATCTGACTGCGTTTGCCATAGGCCTATCGTCGCCAGTACCGATCGGCACGGCCCTACGCGATACGCGATCGTTGTGCAGTTTGATGACATCCCGCACCGTGCTCTTGTTTCACAGGAGCCTCGGCTGCGATCCTCGGCGAGCCGCGCCTCGACACCGCCGGGTGGGTGATCTCGCCGCCCTGCACGTTCAGCCCCAAACGCAGGCCCGGGTCCCGCGGCCATCGCGCTCCTGCGACCCGATGCTCGGCGAGCGCCAGCACGTAGGGCAAGCGTCGCGTTCGTGAGCGCGTACGTCGAGGTGATCGGCACCGCGCCCGGCATGTTCGTGACGCAGTAGTGGGTGATCCCCGTCGACCTCGAACGTCGGCTCGGAGTGGGTGGTCGGACGCGAGGTCTCAAAGCAGCCGCCCTGATCGATCGACACGTCCACGAGCACGGCGTGCCGCTTCATCAGCTGTCAGCTGCTCGCGCGTGACCACGTGCGGCGCGCGCCCGCCGTGGACGAGCACCGCGCCGATCACGAGGTCGGCCAGCGGCAGCATCTCCTCGATCGCCAGCGTCGAGGAGTACACGGTCGAGGCGCGCCCCGCGAACGCGACTTCCAGCTCGCGCAGCCGGTCGATCGAGCGGTCGAACACGAACACGTCGGCCTGCATCCCGATCGCGATGAACGCCGCGTTCATGCCCACCACGCCGCCGCCGATCACGAGCACGGTCGCCGCCGCCACGCCCGGCACCCCGCCCAGCAGGATTCCCCGTCCCCCGAGCGGCTTCTCCAGCATGAACGCCCCCGCCTGCGTGGCGATCTTGCCCGCGACCTCGCTCATCGGCGCCAGCAGCGGCAGCCGCCCGGCCGCGTCCTCGACCGTCTCATAGGCGATGCACGTCGCCCCGGATGCCTGCAGACCCCGCGCGAGCTCCGGCTCGGCCGCCAGGTGCAGATAGGTGAACAGCGTCTGGCCCTCGCGCAACATCTCCACCTCGAGCGGCTGGGGCTCCTTGACCTTCAGCACGAGCTCGGCCTCGGCGAACACCGCCTGGGCGTCGGGCACGATCCGCGCGCCCTGCGCGGCGAACTGCTCGTCGCTCATCGCGCTGCCCTCGCCCGCGCCGGCCTGGACCAGCACCTCGTGCCCGCGCGCGCTCAGCTCGCGCACCCCGGCCGGCGTGATCGCGACGCGGTACTCGTCGGGCTTGATCTCGCTCGGAACCCCGATCATCATCGCGCCAGCTCCCGGCCGCGCAGCGCCAGCCAGAACTCGATGCGGTCGCGCGCGCTGGAGAAGTCGCGCCCGGTCAGCTGCTCGACGCGGCGGATGCGGTAGCGCAGCGTGTGGCGGTGGCAGTACAGCGCGCTCGCCGCCTTCTCCCAGTGGCCGTTGTGCTCGATGAACACGTCGAGCGAGCGCAGCAGCTCGTCGCCGTACTCGCCCTCGCCCTGCTCGACCGGGCCGAGCACGCCGCGGCAGTAGGACATCAGCGCGTCGTCGTCCTGCAGCGACAGCAGCAGCTGGAAGGCGCCGAGGTCGCGGTACGAGGCGACCTCCGAGGCGTCCCCGTTGCCGCAGCCGCACGGCCTCCAGCGCGCAGCGCGCCTCGTGGAAGCTCAGCCGCAGCGAGTGCGTCGCCGCGGGGCGGCTCGCGGCGGCGCGCACCTCGCCGAAGCGCGCCGCCAGCTCGGCGCGGACGCGTTCGCCGAGCTCGAGCGGGTCGGGCTCGACGCCGTCGACGTCGATCACCGCGCACAGCAGGCCGGCGCGGATCGCGACCAGGCTGCTGCACCTGCTCGCGCGCGAGCACGCGTTCCAGCAGCGGCGCCGCCGCGGCCGGGTCGGCCACCGCGAACGCCAGCACGGCGGCCTGCTCGCCGATCCCGAACGGGCGCAGCCGCGCCTGCAGCTCCTCCGGGTAGAGGTGCCCGTCAGCGCCTCGGCGAGCACGTCGCCGGCCATGTTGCGCTGCAGCATCTCGTAGCGTTCGTCGACCAGCTGCGCGAACGCGCGCTCGGTGATCGCGATGAACGGCAGCTCGTAGGGGACCTCGAACAGCGGGAACTCGCGCTTGCGCGCGGCGTTCACGAGCGCGGCCGGCAGCTGCTTGTGGGCGAAGCCCGTGCCGAAGCCCAGACCCGGCGATCTCGTGCTCGACCAGGCGCTCGATCAGCTCGCGCTGGGCCTTGGCGCCGTCGAGCTGGATGCCGGTGGTGAGCAGCAGCTCGCCGCCCTTCAGCCACGGCGTCGGATCGACCAGCTCGGTGATGTGCACCCAGCGCACGTGCGCGTCCGGCCGAGCCTCCTGCGCCGCTCGAGAGCTCGAGGCCCAGCTCGCCGATCAGGCTCTCGACAGTGAGCTCCATCCCTCTCGCACGCCTCTCTCTCCCGACGCTCGCAGCTCCATCGCCATCCATTCCGAGGCCTCGCTCAGCACCGGGCGCAGGATCGACTCGATCTCCGCGAACTGCTCCTCGCCGGCGATCAGCGGCGGCGAGAGCTGCACGATCGGGTCGCCGCGGTCGTCGGTGCGGCAGATCAGCCCGCGCCGGTAGAGCTCGCCGGAGAGGAAGCCGCGCAGCAGCTGCTCGGCCTCCTCGTGGTTGAACGTCTCCTTGGTCTCCCTGTCCTTGACCAGCTCGATCGCCTGGAAGTAGCCGGCGCCGCGCACGTCGCCGACGATCGGCAGGTCGCGCAGCCTCTCGAGCATCGCGCGGAACGCGCCCTCGTTCGCGCGCACGTGCCCGCACAGCTCCTCGCGCTCGATCACGTCGATGTTCGCCAGCGCCATCGCGCACGCGACCGGGTGCCCGCCGAAGGTGAAGCCGTGGTTGAAGATCGCCGTTGCCGTGCAGGAACGGCTCGGCGATGTGGTCGCCGGCGATCACCGCGCCCAGCGGCGCGTAGGCCGAGGTGATGCCCTTGGCGGTCGTGATCATGTCGGGCGCGTAGCCGTAGCGTTCGCAGCCGAACATGTAGCCGATGCGCCCCCACGAGCAGATCACCTCGTCGGAGATCAGCAGCACCCCGTGGCGGTCGCAGATCTCGCGCACGCGCTGGAAGTAGCCGTCCTGGGGCACGAAGCAGCCGCCGCCGTTCTGCACCGGCTCGAGGATCACCGCGGCGACCGTCTCGCGGCCCCTCGAACAGGATCGCCTCCTCGATCGCGTCCGCCGCCCACAGCGGATCGCGGTCCTCGTTCCAGCGGTAGGAGTTGGTGTTGGGCGCGTGCCGCCCGCCCGGCGTGAGCGGCTCGAACGGCTCGCGCAGCGCGGGCAGGCCGGTCGCCGTGAGCGCGCCCATCGAGGTGCCGTGGTAGGCGAGGTAGCGCGAGACGATCTTGTGGCGCCTCGGCTCGCCGCGCGCCTGGTGGTAGGCCTTGGCGAGCTTCCACGCCGACTCGACCGCCTCCGAGCCGCCGGAGGTGAAGAACACGCGGTTCAGGTTGCCCGGCGCCAGCGCGGCGATGCGCGCGGCCAGCTCGATCGAGCGCGGGTGGGCGTAGCTCCAGTTGGTGTAGAAGCCGAGCTCCTTGGCCTGCCTGCGCGGCCGCCTCGCCGAGCTCGGCGCGTCCGTGGCCGATGTTCACGCAGTACAGCGCCGACAGCCCGTCGAGGTAGCGCTTGCCGTGCTCGTCGTACACGTAGCAGCCCTCGCCGCGCACGATCACCGGCACCTCGGCGCCCTCCTCGTAGACGCCCATGCGCGTGAAGTGCATCCACAGATGGCGCTTGGCCAGCTGCTGCAGCTCGGTAGCCGATCGGTCCTCGCCGGTACTTGGACCTGTGCTCGTCGATGTGATCGCCATCGCGCACTCTCCTCTCAGACGACGCGTTGCTTTCAGCTAGACACTCAGGACAACGGTACTCCGCCGACATGTCCAGCTCAAGGCGCCGCTCGTTCAACAGCTCAGCTAGTCCATTGTACGGGATGTACAACATGAGCCGTACGTTTTGGGGATCGCGCCCCTTGTGCATCCGCCGGTCGAGGACGTAACTTCTGTCACAACCTGTAGAGAGGGTCGAGAGGCAGGACAGAGAGAGGAGCAGGGATGGCCACCGACAGCGTCGCCGTATCCGGAGCCCCGGCATCTTCCGAGGTCGAGGACAAGGGCCTGAAGAAGGGCGCGATCGGCTACCTCTCGAACATCGTCATCGGCGTCGCCTCGACGGCGCCCGCCTACTCGCTGGCGGCGACGCTCGGATTCATCGTCGCGGTCAAGGGCGTCGGCGTGCACGCCCCGGCGGTGATGCTCGTGGCGTTCATCCCGATGCTGCTCGTCGCCTCGGCCTACAAATACTTCAACCGCGCCGACCCCGACGCCGGCACGACGTTCGCGTGGATCACGCGCGCGTTCGGCCCGATGACGGGCTGGCTGAACGGCTGGGCGATCTTCCTCGCCGACGTGATCGTGATGGCCTCGCTGTCGGAGATCGCGGCGATCTACACCTTCAAGCTCTTCGGCTTCACCGAACTCGGCAACTCCAAAGCGGCGATCATCGTCGCCGCGGTCCTGTGGATCGCGCTGATGACCTGGATCTGCTATCGCGGCATCGAGCTCTCCGCGCGCATCCAGCAGGTGCTGCTCGGCGCCGAGGTCTTCATCCTCGGGCTGTTCGCGGTGGTCGCGTTCGTCAAGGTCTACGGCAGCCACCCGCCGAGCGGCTCGATCAAGCCGTCGCTCGCCTGGATCAACCCGTTCGCGATGAACTTCGGCGACCTGGTCGTCGCGCTGCTGCTCGCGGTCTTCATCTACTGGGGCTGGGACTCCGGGGTGGCGGTCAACGAGGAGTCCGAGGACCCGGCCGAGGGCCCGGGCAAGGCCGCGGTCATCTCGACGATCCTGCTCGTGCTGATCTACGTCGTCGTCACCGCGCGGCCGCCCAGTCCTTCCACGGCGACCGGCTTCCTGACCAACGAAGAAAACCAGGAAGACGTCCTCAACGCGCTCGGAGGCGGCGTGCTCGGCGAGCGGCCTGGACAAGCTGCTGATCATCGCGGTGCTCACCTCGGCGTCGGCCTCGACGCAGACGACGATCCTGCCGACCGCCCGCACGACGCTGTCGATGGCGCACTGGAAAGCGGTCACCAGCCCTGCTCTCGCGCGTCCACAAACGCTACCTGACCCCGACCGTCTCGACGCTCGGCTTCGGCGCTGCTCTCGATCGTCATCACGGTCGCCCTGCTGCTGCTCTCCTGCAAGCGTGCTCGAAGACTCGCTCACCGCGATCGGCTTCCCGATCTGCTTCTACTACGGCTTCACCGGCGTCGCCTGCGGCTTGTACTACCGCCGCGACCTGATGGAAAGCGCGCGCAACTTCCTGCTGCTCGGCCTCGGCCCGCTGATCGGCGGCCTGATGCTGTTCGGGATCGGGGTCAAGGCGGCGATCTACTACGGCCACGCGGAAAACGTCTCCTCCAAGCCGATCCTCGGCATCACGCTGCCGCTGTGGTTCGGCATCGGCGGCATGATCCTCGGCGCCGTCGTCATGCTCGTCTCGCGACCCTTCTTCCGCGAGTACTTCTCGCGCAAGACCGAAACGGCGCCGCCCGGGCCTGCTCGAGCAGCCGCCGCCGACCGAGCCCGCGCCGGCGCGGGTGGACTTCTAGCTCGAGCTCCATCTCCCCGTGCGGTGAGCCCAGCTCCGCGAGCCGCTCGAGGAACGGCTTCGGCGGGAACGCCTCCGGGCCGAGCACGCCCGTGCCCTTCCACGTCCCCTCGTTCAGCAGCTCCAGCGCGACCACCGGGTTGATCGCCGTCTGCCACACCACCGCCTGGCTGCCGTACTCGCGCATCGTGTCTCGTTGTCGACCACGTGGTAGAGGTAGGTCGAGCGCGGCCGCCGTCGGTGCCGGTCCCCGTGACCCACGTGCCGGCGCACGTGCGCCCGGTCATGCGCTCGCCGAGCGTCGCCGGGTCGGGCAGCGCGGCCGCGACCACGTCGCGCGGCGCCACCTGCTGCCCGCGCACCTCACCGGCTCGGTCGAGTCCAGGCCCAGCTTGTGCAGCGTGCGGAGCACCTCGATGAACTCCTGGCCGAGCCCGTACTTGAACGTGACGCGCTCGCACTGCACCCAGCGGGGGATCAGCACGACCTCCTCGTGCTCGACGTTCACGCACTCGACCGGGCCGATCCCCTCCGGGAACTCGAACACCTCGGGCTCGGAGAACGGCGCGGTCGTGTAGAAGCCGCGCTCGCGCTCCCAGATCAGCGGCGGGTTCAGGCACTCCTCGATCGTCGTCCAGATCGAGAACGTCGGCGCGAAGTCATAGCCCTCCACGACGAGGTCCGCGCCGTCGCGCACCCCCACTTCGCGCACCTCGAGAACAGCTCGTCGGCCGCGTAGGCGGCGAACACGTCCGACAGGCCCGGCTCCACGCCGATCCCGACCAGCGCGAGCAGCCCCGCCTGCTCCCACTGCTCGTTGCGCGCCAGCTGATGCTCGCCGAGCATCGTCCCCGGCAGCTCGTACGGGCGCTGCGGATGGGGCGTCGAGAGCGTCATCGCCATGTCGAGGTAGGTGACCGCGCGTCGAAGCGGCACCGAAGATCGGCTCGTTGAAGCGCGGGTCGCACGCGTTCAGCACCGCGTCGGGCCTGACGCGGCCGATCAGCTCGCGCAGCTCGCCGCGGTCGGAGGCGTCGACGCGCTCGGCCGCGAAGCGGTCGGGCTCGCCCAGGCGGGCGACCACCGCGTGCGCGCGCTCGGGCGAGACGTCGGCCAGCACGACCCGCTCGAACGCGCCCGGCGCTGGGCGATCGCGGCGAACGCCGCCCCCACGCCGCCGGCTCCGACGACGAGGACCCGCATGAGCCAAGTGTGACGTAGATCGACATCCCGAACGGCGGAAGACAGACGTCGGTGGTGCGCCGCATAGGACATATCCCCGGTCTGCGCGTGGCACCGGCACGGCTCCCGTACCTGCTGCCCCGACCGATGCGCGAGCACGCTCATGGGACAGGCCGCTCGACCCCTCCCGTCGAGCGGCGCGAGATTCGCTGGCCTGCCTCCCCCGCGCTGGGGCGCGCCGAGCTCCTGTGGGTCGTGCTCGCCGGCGTTCTCCTCGCGATCCTCACGAGCTGGCCGCTGGTCCTGCACATGCCCAGCCGCATCGCCCCGGACCTCGGCGACCCGGTCCGCACCGCCTGGCAGATCGCCTGGGTCGGGCACGCGATGCTGCACGACCCGCTGCACCTGTTCGACTCCAACGCCTTCTACCCCCACCCGCTCAGCCTCGCCTTCTCGGACTCCCTGCTCGGCTACGGCCCCGCGGCATTCTTCGGCTCGGGCACCGTCGCCGCGCTGGTCCGCTACAACCTGCTGTTCCTGTTCGCGTGGTCGCTGTGCTTCGTCGGCGCCTACCTGCTCGCGCGCGAGCTCGGCCTTCGCCGGCTCGCCGCCGGCGCCGCGGGCGTCGCCTTCGCCTACGCCCCCTACCGCGTGACCGAGGCCGGCCATCTGCACGTGATCTCCTCCGGCGGCATCGCGCTGGCGCTGTTCCTGCTGCTGCGCGGCTACCGGCGCGGCTCGCGCGGGCTCGTGCTCGCCGGCTGGCTGGTCTCGGCCTGGCAGGTCAGCCTCGGCTTCACGCTCGGGCTGCAGTACTGCTACCTGCTGCTCGTGCTGGCGGTGATCGTGCTCGTGTACTGGTGGCATGCCGGGCGCCCCGCGCCGCCCCGGCGGCTGCTCGCCGTCACGCTGATCGGCATCGCCGTGCTCGGCGCCGTCACCGTCTATCAGGCGCGTCCCTACCTGAAGGTCGCCAGCGAGTACCCGACGGCGAAGCGCACGCTCAAGGAAGTCGAGACCTACTCCTCCGGGCCGGCCGCGCTGCTGTCGGCCTCCTCGGAGAACCGGGTGTGGGGCGGCGTCACCTCGCGGATGCGCGCGAAGGTGCACTCCAAGAACGAGGACGTGTTCTTCCCCGGCGGGCTGATCCTCGTGCTCGCGCTGATCGGCCTGGCCGGCGTGGGCGGGTCCGTGTACACGCGCCGACTGCGCCTCGGCCTGGCGAGCGGGATCGTGGTGTGCTCGGTGCTCGCGATGGGCCTCGGGCTGACCGGCGCGGGCTATCCGTATCGCCTGCTCTACGACTACGCCCCGGGCTGGGACGGCGTGCGCGTGCCCGGCCGGATGTTCACGCTGGCGACGCTGTTCTACGCGCTGCTCGCCGGCGCGGGCGTCGCAGTGGCTGCTGCGACGTAGTCGCGCGCCTGGGGCAAGCGTCGACGCGCGTGCGCGCGCTGCCCGCGATCGCTCGGGGCGGTGCTGCTGATCGGCCTCCTCGGCGAAGGCGCGGGGCACCTCGGCCACCCCGTCGTGCCCCAGCCCGCGCCGCGCGGAGATCGGCCTGCCCGGGCCGCTCCTGGACCTGCCCACCGACGGCGCCGCCGACCGCGTGTGGCAGTACTTCTCGACCGACGGCTTCTACAAGATCCCCGTCGGCAACAGCACCTTCGACATCCCCGCCGTCGATGACCTGCGCGGCGGCATGAACGGCTTCCCCGACCGGGCCAGCGTCGAGAAGCTGCGCCACTACGGCATCAAGACCGTGGTGCTGCACCTGCGCATGCCGCAAGCTCCCGGGAATCGTCGGCTACGTGCTGGCCGAGCCCCCGAACGTGCAGGCGGCCGCCGCCAAGCCGATCGCGGGCCTCGGCATCACCCGCCGGCAGGTGGGCTCGGTCGTGATCTATGAGATCGGGCCGGGGCCGGCTGCACTGCACGGAACGGATTGATGCTCACCCGCAAACGCCTCGCGCTCGCCGCGATCCTGCTCGTCGGGCTCTCCTACGCGACCCTGATCCAGAGCTTCTCCTGGAACCAGACCTCCCACTACGACCTGATCAGGTCGCTGAACCAAGGCAAGACCACGATCGACCAGTATCAGGAAAACACGGGCGACAAGGCCTACTACAAGGACCACTACTACTCCGCCCGCGCCCCCGGCCTGGCGCTGTTCTCGCTGCCGTTCTACGACGCGCTGAATCTCGTCGGAGCCGAATCGTGGACAGACTCGCACGTGGCGCCACCGAACCACCCGGGCGACGAGATGATCTACCTGATCGGCCTGTGGGCGAACGTGCTGCCGGGCCTGCTGCTGTTGCTGCTCGTCTGGCGCGTGGCCGACCGCTTCGAGCCCGGCTACGGAGCGGCGGCCGCGGTCGCGCTGGGGCTCGGAACGATCGTGCTGCCGCTCTCGACGCTGCTGTTCAGCCACGTGTTCACGACGTTCCTCTCCTTCGCCGCGTTCGCGCTGATGCTGCGCGAGCGCGACGGGCCGCCCAGCCCGATGCTGCTGGGCTTGGCCGGCCTGGCGATGGGCTACGCGTTCACCTCGGAGTACCCGACATTCTTCGTCGCGGTCGTGCTCGGGCTGTTCCTGCTCTCACGCCGCGACGCGCTCACCCCGCCGCTGATCGTGCGCCGCGCCGGCGCCTACATCGCGGGGGGCATCGTCGGCATCGTGCCGCTGGCGCTCTACAACCACTACGCGTTCGGCTCCTGGACGCACCTCGCCTACTCGAGCATTCCCCGCCAGCAGCAGGGCTTCTTCGGCATCGACCTCCCCAGCCTGAGAGTGCTCGCGACGCTGCTGCTGGACTCGCGCGGACTGCTGACGATCTCTCCGGTGCTGGTGCTCGGAGCGCTCGGCACGATCCTGCTCTACCGTCGCGGCAATCGCGCCGAGGCGCTGACGATCACCGGCATCTGCATCTGTTACGTCGGCTACAACTCCGGCTACTACCTGCCCGTTCGGCGGCGGCTTCATGGGCCCGCGCTTCCTGACCACGATGCTGCCTTTCCTGGCGTTCCCGGTAGCGCTCGCGCTCAAGCGCTGGCCCGGCCCGACGGTCGCGCTGGCGGGGGTCTCGATCGCGACCACCGTGATCGCGACGATCACCCATCCGCTCGTCGGCTATGAGACCGAGACGGTCGTGTGGGCGCGCTACCTGCGCGAGGGGTTCTTCCAGCCGACGATCGCCTCCGCCTACGGCCTCGGCCGCGGCTGGGGCGGCATCTGGCCGTTCCTGCTGGCCGCGGGCGGCGGCGTCGTGCTGGCCGCGTGGGCGACCCCGCGCCTGCGCCTGTCCAACCGCTCGCTGGGCGCCGGTCTGCTCGCTCTGGCGGGGTGGTGTGTTTTCGCGGCGCTCGGACCGACCGTGCTCGGCATCGACCACAGCGGCCTGCTGAGCATCGTCAAAGCCGGCGACCACACCGCCCTGAACCTGACCCTCCACAACGGCAGCCGATACCCGCTGAAGACGCTCGCCCCGATCGCGGCGGTCTGCGGCCTGCTCGCGCTGTGCGCGATGCGGCTGCTGCGCAGCGCCAGAGCCCGGACAGGTTGTCAGTCCGCGCGCGCAAATCACCCGCTTCGCGCGGGCGGCCGGATGGAAACAGATCGCGTTCCCGGCTTAGCCCGATCAGTGTCTTGCGCGCAGCCTGACGTTGCTGCAGTGCGAGGCGTGCAGCTCGCGGCAGACGACGACGTAGCCGGCACGGGGCTGGTCGTGGGCGTTCATCAGCCCGGCGTCGAACCGCGTCGAGGTGTTGCCGCCCGTCCAGTCGTAGATGTACAGGCGCCTGATCTGCGGATTCGAGCCGGCGACGGCGAACATGTACTTGAGCACCTTGCGCCGCCCGCGTCAGCCCCGAGCCGTGCTGGTTGGGGAACGCGCCGCCGAACTGCACGATCCCGCCGGTCTCGGTCAGCCACACCTGCCCGCCGAGGGCGCGCACCAGTTCGTGCGTGCGCCACGATTCCAGGCGGTTGATGTCCGAGTAGTTGTGCAGCCCCCAGATCGTCGGCATGACCGTCTCGAGCTTGCCGATCTCGTGCTTGAATTCGCTGATGTAGGTCAGCGTCGGGCCGATGTCCTGGGAGTCGAGCACGTCCAGCCCGATCACGGTGCAGCCCCGGCACACGCGGATCAGCGCCTGGTAGTACTGCGCCGCGGCCACCGCCGAGGGGCTCGAGAACTGGTGCGGTTCGTTGCCGCGATTGGCCTCGTCCCAGGACTGGTACTGGCGGACGTGGGGGAACAGCTTGACGAATTTCTGCACGTCGTGCTGGTACTGGGCGACGCTCGGCATCCGCGTCGGGCGTGTACTCGGAGTGGTAGAACGCGACCAGCACCTGCTGGTGGTGGGCTTCGGCTTCGTGGATCCACAGCTTGGCCTTGTCGAGCGAGTACGGGTGCGCGACCGCGTCCCACGGGGCGATGTAGCGGACGATCTTCGTGTGCAGCTGCTGCCACAGCGGGTTGCCGAACATCTCGCCCTGCTCGTCGCCGATGCCCGTCAGATACGAGGAGGCCGCGTGCGCGCGCGGCGCCTGAGCCTTGCCGAGCGGCGCCCGGCGACGATCAGCAGGCCTGCCAGCAGCGCGAGCCCGATCGCGATCGTGGCGAGCAGCGCGGAGGAAGCCGGGTCGCGGGCGTAGTTCGTCTCATGTCGCTCCTGGAACAGCCGGTCGAATGCGCAAGGTTGCGCGATCCTAGTAGCTTTACGCCGCCCTCACGCCGTGTCCTGCACCGTTTACTCGCACCTTTACTCCGGGCCTGCTCGGCGACCGGCTCGCTCCCGGCGCTCGAGCGCCCGCGTCTGCTCGGCATCGCCCGCCTGCCCGCGCTTGGTCGGATCGGCGACGATGCGGATGTCCACGCCCGGCAGGCCCTGCAACAGCCGTGTCAGCAGCGAATCGTTCAGCCGGCGCAGTCCCCGGCGCGGCGCGGGGCGGCCCATCAGCACGTACGTGCTCCCGAGCTCCCGCGCGAGCGTGATCGCCACGCTCGCGACGTCCTCTCCCTCCTCCACGCGCAGGCGCGCCCCCAGCATCGAGGTGAGCCGCCGCAGCGCCTCCAGGCGCTCGCGGCTCTCGGCGCTCGGCTCGCGCCCCGGAGGGCGCACAACCAGCACGTCGAGCTCGGCGTCCAGCCGCTGGGCCGAGCGCCAGGCGCGCCGCACCACGCGCTCGGATTGCGGCTCGAGCGTCACCAGCGCGAGCAGCCGCTCGGCGATCGCCTGCGGCCCGTCCTGCGCCGGCGCGAGCAGCCCCTCCTCGTCGCGGCGCACGACCGGGCTGACCTCGCGCACCAGGCGCTTGACCTCGACGTCCTCGGCCACCTGGCGCAGCGCCGTCTCACGCAGGGCGGCGAGGTTCTCGATCTTGAAGAAGTTGTTCAGCGCCGCCGGCACCCGCTCGGCGGGATACACCTTGCCCGCGCGCAGCCGTGAGATCAGCGCCTCGGGGGTGAGGTCGATCAGCACGACCTCGTCGGCCATCGAGAGCACCTCGTCGGGGATCGTCTCGCGCACGCGCGCGCCCGTCAGCTGGGTGATCTGGTCGTTGAGGCTCTCCAGGTGCTGGACGTTGACGGTCGAGCACACGTCGATCCCGGATTCGATCACGTCGCGCACGTCCTCGTAGCGCTTCTCGTGCTCGACCCCCGGCGCGTTGGTGTGCGCGAGCTCGTCGATCAGGCACAGCTCCGGCTTGCGCGCCAGCACCGCCGGCAGGTCCATCTCCTGCAGCGGCGTCCCGCGATAGAGCGACCTGCCGCCGGGGGACGATCTCCAAACCCTCGGCCTGCGCGAGCGTTTCAGCGCGCCCGTGGGGCTCCAGGTAGCCGATCGCCACGTCGCGCCCGCTGTCGGCTTCAGCCGCCCCCTCCTGCAACATCCGGTAGGTCTTGCCGACCCCCGGGGCCATGCCGATGAATACCTTCAGGTGTCCGCGGTCGGGTGATGCCATGCGGGCATTGTCGCCCACCGGCGCCCCGAGGGCTGGTTCAGGCTCCCAGCAGGTTGTGGACTATCAGGTCGATGAGCTTGATGCCGATGAACGGGGCGATGATCCCGCCCAGGCCGTAGATCCACAGGTTGCGCCGCAACAGCGCGCTCGCGCCGATCGGGCGGTAGCGCACGCCGCGCAGCGACAGCGGGATCAGGAGTGGGATGACGAGCGCGTTGAAGATGATCGCCGAGACGATCGCCGACTGCGGCGTGCCCAGGTTCATGATGTTCAGCACGGCCAGCGGCCCCTTGCCGCCAGACGAGGTCGCGTACGTCGCGACGAACACGGCCGGCAGGATCGCGAAGTACTTGGCGACGTCGTTGGCGATCGAGAACGTGGTCAGCGCGCCGCGGGTGATCAAGAGCTGCTTGCCGACCTCGACGATCTCGATCAGCTTCGTCGGGTTGGAGTCGAGGTCGACCATGTTGCCCGCCTCGCGCGCGGCCTGGGTGCCCGTGTTCATCGCCACGCCGACGTCGGCCTGGGCCAGCGCGGGGGCGTCGTTGGTGCCGTCGCCGGTCATCGCGACGAGCCGCCCGTCGGCCTGCTGCTCGCGGATCAGCGCCAGCTTGCGCTCGGGCGTGGCTTCGGCGAGGAAGTCATCGACGCCGGACTCCTGCGCGATCTTCGCCGCGGTCAGGCGGTTGTCGCCGGTGACCATCACCGTTTTGATGCCCATCGCCCGCAGCTGCTCGAAGCGAGCCGCCATGCCCTCCTTGATCGTGTCCTTGAGGTAGACGACGCCCAGCACCTGGTTGTCGCGCGCGACCGCCAGGGGCGTGCCGCCCTCGTTGCCGATCCGATCCAGCTGGGTCTGAAGCTCCGGCGGCGGGGAGCCGCCTTCGGAGGTGACGAGCTCGACGATCGCGTCGCCCGCGCCCTTGCGCAGGCGGCGGCCGTCGATGTCCACGCCGCTCATGCGCGTCTGCGCGGTGAACGGCACGAACTCCGCGTTCAGCGTGGACATGTCGTGCTCGCGGATGCCGTACTGCTTGGCCAGCACGACGATCGAGCGGCCCTCGGGTGTCTCGTCCGCGAGCGAGGCCAGCTGCGCGACCTCGGCCAGCTCGGACTCGGGCACGCCCGGCATCGGCACGAACTCCGACGCGAGGCGGTTGCCGATCGTGATCGTGCCGGTCTTGTCCAGCAGCAACACGTCGACGTCGCCGGAGGCCTCGACCGCGCGACCGGACAGCGCGAGCACGTTGCGGCGCACGAGCCGGTCCATGCCGGCGATCCCGATCGCGCTCAGCAGCGCCCCGATCGTGGTGGGGATCAACGCCACGAGCAGCGCGATCAAGGTCGTCTCGGAGATCGACGTGCCCGAGAACAGCCCGAACGGGCGCAGCGTGGCCACGACGATCATGAAGATCAGGGTCAGCGCCGCGAGCAGGATGTTCAGCGCGATCTCGTTCGGCGTCTTGCGCCGCTGCGCTCCCTCGACAAGCGCGATCATGCGGTCCATGAACGACTGGCCGGGCTCCTGGGTGATTTCCACGACGATCTCATCAGAGGTCACGCGCGTGCCGCCCGTGACGGCGCTGCGATCCCCGCCGGACTCGCGGATGACAGGCGCGGACTCGCCCGTGATCGCCGACTCATCCACCGTCGCGATGCCCTCGATCACGGTGCCGTCGCCGGGGATCAGCTCGCCCGCGGGCACGACCACGACGTCGCCCCGTACGAGCTCGGCCGCAGCCTTCGTCGTGCCGTCGCGCATCGTGGCGACCGTCTCCTTGCGCATCGTCCGCAGCGTGTCGGCCTGCGCGCGGCCGCGGCCCTCGGCGAACGCCTCGGCCATGTTCGCGAACACGACCGTCAGCCACAGCCAGATCGCGATCGTCAGCGTGTACCACGCCGGCTCGTGGCCGCCGCCGAGCGGCTTGCCGCCGAAGACCTGGATCAGCCACGTCGACGGTCGTGATCAGCGAGCCGATCTCCACGACGAACATGACCGGGTTGTGGATCTGCACGCGCGGGTCGAGCTTCTTGAGGCTGTCGATCAGCGCGCGGCGGACGATGTCGCGCTGGAACAGCGAGATCGCCTGGCGCTCGTGGGTGGCGGGGACGGTTGACATCAGCTGCTGGCCCCTCCAGTGAGCCGATCGAGGGCGAGGTTCAGCTCGAGCACGTTGACGCCCGGTTCGCCGCTGAAGCCCAGCCCGCGGCCGTCGGTGTACTTGGCGATCAGCCCGTCCACCGTCGCGCAGCGAGAGGTGGCGCACGGCCGCGATGCGATGAGCCTGAATCCAGGCGTTGGCCTGTGAGATTTCGGGGTCGAGGTTGGAGGCCGAGGTGTTGACCGCGTCGACCGGGATCTTCGCCACGGTCAGACCGGGGTCATACGGGCTTGTTCAGTTCGAGGTATTCCTTGATGTTTTCTTCGTCCGCTTCCTTGGTCTTGACGCTGTTCGGGCCCCGGTTGGAGAACGTGCTCGCCGCCGCGTTGTACGCGCCGCCTTCGGTGGCCGACGGGCGCGACTGGAAGTAGCGCGGATCCGCTTCGGTGACGAGTTCTTCTTCTTCTTCCTTGGGCTTGCCGTTCTTTTCGAGCACGGGAACCTTGAAGCTCTGGCCGATGATCTTCGAGCCGACGAGCTTGCCGTGCACGTACACCTTCTGCCCGTTGGCGTTGCCCGGGAAGGCGACCTGGCTGATGCCCCAGATGGCGAGCGGGTAGACGAGCCCGAGCAGGATCGTGAACACGATGATCCCGATGATCGATGTGACGATGTTCTTCATGTCAGTGGGAGGGGGTACTGGGGGAGCCCTCCCCCAGAGTTATTGACGATGTCGCGTTTCATCTCAGTACAGGTGTCCGGTCAGGCCCTGGACGATCGGTCCGAGCAGCAGGGCGGGGAAGAAGGTCAGCGCGCCGACGAGCACGATCACGCCGAACAGCAGCACGGCGAACGTCGGGTTGTCGGTGCGCATCGTGCCGAGGCCCGCGGGCGTCACGCGCTTGCCGGCCAGCGCGCCGGCGACGGCGAGCGCGAACAGGATCGGGGCGTAGCGGGCGAACATCATGTCGAAGCCGCCGAGCAGGTCGGCGAACGTGACGCCGTGGGCGCCGAGGTTGCCGGCGTTGGGCTGGATGTAGCCGGTGTAGCCGGCGAAGGCGGAACCGTTGTTGTTGGCCTGGGAGAGGTAGGCGTAGAAGGTCTCGGAGAAGCCCTGCGGCGTATTGCCGCCCGCCTTGGAGAGCGCCACTTCGGAGATCGACTTCCGCCCGCCGGTGGTAGCGGTCGCCATCGCCGTGCAGAACAGCGCCGCCAGCGGCGTGATCAGAATGCCGAGCCCGGCGAGCTTGATCTCGCGCGCCTCGAGCTTCTTGCCCAGCCACTCAGGCGTGCGGCCGACCATCAGCCCGCCGATGAACACGGCCAGCAGGACGTACAGCAGGATCGAGTACAGGCCCGTGCCGACGCCGCCGAAGATCACCTCGCTGGCGGACAGGTTGGCCATCGGCACGGCGCCGCCGATGCCCGTGAACGACTCGATCGCGCTGTTGACCGCGCCGCAGGAGGTGACGGTCGTGACGACGTCGAACAGCGCCGAGCCCGCGATCCCGAAGCGCTGCTCCTTGCCTTCCATGTTGCCGCCGCCCGAGCCCGAGATCACGCGCGGTGTGCAGGCCCGCCGCGTGCTGGGCGGGGGAGCCGTGGGCCTCGGCGATGTAGGCGACGGCCACCGCGCCGAGGAACATGAACATCATCACGCCGTAGATCGCATATCCCTGGCGGCGGTTGCCGCTCATACGTCCGTACATGAACACGAGCGCCGCCGGGATGATCAGCACGAGCAGCATCTCGACGAGGTTGGTGAACCCGGTCGGGTTCTCGAACGGGTGGGCGGAGTTGACGTTGAAGAAGCCGCCGCCGTTGGTGCCGAGCTCCTTGATCACCTCCTGGGAGGCGACCGGGCCCATCGCGATCTTCTGTTCGAGACCGGTGATCGTGTGGACGGTCAGGTAGGTCGAGAAGTTGGCGATCACTCCCTGGGAGGCCAGGACCAGCGCGCCCACGATCGAGATCGGCAGGAGGATGTAGAGGACCACGCGCACGATGTCCTGCCAGAAGTTGCCGATCCCCTTGCCGGTGCGGCCGATGATCCCGCGGACCAGGGCAGCCGCGACGACGATGCCGACGCCGGCCGAGAGGAAGTTCTGCACCGTCAGCCCGACCATCTGGCTGAAGTAGCTCATCGTCGTCTCGCCGCCGTAGTACTGCCAGTTGGTGTTCGTGAGGAACGAGGAGGTCGTGTTGAAGGTCACGTTCCACGAGCCCGATTTGTAGGCGAGCGGATTGAGCGCGTGCGGAACCCAGGGGGCGTTCTGGGTGCGCAGGATGATGTACAGCAGCAGCCAGCCCGCGAGCGAGAAGACGATCAGGCTTTTCGCGTACTGCTTCCAGTCCTGCTCGCGCTCGTGGTCGACCCGCATGAGGCCGTACAGGAACCGCTCGGGGCCGGCGAGCACGGGCGAGAGGAACACCCGCCGGCCGGTGAAGACCTTCGCCATGTAGCCGCCGAGCGGCAGCGCCAGCGCGGTCAGGATCACCGCGAACAGTACGATCAGCAGCCAGCCGGCGAACGTCACAGCTTCTCTCCGCGGATCAGGGCGTAGAAGAGGTAGCCGATCACGAGGATCGACACGACCAGGCCGAACACGTCGGCGCCGCTCATGTGCGCGATCAGAGCGCCGATGGGCAGCGAGACGCTCATATCCTGTCGATTCCCTCGATGATGCCCAGCAGGATCAGGAACATCGCGATCCCGAGCACTATGGCTGACTGCGTCCATGCCTGCACTATTGGCGACCGCACATCACGGCCGTGTGACGATCCGCCGGGTGCGTATAACGATTTCGTGACGCTCACGGGCGCCCGGAGGACGCGAGCGCTACCCCGCGAAGCGGTACCCGACCCCTGGATCGGTGACGATGTAGCGCGGCACCGGCTCCCTCCGGCTCGATCTTCGCGCGCAGCCGCGCGATGTGCGTGCGCAGCGCCTGCACGTCATCGGCGTACCCGGGACCCCACACCTCGACCAGCAGCGCGCGATGGGTCATCAGCCGGCCGCGGTTGCGCGCGAGCACGCGCAGCAGGTCGAACTCGATCGGGGTCAGGTGCACGGGCTCGGAGTCGCGGCGCACGACCCGCGCGGCCAGGTCGATCTCGAGACCCTCCACCACGATCGCCGGCTCGCCCTCGACGGGCGCGGTACGGCGCAGCGCCGCCTGCAGCCGCGCCACCAGCTCGCGCGCGCCGAACGGCTTGGTCACGTAGTCGTCGGCGCCCGCCTCCAGCGCGCGGACCTTCTGCTCCTCCTCGCCGACGGCCGACAGCACGAGGATCGGCATCTCGCTCCATTCGCGCAGCCTGCGCGTCACCTCGATCCCGTCGCCGTCGGGCAGCACCAGATCGACGATCGCCGCCTGCGGAGGTCGCACCGCGGCGCGATCGAGCGCCTCGGACGCCGTCTGCGCGGCGACCACCTCGAACCCCGCGTCGCGCAGCACCACGCGCAGCGCGCGCAGGATCTGCAGCTCGTCGTCGACGACCAGCACGCGCGGCGCGGACGGCGCGTCAGCCGCCATCGCGCTCGCCCACCGCCCCGGGCTCGTGGGGCGAGCCCGCGACCCCCACCGGCGCCTGCGCGTCCTCCCCGGCCGGGACGACCGGGTCCAGCGGCAGCTCGAACACGAACGTCGCGCCCTGGCCGGGCAGCGACTCGACGTACAGCTTGCCCCCGTTGGCCTGCACGAACCCGCGCGCGATCGCCAGCCCCAGGCCCGAGCCGCGATGGCCCGCCGCTGGCCGTGCCGGCGCGGTAGAACGGCTCGAACACACGCTCGAGCTGCAGCGGCGGTATCCCGGGACCGCGGTCGACGATGCGCACGATCACCCGATCGTTCTCGCCGGCATGCGTGCGCACCGCGCGGGCGCGCACCGACACGGGGTGCCCGCCGGAGTGCCGGCGGGCGTTCTCGAGCACGTTCACGAACGCGCGCTCCAGCTGCGCCGAGTCCGCGCGCACGAGCGGCAGCTCGCGATCGATCGAGAGCGTGAAATCCTCGTCCTTGCGGGCGAGCTCCTCCAGGGCGGCGCCGAGCACCTCCTCGACCGAGGTCCACTCGCGGTGCGGTTCGGCCACGCCCGGCCTCCAGGCGCGACTGGTCGAGCAGGTTCTCCACCAACCGCGACAGCCGGCGCGTCTCCTGCTCGATCACCGACGCCAGCTCCTCGCGCTCGTGCTCTGACAGGCCCGGCAGGGCGACCGCCTCGCCGGCCGCGGAGATAGCGGTCAACGGCGAGCGCAGATCGTGGGAGACCGCGCGCAGCACCGCCGTCTTGACCACGTCGGCGCGGCGCAGCGACGCCGTCTCGACCACCTCGCCGAGCAGCGCCTCGCGCTCCAGCGCCGCGCTCAGCAGCGCCTCCAGCGCCGGCACCACGCGCTCCTGCAGCCGGCGCAGGCTCGCCTCGGGCGTGTCGGCCCCGACCAGCAGCGTCCCCAGCCGGCGAGTGCCTTCGCGCAGCGGGAACGCGACCCGGCGCTCGTCGCCTTCGAGCGCCTCCATCTCGATCGCGGCCGAGTGCAGCCCCAGCACCTGCGCGAGCCGGGCCGCGGCGGTCGGCAGCGCCTGCGCGAGGTTGTTCCCGCGCAGCAGCAGCCGCGCCATCTCCGCGGCGAGATCGGCCTCGCGCCGGCGCTCCTCGGCCTCGCGCGTGCGCGCGCGCGTCACCTCGGCGATAGAGCTGGCCAGCCCCGCGGCGATGAGGAACGCGATCAGGGCGACCCAGTTCTCGGAGCTCGAGATCGTGAACTGACCTGTCGGCGGCAGGTGAAAGAAGTTGAACGCCCCCGCACTGAGCACGGCCGTGACGATCCCCAGCCACGCGCCCCAGACGGCGGAGACGACGAGCACCGCCAGCAGGTACACCACGCCCAGCGAGACGACGGGCGCGATCTGCTTCAGCGGATAGAGCAGCAGCGTGCACAGCGCCACGGCCGCCGATCGCGACGAGCACGCCCACCCGCTTGGGCGGCGGCTCGGTGGCCAGCATGAAGCCGAACGGGCGCATTGGTGCGCTTCAGCGTAATGGCGAACGGGGCGGGACTCCATTCCCGCCCCGTTCGGTGCGCCCTGCTTGGCAAGACCCGGGGTCAGCCGAGCTTCATTGTGTGGCGCGCGCCGCCAACCGTGATCACAGTGCGCGCCCTTAGCTGACGCCATGATCTTGCAGTGCCCGCGCCGCGAGCGCGTAAAGGAGGCGTGACCGGCGTGTGACGGTCTCGTGATCGGCCGACTCGTCCGCCTGCGTCGCCTACCATTTCTCAAGCTGGCCGCTGCTCCCCGACGACGTCTTGGGGGAGAGGGAGATCCGACAGACGATGAAGACGCGCATCCGCGCCACCGCCGTGCTTGGCCTTCCGGCCGTGGTGGCCTGCTGCTCGCTGTCCAGCCCCACGCGTCGCGGCGGCGAGCGCCGTCGCGCCGCTGCCCGCCTCCGACTACACGGTGCGCCACGTGTGCGCGGCGCCCGCTCCCGGGTACGCCGGCTGCCTGGCGCTGGAGCTGGTGCCGAAGACGGCGGCGGCGCGTGCTCACACCCATCCGCTGGGGATCACGCGCAGCCGGCCGATCGTGGCCGCCAAAGCCGCGGAAGGCGCCTTCGGCCTGCGACCCCAGGACCTGCACAGCATCTATCACCTGCCGACCACCGTCGCCCCCAGCCGCAGACGATCGCGCTCGTCGACGCCTACAACGACCTCAGCGCCGAAGCCGACCTGAAAGTCTACGACAAAGAATTTCGGCCTGCCCGAATGCACCGGCAGCGAACAAATGCTTCGAGCAGGTCAACCAGAACGGGGAAACCGGCAACCTGCCCTTTCCCGAGAAGCAACGAAGCAAGAAAAGCAGAAGAAGCGATCTGCGAAACAGGGACAGGAGAAGCCAAGGAAGCGGCTTGTAAGGAAGTCGAAGAAGCCGACGGATGGGCGGAGGAGATATCGCTCGACATCGAGGTCTCCCACGCCACCTGCCAGAGCTGCAAGATCGTGCTCGTCGAGGCCAACTCGGCCTCGTTCGTCGATCTCGAAGAAGCCGAGGAAACGGCCGTCAGGCTCGGCGCCACCGAGATCTCGAACTCCTGGGGCGGCCCCGAGCAGGGCGAGACGCCGGCCGAGGACAACGCAAGCGCCTTCAACCACCCCGGCACCGTGATCACCGCCGCCGCCGGCGACGACGGCTACCTGGACTGGGACGCCGAAGAAAGCTCGGAACGGGGCTTCGCCGACTATCCCGCCTCCTCGCCACACGTGGTCGCGGTGGGCGGCACCCGCCTGCAGGGCCCGCTCGGTCCCGGGGGAACTTGGGCGGGCGAGACGGTGTGGAACGGCGATGGCGCCGGCGGGGGCGGCTGCAGCGTCGAGCTCGCCGCTCCGCTCTGGCAGCAGAGCACCTCCGATTGGGAATCGGTCGGATGCGGCGAACATCGCGCCGTCGCCGATGTCTCCGCCGACGCCGATCCCTACACCGGGGTGGCGTCTACGACTCCACCGCGGAATGCGAATACGAAGAAGGCGGCACGATCCGCAAGGGCCACTGGTGCACGATCGGCGGCACGAGCCTCGCCTCGCCGCTCGTCGCCTCGGTGTTCGCGCTGGCCGGGGGAGCCGACGGCGTCGAATACCCCGCACAGACGCCTGTACGAAAATGAGATCGAAGACCCATCAACGCTTCACGACATCACCTCCGGATCCAACGGGGAATGTGCGGAACCATTCAACGAAGAAGACGGCCTCTCCGGCTGCAGCGACGCTCCAGGAGGCCGCCAACTGCTCCGCGAAACCGGCTATCTGCCTGGCGCGGGAAGGCTACGACGGCCCCACCGGGGTGGGCACCCCCAATGGGATCACCGCCTTCGAGCCCGTCAGCGAAGAAGTCAAACAGAAAAACGAAGAAAAACGGCACGTGGAAAAGCAGCTACGTGAAGAAAAACAACGCGAAGAAGAACGACAACGAGAAGAAAAGAAGAAGAAGAAGGAAGAAGAAGCGGTGGCAAAAGAATCCGGGCGGCGGCGCCGGTGGTGGCGGCTCGAGCGGCAACGGCTCGACCGCTGGCGCGAGCGGCGTCTCCTCCACGAACGGCGCACCCGGCGGCTCCTCGTCCACCACGACGCCTCCTCGTCCTCCACCGTCGCCGGGCCCACCATCGAGCTGACCGCCTTCGCCCTCACCCCGAGCGCTCTGCTGGCGCTCAACGGTGCCCGGCCGAAGGTCTCCGAGGTCGGCTTTGCCTTCACACTCAGCGCCGCCGCGCGCGTGCGCGTCGCGCTCGCCAAGCGCCTGCGGGTGCACGGCCGCAAGCGCTGGCATGCTCGCTGCCGTACGCGATCACGCTCGCGGGCGCAAGGGATCGAGACAGAGCGCGTCTGAGCGCGCGACGGACGCTCACCCCCGGCCGCTACCGCCTGACGCTCACCCCGGTGCACGGCAGCGCGCGGTCGATCGTCTTCCAGGTCGGCTAGCCCCTCTGCTCGTCAGACTGCAGGCGCCAGCCGTGCGGGCGCGCCATAGGGCACGAGCACCTCGGGCAGCTCGACGCTCGCGTCGGCCTGCTGGCCGTTCTCCAGCAGCGCGACGAGCGTGCGGCCGACGGCGATGGCGGTGCCGTTGAGCGTGTGCGGGGTCTCCATGCGCTTGTCGCGGCGCACGCGGATGTTCAGGCGCCGCGCCTGGTAGTCGGTGGTGTTTGAGCACGACGTCAGCTCGCGGTAGCGCGACTGGCTGGGCAGGTAGGCCTCGCAGTCGTACTTCTTGGCGGCCGACGCCCCGAGGTCTGAGACGGCGATGTTGACGACGCGGTAGGGCAGGTGAAGCTCGGTGAGTATCTCCTCCTCGATCGCGAGGATGCGCTCGTGCTCGGCGGGCGAGTCCTCGGCGGCGACGAAGCTGAACATCTCCACCTTGTCGAACTGGTGCACGCGAAGATCCCCCGCGTGTCCTTGCCGGCCGCTCCGGCCTCGCGGCGAAAGCACGGGGAGAACCCGGCGTAGCGCAGCGGCAGCGCCTCCGAGTCGAGGATCTCCTCGGCGTGCAGCGAGGCCAGCGCAACCTCGGATGTTCCCACGAGGTACAGCTCGTCCTCGGGCAACCCATTAGATCTGCTGCTCGGTGTCGGGCAGGAACCCGGTCCCATACAGCGCCTGCTCGCGCACGAGCACCGGCGGGATCACGGGCTCGAACCCGTGCCCGCGCAGCTTCTCCAGCACCCAATGCACGAGCGCCAGCTCGACCATGACGAGATCGCCGAGCAGATAGGCGAACCGCGCTCCCGAAAGCCGCGCGGCGCGCTCCATGTCGATCGCGGGCCCGGCCAGCTCCAGGTGGTCGCGTGGCTCGAACTCGAATGCCGGCGGCTCGCCGACGGTGCGGATGAGCTCGTCCTCCGGGCCGGGCGCGGCACTGGGATCGGGCAGGTTCGGCAGCGGCGTGAGCTTTTGCCGCATCTCCTCCTGCGCGTCGCGCGCCTTCTCGGTCAGCTCCTTAGCCTTGGCGCTCAGCTCCTTCAGTTCCGCCAGCTCCCGATCGACGTTCTTGCCAGTCCGTCTTTCGGCCTCTACGTTCTTCGACCGCGCGCGCTGCTTGGCACGCGTGGTTTCCGCTGCGCCGGTCGCCTCCCGCCATTCCTCATCGAGTTCGAGAACCCGATCGACGTCCCGAGCATAAGAGGAGTCCCGCCGCGATAGAGCTGCCTTGACCGCGTCGGGGTCCTGCCTGATCCGCTTCAGATCGAGCACGCTCGGCAGCCTACCTCCCGGCCCACGGCTACTTCGTCGAGAGGGTGATGTTCGTGGTCGGCTCTTTCTGCGCCTGCAGGCCCGAGTAGTGCGTGAGGAATTCGGCGACGTCCTTGGCGTCGTCGCCGAGAACGATGTTCTCGGGCATGATCGCGCCCGAGAAGCCGCCGTTGCGGATCGCGAACAGGACCTGTTCGACGTTCTCCTTGCGGAAGTTGAAGTTGGGGCCGTTCGTCTTGAGGCGGTCCTTGATGTTCGTGGCCGAGCCCTCGGCACCGACAACCGACAGCGTGTGACAGCCCGAGCAGTGGTCGAGGAAGATGACCGCGCCGCGGTAGTACGGACTTGTCTTGGGCACGTCGATGCCCTGCGACCCGCAGGCGCCCAGGAGAACGCCGGCGAAGACCAGCATGGCGATGGCGGCGAGGAGCTTCATAGCGCGGTCGGGAATATATAGCCCGCGCCTCATCTCCTCTCCTCCGGGCCTCAGAACCCGTGGGCCGTGCCCGCGGCGCGCAGCGCGAGGAACACGACGACGAGCGCGGACAGCGCCATGATGCCCATCTCGCGCGCCACGATCGCGGCAACGACCCGGCGCTGCTCTCGCTCGGGCAGGGCGCCGACGGCCTGGGCGTCGGGGAGGTCGCGCTGGTCGAGGATCGTCTGGGCGGAGGCGACCCGCAGCTGCTCGGCGACGAACGCGACCGCGAGCGGCAGCAGCGCATACAGGTAGAACAGTCGTTCGCTCGAGTAGTGCCCGGCGGCGGCCAGCGAACCCGCGATGATCGCCAGCACGAGCGCCGAGCCCTGACCGACGCGCAGCAGGATCCAGAACGCACGGCTGGCCTCGCCGTCTATACCAGCGCCACGCCCCGAGCAGGGTCGGCAGCGAGGTTCAGAAAAGCGACCGCGAGGGCGCTCGCGACGACCGCCTGGGTCACGCCGGGATCATCGATTTCGAGCCGATCGTCACTATGTAACACACTGACACAAAGCGGTGATATAACAGCGCGCAGTGCTGCGCAGCTATCTCCCCGCGATTGTGTTCCTCCTGCTCGGCGGGGGCGTGGGCATCGCATTCGGCCTGCTGAACTCAGCGATCGGGCCAAGACGCGCGGTCGCGCACAAGCAGGACCCGTATGAGTGCGGACTGCCCTCGGAGGTCAAGCGCGGGATGCGGTTCGGGATCAGCTTCTACCTGATCGCGATGCTGTTCATCCTGTTCGACATCGAGGTCGTCTTCCTGTACCCGATCGCGATCGAGCTGCGCGCGTATGGGGGATATGCGCTGGCGGAGACGATCACGTTCGTCGTGTTGCTGTTCGTCGCGTTCGTCTACGTGTGGCGGCGGGGAGCACTGGAGTGGAGATAAAACGCGAACCCCTGCGCGTGGAGCGCCTGAACGCGCACCAGCTGCTGCGTGGCGGCGATCTGGAGGGCGCCAACCGGCCGGTGCACCTGGAGGGCACCGAGCTCGAACGCTACGTGGAAGAGCGAGTGCTGACGACGACGCTCGACAGCGCGGTGGCGTGGGGGCGCTCGAACTCGTTCTTCCCGCTGGGTTTCGGGCTGGCCTGCTGCGCGATGGAGACCCCCATGCATGTCGTTGCCCCGCGCATGGACATCGCGCGGTTCGGCTTCGAGGCGTTCCGGGCCTCCCCGCGCCAGGCCGACCTGATCATCATCGCGGGGCGCGTGTCGATCAAGATGGCGCCGATCATCCGCCGCCTCTACGACCAGATGCTCGAGCCCAAGTGGGCGATCTCGATGGGCGCGTGCTGCAGCTCGATGGGCGTGTTCAACAACTACGCGCTGGTGCCCGCCGACAAGTTCATGCCGATCGACGTGCACGTCCCCGGCTGCCCGCCCCGCCCGGAGGCGCTGATGCACGGGGTGCTGAAGCTGCGCAAGCTGGTCCAGGACGACCCCGACATGGGCTGGCGCGAGCGCTACGACGCCGTCGGCACCGAGGAGCACGCCCCTAGATGCCTGACGCCACCGGGCTGGAGCTGCTCGCCCGCGAGCTGGGCGAGGCCGCGATCGAGACCGTCCACTTCCGGTGACCGCGCGACGGTCGTCATCGACCCGGCCCCGATCCGCACGGTGCTCCAGAACCTGCGCGGGCGGGGATACACGTTCCTGGCGAGCGTGCACGGCGTCGACTACTACCCCGAGGAGCCGCGCCTCGGGCGTCCATCTACGAGCTGCTGGACATGAGCAGGGTCGACCGCATCGCCGTCAAGCTGCGCGTCCCGGTCGATGCGCCGCGGTCGAGTCGGTCACCGACGGACTGGCCGACGGCCAACCATCAGGAGCGCGAGGTCTACGACATGTTCGGGGTCGTGTTCGACGGCCATCCCGACCTGCGCCGGATCCTGATGCCCGAGGACTACGAGGGCCACCCCCAGCGGCGCGACTTCCCGATCGGCGGCGAACCGGTCATCTTCACGCGCGACGAGGCCAAATGGCTGGAGACGCGCGAGTGAGCCCGGCCCCGACCGAGACCAGCCGCCCTGTCCGAGTACCGCCGGCGCGAGCAGTCGATCACGCTCTCCCCCGTCGAGGAGCACTCGCTGGCGCCGCCGAGACCACGAAGAGCTGCTGACGCTCAACTTCGGCCCGCACCACCCCGCCACGCACGGGGTCCTGCGGCTGCTGGTGACGCTCGCAGGGCGGAGGTCGTGCGCGACGTCAAACCGATCGTCGGCTACGTGCACACGGGGATCGAGAAGACGGCCGAGGACAAGGCCTACTGGAAGGCGATCCCGATCGTCGAGCGGATGGACTATGCCTCCTACTACTTCAACGCGATGGCCTACATCGGCGCGGTCGAGACGCTGCTCGAGGTCGAGGTCCCCACCCGCGCCCAGTACCTGCGCGTGATCCATCTCGAGCTCAACCGCATCGCCTCGCACCTGCTCTGGCTGGGCACGAGCGCGCTGGACCTCGGCGCGATGTCGATATTCTTCTACTGCTTCCGCGAGCGCGAGCTGATCCTCGACCTGTTCGAGATGTCCTCCGGCGCGCGCATGCACACGCGCTACTTCCAGGTCGGAGGCGTGATCGAGGACATCCCCGCCGGATTCGCGCGCAAGCTGCGTGAGTTCCTGAAGGTCATGCCCGAGCGGGCCGACGAGTACGGCGCGATCCTGAACTCCAACGAGATCTGTGCTTCAGCGCCTGCGCGGCACCTGTCCGCTGGACGCACAGACGCTGCTTGGGCTGGGCGTCACCGGACCGCTGCTGCGCGCGGCGGGCAACCCCTGGGACCTGCGCAAGGCCGCGCCGTACAGCTCCTATGAGCGACTTCGAGTTCAAGATCCCGGTGGGCACGGTGGGCGACAACTACGACCGCTTCGCGGTGCGCCTGGCCGAGATCTACGAGTCGGTGAAGATCATCGAGCAGGCGCTGGACGGGCTGCCCGAGGGGCCGCACATCACCGGCGATCGCAAGGTCGCGCTCCCCCCGCCACGAGCTGGCGACCTCGATGGAGGCGCTGATCCACCACTTCAAGCTCGTCACCGAGGGGTTCCGCGTGCCGCCCGGAGAGATGTACCACCCGATCGAGTCTCCCCGCGGCGAGCTCGGCTGCTACGTGCGCTCGGACGGCAGCTCCAAGCCCGCGCGGGTGCACATGCGCGATCCGAGCTTCGTCAACCTCCAGGCGCTCGCACCGATGGTCCGGGGCAACTACATCGCCGACATGATCGCGACGACCGCGATGCTCGACCCGATCCTCGGAGGCATCGACCGATGAGCGCCCGCGGCTGGGACATGCCCGCGGACCTGGACAAGGACCCGGCGACGATGCCCGACCCCGCGAGCACTCCTGTCCCGGAGGAGCTGCGCCGCGAGATCGAAGCACACATGGCCCTGTACCCGGACACGCGCTCGGCCGCGCTGCCCGCGCTCGAGGCCGCGCAGCGCGTGCACGGGTGGTGCTCGCCGGAGGCGATCGAGCAGGTCGCGTGCGTGATGGAAGTGACGCCCGCGGAGCTGGACGCCGTGGCGACGTTCTACGACATGCTCGAGACCGAGCCCGTCGGACGGCATGCGATCTACGTGTGCACGAACATCTCCTGCTCGCTGCGCGGCGCCGACGAGCTGCACGCGGCGATTCGCGACGCCGCGGGCGAGGATGCGAGTTCAACGTGCGCGCGTTCGAGTGCCTCGGCGCCTGCGACATCGCGCCGATGGCGTCCGTCGATGGCGTCTACGTCGGCCCGCTCACGACCGCGGACGTGCCGGCGCTGCTGGACGACGTGCGCGCGGGACGGGACGTGCTCGCCCGACAAGCAGCTGGTGCAAGCGTGCCTGCGCAGATACGGGGGCGAATGCCGCATGACCGGCAAGCTCCTGTTCGACCGCATCGACGAGCCCGGTCTGAACACGCTCGCGCGTCTACGAAGCCCGCGGCGGATACGAGTCGCTGCGCAAGGCGTTGCAGATGAGCCCCGAGGACCTGCTCAAGGAACTGGAAGCCTCCGGCCTGCGCGGGCGCGGCGGCGCGGGGTTCGCGATGGGCAAGAAGGTCTCGTTCCTGCCCCGGGCTCGATCGACAAGTACCTCGTCTGCAACGCCGACGAGTCCGAGCCGGGCACGTTCAAGGACCGCGAACTTATGCAGAAGACCCCGCACATGCTGATCGAGGGGCTGATCATCGCCTCCTACGCGGCGGGCGCGAGTCGTTCGTTCATCTACATCCGCGGCGAGTACGCCCAGCAGGCCGACATCCTCGACGCGGCGCTGGCTGAAGCCCGCGCGGCCGGCTACGTCGGCGAGCGCATCCTCGGCTCCGAGCACTCGTTGTCCCTGGTCCTGCATCGTGGCGCGGGCGCCTATATCTGCGGCGAGGAGACCGGGCTGCTGGACTCGCTCGAGGGCAAGCGCGGCAACCCCCGCCTGAAGCCGCCGTTCCCAGCCAACCAGGGGCTGTATCAGGGACCGACGCTGATCAACAACGTCGAGACGCTCTCCACCGTGCCCGCGATCATCCGCATGAGCGGCGCCGAGTACGCCAAGCTGGGCACCGATACCTCGACCGGCACCAAGCTGGTGTCCGTCTCCGGCCACGTCCAGCGACCCGGCAACTACGAGATCGAGCTGGGCATCCCCTCGCGCGAGATCATCTACGACCTGGCCGGCGGGCCACCCGACGGCCGAGAGGTGAAGTGCTGGTTTCCAGGTGGCTCCTCCTCTCCGGTGCTCAAGGGGGAGGATCTCGACATTCCCTATGACTTCGATTCGCTGGCCAAAGCCGGGACGATGCTCGGTTCCGGAGCGATCATCGTCGTCGACGACACAACGCCGATCATCGACGTCGCGCTGAAGGTCGCGAAGTTCTACCGCCACGAGTCCTGCGGCAAGTGCACCCCATGCCGCGAGGGCACGAACTGGACCGTCAAGATGCTCGAACGGATCGACCGCGGCGAGGCGACGCCGATGGACATCGAGATCATGGCCTCCGTGCAAGAGCACATCATGGGCAATTGTCTGTGCGTCCTGGGCGACGCCATGGCCATGCCGATCGGCTCGATGATCGCCAAGTTCCGCCCCGAGCTCGAAGCCCACATCGAGGTCCGACGACTCCAGGCGCCCGCGCCGGAGTCCGCGCCCCAGCCCGCGGGAGCCGTAGCCTGATGCCCAGGCCCGAGCAGAAAAATATCACCCTCACGATCGACGGCCGCGAGGTCCAGGCGCCGGAGAACGCGATGCTGGTCGACGCCGCCAAGCATGGCGACGTCGAGATCCCGGTGTTCTGCTACGAGCCCAAGCTCGGCAACCCCGTCGGTGCGTGCCGCATGTGCCTGGTCGAGATCGAGGGCATCGGAAAGCTGCAGACCGGCTGCTCGACGCCAGTGAAGGATGGCATGGTCGTGCACACCCAGTCCGAACGGGTCAAGGACGCCCAGCGCTCGATCGTCGAGTTCCTGCTGATCAACCATCCGCTGGACTGCCCCGTGTGCGACAAGGGCGGGGAGTGCCCGCTGCAGGACATCAGCTTCGGCTGGGGCCCCGGCATCTCCCGCTACGTCGAGCCCAAGCGCCACTTCGTCAAGCCGCTGGAGCTCTCCCCCACGATCGCGATCGACCGCGAGCGCTGCATCCTCTGCTACCGCTGCGTGCGCTTCTCCCAGGAGATCTCCGAAGACCACCAGCTCGTGCTGCTGGAGCGCGGCGCGCATTCGTATGTCTCCACGTTCGACGGCCACCCCTACGTGGCGCCGTTCAGCGGCAACATCGTCGAGCTGTGCCCCGTCGGCGCGCTGACCTCGCGCCCCTACCGCTTCCGCGCGCGCCCGTGGGACATCGAGGACGCGGGCTCGGTCTGCACGCTGTGCCCGTCGCAGTGCAACGTCACGCTGACCGTCCGCGACGAGCGCGTCCTGCGCGTGCTCTCCCGCGAGCACCCCGAGGTCGACGACGGCTGGCTGTGCGACCGCGGCCGCTTCGCCTATCCGGCGCTAGGCGGCCCTGAGCGCGTGACCGAGCCGCTGATCCGTGACGGCGGCGAGCTGCGTCCCGTCTCCTGGGAGCGCGCATTGGAGGAGGCCGCCGCCGGGCTGTCCCGCGCCGGCGAGCGCAGCGGCGCGCTGGTGGGCGGCGAGGCCACGAACGAGGAGGGGTTCCTGCTCGTGCGCCTGCATGCGCGAGGGCCTTCACTCGCCGCACATCGACTCGCGCCGCGCGGGCACGCTGCCGCTGGAGCTCACCGCGCGCTGAACGACCCGCGCCTGCAGGCGCGGGTGAGCGACCTGGAGTTCGCCCACGCCGTGCTCGTGCTCGCCGCCGACCCGATCGCCGACGCGCCGATCCTCGACCTGCGCCTGCGCAAGGGCATCCGCCGCCACGGCATGCAGCTCGTGCAGGCGAGCGCCGCAGACCTGCTCAGCGGCGAGCGCGCCGGCGAGCTGACTCAGCAGCTGCGCGACGCCGGCGAGGAGGTCGTGATCCTGTGGCACGAGCGCCTGACCGCCGGCCCCGACGGCACCGCCGCCGCCCGGGCGCTGCTCGATCTGGCGCAGGCGCTGTCGCTGGCCGACACCCCCGGCGCGGGCCTCTTGGAAATCCCGGCTGGCACGAACGGCCGCGGCCTGCGCGAGGCGGGCGTGCTGCCGAACGCCGGTCCGGGGTTGAGCGAGCTCGACGCGAGCGTGACCGGCACGGCAAGCGGAGCCGACCCCCTCGATGCACACGGCATCGCTCAGGGGCTGGCCGAGGGCGGGCTGGCGGCGGTGCTGCTGCTCCAGTCCGACCCGCTGAGCCCCGATCTGCCCGATCGCGATCCGGCCAGAGCGAGCTGTGGGAGCGGGCGCTGGAGCGCGCCTCGACCGTCGTCGCACACGCGACGTTCCTCACCGACGGCCTGCGCGAGCACGCCAACGTCGTGCTCCCCGCGCAGGCCTACGCCGAGAAGGAGGGCACGATCGTCCACCCCGACGGGCGCATCCAGCGACTGCGTCCCGCTGTCGCGCAGCCGGGGGCGACCCGCGACCAATGGCAGGTGATCGCCGACCTCGCCGCCGCACTCGGGCTCGACCTCGAGGTGCTCACCGGACCGATGGCCTCGCAACAGCTGTTCGACGCCGTCCCCTTCTACGCGGGGCTGACGCTCGAGGAGATCGGCGGCAAAGGCGTGCGCTGGCAGGAACGTGACGCGGCGGTGGCCGTCTCATGACACTCCTCGCCACCGTCGGCTTCTACGAAGAATGGTGGATCCAGGTCCTGAAGGCGATCGTCATCTTCGCCGTCGGCCTGCAGCTCGTCCCCGTAGTCCTGCTCGCCGAGCGCAAGCTGCTCGGGCGGTTTCAGTCGCGCTACGGCCCCAACCGCGTCGGACCGTACGGCGCGCTGCAGCCGCTCGCGGACATCCTCAAGCTGCTCACCAAGGAGCAGTTCCGCCCGAACACGTCGATCGGGTTCCTGTTCGTGCTGGCGCCGGTGGTCTCGATCCTCACCGCCGTGGCGGCGTTTGCGATCATCCCGTTCGGCAACGTCCAGCACATCTTCGGCGCGCGCGTCGGGCTGTACGGGCTCGACGTCTCGATCGGGCCGCTGTACCTGTTCGCGTTCGGCGCGATCGCGTTCTACGGGATCATGCTCGGCGGCTGGGCCTCGGGCTCGAAGTACTCGTTCCTCGGCGCGATGCGCGGTGCAGCGCAGCTGATCTCCTACGAGGTCTCCCAGGCACTCGCGCTCGTCGGCGTGGTCATGACCGCGCAGACGCTCTCGCTGACCGGAATCGTAGAAGCGCAGAAAGGGATGTGGTTCCTCGTGCCCCAGGTCTTCGGCTTCCTCATCTTCCTCACCGCGAGCTTCGCCGAGACCAACCGCGCGCCGTTCGATCTCACAGAGGCCGACGCCGAGCTCGTCGGCGGCTACAACACCGAGTTCGGCGGCGGACGGTTCGCGTCCTACTACTTCGCCGAGTACCTGAACGTGCTCGTCGTCTCGGGCATCGTCACGACCGTGTTCCTCGGCGGCTGGCTGATGCCGTTCGGCATCCATCCCCCGGGTTGGGTCGATCCGTTCGTCGTGCTGTTCAAGATGTCGCTGATCACGTTCCTGTTCATCTGGGTGCGCGCGACCCTGCCGCGGCTGCGCTACGACCAGCTGATGAGCTTCGGGTGGAAGGTCCTGCTGCCGCTGGCGACGCTCAACGCGCTGGTTACGGCCGTGCTCGTGGTGGTGACGCACTGATGCCCGAGACTCCCCCCCAGCCGCCCACCGCGCTCGCCGGCGGCGTGACCGTCACGGCCTGGAGCCCCGGCGAGGACGTGATCGAGGTCCAGCGCACCCCCGCCCCGGGGGCGGCGCGTGGCACCTGGCGCACGTTCCGCGAGACGCTGCGCGGGCTGAAGACGACGTTCGGACGCATGATCGAAAAGCCCGTCACGGTCCAGTATCCGGAGGAGAAGACCCCCGTCTACCCGCGGTTCAGGGGCCGCCATAAGCTGCACAAGTTCGAGGACACGGGCCTGGAGAAGTGCGTCGGCTGCTCGCTGTGCGCCGCCGCCTGTCCCGCGGACTGCATCCGGGTCGTCGCGGCCGAGAACACCCCCGAGCACCGCGTCTCCGCCGGCGAGCGGTATGCGGCGGTGTATGAGATCAACCTGTCGCGCTGCATCTTCTGCGGCTACTGCGAGGTCGCGTGCCCGTTCGACGCGATCACGATGGGCCACGACTACGAGCTCTCGGACTACGACCGCACGGATCTGATCTTCACCAAGGAGATGCTCCTCGCCGAGCCGCTGGAGCGCACTCCGTTGAGGAATGAGGGCGAGTAGATGGCCACCGTCGCCGCGCATATGCAACGGCCCCGTGTCCGGGAGGCGCGCCGCCCGTGAGCGCGGTCCTGTTCTTCATCGCCGGGTTCGGCGCGATCGCGGGGGCGGTCGGCGTGGTCGTGCTGCGCGACCCGTTCTTCGCCGTGCTCGCGCTCGTCGGGCACCTGCTGTCGCTGGCCGTATTGTTCCTGCTGCTGCGCGCGGAATTCGTCGCCGCCGTGCAGGTCGTGGTGTACGCGGGCGCGGTGATGGTGCTGTACGTGTTCGTCGTGGCCTACGTCGGCGGGCGTGAGGAGCCGATCGGCGAGCTCTTGCGCGGGCGCGGCCCGGCGGGCGCGCAGCTGCGCCTGGGTGCGGCGGTCCTCAGCGGCGCGCTGCTCGTCGAGCTCTTGATCGCGCTGCTCGGCACGGGGCTGAAGGCCGTCAACGGCAATGGCGCCCCCTACGCGCCGGGACCGCGCACGTTCGGCACCCCCGCGTACATCGGCCAGCTGCTGCTGACCCGGTTCCTGCTCGTGTTCGAGGCGGCGTCGTTCCTGCTCTTGATCGCGGCGGTTGGCGCGGTCGTGCTCGCGCGGCGGCGCGGCGGCATCGACGAGGACGGAGACATGAACGGGCGCGTGCTGACCCCGCTCGACCTCGTGCGCCCGCGGGAGACAGGGACGATGGCCGAGGGCGTGGGAGCGCGCAAATGACGATCGGCTGGTATCTGGCGGTCTCGGCGATCGTGTTCGCGCTCGGCGCCGCCGGCGTGATGGTGCGGCGCAACCCGCTCGTGGTGCTGCTGTGCCTGGAGCTGATGCTCAACGGCGCCAACCTCGCGCTGATCGCGTTCTCACGCATGTGGGGCAACGGCGACGGGCAGATCCTCGCGCTGATCGTGATGACGGTCGCCGCCTGCGAGGTCTGCATCGGCCTGGGCATGGTCGTGGCGATCCATCGCCGGCGACTGCCGATCGATGTGGATGAGCTGAGGGAGCTCCAAGGCTGATGGCCACGACGACGTGGGGCTGGCTCGTGCTGCTGTTTCCGCTGCTGGGGACGCTGATCATCGCGTTCGGGTATCGCAAGCTGCCAGGCAACACCGCAGGGGTGATCGGCACGAGCGCGATCGGCTTGGCATTTGTGGCCGCGCTCGGGGCGCTGATCTCGCTGCAGGGCCACTCATCAGACCACCGCGAGCTGACATCGTCGCTGTGGAGCTACGCGAACACCGTCGGCGTGAACGCGGAAGTGTCGATTCTGGTCGACCCGCTGTCGGTGTTCATGATCCTGATCGTCAGCGGGATCTCGAGCATGATTCACCTGTACTCGATCTCCTACCTCGAAGAAGACCGTGGCTTCGCCAGGTACTTCGCGTACCTCAACTTCTTCGTGTTCTCGATGCTGCTGCTCGTGCTCGCGGGCAACTTCCTGCTGCTGATCGTCGGCTGGGCGTTCGTCGGCGCGGCGTCGTACCTGCTGATCTCGTTCTGGTACCGGCGCACGACGGCCACGCGCGCGGGGATCAAGGCGTTCGTGATCAATGTCGTCGGCGACGCGGGGCTGGTGCTGGGGACGTTCTTCATCTTCAAGCACACCCATACGCTCGACTTCCTCGGCACGTTCGCCGCTGCCCCGCACGTGTTCCACACAGGCGAAGCGGACATCGTCGCGGGCTGCCTGCTGCTGCTCGTCGGCGCGATCGCCAAGTCAGCGCAGATCCCGCTGCACACCTGGCTCCCGGATGCGATGGAGGGCCCGACGCCCGTAAGCGCACTGATCCACGCGGCGACGATGGTGACGGCAGGCGTGTACCTGATCGCGCGCATGCACGTGCTGTTCGAACTGGCACCGGCCGCGCAGGACACGGGCGCGGTCATCGGCGCGAGCACGCTGCTGATCGCTGGCACGATCGCGCTCGCGCAGACCGACATCAAGCGGGTGATCGCCTACTCGACGATGTCCCAGATCGGCTACATGATCATGGGCGTGTCCGTCGGCGCGTACGCGGCGGGGATGTTCCACCTGATGACCCACGCCTTCTTCAAGGCGCTGCTGTTCATGGGCGCGGGCTCGATCATCGGCGCGATGGGCGGCGAGCAGTCACTGGATCGGATGGGCGGCTTCCGCAAGGCGCTCCCCTTCACCTTCGCCTGCTTTGCGATCGGCGGTCTGGCCCTGTCGGGCGTCCCGCCCTTCTCGGGCTTCTTCTCTAAGGACGAGATCCTGCTCGTCACCGCCGAGCGCGGCGGCTGGCACTGGATCCTGTACGTGATCGGCTACCTCGGGGCATTCCTGACCGCGATCTACACGTTCCGGATGATCTTCCGAGCGTTCTACGGCGACCCCGTCGCCGAGGCGCAGGAGATTGATTTAGATGCCCACCCACCCCACCTGCACCACAAAGAGGTCCCGACGAATCCCGCCAACGGGGAAGTCGAGGACACCGATGTGGGATTCCCGGGACCGCATCACACGGTGGCAGAGCGCGCGCTGGGAATGAAGGCCGCGATGACCGTGCTGGCGATCGGCGCGGTCGGGGCGGGCCTCGTGCAAATCCCCGGCGTCGACGACGTGGTCGTCAACTTCCTGCGCCCCACGTTCGCCAGCTCGCCGTTGTATGAACCGCACACCCGCGACGGGCTGCTCGTGTTCGGGCTGATCCTCGGCACGGTGCTGGGGCTGAGTGGCATCGCGATCGCCTGGCGCATCTGGGTCAAGCAGCCGAGCATCGCCGTCACGACAAGGGAGCGGCTGGCGCCGGTGTATGAGCTGCTCGTGCACAAGTGGTACTTCGACGAGCTGATCGACGCGCTCGTCGTGCGCCCCGCCGCCATGGCCGGGCGGTTCGCGACGGGCACATTCGAGCGCGTGTTCGTCCAGGACACGCTGATCGGCGGCTCCACCGGGATCGTGCGCGCGGGCTCGGCCGCGGTGCGCGCCGTCCAGAGCGGGTTCCTGCGCTACTACGCCGCGCTGCTCGTGCTCGGCGTGACGGGCGTCGCCTTTTACTTCCTGCTGCAGACGTGAGGATCTGATGCCACCTCTTTCCATCCTGATCTGGCTGCCCGCCGCGTGCGGGGTGCTCGGCGCGATCCTCAGCACCGCCCTCGGGCGCACTAGCGCCGCTGGACCACAACATCCACCGAGGCCGATGCTAGGACCGGCGGGTGGAGCATCCCCGGCGCGCTCGCGCTGATCGGCTCGATCGGCGCGCTCGGGCTGGCGGTGGGGTACATCGCCGAATACACGCCGGGCACGAACGGCCTACAGCACGTCACCGACGTCGTGTGGATCAGCGAACTCGGCATCCACTACAAGCTGGGGATCAGCGGGCTGAACGTGTTCCTGATCGGCCTGACCACGCTGCTGTTCGCCGCCGCGACGATCGCCTCCAATCTCCGCACGTGGGAGCGACCGAGGCTGTTCTGGTTCTTCTTCATGCTCGCCGAGTCCGCCGTGTTGGGGGCGTTTCTCGCGCAGGACCTGGCGCTGTTCGTCGCGTTCTTCGATTTGATGCTGATCCCGTTCTACTTCCTGATTGGAATGTGGGGCAGGGGCACCCGCGAGGAACGCGTGAAAGCCACGATCAAGCTCGTCATATACACGCTCGTGGGCTCGCTGCTGATGCTCGCCGCGGCGGTCGCAACCGGGGTGCTGGCCGCCCAGCAGGGCGGGGGGCACATCACGTTCGTGCTGTCAGCCCTGCAGGCGGTGCCCCTGAGCAAGGGCTCGCAGGAGTGGATCTTCTTGGGATTCGCGGCGGCATTCCTGGTGAAGATGCCCGCGTTTCCGCTGCACGGCTGGATGCCCGACGGGTACAGGGCGATGCCGATCGAGGTGCTGATGGTCTTCAGCGGCGTGCTGTCCAAGGTGGGCGCGTATGGATTCCTGGCGATCGTGCTGCCGCTGTTCCCGCAGGGCGCCGCCCACTTCCAGACGCTGATGCTGATCATCGCGCTCGCCTCGATCCTGTACGGGTCGGCGGTCGCGTTCACCCAGACCGACGCGCGGCTGATCGCCGGGTACTCTTCCGTCGCGCAGCTCGGGTTCATCACGCTGGGGATCTTCGCGCTCAACCCCCAGGGCGCGCAGGGCGCGCTGCTGCAGATGGTCAACCACGGCCTGGTCGTCGCGGCGCTGCTGTTCATCGTCGCGATCCTCTCGCGGCGCGCGGGGGGCTCGGAGGACGTGCGCGACATGGGCGGGATCGCGTTCCGGGCGCCCGTGCTGGCCTCGCTGTTCCTGATCGTCTCGCTGGCGACGCTGGCGATGCCCGGCTCGGCCAATTTCGTCGGTGAGTTCCTGATCCTGCTCGGCGTGTTCCAGGCCAAGCTGGTGATCGCGATCATCGCGTTCAGCGGCGTGGTGATGGCGAGCGTGTACGCGCTGCGGCTGTTCATCCGCGCGATGCACAACCGCGTCGGCAAGGACGTGGACTCCCGCGAGATCTCGTGGCGCGACGGCGCGGTGCTGGTGCCGCTGGTCGTGGTGATCGTGTTCATGGCGATCTACCCGCAGCTGGCGCTGCGACGCAGCGAAGGCTCGATCAAGACCGCCGTCTTCTCCGCGGAGGCGCTCGCTGCCAACCCACACGCCCAGCTCCACTATTTCACCGGCACAGCCAGTACTGCCGCGCTCGCCGCGACCGGCGCCGAAGGGGCCACGCGATGAGCGAAACCCTCTCCTCCCTCACGCTGCACTCAACGACGGCCACCCTCAAAGGCCCGCACGTCGACTTCGCGGCCCTGTCCCCGTTGATCGCCCTGCTGGGCGGCGCGGTGGTCGTGCTGCTCGTGGGCCTGCTCGGCTCGCGCTGGGCGCGCGCACAGCTCGTGCCGGCGCTGAGCCTGATCGCACTCGGAACCGCGGCCGGTCTGACGATCTGGCAGTGGAACGCGGAAAAGTCGATCGTGTCGAGCGCGCTGCGCATCGACGCTCTGTCGCTGACGCTGAACCTGATCCTCGTCGCGGGCGGCGCCTGCACGGTGCTGCTCGCCTGGAGATCGCTGGCGGCGCGCGAAGCCGCGCACGGCGAGTGGCACGCGCTGCTGCTGAGCTCGATCGGCGGGATGTCGCTGCTGGCAGCGGCGCAGAACACGGTCGCGCTGTTCCTGGGGCTGGAGCTGCTGTCAATCCCGCTGTACGTGCTGTGCGCGACAGAGCTGAAACGCGAGCATTCGCTCGAGTCGGGGCTGAAGTACCTGATCGTAGGGTCGGTGGGGTCGGCGACGCTGCTGTACGGGCTGGCGCTCATATACGGCGCGACGGGAGCCACGCAGTTCACCGAAATCGCGAGCGCCCTGTCGAGCGGCAGCCTCGCGACCGACCCGCTGACGCTGACCGGCATCGCGCTGTGCGTGGCGGGCCTGTGCTTCAAGGCGTCGGTCGCCCCGTTTCACCAGTGGACGCCCGACGTGTACGAGGGCGCGCCGACGCCGGTGACAGCGTTCATGGCGGTCGCCACGAAGGTCGCAGCGCTGGGCGTGTTCCTCAGACTGTTCGACGTGGCGCTGATCGAAGCCCACGCGAGCTGGGGCCCGGCGGTGGCGGTGCTGGCCGCGATCACGATCGTGGTCGGCAACGTGGGCGCGCTCGGGCAGTCCTCGCTGAAGCGGATGCTCGCCTACTCGTCGGTCGCGCAGGCCGGGTACATGCTCGCCGGGGTGGTCGTCGCCACCAAGCTGGGCGCGCAGGCGACCGTGTTCTACCTGGCGGTGTACCTGGCGATGAACATGGCCGCGTTCGCCACGATAATCGCGCGCGAGCGCGAAACGGACCTCGGCGACACGGTCGCGGCGATGCGGGGCATCGGCCGCGAGCGCCCGCAGCTGGCGTGGCCGATGACCCTGGCGATGTTGGGCCTGGCGGGAATCCCCGCGACGGCGGGGTTCATGGGCAAGTTCTACCTCATCGACGCGTCCGTGGCGGGCGGCTACACGTGGCTGGGCGTCGTGATCGTGATCGGCTCGATGATCTCGCTCGGCTACTACCTGCCGGTGATCGCGGCGATGTGGATGGGCGAGGCGCCCCAGGACGCGCCGGGACCGGTCCTCGCCGAGGGCGCCCTGCCGACCCTGGCTGGCGGCTCACAGGAACTGGACGAGCAGGCGGCGGCGACCGCGTCCGGCCTGGGAGACGATGCCGGCCCCGCGGCCGGCCCCCAGCCCGAGGTGGCGTTCGTAGCGATCCTCGCCGGCGCCGCCACCCTGTTCTTCGGCATCCTGCCCCAGCCCCTGTTCAACCTCGTGCACGGGGTCGGCTCGGCGCTGGGGTTGCTGTAGAGACCGGCCGTCAGGCGGCGAGCGCGGCCTGCGCCGCCGCCTCGGCCTCCTGCATCCGGCGCTCGAGCAGAGCCAGCCCCGCGTCCCAGAACCCCGGGTCAGCGAGGTCGATGTCGACGATCCGGCCGAGCTCCTCGGGGGTTTTCGAGCCCCCGGCCGCCAGCAGCTCCAGGTACTGGGGCACGAACTCCGTGCCGCGCTGCTCGTAGCGCTCGTACACCGACAGCGCCAGCAGCTGGCCATAGGCGTAGGCGTAGACATAGCCGGGCGAGCCGATGAAGTGCGGGATGTAGGACCACCACGAGCGATAGCCATCGGTGACCTGCACGGAGTCGCCGAGCATCTCCTCCTGGCTGTCCGCCCACAGCTCGCCGAACCGCTCCACGGACAGCTCGCCCTGCTCGCGGCGCGCGGTGTGGACGAGGTCCTCGAACCGGTTCATCGCGACCTGGCGGAACACGGTCGCGACCTGACCCTCGACGTTCTCGGCCAGCAGCGCCAGGCGGGAGGCGGGCGTGGAGTCCTCGGCCAGCAGCCGCCCGAACACGATCGTCTCGGCGAACACCGACGCGGTCTCGGCCAGCGTCAGCGGCGTGCTCTGGTGGAATATGCCCTGACGGGCGGCCAGGGCGAAGTGCACGCCGTGGCCGAGCTCGTGCGCGAGCGTCAGCACGTCGCGGCGGCGGGCGGTGTAGTTGAGCAGCACGTACGGGTGCACCGCGGGCACCGCCGAGGCGCAGAACGCCCCGCCGCGCTTGCCTGGGCGCACGGGGGCGTCGATGTAGCGTCCGTCGAAGAACCCCCTGGCCAGATCCCCCAGCTCGGGGGAGAACGAGGAGTAGCAGTCGAGCACGATCTCGCGCGCCTGGGCGAACGTGTACGTCGCCTCGTCCTCGGTGACCGTCGCCATGCGGTCGTAGTCGGCGAGCCGCTCCACCCCCAGCAACCGCGCCTTCAGCCGGTACCAGCGCCGCGCGATCTCATAGCGCCCGCGCACCGCCTCGATCAGCGCCCGCACCGACTCGTCGCTGGCTTCGTTGGACAGGTTGCGCGCGGCAAGCCAGCTCTCGTAATGGCGCAGGCGATCGTCGGTCGACTTGTCCGCCAGCAGCGTGTTGAACAGGAACGCGCGCGTGCGCAGCCCGGGCTCGAGTGCCGCCGTCACCGCCTCGGCGGTGCTGCGCCGCAGCTCGCGGTCGGGCAGCGCCAGGCGGCTGAGCGCGACGTCCAGCGCCACGCGCTCGCCCCTCGCGCCACCGTCCTCGTCGGTGCCGGCGGGGGGCAGCTCGACCTCGATCGCCGAGGTCAGCTCCTCGAACAGCCGCGACCACGCGCTCGCGCCCGTCAGGCTCTTCTCAGCGAGGATCTTCTCCTCGGGCTCTGACAGCAGGTGATCGCGATACCGGCGCGCGCTGCGCAGGTGGTGGCGGCAGAAGTCGAGATCCTCGCCTCCGGGCCCGTCCGCGTCGAGCAGCTCGCGCACGCGCTCGTCGCTGAGCGCCGCCCACTCGAGCTCGAAGAACAGCAGCGTCGTCTCGATCTCCGTCCCCCGCTCCTGCGTGCGCTGCAAGAGCGCGCCGCGCGCCGGATCGGCGGTGTTCGTGGAGAAGTCGAGCGCCGCGTAGAAGCCAGCGCGGCCCACCAGCTCCTGGATCTCGGCAAGCTCCTGCATCGCCTCCCGCAGGCCCGCGCCGTCGAGCGCCTCCAGCCTGCCCGCATACCGCTCGGCGAACGCCCCGGCGCGCGTGAGCGCCTGCGCCAGCCTGCGCTCCACCCCCTCCGGTCCCTCCCCGTTAACGAGCTGCTCCAGATCCCAGGCGGTCCGCTGCGCCTCGGGGTCGGCGGGGATTGCGGAGACGCTCACGGCCATCGTCACGGCAGCTTATCCAGGCGCCCGGGATTCGGCGGCGCGCGAATGCGTTGCTATGTTCAGAGCATGCAGCGCGGGCGACGCATGCCGATCCCGCGGGCGCTGGCGCTCGTACTGGGACTGTCGCTCCTCTGCACCGGCGGAGCTGCCGGCTCCGCCCTGGCCGCAAAGCCCCAGCGGCGCTCCGGCCACGCGCCGGGGCACGCGAGGACGCCCCCGGCGGAAGTCACGCTGCCGCCGAGCCTCGCCGGCGCGGGCGTACCGGTCACGATGGCCCCCGTCGGCCTGTCGCTCGAGTACCCGACGATGGCCCAGGACCTCGGCGCGGGCGCCTGTCCCCGCCCGCGCTCGTGAGCGAGCTGCAGGCGCTCGGATCCCCGCCGCTGGCCCTCGCCGGAGACAGCCAGGACTCCACGGCGCCCAGCGGGGCGCTCTCCGGTGTGCCCCCTTCCTGGGAAACGGCCACGCTCTACCCGTTGCCCGCCGCCTTCTGGAGCCAGCTGCACTGCCTGCTGAGCGCCACACGGGATCCGCTCACCGTCGGCCTGAACGCCAAGACCGGTGAGCCCTCGTGGGCGGGACAGATGGTCGCCGGCGCGCAGAGCGCGGCCACCAACGGCCTGGACTTCTCGCTCGGCAACGAGCCCGACCTCTACTACCTGCCCAACTACGCCTCGCTGAGCAGGCCGCTGCCGGGCGAAGAAGCCGCGGCGGTGAACACATACCTGCAGGTCGCGGCGTCCCTGGCGCAGGCCGTGGCCGGCGCCCCCGTGATCGGGCCGGAACTGGCGCGGCCCGCGCACTGGCAGCACGCGCTCCCGCAGATCATCGCCGCGCTGCATGAGCAGACCGTGGGCGTGCATCTGTATCCGCTCACCGCCTGCACCACCCCGAAGGCGGTCACGATCGGGGGAGTGCTCTCGGCGCAGGCGGCAAACGCGCCGCGCGGCCTTCGGTGGGTCGTCGCGGACGCGGGCGCCGCGCACGTGCCGACGATCATCTCCGAGGCCAACTCCGCCTCCTGCGGCGGGGTGGCCGGGATCTCGGACAGCCCGGCGGCCGCCGTCTGGGCCGTGCGCTTCGTGCTCACCGCCTTGAAGACCGGTTTCCAGGAGGTCCGCTTCCACTTCAGCGGTGGCCCCTACGACCCGTTCGTCGTCCGCGGCGAATCCGTGCTCACGCGGCCGATCGAGAGCGCGCTCGTCGCACTCAACCAGTGGCTGCCGGTCGGCGCCACGCTGCGGACCCTCTCAGGCGTGCGCGGACTCGTGGCCAGCGGCGTCGGCGAGCCGGCGGCCAGCCCAGGTCACCGGCGGGCGACGGCGGCGAGACCATGCTCATCCTCGACAACGAGCACGCGCGCGCGCGACCGGTCGTGCTGCGCGGCGCCCGCAGCGTGAGCGTGCAGGAGCTGACTCCGGCGCGCGCGGGCTTGCTGACCGCGCAACTGAGCGCGCATCACGGCCGAATCCGCCTCACCGTCGCACCCAACAGCGTGCTGGCCATCCGGAGCACCGCCTAGCATCGTCGGCCCGATGCACGAGACCGTCCCTCGAGTATTCCTGATCGCCCGCCCGTCGATCGACGTCGAGGGAATGCGTGGCTACCTGAGCGATGTCGGCGGCGAGTCGTGGCTGAAGCGGCGTCTGAGCGAGGCCGACGGCGATCCCAACGGCGGTGAGCTGCTCGTCGAGTTCGGCGGCCGGACGTGCTACCGCAGCTGGGAGCCGGGGTTGAACCCGAACGTGACCAAGGTTCGCACCGACCAGCGCGAGTACTTCGCCAACATCCTGCGCTCGGCCCACGGCAGTGTGCTGGAGCACGCGAACTATTCTTTTGCTATTCGGAATTGTTCCAGAGTTTTTACTCATGAGCTTGTCAGACATCGCGCCGGATCGGCGTTCAGCCAGGAGAGCTTGCGCTATGTGAGGCTGACCGAAATCGGTTTTCGCGTACCACCCGCACTGGAGCCAATCCGCGAGCAAGTGCTTAATCTCGTGGAGCAGCTTGAGGACTTCCAGATCAGCGCCGCAGATGCACTCGGCCTCGACGATGATGGCATGCCCTTCCACATTAAGAAGGAGATCACCTCAGCCCTGCGCCGACTTGCGCCTACCGGTCTGAGTACCGACATTATCTGGACCGCAAATGTCCGTACTCTGCGTCACGTCATCGAGATGCGCACCGCGCCGGGAGCCGAGGAGGAGCTGCGGTTCGTCTTCGACAAAGTGGCTCAGATAATGATTGAAGAGGCCCCTGAACTATTCCAAGACTTCGCCCGCCAGGGCGACGGTTCCTGGGTGCCCGAGCACCGCAAGGTCTGAGAGGCCGCCGCGTCTCAGCGCGGCTCAGGCGTCCATCGTGCGCGTGCGCCACGCGCCGAGCGCAAGGAAGACCGCAAGCCAGACGACCAGCACGAGCAGCGCCGTGCCCTGCGACATCGAAACCTGCGCGCCACGCCTGCCTTCGACGCTGACGGGGCTGAAGTGGAGGACCGCCTGACTGAGGATGCCCTTGCGCGCGCTGCCCAACGAGCTGATGCTGGCGATCAGGGGGCTCGCCACGACCTGCCAGGCGATCAGCGTGACGATCGCACCGGGCCTCGAGGTCGTAAACGACGCGAAGCTCACCGCGATCACGCACAGCACGCCCGTCGACAACAGCGTGAAGCCCAGGCCGTTGAGGACCAACGACGTGCTGGGCGTCGGAAGGTTCGAGGCGAACACGATGCTGCCGACCAGCAGGAGCGCGAAGCCCGTCAGGATCACCAACCAGCACAGGGCGAGGGCGGCCGGGACGCGCGTGGCGAACAGCGCAAGGCGCGAGCGGCCGGTGACGACGAAATCCCGAAAGACGCCGGCGGAGGCATCCCCGGTGCCCGCCTCGACCCCGACCAGGATCGCGGCGAGCGGACCGAAGAACAGCGCGAGCACGCGCATGCCGTCGCTGAAGTTCTTCGCGCCTCCGGCCGGCCCGTGTGAGCCTGGGTTGGATGCGTGCTGAATGACCGTGACCGCATAGATGATCAGCAGGATGCCGAGCGTCAAGAAGAGCGACAGCAGGACCAACCAGCGCTTGCGGCGCAGCTTGAGGAAGTCCGCGCCCGTCATCCGCGCGGCGATCGCGGTCATGTGCGCACCTCCTCGTGTGGTGCGCCGGCGGGTGCGTCCCTACTCGTGTCCCCGGACCCGTCCGCAGACCCCTCGTCCAGCCGTGAGGTGATCTCCAGGAAGCGCTGCTCGAGGCTGTGTCTGACCGGCTCCAGGCGCGCGACCCCCACACCGGCATTCACGAGCAGCGCATTCACCCGAGCCGCGCTGTCGGGCTCGCCAGCGAGCACCACACGGATGCCCTCGTCGGAGCGATCGGGCCTCGAGGACCAGGTCGCTCGCGCCGAGCGTGCCGAGCGCCCGCTCGGCATCGTCCACGCCCAAGATCAGCTCGTGGCGCGCAACGCCACCACCGGCCAGATCGGCGATCGTGCCCTGCGTGATGATCTTTCCCCGGTCCACGATCGCGGCCGCGTCGCAGGTCCGTTCGACCTCGTCGAGAAGATGGGAGGAGACGAACACCGTGCGACCCTCCTGCTCGACCATCCCACGAATCATTTCGCGGAACTCCTGGATTCCGCCCGGATCGAGGCCATTGGTCGGCTCGTCGAGGATCAGCAGCAACGGATCGGCCAGCAGGCAGCGCGCGACGCCGAGCCGCTGACGCATGCCCATCGAGTAGCTCTTGACCTTCTCGCCCGCTCGCTCGGAGAGACCCACACGGGTGAGCGCCGGCTCGATCCGCTCGCCCGTCTCTCCTCCGCGCACGGCGGAGACGATGCGCAGGTTCTCGCGCCCGGTGAGGTGCATGTGAAAGCGCGGCTCCTCGACGATCGCCCCGACGCGCTGCAGCGCCTGCGCTCGCTCGGCAGGGACGGGATGACCCAGGAGGTGCATGCTGCCGGCGGTCGCGTGGGTCAGGCCGAGCAGCGTGCGGATCATCGTCGTCTTGCCGGCGCCGTTGGGGCCGAGGAAGCCAAACGCACCAGCCGCGCGGCACCTGTAGGTCGATGCCGTCGAGCGCCGTCCGCTCGCCGAAGCGCTTGGTCAGGCCATGCGTCTCGATCGCCAAATCGTCTGACACGGCCGGCACTCTCTCATCGTTACCTAAAGGCTCCCTCAGCGATGAGAGAATTATTCGTTTCCTGCGCTTATGTTTCCTGCGCCCGCAGCTCGCTCACTTGCTCCTCCAGCTCGGCCATGACCGCCGGGTCGCGCAGGGTCGTTACGTCCCCCAGGGCACGACCCTCGGCGATGTCGCGCAGCAGCCGGCGCATGATCTTGCCCGAGCGCGTCTTGGGCAGATCATCGGCCCAGATGATCCTGCGCGGGCGGGCGAACTTGCCGATGCGCTCGGCGACCGTCTCGCGGATGCCTTCGACCGTCTGCTCGTCGCCAGCGAGATCGCCCTGCAGCGTGACGAACGCGACGATCGCCTGACCGGTGTCCTCGTCGTGCTGGCCGATTACCGCGGCCTCCGCGACATCGGGGTGCGCGACGATCGCGGACTCGACCTCGGCGGTGGAGAGCCGGTGCCCGGAGACGTTGACGACGTCGTCGATGCGCCCGATCACCCACAGGTAGCCGTCTTTGTCGCGCCGGGCGGCGTCGCCCACGAGGTAGGTCTCGCGGCCGAAGCGGCTGAAGTAAGTCTCGACGAAGCGCTCATCCTCGCGGTAGAGCGTGCGCAGCATCGACGGCCACGGGTGCGTGAGCACGAGCAGGCCCTGGCCCTCCTCGATCGGCTCGCCGGTGGACTCGTCGCGCACCTCCGCGGCGACTCCCGGGAAGGGCTGCGTGGCCGAACCGGGCTTGGTGGCAGTGATGCCCGGCAGCGGCGTGATCATGATCGCGCCGGTCTCGGTCTGCCACCAGGTGTCGACGATCGGGCAGCGTTCGCCACCGATCACCTTGTGGTACCAGAGCCATGCCTTCGGGTTGATCGGCTCGCCAACCGAGCCCAACGACCGCAGCGACGACAGATCGTGCTCGTTCGGCCACTGCGCCCCCCACTTGATGCAGGCGCGGATCGCGGTCGGAGCGCAATAGAGGATGCTCACGCCGTAGTGCTCGACTAGCTCCCACCAGATGCCCCGGTGGGGGTAGTCCGGTGCAGCCCTCCCACATCACCGAGGTGGCGCCGTTACAGAGCGGACCGTAGACGATGTAGGAGTGGCCGGTGACCCAGCCGACGTCGGCCGCGCACCAGTACACGTCCTCGTCGGGCTTCAGGTCGAACACGTAGCGATGGGTCGCCGAGACTCCCGTCAGATAGCCGGCGGTCGTGTGCAGGATGCCCTTCGGCTTGGCGGTCGAGCCGGAGGTGTAGAGGATGTACAGGGGGTGCTCCGCGTCAAGCGGCTCAGCGGGGCACTCAGCGTCGGCTGCCGCCACGATCTCGTCGTAATAGACGTCGCGCCCCTCCTGCATCTCGCAGGGCGTGCCCTTGCTGCGCACAACAACGATCTTCTCAGAGCGTCGGCAGGTCTGTCATGACCTCATCCACCCGCTCCTTGACCAGCGCCGTCTTGCCCTTGCGGGCGGCGCCGTCGACCGTGATCAGCACGCGCGCCTGTGAGAACTCCATGCGCTCGCGCACCGCCTCCGCCGAGAACCCCCCGAAGACGACGTTGTGCGGCGCGCCGATCCGTGCGCAGGCAAGCATCGCCACGACGACCTCGGGGATCATCGGCAGGTAGATCCCGACGACGTCGCCCGGGCGCACCTCCAGATCCTTCAGGGCGCTGGCAAAGCGCTTGACCTCGGCGAGCAGCTGCGCGTAGGTGATGTCGCGCTCAGAGCCGTCCTCGCCGCGCCAGTGGTATGCGACGCGCTCGCCCCGGCCCGCCTCCACGTGACGGTCCAGGCAGTTGTACGAGACGTTGAGCTTGCCCCCGACGAACCACTTGTAGAACGGCGGGTTGGAGTCGTCCAGCACCGTGTCCCAGGGCTTGAACCAGTCCAGCTCGCGAGCCTGCTGCACCCACCACGCCTGCGGGTCGCGCGCCGCCTGCTCATACACGACCGGATCGTTCAGCAGCGCTCGCTCGCGAAACTCCGCCGGGGGCTCGAAGCGCTCGACATCCAAGAGCGCAGACAGCTCGCGGTCGAGCTCCTCGCCGACCACCGGCTGCGCCGGCGGCGCCCCCGTCTCCGATCCTCCACTCGCCATGACTGGACCCTACCGCCCGCAGAGCGGCATGAGCCCCCTAACGGCGCTTGCGCCTGCGCTTGCGCGAGGAGCCGCCCGCAGACACTGCTGGCTCGGGCGCCACGTCGGGCCCGGACGCGAGGGCCGGCTTGCCCTTGGTTGGGCGCCCGCCCGGGGACCGATCTTCGCGTTCGGCGCGGCGCTCGGCCTGTGTCGGCCACGGGCGCGCCTCGCCGGCCGCCCACGCGGGCGGATCGCCGCCCGGCCAGCGCCCCATATAGAGGATGCCCATCCCGAGCATCCAGAAAGCAGGCACGATTTCAAGCGTGGCGCCCCCGATCGGCAGGAAGATGAGGATGCCCGAGAAATCCCGATCACGCCCATCCAGCGGGTGAGCAGGCCGACGCGAATGGCGCCTGCCGATACCGCGATCATGCCGGCCGTCAGGCACAGCGCCGCGAGCAGGTCAACGTACTGGCTGCCCACGTTGACGGCGCCCTTGGTCAGCGCCTGTTCGACAGCGTGGCTGGAGAAGTCGTGGCCGACCGCGAAGCTGTGCGCCTGGATCGCGCCGACGACCTGATGGACGACGTTGACCACCGCCAGTCCGATCCCCCCGACGACCACGAGCGGGCGGGCCGCCGACCACGTCTGCGGGCGGCGAAAGCGCGTCGCGTCGAGCAGCAGCAGCAGTATGAGCGTCAGCGCGACGAGGGAGAGCGACTTGACCACGCTGCCAGCGATCAGCGCAAGGGCGTGATGGCTGATGTATTTGACCTCGCCGGCGCGCGGGCTGACCGCCGGGTTGGCTACGCCCGACAGCGCCGGGGCCAGTCCCTGCACCAGCCCGACCGTCGGCGCGGAGCTGAGCGTCGCGGTGACGATGATCGCGCTCAGGAAGTAGAGAAAGCCGCCGGCGAAGGCCGGCACGCCCAGACGGGCGCGACGCTCGGACTCGCGGGCGAGCTGCTCAGAGATCTCGCTGGAGGTGGGCATCGGTCCGCGCACAATATCTGGCGCCCTGAGGCGAGCACTCCCCGGCCCACACCGGACGATGGTCGCGGGTCTATGATGAGCGCATGGAGAGTGGCGGCCTCGGAGACCTGTTCGGCGATCCGGAGGAGCTTCAGCGCAGGCTGGCGGAGTTCGCCGAGCAGATGCACGGTCAGCAACGGCTGGCGTGGGCGGACAACGCGATCAAGCTCGCGGTCGACATGACCGTCGCGGCCGTGGAGCGCATCAACCTGCAGGGCAACGCCGAGGCCCAGGCGGAGCAGATCAGGACGGTGATAGCAAGGGTGTTCCCCGAGGCCGTCACGCTCGTGCGCGAGGCGCGCGAGGGACTTCAGTAGCTCAGTAGCGCGCGCGCAACCTGGGCGCGGGCGGCGGCGGGTCGTCCTCGTACGGCGAGTAGTCCTCGACCGGTGGCGCCCCGGCGCGCTCGGCCTCGCGCGAGGCGCGACCGGCGTGCAGCACTTCGCTGAAGGAGCGAAACCGGAAGATGAACACCACCGCGCCAAGCCCCACGACGGCGGTGAACGCGGCGATCGCGATCTGCTGGCCCACCGAGTAGGCCGCCACGGCCGCCGTGCCGGCGGCGCTCGTGGCGAACACCTTGACGAGCAGCGCCTGCTGCACGCCCGCCCCCCCCGGAGTGAGCGGGACCGCGCCCGCCACCTGGTTCACAGCGAACACGAGCAGCACGTTTTTGACCGAGCCGCCGACCCGGAACGCTTCGAGCAGGAACCAGAACGCCGTGAAGCGGCACATCCAGGCGACGGCCTGCCAGGCCGCGACTTCGCGCAGGTAGCGGCGACGGTCCGACAGGATCGTCACCCCCTGGCGCACGCGCGCCCAGAACGCGCGCACGCGCACCGACAGCAGCGCAAACGCGACCAGGCCGAGGAGCGCCAGCGCGGTGATCAAGAACAGCGTGAACCGGAAGTGCCCGGCCAGGTAGGAGATATCGAACGAGCTGAGCTTGGAGAAGTCGGGAGGCTTGGGAAACACGCCCTGCGTGAACGCAAAGATCAGCACGAGCACGCCCACGCAGGCGTCGAAGATCGCCTCGACGAAGAACGCCGCCGCGACCGTCGGATAGCTCGAGCCGGGGATCGAGGAGCGCGTCAGGAACAGCTTGATGACGTCGCCCCCGCGCGCCGGCACGACGTTGTTGAAGCCGACGGCCGCCCAGTAGGCGCCCCGAATCCGCCGCCACTGGAACCTGACCGCCGGATAGGCGGCCCGCAGGGTGTTGAAGTACGCGCGCGAGCGCAGCGTCAGGTTGAGCCCGAAGAAGGCCAACCCCAGCACCAGCGCACCCCAATGAACGGCCGCGAGATCGGAGAAGAACTGCCCGGCGGCGTCGAGGAACGTGGTGAGGCTTTCGCCGATCGAGGTCGATGCGAGCAGCGCCGGCACAACCTCAAGCGTACGGGGACTCTCGCCCGCGCTCAGAATCTCGTCGTCGTCGTTCTCGTCGATGTCGTCGAGCTCGTCGAGCTCGAGCTTCTTCGCCATCGGTTCCGAACTCCTCATCGTCGTCCCAGTCGTCGTCGTCGAGCTCGTGCTCGGGCATCTCGAGGATGGCGCTCAGCGGCATGACGAACCTCCTTTCTGACTATCGAGGAGTGAGCGCGGCCGATGATCAGAACCTGGCGCGGGACCGGGGAGCGGTCGAGGCGATTGCTACACCACCGGCGGGCCGATCTCCTCCAGCGCCGCGAGCACAAGCCCGTCGTGCTCCGCAGGCTTGACCTTGCGCAGCACCTCGGCGACCTTGCCCCCGGGATCGATGATGAACGTCGTGCGCTCTGCCCCCATATAGGTTTTCCCGTACATAGCCTTAAGTCAAGGGGTAGTAAACTATGGGAACCGAAGCAATGCCAAAGCCACGCGTAATCATATCGGTGCGGGTATCGAGCAAGGAGCAGCAGGAGCAGGGTTTCGGCCATGCAAACCAGGTGCGCCGACTGCCCGAGCTGACGCAGGAGCAGGGCTGGGAGATCGCCAAGCGCCCCGACGGCTCGCCCGGCATCTATGACGAGGGCTTCGCTTCGACGACGGCGGCCGAGGGCGATGACCTGAGCCTGGAGAGCCGTCCGGTGATGCAGGCGTTGCTGGGAGAGTTGAGCGTGGTGCAGCCGACCTATCTCGTTTGTCGCGAGCAGGATCGCTTGCATCGCTCGACCCTCGAAGTGGGAGCTATTGCAGCATCGGATGGTCAAGGCTGGCGTCGAGGCCGTCGTGCAGTGGCCGAACTTGCAGGGCGCGCCGATCGTCACGCGATTGAGCGAGAGCAAGGACCAGGCATTCGCATCGATTCAGGCTGTGTTCTCACAGCTGCAGAAGGCCGACATGAAGGCGAAGCTGATGAATGGACGGCGTGAGCGCGAAGCCCAGGGACTACCTGGCGGCGGGCTCCCGCCGTACGGCTACGAGCGTCCCGACAAACTCCTTCCGTATGCCATTTACGAGCCCGAGGCCGAGCCCTATCGCAAAATGATCGAGTGGACAATCGAGGACCACGGAACGGCCTGGATTGCCGAAGCACTCAACCGCCTCGGTATCCCCACGCGCAAAGGACGAGCCCGCTGGACCGCAACCACCGTCCGCGCGATCCTCAACTCTCAGGCACAAATCGGAATGATGCGCACCCGGGGCCAGTGGCAACCCGCCACGGGTCAACCGGCGATTGTGTCCCGAGACCTGTGGGAGCAGGCGCAGGCGACACGCGAGCCTCGCAGGACTGCTGCGGTCGTGAACAGGCGACGCCACGCCCTGTCGGGCCTGCTCAAGTGCTCGGCCTGCGGCGGCACGATGAAGGCCAGGGTCCACCGTACCTACAGGACGCTGAAGGGCACCGGCGAGCGCAAGCGCTACGAATACCGGTTCTACGCCTGCAAGGTCTACGGCAGCGGCTGCCTGGAGGGCCACACGATCGGTGAGAATCGTGCGCTGCGCGAGATAGCCCACCACATCGATGACGCTCTGAACTCAACCACCATGTGGGCTCACGCGGCTCCAGAGAGCAACATCGGAGAGGTCGAGGAAGACATCTCCAAGCTGGAGGGCGAACTGACCGACGCGAATCGCAAGGTCAAGCGCGCCTACACCGCATATGTAGACGCTGAGGACGACATGGCAAGCATCGCCCTCGAAGAGCTACACCGCCGTCGCGCTCGCGCCACGAGCATCGAGAGCAAGCTCACCGAGGCGCGAAGGGGATACGCGCAGGCGATGATCGCCCCATCAGACCAAGTGGATCTGGACGAGCTACGAAGCCTACTTGCGGACTGGGAGACCTTCGACGACAACGACAAGCGCACACTGATCGAAACGGTGATCGACTACATAGTCGTCAGGCCGCCCGGCCGTGAGGATCGTCTAGAGATCCACTGGGCAGAGTCGCCGCGATACCGCGAGGAGGTCACCGGGATCTAGCCGCGCGGCTGCTCGACGCGAGCGGCCGGGTCTGAAACTGGCGCGGAGGCCACCGGATCTTCACGAGGCGGAACGGGCTCCTGCAGAGTCAGCCGTATCGCGTCCGGTGGCTTGCCTTCGCGCTTGAGTTTCACGTTCAACGCAAGCTGCAGCAACCGTAGCTGCTGACTGGCCGTCAAGGGGGGCCTGATACTCCTGACGCGACGCGCCAAGCGGCCAAGAAACCCACCCCGCCGCACGACGGGCGCCACGGACGAGGAGTCCACGTTTGGGCGCCGCAGACGATGCCCAAACGTGGACCGCGCGCCTCGCTGCGTCCCATCACGGACAGGGGTCTTAGATGGCACTCGGTTCGTGGGGAGTGTTTTCAAGCTGCGCCGCATCGCTGTCTCCAATCGTTGTCAGTGGTCGGTCCTCGGAGGCCTCTCGAGTGCCCTTTCCGGCACGCTTACGGCGGCTGAGGCGCGCGAGGCGTTGCGTGCCGTCCCGTCCGCGGCGCCGGTAGAGGCGGAGCAGGGCAGCCCAGCTCTCATAGTTTCCGGCAAGTGATCGTGTCGACGCGTAAGCGTCGAATCCGGTGACATGGGGGGCTCCCAACGGCCGTCCCCGGCCGTTGGGGGGGGCGAAGCCCCCTCGCAGAGAGGTGCCCCGGCCCCCCTTGGGGGCAGTGGGGGGAGCACTCGTCCGTAGACGTGGAGCACCCACACAGGCGCTGGCGGACGACCAGCACGCCCGCCGGAGGACGCTCGCACGTCCAACAGCACCCCTGCGCTACACGGCCTGGCGAGGACTATCTGCCTTGGGATGAGGAGCATTGCGCAGCGCTCGGTGATCACCGCTATCGCGGGCCTATAGAGGGTCACGTTTGGGTTGGCGCACGGGCGTGCCGGGCGGAGCGGGGAGATCGTCCGGCCGGCGCAGGGTGATCAGGTCTTCGGGCTTGCCTTCGCTGCGCAACTGGATCTTCAGCGCCGCCTGCAACAGCCGGAATTGCTGCTCGGCAGAGAAGGGGTAGCGCATCACTGCCTCCAATCATTTGTCGTGGTCGATGTCGGCAGGGTCCTCCCTGCCGACATGGGTGATCTTTCAGCGGAGGGGCCAGGTTCAGTCAAGGGAGGGCCGTCAGCCCCGGCCCGAAGGGCCGTCCCGAAGGGGCGACCTTGACGGGTTCTGGCCCCGGAGCTACGCGGCGGCGAGTGGTTCATGGACGTAGTTGCGGAGTCGGTCGATGCGTAGCTCTGTTGGTGGGTGGGGAGTCTGGGTGAGCCAGATGAAGGGGATCGGGAAGTCGTTGATCAGGGCGTGCGTTTCCAGGAAGTCGGCGAGCTCGTCTGCCTGCCCGAGCTGCGCGGCGTACATGTCGGCTGCGTACTCGCGACCGCGCCAGTAGCGGCCCCAGAGCGGCGCGGTAAGTTTGAGCGCGAAGCCGCCGCGAGCGAAGCGCAGCAGCTTGTGGACGAACCACATGAAGATCACGAAGCCCGTCAGGATTTCGATCGTTGAGTGCTGCACTCGGGCGAGCTCAAGGATGTCTTCGGCCACCGCCAACCCTTCTCCGCGCGGGCGTTCGGGTTCGTCGGGGTCTATGGGGGGTCGCGGCGCCTGGTGGAAAACAAGGCGGTTCAACGCCAGCGTGAAGCGGCCGTCGAAGCTCGCGAGATGCCCCAGCTCGTGGGGAAGGACGGCCGGGAGCTCGAAGTTCCAGGAGTCCTCGTGAGAGCATCAGCGAGTCCCCGACAACAGCGGCGTCGGGCTGATGCTCATCGACTACAAACCAGCTGCCCGGTAGAAACAGGGGTTTGAGGCTGTGGGCCTGGAGGAGCGTGACGGCGTCGTCGTAGGCGAGCTGCTCGCGCCCGGATTGGTCCCTGCCGCCGGCGTTCTGGCGCCACCACCAGCCGCCGCCCACCGGGCTGATCAGCGCGAACATCGACCACAACGTGGGCGCGAGCCCGATCAAGAACCACAGATTCACGGAAAGCGGATGCCCGATGATCAACGACGGCACCACCACGACAAAGAAAACGATCATGAGCCGCACGAAGATCACCGGCGCTTCCAACGCCACCGTCAGGAAGTACAGGAGCAGCCCCGAGACCTGAAGCTGCGGACGAGGACGCCTAGCCGAACGGCTGGTTGGGATCGCCAGCTCCATCAGAAAGGCAGGTCCGGGACGTCCGGCGGCGAGGTAGCGGAGTCGGCGGCGGCGTCCGGGGAGACAACCGCAGACGGGCCGCGCTGCGTGGCGTCGACTGCGGCGCGATCAGGCTCGGGCAGGGGGGCGCGGACGGTGGGCGCACGGGGGACCTCGATCTTCATCGCACGCCCGCGGCTGATCAGAAATGCCTTCCCAGGGTCGAGCGCCCGGACCTTGTTCGGGTCCACCTTGAACTGGTGCTGAGAGCGGGCGGACCCCGCTCCGGTCGCACCCTCCCGGGCGAACTGCGTGGAGTACTCCATCCCCAGGCGGGTACCGGCGAGCGCGATGATCTCCTCGGGCGTATTCACGCGGTGGCAGATCACGGTCTCGACGGAGCCGAGGATGCGCTGCGCCTCGGTCTCGTCGCCCATTCCCGCGACGACCTGCGGGGCGAGCACGAGGCCCGCGTTGAAGCCCCTTGCCTGCTCGACGCGGGCGGCCATCCCGGCACGGGACGCCAGGGCGGAGAACTCATCCACGACCAGCAAGCAGAACTGGCCGCGGGGCTTGCGGGCAGGGTTTGAGAAGTAGTGCGCGTAATCCTCGAACAGGAAGCGCGCGAGGCCGCTCGTCTCCTCCCTGAGCGCGAGGCTGTCGAGGAGTATGTAGGCGGCCTGGGTGTCCTCCCACGCCCATTCCCCGTCGAGCGCGCCCCTGGTCTGGCCGAAGAACGCCTCGTAGCGCAGACGCACCTGCTCGACCTGCGCCGGCTTCAACGCCGCGACCGCACTGGAGCCAGGGTGCGCCGCGGCGAGCAGCGCATGGTCCATGCGGGCGAGGACCGCCGCGGAAGATCGGGGCGGCCCCTGTGGGTGCTCGCAGACCAAGCGCAGCGTGGTCTTCGCAACGTCGCGATACCACGCCGCGGGGCCGTCGGTGGAGTAGTCGATGATCTCCATCAGCCGTCCCTGGATCTCGTGAGGCGCCCCCCTCCAGCCGTCAAACGGTTCGTTCGGGAACACCCGGGTCTCACGGCCCGCGTCGGCCATCAGGCCACAGAAGCGTTCGGCGGTCTCGCGGTCGCCCTTCCCGTCGAAGTAGAAGACGGGGGCGTCGGTCTCCTTCGCGACCGCCCACGCGAGCCGCATGATCGTCTCGGTCTTTCCCGCGCCGGTGGCGCCGCAGACGAGGACGTGACGGCAGAGCCGTGCTTGGGAGAGCAGCACCATCCGTCCAGCGACCGGCAGCGCGCGTTCTCCGGAGAGGCGGTGAGCGATCACGATTCCGCGCTCCCCTTCGGCCTCGGCGACAAGGGGCTCGGGTCCACGAGCAGGAACAGCGTTCTGAGGCGAGCGGCTACGGCCGCTCCCGAAGATCTCGCGTGCGGACGAACCTGTCGTGTTCATGGCAGCCGCCCGTTCTGCCCGCTGTGCTGCGGACTGGGTAGCTCGCGCACACCCAACGTCGGCCAGCGTCCCGTGTCCGCCAGCTCGCTCAGCTGACGGTGCGGGCCAGCGGCGCAGAAATACAGGACCGCGTCGAAGCGACCCGCGAGCTCGTCGAGGATCGCCGTGACACGGCTGCGGCTCTTGACGGTCAACTCCACCTCGATCGCAACCTTCCGGCCGTCGGTGATCGCGACACCATCAGGGAGGTGCACGCCCGATTGACGATCACGCGCAAGGACACGCTCGGGAATCCATTCCGTCGATGGGGCGCGACCCTGCACATGCAGGCGCACATCGTTGGTGGCGGCGACATGCGCGAGCAAGCCAATCCGGGGATGCCACGCGCCGAAGCCCGATGCGCATGCCGCCATCCCCGCCCCGGTCGGGATCACCCACGCCGGCTCACCGACGAGCAGCCGCTCCGTCCGCACAAGCCCAGCGGCGCGAAGGCGCGCGATCATGCGCTGCACCGTCCGCGGACCGCACTCCATCAGCACCTCCAGCTGGTCGACCCTGGCGCCGTACTGCTCGGCGAGCCAGCCCAAGATCTTCAGGATCACGGCGACGCAAGACGGCACGGCCGCCACGACGCGCCACACGAGACACAGACGCGAGACCACGCGTTTTGAACGACACCCGGCGCAGACGGACGCTCACGGGAACACCCCCCGGGAAGGCTTTGCCACGCGATGCGCCGCAGGCGATCGTGTCCGCCACGCGAGAAGCCGTAGGCCATCGTGTCCGCGATAGGAGACGCCACCGGCCGCCACGCGCGCCACGCGATGCGCCGCAGGCACCGTGTCCGCCGATATGCCGCAGGCCGTCGCGCCGCGATGCGAGACGCCACAGGCCGCGCGTGACCGCCCCGCGAGATGCCGCAGGCCGCGCGCGCCGCCGATCGCACCGCCGCAGCCGTGTCGTTGTTGTTGTTGTTTTTGTTGTTTTTTATTTTTATTCTGATTCATTGCTTCTTTCTCTCTGTCCCTGTCCCACACCCTCCCCACTCACCTCTATCCACTCTTCCTACCCCTCCCCACTTGTTGGTAATTGACCACCACCCTCTCCCCACATCAATCTGCAAGCTGAGAGGGGGGTGGTCAATTACCAACCCCACTCCGCCCCGGGAGGTACTGGGGTAGGAAGATTGGCTCCACAAAGCCAAATCGAGGGTGTCGGACAGGGACCCAACCTGACGCGAAACCTGACGCGCCCCGCGACAGCTTTCGCGACACCTGCAGACGCTCTGTCGATGATCTCAAGAGGACGCGTTGCCCGCGTCTCGTGAAGAATGCGTAGCCGGCTCATACGACCCGCACCCGCACGACGTTCGAGGTACCGGCCGAGAATGGATAGCCCGTTTCGGCTTTGGCGAGCACCCGGAGTTCGTAATCGCCGGGGCCGATGAACATGTTGAAGCGGTAGCTGCCGTGGTAGCGACCTCGAGCGCCGGCGCGGGGCTCGGCGAACCCGAACCACTTGCTTTTGCGATGGCGCCCACGAGTCCCACCGCCGCTCGCCAGGCGTGCTTCGAGGAGGAGCAGCTTGCCGATCTTGGGGATGTGGCCGCCCAGCAGGCGCCCGGAGAAATGGATGCGCTGGCGCAGGTTGACCTCGTGAGGCTCGACGCGCAGCGTGATGCGCGCCCGCGGGAGCCGCCGCGGCCCAGGCTTCGCGCCGGGGCCGGGCTTGACGGAACTCGTCGGTCCCCCGCCGGCCGGCGCAGGGTTCTGCACGTCGATCTCCTTGTCGAGCACCGGCGCGGAGTTGCCCGCCGGGTCGAGGACACTCACGACGAGGTGGTGCTCGCCGTTGCTGATCTCGGTCGTGTTGAACGGCACGTCGACGCTCTCGGACTCGAGACAAGGCTGCAGGTAGAAGAACGCAGGCAGCCCGTCGGTCGTCTGGCCGACGTTACGGCAGCGCCCGCCGTTTTCGTTAGGTACGACGCTCTGCACGACCCGGCCGTCGACCGCGAACGTCACCTCCCAGACGCCGGCGCCCGGGTCGCTCGCGCTCATGATCAAATCGCTCGTACCCGACACCGTTAGTTCGCTCGCGAGCTCGCCCCCGACATTGCTCACCGTCGGACCCGCAGGCTGTTCGAGGATGATGTCCGCGGCGTACAGGTAGACGACCGCCGCGTAGCCGTTGGAGTCCCCCTTCCCGGCCGGGCATTCGAAGTGGGGCGCTCCGCCACACGCGGCATAGGCATAGAGGTGCGCGCCAAGATCGGCGGCAGGAACAGGCACGCGGTTGACTTCGGACAGTGGCGCCGCGGGATCGCCGATGCCAGTCGGGCATTCGAACTCGTATGGACACTGATCGAAGCTGCTGAACTCGCTCGGCCCCGCGAGCCAGAACTCGTACGTCGCATTCACGACCTCTCCCCCATCCGCATCCCCCGCGCGCCACAGCGTCGCCCCAACCATCGTGTCGTCTGCCGGGGTGCTGAAGATCCAGCTCGCGGGTTCGACATCGGCGGGATGTGCCGTCTCGTCACCCAACGCCGCGACGAGCGCACCGCCCGGCTGCCCGCACATGTTCTCCGCGCGATCCCAAGGCCCGAAGCTTTCGCTGCTCCACCCATCCGCCGGCGCCGCTTCCCCGGAGGGCGTGCGGCACGCGTACACGTGGTACGCACCCGCCTGCGCGCCCGTCGCCAGCGCGAGGCTTACGAGAGCCGTCATGCAAGTGGCCGTGAGGATTCGTCGCACTGTTTCCATGTCGATCGCTGCCGGCGCTGGCCTCACGCGCTCCGCCGCGCACCCGCCGAGCGCGCTTCGATCACCGCTGCCAGCTCTCGCCCTTGCGCGGTCAGCCGCCACTGGTTGGCGCGGCCTCGCCCGTTGCCGTGGTCGGCGGCGTTCTCGATCAGTCCCAATCCCTCCAGGCGCGTCAGAAGCTTGGACATCTGGCCCGCGTTGGTGTCACCCGTCGCCCACGACACGTCGCGGTTGGAGGGCGCGCCACCGCGCTCGTTCATCTGGCCGATGAACGCGATCACGGACGCGGTCAGCCTGGTGACGCGTGTCGGCAGGTCCGCGAGCTCGTCGGGCAGCTCCACCCACGGCACGCTCGCCGGAGCCTCGCCCGGTGCCAGCATCCGCAGCGCCGGCGCGAACAGCTCTTTGCTCGCCGTCTTCGCGCCCACGTAGGGCACGAGGATCAGCGCCATCAGCGGGCCCACCAGTACCACGAGCGGCGGCGAGGGCCCAGCGGCGTCCCCCCAACCGGGCGCAGACACGCGGGCGTGAAGCATGCCGAGCACCGCGCTGACGATCGCTTCCTCGGTCAGCGGCGGCGGCTCTCGTTCTTCCGCGCGCATCGCGCGCACGCCGGCCTTGTGCACGACGCCGGCCAGCTGCGCCAGGACCTGCGTGCGGCGTGCGGCGACACTCGGGCCCGCGCGCAGCGGCTCGACGATCAGGACACGCGCCGCGTCCGGCTTGCGGTCGAGGTAGTCCAGCAACGTCGCGAGGCCCGCCCGCAGCTGCTCGCGTGGCCGGCGCTCTGAGCGGTACGCGCGCGCCACAACCGCCTCTACGGTCGCGAGCTCGCGGTCGAACGCCGCCAAGAAGCGCTCTTCTAGCTCCTGCGGCGGATCGGCAAACCAGCGTCCGTACGTCCGCGCACCCCGCGCCGAACCCTCCGAGTCACGACGAGCGTCGTCCGTCCGTGCCCCGTACATATATTGCGCATAGTCGCCGCATTCGACTGCTGACTTCTAGGGGCGAAGTCCACACAACCTAGCCTCAGCGGCCGAACGACTCGTCGATGCGACCGAACAGATTTTTCATGATCCGCTCGCGCGTCGGGCGAGCGTCTGCGACCGTCGCTTCGATGGCCGCGTTTTGATCGTGTCCGAACCGATCGATCACGTCGCCCAACGTCGAAATGGCCTCGCCTGTCCTCCCGGCCTGCTCGAACAGCTCGGCCCTGGCGTGGAGCGCCGTGCGCTCGCGTGCGAGACTTGACGCCGCTCAAAACTCTATGGCCAGCCATGTCTCAACCGGGTCGCTTCGCCCCCACACGACCGGGGGCTCGACGTTCCCTGTCTTCCTGTCCTCAGCCAACGAGGCGATGCGACTCCGAGATCGGGTCCAAGATCTGGTCGTCAAGTCGCTCAACGGCCAGCTCTCATTGCGAGGTTGGTCGCAGCAGTTTCCGGTCTGGCGCTGGGAGGAGATGGCCTCTACCACGGCTCCCGCCGGCACCCGCACCAACGAGCTCTTCGTGGAGAAGGCTCGGGCGAGCAGCGTCACGATCGTGTTGCTCCGCGACAAGCTGCGACCCGGGACCAAGGAGGAGCTACTGGCTGTAAAGGACGATCCCGATGTCGAGTTGAAGGTCCTGTGGTTTCCGCGCCACCGCCCTCGCTTGACTCCTAGCGAAGTCGAGCGGTTCCTGTTCAGTGAAGAAGCGAAAGGGATCTATCACCACAAGCTCGCTGATGCCAACAGTGAAGATGCCTGGCAAAGCTTGCTTGGCAACCTGATCGACGTACTCCTGTTGGCTCTTAGCAGCCCAGAACGGAGGCCTTATGTCTACCGGGTCTGACGCAAGATCAGTGTTGCTTGACGTGCTGCTGTGGAATGTGCCCCAGCTCCGCAGCCGCGCGACGCCGGACCTGGTGCATTTTCTTGACGCGTTTAACCGTCGGCTAGATCCTGATTCGATACCAGAGCCCCGCGAGCCGCTCGATTTGGCGGCTGCTGCTGTCGCTGCTGAGACACACGGGCAGCCTGAAAGAGCTATTCGCATATATGCGGAACTTGCCGGCCGGCCGTCAGAGGTCGGAATGCTCGGCATGTTTCTTTCCGCCTGGTCGGCAACTAGCCAGGACCCAAGCGCCCTGGTGGCGCCGCTTCGCGTTATTGAGGGGATCGAGAACGACCCACTGCTGCAGACACGTCTCTGCTGCAAGCTGATTGCTGCCGCCTATGGCCATCAATGGGACGACATGCTTCCCGACCTATTCGCGCGAGCGCAAGCCTGGGCTCCGCCCGGCAGCATGATCGCCACCATGCTCAAGACCGAGGCCTACAACGTCCTCGGCGCGAAATGGCCCAGCGACTGGGCGTACGAGCCAGACGAGCTAACGAGCTATGACTGGATCAGGGAACTGGCTTGGAGCGCCACAACCAAGAGCCTCATCGAGCAAGTTGCACAGCGCGTGCAGTCACCTTGGACGATCACGATCGGCAGCGGATTCAGCGAAACCGAAGATGTGATCGCCGCCTTGATGCAGGCCGAGTGGGCTGGCGCGATCTGGCTCCGACGCGAAATCAGTCAGCAACTGGCTGCCCACATTCTTCTTGATGACTCAGCAGAGCCGCAGTCGACCGCAGTTGCCGTCTCTCTTTGGGCGCTCAACAGCACCGGGAATCGCAAGATTGACGGCGTCGCGGAACTGGCGGAGCCCCGCTTCGACCAACAATCCGCCGATCAGATTATTGCTGGGTTGGATCGCGGCAAGCCGCTTCAAGTATGGACCGATGGACCCTTGATCGAGATGGCCGTAGCGCTCTGGGACCTGATCAGCGAGCAGACCTACATCAAGCTACTGGAGCGGCTTCCTCTCTACGAGTCTGATCATCCCGACGCGATGAGGGTGGCTGTTTTGTGGGCGCTTGCGTGCGTGCGCATTCCTGACGTGTGGCAACAGCGGTTTGGAAGCCTGAATAGCTTTCAGCACCATCAGCTTTTGCGCGGGCTCGCGCCAGCGGTGGCCGAGCGGGTACCAAAGGCCGCCGCGCTCGAGATCATTGCGGCCAGCCCGAAACGACCGGAGACGATGCAAGAGGCTCGCGTACTCGGCTTACTCGTCGATCGCGTTGGACGGCCTGACTTGGTTGATCTGTCTGGTGCGCCGGCGGCCACCGTCGCCCTTATCGGCCGCGATGCACCATCACTTGTGAAGGGGCCCCTACTTGATCACGCAATCCAGCAGCTGATCAATGAGTGCCGCGAGAGCATCGATGCCGCCCGCCGCGGAAGTCGCGGCATGGGGGGCTATGAGCCTTTCGCGATGCTTGCACTTGGCTACACGGTGCGACCCGACCGCGACTTGCCCGACGCGCTTGCGATCTTCGAGCAGGCAGCCACGGACGCCCGCGTGCCAGCCGACGTTCGCTACGAGGCGATCAGAGGACTGACCGTGATCGCACGCCAGGTGGGCCTGCCGTCCGACCTCGTCGCTCGCATCGGCGAGCTTCCAGAGGCGGGCGCCGCCCCGATCTTCGAGTTCGTCACGCCCCAGCTCTTCCACGCAGCGCGTGTCGCGCTGCTGGTCGCGTGCGGTCGCGAGGGCTTGGAGGCGGAGCTGCTGATGCTCGTCCGCGACGAGGAGCCACAGGTCCGGACGCTGGCTGTGGAGGCCACAGCGATGGCTATAGAGCAGCGGCCCTCTGAGGCAGTGGAGGGCGCACTCGCCAGCGCGCTGTTTGACCCGGACGAAAGCACGGTTCGCCAAGCAATAGCGGCACTCAGCACCAACCCTCTCAAGACATCGGCGGTTCGACTGGTCGTCGGCCAGCGGCTCGTGACTCTGTTCGACAAGGGTGGCCGGACAGTCCGCACAAGCGTCGTGTACGCAGTGAACGCCGGTGTGATGCCAAGCGAGCAGCGGGACCAAGCTCAAGGTTTGCTAGCTCGTGCCAGGCAGGACCGGTCGTTTCAGGTGCGCGAGATGGCATCGGCCCACGAGTAGACCAGCGATCGGGTCGATCGTAGGCCTGTGTCAAGGCCGGTTGAGAATTGACCCTGTAGCGCCGGTTGAGAATTGACCCCGCTGGGGGTTCGCCGGCTGCGTGTGTAGCGGTGAGTGTCGCCGCTTGCAGGGGTGCGCGTGCTCACGCGAACTCCCGAAAATTCCCACCCTCTCGTCCCTGTCGCGTAGCTGAGCCGTAGGCGAGGCGCAGCGACTGGGACCGGGGCGTGATCGTTGAGGGGGTCCCTCGGCGGCCGGGTTGCGGTTCAGACGGCGTAGGGGTCGCCGCGAACGGGGAAGGCGTCGAGGATCTCCTCGAAGCTCGCGAGCGTGTCGTGGACGAACGCCTGGTCGATGTCGATGTCCTCGAAGCTCAGCCGTCTCGTGGCGTCGGTGGTGGCGAGGGAGCCCGCGATGGTGCCCTTGCCGTCTTCGCTGAGCTCGATGGTCAGGCAGAGCGTCTCGCCGTACTGCTCGTCTGGGCGTCCGAGTGTCGCCTGTCCGGTCTGGTCGTGCGCGAGTACTCGCAGCTCCTCGGTGAAGCTCTGAAGCTCGTGGGTGTAGAGGGTCGGGCTCTGGCTTGAGTGGAAGCTGCCCGTCTCCTGGCGAGGGAGGACGTCGAGCTCGATCGTGGTGAGCAGCGCGTTGCCCTCATGGCCGGTGTCGAACTGGGGGAACTCGTAGCCCTCGACGAGCAGCTCGAGCGTCAGATCGCTCGCCTCCAGGACCGCGTGGATCATGCCGGCACAGTAACGGCTGCGTTGCGCCGAGCGCAGAGCGCTGGCGGCGGCGCCTTCGCCGCGAGGGGGTGGTTTCGGCGGCCGGGCGCCGGGAGAGGGGCTCTGTAGGCGCCTGTGCGGCCCTCGGCGGGGGTGGCGCGGGTGATTGGTCAGGCTGTATCGGGGTTCTGACGGGGGGGCCTGGTGCCGAGGTCGTGGTTCTTCAGGCGATAGCTCTCGCCCTTGAGGCTGATGATTTCGGCGTGGTGGACGAGGCGGTCGATCATCGCGGTCGCGACGGTGTCGTCGCCGAAGATCTCGCCCCAGAGAGAGAAGTTCTTGTTGCTGCTGACGATCATGCTCGCTTTCTCGTAGCGACGGCTGATGAGCATGAACATCAGGTTCGCGGCTTGCGGGTCGAACGGGATGTAGCCGATCTCATCGCACTATGCCGATATCGGCATAGTGCGATCTAGGCCGACACCGCGACTATGCCGACAAGCCGTGTGCTCGGCGGTGAACGGCCCGCTCGGGGAGCTTTGTGACGGTTTCACCGACTGTGTTGTCGGCATAGTCACAGTCC
>CAWCYP010000059.1:0-16093 GCA_963799735.1 uncultured Solirubrobacterales bacterium | reverse complement strand
GTAGCTATGACAGAAGTGCCAGATATAGCGGACCTTTTGAAAAATGTCAAATCAATAGCGTATTAGGAAATGCCCTGTTTTAGGAGAAACTATAGGAGAGGGTTTCCCCAGATTTGTCCTTCTAGGGCCTTTCTTGACCTTGACTATTTCTCATCAGATTACTCTTGCTGCGGTACTACCTTCGCTGCTGCCTTTGCTTCTCACTGCTGTACTTCTCACTTCTCACTTCGGTACTGCATTCACTGCGGTACTGCCTTTACTGCGTTACTGACCCACCTCCGAAGAGGTACGGCCCTTGTCCACCGATCCGCTCTGTCCCTACAACACGCCGGGACGCAGCTCGGCTGACGACAAGATTTTTGAGAGCGAGGTGGCACCGAGGTTCACGCCGGTCGTCGCCGCGAGGCGGTCCCGTCCGTGTCCACGTGCGCATCCCCTGCTTCGTATAGGTGATCCCTCTCCGTACGCGCCCTCTCCGGCGCTTCCCTCTGTTGACCCTACAGTCCTGCGGTCCTGCGGTATTTCGATCCGGCGGTCCTACCCACTGTCTTCTACAAGCCTAAACACAATCCCGAAGCGCTAGTTGCGATCGGTACGTCTTTAGCTGGCGCTCAGACTACTCCGCCCAAAACACTCCTGTCAAGCCCCAACGTAAAAGACTTCCAAAACCCCCCATATGCAGGACATTTACAAGTATACCATCCGCTTAAAACATCCCAGCCCTTCGTAAAGCTCGCTTCGCGACGTAACCACGCGCCGGACTACGCCCTGACGACAAGATTGTTGAGAACGGGGGAGGTAGCGCGCAGAGTGAGCCGTCTCGGCTCGAACGTCTGCCTGTCGCTTGCTAGTCCCCTGCTTCGTATAGGTGCTCCCTCTCCGTACGCCACCCTCTCCGGCGGCTTCCTCGTTGACCCTACGATCCTACGGTCCTACCCACTGTCTTACTACGAGCCTAAACACGATCCCGGACCACTAGTTGCGATCGGTACGTCTTTAGCTGGCGCTCAGACTACTCCGCCCAAAACACTCCTGTCAAGCCCTGGGCGAAAGCTCAATGTTTCCGGGGGGTTTGGGGTGGTTTTGGGGATCGATGAGAGCCCACCCACCCGCCGGCGGAGGATCCGGAGAGGACGTTGCAGGGGCGATTCGGGGCGTCCCAGGGGCGACTCGGGGCGTCCCAGGGGCGCTTCGGGACGTTGTAGGAGCGGTGGTTTGGCGCTCGCTCGAGCCTGCCCACGGAGCCCGTGGCGGCGGGCGGCCCCGAGCCTCGCTTGAGGCTGTAGGCGGCTGTAGGGGAGTGGACCTCCCCCGGTTTGGAAGACACGCCAGGGCTTTAAACAGACACATCCGGGCTTGAGGACTTTGGCGTGGGCCCAGAGGCGGCCCGGGGTGCTGGCGGGACGGGGGCCTTCGGGGCGATCGGATCGCCGAAGCGGGTTTTGGGGAAGAGGCGAGCCCGAGGACGGAGGTGGTGAGGGACGATCGAGCGGCGTAGTAGCCTCTCCAGCATAGGAGCGCTACAGGAGCTGGTCGCTGATCTTCGCCGGGCGCTGCGCACCGAGCACGGCGTGCGCCTTGCCGTGCTCTACGGCTCGCTGGCGCGAGGCGAGGAGGACGCGGGCTCGGACCTCGACCTGCTGATCTCGCTCGACGACGATCGTCCCTTAGCGGGGCTCGAGCTCGCCGTCCGCCTGCAACGCGTCGCCGGCCGTCCGGTCGACGTCGCTCGCCTGGAGCGGGTGGAGGCGCAGGCGCCGCTTCTGCTGGATCGGGTCCTCGACGAGGGTCGCGTCCTGGTCGACCGTGACGGGCAGTGGCGACCTGCTGCGCGAGCGCCACTCAGCGATCCGTGTACGTGCCCGGCGTGACCATCGCCGCCAGATGGCCGGTGCGGCCCGCGCAATTGAAGAGCTGACCCGGTGAGCGATCGAGCGCCTTCGAGTCCACCGAGCCCGTCCATACCGCGCCGAGCCACCCCGGGTGCGCCACCGCCTTCGGTCGGTAGACGCCGCCGCCTTCGGTCGGAGAGACTCCCGTAGAACGCCTTACCGCAGAACGCCTTAAGTTACGCGCGCGCGCGAGGCACGGTCGATGGGATGACGCGCGACGAGGTCTTTCTCTCTCTAAAATCACACCGGCAGCACTGTGGCCGAGCTGGCGGAACTCGTCGGCCGGGCAAGCCGGGGGAGCGGTTCGACCTTCGTTCAATGGTCGATCACTGGCCGGGGCCGAGCCGCAGCTCGTCGCCACTGAACTCAATATCGAGCGGCTCGATCACAATGGCACGCTCGCCGGACTCCACGCGCCCGGCCACGATCGCCTTAAGACCTTTCTTGGCGGCCGATTCGACGACCTTCCCGCCAAATCCCTCACCACAGTAGATCGCGAACCCGTGGCCCATATTGAAGGTCGAGTACGCGACCCTGGGCGTCATCCCGGCCCTCTCGACGAGGAAGCCCAGAACCTCAGGCACTCCGAGCAGCTGCGTAATGCGATAGGTCAACTCATGCGCCGGCCGCATCAGCTTGAGAAATCCATGACCAGTCAGATGACTCATGTACGTCACGGGTAGCTCGGCGTCGAGAATCGAATCGACAAGCTCGGTGTACATGTGCGAGGGCCGCAGCAGCGCCTCTCCAAAAAGACTTCCGCTCGGGAGTGGGGTCGCGTAACCCGCCTGCAGCTCTCCGGCGATCAGTCGAGCAAGGGATGAGCCGTTGGCGTGCAAGCCGCTGCTCTCCACGAGCACTATCTCGTCGCCCTCGGTCAGGTGCTGTCCCAGGATGGGCTCGCGGCCGTCGGGGATCACGCCGACCGCACTACCTGCGAGCTCGATCTCGTCGCCATCGACGAGATCTGGCAGAGATGGCGACTCGCCGCCTCCCCACGTGCATCCGGCATCAACGCATGCGTTGAACCAGCCCTCGATCAACTGCTCGTACCACTCCTCGTGGTTGAACCAATCGGGCTTGCCGGTCGCGAAGTAGGCGTTGACGACGAGCGGGCGAGCACCGACGCAGCAGAGGTCATTGATGATGGCGGCCACGGTGTCGTACGCGACGGCATCGAAGTGGTTGCGACCTTCTTCAGCGACCGCCCGGGCAATGATCGACTTCGTTCCGAGGCCCTCGAGGACGAGGGCGAGCGTCTGATCGCCAGCCTGGAATACGAAGGCAGACTCTCCTCGGGAAGCCTCGTTCACGCTGCCCCCTCTCTTCTCTATATGCGCGGAGGTCGCGACCGCGGCCCTTACGGCCAGCCGCTTGCCAGCATCGAGCACAGCATAGTCGACGCCTGCATGACGGTACGCGTGGTCGCCTCGCTTTTTGGTGCTGCCCATCTGCGTGGCCTACCTTCCTCGCTAAGCGTCACGGATACCGGTAGCTCGATCAACGCATGTCGATCATGCTCAGTCGACCCGACAGAACGCGACACCCCCGTGACGACCAGCGCGGGCTGTGGCCCAAGCGGACGACACGTCTCCAACCGCGGGGACAACCTATCGTGCTTCCTGACAGGCGCGGACACTCGGCCGATCGCTCCGTCCTCTGCACGAACGCCCAGCCCGGCGCGCAGCGCCCGGGCTGTGCATCCCCTGACTGCAAGCTTCCCTCTCCGACGCTGCTCCTCTCCTGCGATTGACCCTACCTGCTGTGAGCTGGAACACCCTGCTCGTCGCTGAGTTTCGGCTCAGGGCGCCTCAGCTGGGCCTAAACCTACACGACCTTGCGCGCTGGCGTCAACCCCCGGGCGAAAGCTCAATGTTTGCAGGGGGTTTGGGGTGGTTTTGGGGATGGACGAGAGCCCACCCGCCCGCCGCAGGAGGATCCGGAGGGGTCGTCCCAAGAGCGGGCTCGGGGCGTCCTAGGGGCGGTCTGGCGCTCGTTTGAGTGAGCCACGGAGCCCGTGGCCGTGGGCGGACCGGAGCCTCGCTTGAGGCTCCGGGCGGCTGTAGGGGAGGGTTGATCTTTGGGGACCAGGGGCGTCAGCCAGCTTCGCCAAGCGCACGTCCCTCTCAAGGAGGCGACCCGCCAAGCCGCACAGGACAACTCGCTCGATCGCTACCTCACCGTCGCTCCGATCGTCCCTTGATGGGCGGTGGACCGCACTGAACCGGGGGCGGTAGAGACTCCCGTAGAACGCCTTACCGTAGAACGCCTTATCGCAGACCGCCTTAATAGACCGCCAAGTCACACGCGCGCGCGAGGCACGGTCGATGGGATGACGCGCTACGGGGTCTTTCTCGCCCTCTCATACAGGCCGGACCTGGACGGACAAACGCGATCCGACGCCAAAGCTGGCGCCGGGCGGGAAGGTGTATGATCGCCACGGACTAAGCCGACGCGCGCGCGTCGCTTGTGGGGTTTCGCACAAGACCCAGCTAAAGCAAACCTAAAAAAACAAGCAACAAGACAAGCAGACAAGACACCGGCAAGGAGCTAGGAGAGGCCCGTGAAGACCGTGAAGATCAAGCTGACCGATCTGATCATCGACCCCACGATTCAGATTCGCCGCTCCAACCACGAGGCCACGATCCGCCGCTACGAAGAGGCATTCGAGAAGCTGCCCCCTGTCGTCGTCTACGACACGCCCGAGGGCAGTCTGCTCGCCGACGGATTCCACCGCACGGCGGCGGCGCAGCGGCTCGGCAAGCGCGAGATCGAGGCCGAGCTTCGCAAGGGCACGCGCGAGGATGCGGCGGAGTTCGCGGTCATCGCGAACACGAAGAACGCCGACCCGCTGACCCCGGATGAGCGCGACGACGGAATCAGGCGCTTGCGCCAGCTCCACGGCGACGCCTGGTCGCAACGAGAGATCGCCCGCGTAATGAGCGTCAGCCAGCGTACGGTGGAACGTGTCTTTTCACTCGACAAGGTCAAGCGGCGCGTCCTGCGGCCCTCGCCTCGCGTATCGGACTCGCACTACGCCGAGGTCGCCAGCGCGCGTCAAGAGCAGTGGGAGCCGCTGATCAACGCGGCGGACGAGCGCGAATGGGACCGCGACATGACGCGCCAGGCGGTCAGGAACCTGAAGGACGAGAGCATCCCGGACGATTACAAGCGCGATCTGCTGGCCGGCAAGGCCGATCCCGTGACGCGCACCCGCGACGGCGAGTTGGCCGTGCCGCACGGCGTCGTCACGCGCCGGGTGAAGGACATGCAGGCCAACGACGCGATCCTCACGTTTCAGCGGGCGCTCGAGCAGCTCGCCAAGGCGCGGATGTTCCGCACCGAGTCGATCCTCAACCCCGCCGATCGGGATACGCTCACGCACTGGGCAAGCGAACTTCCAGGAGACATCGCGTTCTTGCAGGACGTGCTGGACGGCGCCAAAGGGGCGCGAAAGCTAAGAGCTATATAGGGAGGAGTGTCCACGTGCCAGGCACAAGATCGATCTTCATCAAGAAGCTGATCGAACAGGCTGTCGAGGAGGTGGTTCAAAAGCAGTCCGGGGGATTCGAGAAGGGCGACGTGATGCGTGAGCTTCGCAAAAACGTCAAGCTCGACGCCGCGCTGCGGGACATCAACGTGAAATACAACGGCGACTGGCAGCTCGGCGACATGCTGCTTCGCCAGATCAACCTGATGATCGGGACCACGCTCGGGGTCAGGGACGATAACGGCATCAGGGTCTACGAGTGCTACGCGGTCCCGGGTCAGCGCCAGCGCCGGTGGCTCCCGCTGCGCTCGATGACGAGATCGATGCTCCGCAACGTCATGCGTGAGACGCGCGTCCAGGAGCGCCAGCTCCACGTCAAGGGCGAGGCGTACGTCTTCTTCATGCGCGAGCTCGAAAAGCTCGGCAAGCGTGCAACGGTCGAGCAGGTCTACGACCTCGCCGCGCCACAGATCGTGGAGCATCGCAGCAAGGCCGCGTAGCCGCGCGTAGAGTCGCCTCGAGACATCCAAGCAAGCCCTGATGCTCGAGGATTGTATGTGTATTTTAAAAACTCGGTATAGCATTGGTATCGTGTATATGCATAAGAGCACAGTCGCTGACCTCGGCCCGGGGCGCTTCCCAGGGGGTGCCCGACGGCGAGGGGTGCCAATCAGCGCTCGTGTATGTCGACGATGTTCGAGGAGCCGTTCAGGAAGGGGAAGTCCGCTTCGTAGCGGGACACGACGCGGAAGCGATACGTCACCGGGCCGGGGAACTTGAAGCGGTAGCTCGCGCGATAGCGGCCCTTGGCATTGGTGCTCACCGTGTCGAACTGAATCCATTCCCCGCCCGAGCTGGCCTCCAGCACCAGCTGCTTGCCGCCCGGCGGCACCGGCCCACCATCCAGCACGCCGTTGAAGACGATCCTCCGCCCCACGCTCGCGCTGCGCGGAGCGATCCTCAACATGATCCCGGCGTGCACCCGCAACGTCAATGTCGCCGTGGCGACTGGGATCGTGTCGTTCTGATGGCTGCGGTAAGCGAAGCGCAGCGCGCTGGAGGACGTGTCCCTGGGCAGAGTCAGGGTCCACTCGCCGGTGGGTCCGGTGCGCACCCCGGCGAGCGACACCGTGCGAGCGCCCTCGTAAGCAGGCGTCTCATCCACATCGATCGAGGCGCCCGAGATGCCCACACCGCCGGGAGCCGTCAGCCGCCCCGTGATCTCCTCGGAAGCGCCATAGCGACTGGTGCGCATCGCCTTCGCCGTGCTACTCCAGCGCGCGGTCAACGTAGCCTGATCGGAGGCGTTCGTCCCGTTCAGCGGCCCGCGGTCAGCCGCGGGGCTGCCCGGGCCGATGGCGGAGGCGACCGCCCCGCTGCCCGCTGCGCCACCGGCGCTCGGGTTGTCGATCGAGATCGTGTCGGCGTACACGGTCGAGGAGTTACCCGCGGCGTCCTGCACGATGACTTTCAGCTGATGCTGACCGTTGGTGAGCTTCGTCGTGTCGACGGGCGCATCGACGGCCACTTCGCGCTTACATGGCTGGGGGTAGAGGAACTCGCCGACACCGCTCGCATAGTTGCCGATGCTCGCGCATCGCCCGCCATTGGATTCGGGCGTGCCTTCATAGACCGGCGTGCCGTCGAGATCGACGATCACCCGGTACACGCCCGGCCCTTCGGGGTCCTGCGCGCTGAACGTCAGATCCGCGGTGCCGGTCGCGTTGGGCTCAAGGAGCGAGCCGGCGAAATCCGTGCCGGCGGGTGTCGAGCTGTTTTCCAGCTCGATGTCGGCGGCATACAGGCTGATCTCGGCGTTCACGCCCCCACCCGAGCCCGCCGGGCACTTGGGGGCCCCCTCGGTCGGCGCGACGCAGAACGCCGCCATGAACAGTTGCGTGCCGCCAGCTTGGGTGGAGGGAATCGTCCACGTGCCCGTGATGCCGCTGGTCGCGCAGGGTGCGATGTTGTACTGGCAGTTGACCAGCACATCGGCCGCGGATGTGAAGCTGTTCTGCGGTGTCGCCACATACGCTTGGCCCTGCGGCGTGAGCAGTGAGACCGTGAGCGCACCACCAGCGATCTTGGAGCCTTCCGGCGCCGTATACGTCCACATCGGGCCCGCATACGGCGTTTCTTCCTCGCCGATCGAGCTATCGAACGCCGTCAACGCGCCACCCGACTGTTCACACGTGTCGCTCGGGCCACTGTCATTTCCGCCATCATTGACCGACTCCCAGCCTTCGACGGGAGCGGGCTTGCCGTTCGGCTGAGTACACGTGACCTGCGTCCACTCGCCCGCGCTGGCGGGCGCCGCCCACGCGAGCCACGCTGCGGCGGCCAGCAAGACCGCGATCACCGACATGTTGCGCATCCTCACCTCGCTCTCTGGGGCTTCTTCCGCTTCTTATACCGACGACCGCGCCCAAACGGGACACAGCGCAGGTGTACGCCCGGCGCAAAGGGCGAACCGGCCAGCCGGGCCTCTCTCTCCTCTCACAATCCGAACAGCGTACAGTCGTCTCGTCAACCCAAGGGAGGAACGATGGCTGTTGGAATTCGCCTGGAGCTCGCCGGCGATCAGTAGCCCTCGGTGGCGTACGGGTTGAGGAACTGCCGCCGCCAGAACCGCCTTCGGTCAACCTCGGTCAAAGCGGCCTGGTCGCACACTTCGGTCCACTGCGTCTCGATCACCCCGATCTGGTGGTCGACGATCTCACGGGCTTCGGGTTCTGAGAGCAGGTAGGTGGATGCGCGGGCGACGCAACCGGCGACTTGGCTCATGCGGTAGCCGTCCTCGCCGATCGCCATGATCTGCGCGGTCTCGCCACCCGCGCGCGACTGCGGGCAGATGTCGTAGGCGGGGGTCAGGGTGAGCGCCCTCCCGTTCCAGAACGCGGCGTGGTTACGGGCGTGATCGTCGTTGTTCCCCGAGAGGATGTTGAACGTGATGCGGGAGAACAGCTCGTGCAGCGTCGGGATCGGGTCGGCGAACCGGGTGCGAATCCTCTGTGCGAGGTCGGCGTAGCTCGCGTACCTCGCTCCCAGCTCGTCGAGCCCAAGGATCGTCAGGGCCGAGACCATCATCCGCCGGCTGCCGTCCTCGAGCCGGTCGAAGCGGTCGATCAGCAGCACGTCCTTTTCACGCGCGCGCGTGAGCGCGACCGTCGCCACGTTCAGACCCGCGCGGCGCGCGAGCTCCATCGCCAAGAACTCGCCCTTGACGACCGGGTAGGTGTCCGTACTCGAGCTGAACTTCGCGATCAGCCGCCGGGCGCCGTCGCGCAGCAGCGCCTTCGGCCGCGCGCCGCCGACCGAGGTGCCGTGCAGCAGCGCCTGGTCGAGCGCCGGCGAAAGCGGGATGCCCTGCTCGACCCGCTCGGCGAACTCGGCCAGCTCTGAGAGTGTCGCGTGCCCTGTCGATCGATCAACGTATTCCGAGGCCGATGTCTGAAAGTCCAGGGCGCCGATCCGGTCTGAGCCGGACTCCAGGAGGTAGGTCAAGATGTTCAGCTCGGTGGTGTCCAGCGCATCCCGGCCGACCATGCGGTTGAGGATCACTCGCCGGCCCCACGCGTCCGGGGCCGCGTCGGCGATGGCGCCGGCCACGTCACCCACCAGCGGGGAGATCTCACCGCGACGCAGCGGCAGCTCCGGCAGATAGAGCGCGATCTTCTCCTCGCGCGCGAGGTAGCTCTGCCCGTACGTGAACGTAACCATCTCCCCGGTCCTATCCAGGCGGCCGGCTACCACCGGGTCGGCAGCGCCGGGCAGCCATACCCACACGAACGCCTGCCCCGGCTCAGAAGTCATCGTCCACCTCTGCGGGCTTGCGCACCAGTGCCGGCAGCACCGCCAGACGGTCATCGACGCGACCGGCCTCGAGCTTCCGGCGGGAGTCATCCTCGTGGAACAGCGGAACGCCGAGGACGGCCGCGGCCTCGAACGCGACACCCAGCCCAACCGTCAGATCCCCGCGCTCGACCTTTCCCATCGTCACGTGCGTGACGCCGACCCGCTCGGCCAGCTCCTGCAGCGTCCAGCGGCGTTCGCGCCGCGCCAGCCGGATGCGCGCGCCGAGCAGCCGGGCTGCTTCGACGGTGACGGGCGAGTATGTGCGTATCCTTTTCATAAATAGAAACTATACTTGCTGTGAAGGCGCAACCACGAAATTTTAGTTTCCCGCGCCAGACTAGATGGACCCAGCCCCGAGAAACATATCCGCATATCCGAACATCGGCATAATCGCGCCAAGTTTTTGGCGCTAGACCCAGTAAAACCGGGGATCGAGGGCGCGATCGGGCCTGCGATCGAGAGTTCCGTCGCTACTCGTGCGTAGCGTCCTGAGTCTGATGGAGGAAAACAACCCCCAAGGTAAGGATCATGAGCCCCCGACTTTTTGACAGCCGGATGCAAGCGCTGGACGACAAGCTCTCCGAGCGTGAGCGAGCCGCGATCTCCGTTCTGCTGGAGATGCGGTTCCTCTCCACGCGCCAACTGGAGCGCTGGGTGTTCGGGGGCTCCACGCCCCTGGCGCGGGCGCGCGCTTGCCGTCGGAGCATCTGTCAAGCTGGTGCAGCTGGGCATCGTGCGGCATCTGGAGCGTCGCATCGGCGGGGTCAGGGCGGGCTCGGCCGGCTATATCAACGTGCTGACGCCGCTCGGCCTGCGGTTGGCCGCCTTCCACGGCTGGATCACCGCCGAGCAGGCCCGCCGCACCCGCGAGCCGGGCGGTCAGTTCGTGCGCCACTACCTCGCCGTGGCCGAGGCGCACCTGCGCGTCGTGGAAGCTTCAGAGCGGGGTGCGCTTGCAGTGCTCGAGCGCCAAGCCGAGCCGGCCGCCTGGCGCGAGCTCACCGGGTGCAGCGGCACCCGCGCCATCCTCAAGCCCGACGCCTTCTTCGCGATCGGCTCCGGGACGGGGTCGAATCATTGGTTTCTGGAGGTCGACCGCGCCACGATCGGCGGCGCGACGCTCGACCGGAAACTCTCCACCTACGTTGACTATTGGCGCAGCGGGGGCGGCCGCGGCAGCGGGGGCAGCCGCCAGAAGGCCGCCGCCCGCGGGGTTTCCCTGAGGGTGCTCTGGCTGGCTCCCGACGCCCGCCGCCTGGATCAGCTCCAGCAGGCGTTCATGCGCACCCCCGCCGAGGCTCGCGTCTTCTTTACGGCCGCGATCTTCGATGACCTGGTTCCCATCCTGGCCAATGAAGATATCGCCGCGCTGCGCAAACGCCGTCCAGCGCGAATGTCCCGTTTTGCTCTCCCCGTCGGATAGGCAGACAGAGACCCACGCGAACGGCCGTCACTGCCGGCGCGTGGTCCTCGAGTCCAACCACATGCGAACAAGGAGCAAAGCCATGTCGGTCAGCAACATCAACCACGTCGTCCTCACCGGGCGGCTCACCAGCAACCCCGATCTGCATGCCCTGCCGTCGGGCAACAGCGTCTGCCACCTGCGGATCGCGGTCAACGCCAGACGGCGCGACCCGGCTGGAGATTGGGTCGAGAAGCCCAACTTCTTCGACGTGATCGTGTTCGGCGCGCCCGGCGAGAACGTCGCCAAGCACATGCGCAAGGGTCGCGCCGTAGCGGTTGACGGGCGCCTCGACTGGCGCGAATGGGAGACCAATGACGCCCGCCGCGCCCAAGCCGTGAGCATCGTCGCCCGCACGGTCCAGTTCCTCGGAAGCCGACCCAACGGAGACTCCAACGGCGTCGCCAGCGATGACGGCTCGGGAGGACTGCAGGGCATCGCCGGAGACGAGGAGGAGTCCCTGGACATCGAGGACCAGGAGGCGATCGCCGCGGCCGCCGTGGGCTGACGGGCGCCTGGCGGGTGCTTGGCGGCAGAGGTACATATGGCCGGTCGGGCGCCGCGCTGGGCGCCGCTTTGGGCGCCGCTCGACCGGCCAGCCATCCCAAGCGGCCCCTAGCCTCATCCGTGGCGGCCACCGACTCGCAACCAGGAAGGAGCACTCTCATGACCAACCTCAACCGCCTCACGGTGTGCCCGGCGTGCCGGCGACGCTCCGCGCTGATCGCAGCCCTTGCGCCCGCGATCTCTCGCCTGTCTTTGACCCGCCACGGCCTGCTCGACCTGCTCGCCCTCCCGAACGCGCGACTGCTTCGCGCCGCCAAGGTCGAGGACCCTCGCGGGCTCTGGCGCCGCCTGCAGCTGCCCGCTCCCCACCGAGAGCGTCCCCACCGCCCTATGCCGCCACAACCCCGACTACCCCGAGGCCCTCGCGCAGCTGCTCTCCGCGCCCGCGGTGCTGTACGCCACCTGCACGACCGAGCGCCTGCGCGAGCTGTTCACCGGCCCATCGTCGCGATCGTCGGCAGCCGCACCTCCACCCGCTACGCCCGGCAGATCTCATCCGCGCTCGCGCACGAGCTCGCCACAGCCGGGGTCACCGTCGTCAGCGGTATGAACACGGGCCTCGAAGGGATCCTCCACCGAGACGCGCTGAGGGCCCGCGGGCACACCATCGCTGTGATGCCCGGCGGTCCCGAGGTCCCCTTCCCCACCCAGCACGAGGACCTGCACCGAGGCATCCTCGCCCGTAGCGCGGCGGTGTCGGAGCTCCCGCCCGGGTTATATCCTCGCGGGAGCTGGTCGTTCATCGCGAGCCAGCGCATCATCGCCGCGCTCGCGCGCCTGATCGTGGTCATCGAGGCGGGAGGACGTTCCTGCGGGCTGTTCACCGCGCAGATCGCCGCCGACCTCGGGAGCGATGTCGCCGTCGTGCCGGGGCGCGTCACGGACCCGGGGGGCCGTTGGACCTTGGAGCTGCTCCGCGACGGCGCGCACCCCGTCGCCTGCGCTCAGGACGTGCTGGATCTGCTGGGCGACGTCACTCTACTTCAACAGCCGCGACAGCCGCCGGTCCTTGAGCACGCGTCCCTCGGTCTGGCAGTCGGGACAGTAGGCGATCACGTAGTCCTCGAAGTGGACCGCCCGCAGCCTGCCTGCGCAGCGCGGGCACGGCTCCCCCTCGCGGCGGTGGACCTGTAGCCCCATCGGCAGCTTGTCGGGGATCGGCAGTGCGATCGCCTGCTCGTAGTGGGCGATCGCGCCGCCCAGCGTCTGCACGATCGCCTCGCGCAGGCGCTCAGCCTCGTCGGGGTCGAGGTCCGCTCCGCGCTTGTACGGGGACAGCTTGGCGTGCCACAGGATCTCATCCACCCAGGAGCGCCCGATCCCGGCGATCACGCGCTGATCGCGCAGCAGCGGGTGCAGCCGACGGGGCGCGTCGAGCAGCATCGCCAGCGCCGGCGGATCCGGCGGGTCGGGCCACGCCTCGGGACCGAGCTTGGCGATGGCATCGTCCCGATCGAGCTCGCCGGCGCGCAACAGCTTGACCCAGGCGGCCTGCTTGGAGCCGAACTCGCGCAACCGCAGCTCGCGCTCCTCCCCATCGCCCTCCGTGCGTACCCGCACGAGCAGCCGGGAGGTGCGATCGCGCGGCCCGGCCCGCTTGTCATACAGCTGCAGCCGCCCGGCTGACATCAGGTGGATCAGCAGCGCCAGCTCGCCGGGGGTGGACTCGCCGTTGCGCGGTGCGCCGGCCGGGGTATCCGCCGGGACGCCTGTCCGGGCGCCAGAGATCTCGACGATCAGGTTCTTGCCGCGCCGGCGCACGCCGGCGATCGTCCTGTTCGTGAGCGTCGACAGCGGCGGGTCGAACGTCTTCAGCGCGTTGATCCCCGGCGTGCTCGCCGACTCGATCGTGGCCCCACGCAGCGCGCCGTCGAGCAGGCGCGCGGTGATCTCGACCTCGGGCAGCTCGGGCATCGTCCCTCAATCGTAGGGAGACGAGGACGGCGGCGCGGAGTCCGTCGCTCAGTACGCGGTTATCGGTGTTCCTTCGTATTTCACGCCGCTCGGGCTCACCCAGCGCACGCGCCAGGCCGTGCCCTGGGTCGATGAGCTGAAGCTCCAGTACCCGAGCGCGTTGGTCGTGACCGTCTTCAGCGTCGTGAACTTGCGCGCGCCTGCGCGTGACGAGCACCGTCAGCTTGGTCGAACCGGTGGCCGGGCGGACGAGCCCCCACAGCGAGTAGCCATGACCGGTCTTGGTGACGGTCAGCGGCACCGGCCAGCTGTAGTACAGCGGCTTGGGCGTACCGTGGACGGTCTCGAGGCCCGACTGGAAGCCGACGAACCCGCCGTTGACGCTCGCCCCTGCGCGCCCGCCGAGCGGGTCGTCCTTGAGCAGATACTGCGAGAACGCCGCCACCCGTGGATTGCTCCAGGCGATGTGCTCGTCGATCGCGTCGAACTGGGCCTGCTTGGCGAACGACACGCCCAGTTCCTTGTTCGGGAAGGTCTGCACGCCGAACTCGGTCAGGTAGATCGGCAGGCCCGCCGGAATCGCGTGCGCGTGCGCCGCTGCGTTCAGGGCGTTGGACAGCCGCGAGAGCGTGCCGATCACAACGTCGTCGCGTTCGTCGGAGTGGGGTGGCCGGTAGTAGGGGCCCGCCGGCAGCGTGTAGGCGTGATGGCCGTAGCCGGCCGTCTGCAGCTCGCTGCATGAGCCGGATTTCTGGTAGCGGTTGTTCAGGCACAGCACCCCGCGCAGGAACGCCAGCGGAGCGACGTCGTGCAGCACCCCGGGCCTTGCGCACATCGAGCGTGATCTGTCGTAGCCGAACGGCGCGGTTTCGCCCATCAGTACCTGCGGATGCGCGATCCCGGCGGCCTGCAGGCCCGCGTAGCCAGCCTGGTACAGGCCGCGATAGACGCGCGGCGAGGCCGGGCTGTCCCTGGGAGGTGAACTGCGGGCGCAGGAACGCGGGGTGGTTGGGCTCGTTCCAGATCGAATAGAGCACGCTCGAGCCGTAGTGGCGGGCGACGGCGGTCATGAACTGTTCGAAGTCTTGGGTGTCGGGGCTCGTGACGTACGGCGCCTGCCTTGTTCGACGTGGCCCAGCGCGGCACCGGCGAGGTGACTGTCAGCAGGACTTTCCAGCCCAGCGCCTGGGCTTCGTCGATCAGCGCGTCGTATTCGCCCCAGCTGTAGCCGGCCGGGTTGGTGGCTTCGAAGTTGGGCTTGGTCGCGGACTTCTGGCCGGGCGCGACGTCGTACCAGGAGAGCTCGACGCGTAGGGCCTTGACGCCGAGCGCCTGCAGCTGCGCGATCGCGTGCGGGCGCGTGACCGGGCTGAGCAGATCGGTGGAGCCCTCGAAGTAGACCGCCTCGCTGTGCGAGGCCAGGGCCGCGGGGGCGCTCGCCAGGGCGCCGAGGGTCAGGCCGGCGAGCAGGGCCGTGAGGGTCGAGCGGCGGGCGGGAGCCGTGAGGGCTGAGCGGAAGGGAAGGGAGAGGAGCTTGAATGGGGGCATGGTCGCTTAAGACACCTCGCGGCCGGAGAGGTTGCGGTCGTTGTAGCGTGCCGGGCGATGAGTGCAGCAGTCGCACCGGACGACATCGTCGCAACCCACGCCGAGGCAGCGAAGCAACGCCCGCCCGCCGCTGCTGGTGATCGAGCCGCTTGAGCAGTTCCTGGACGAGCACGGTATCGGCGAGGGCGAGATCCGGGCTCAGTCCGATCGGCGAGGGGCACTCGAACGTGACCTACCTGATCGAGCGCTCCGGCGCCGAGGTGGTGCTGCGCCGCCCGCCGCGCCCGCCGCTGCCCCCCAGCGCGCACGACGTCCTGCGCGAGGCCCGGCTGCTGCGCGCGCTCGCCGGCACGCCCGCGCGCGTGCCGCGCGTGCTGGCGGTGTGCGAGGACGAGCACACGATCGGCTGCCCGTTCTACGTGATGGAGCGGATCGCGGGCGAGGTGATCGTCGCGAGCGTTCCCGAGGCGCTGGACACCCCCGCGTACAGACGGCAGATCGGCGAGGAGCTGATCGAGGCGCTCGCGGAGATCGACGCCGTGGACTGGCGCGCGGCGGGCCTTCAGGGCTTCGGCAAGCCGACCGGCTACCTCGAGCGCCAGCTGCGCCGGTTCGGGGGGCTGTGGGAGATCAACCGCACGCGCGAGATCCCCGCGGTCGAACGGGTCGGGGCGTGGCTGAGCAGAACATGCCCGCGTCCGGCCCGGCGACGATCGTCCACGGCGACTACCGCCTGGGCAACACGATCTTCGCGGCGGACGTCCCCCGCGCGCCTGCGGCGGTGCTCGACTGGGAGATGGCCACGATCGGCGACCCGCTGGCAGACCTCGGGTACCTGTGCATGATGTGGACCGAGGGCGGGGACCCGACGGGCGGGATGCGCGAGTACCTGGGCGGGGTGACCCGCGGCGAGGGGTTTCCCACGCGCGGAGAGCTGATCGACTCCTATGAGCGGCGCACGGGACGCTCGATGGAGGATCTGCGCTGGTACACGACGCTCGCGCTGTGGAAGTCGGTCGTGTTCATGGAGGGCAACTACAAGCGCGCGCTCGCGGGCGCGACCGACGATCCGTATCTGAAGCAGTTCGGCGACGGCGTGCTGGAGCTCGCGCGTCAAGCCGAGGGGGTGGCGCTGGGTCGGCGACTGAGACACGCACCGCCCTCCTGATCGACTGGGGCGGGGTGCTGACGAGCAACCTGTTCGCCTCGTTCCACGCCTACTGCGTCCAGACCGAGATCGACCCGCAGGCGCTCGGCGGAGCGATTCAAAGCCGACCCCGACTTCCGCGAGCTGCTGATCGCGTTGGAGAAGGGCGATCTGCCCGAGCCCGCCTTCGAGTTGCGCTTCGCCGAGCTGCTGGAGGT
>CAWCYP010000058.1:0-99570 GCA_963799735.1 uncultured Solirubrobacterales bacterium | reverse complement strand
GTCAAGCGATTCGGCCCCCGGCAGCCTGACCCGCATCAGCGTGCCGCCGCCCGGGGCGCGCTCGGCCGTGATCGTGCCGCCGTGCTGGGTGACGACCTGCCTGACGATCGCCAGTCCCAGGCCCGAGCCGGGACGCCCGCGCGCCTCGGCGCCGCGATAGAAACGGTCGAACACGTGCGGCAGTCCTCGGCGGAGATTCCCTGTCCGTGATCGCGAACGGTCAGCTCGCCGCCGCCGATCGACGATCCACGTAATCGTCGATCGGCCAGCACGATCTCGACGGGCTCGCCCTCGGGGCTGTACTTGACGGCGTTGTCGATCAGGTTGACGACGGCCCGCTCCAGCCGGGCTGCGACGCCGCTGAGGAGCACCGGCTGCAGCGTGCTCTGCAGCGGCGTCGTGGGCGAGTTGCGCCGGGTGCGCTCGACAGCCTCTGCCACGACCATGTCCAGGCGCACGTCCTCGGCGCCGACGTTCTGTTCCTCGCCGCGAGCCAGGTCGATCAGGTCGTTCATCAGCAGCGTCAGCTCCTCGATCTGCTCGACCACGTCGCTGAGCAGCAGTTCGCGCTCCCGCACGTCCATGTTGCCGGCCTGCTGGAGGATCTCGATGTTCGTGCGCAGGCTCGTCACCGGGGTGCGCAGCTCGTGCGAGGCGTCGGCGACGAGCTGGCGTTGGGCGTGCACCGAGTCGTCCAGCGCGCTCATCGAGCGCTCGAGCGCGTCGAGCATCGCGTTGAAGCTGACGGCGAGCCGCCCGATCTCATCTTCGCCGGCCGGCGCGATGCGCTGAGAGAGATCCTGAGTCTCCGCCACGTGCTCGGCCGCCCGCGTCAACCGCCTGACCGGCAGCACCGCGGCGCGTGCGACCAGCTGCCCGAGCAGCGCCGCCAGCAGGATTCCGCCGAGGCCGAGCAGGACCAGGATCAGGCGCAGATGGGCGAGCAGTTCGTTCACTTCGGTAAGCGGTTGGGCGAACTGGACGACGCGTCCGGGCGCGAGGCGCTCGGCGAGGATGCGCAGCTGCACGCCGTTGATCGTGGCGTCACGGAAGAAGCTCTCGCCTTTGCCCGCCGCCAGCGCACGCGTGCGGGCGTCGACCGGGAGCGTCACGTTCTTGGCGCCGGAGCGGAACAGCACCGCTCCGCTGGAGTCCACGAGCTGCTGATAGCCGCGCACCTGGTTGGGTCGGGGCGAGACGTTGCCCAGCGCGTTGCCGGGCGGCGCCGATGCGCCTTCGAGCAGCTGCTGGGCCGTGGCGCCTTTGCTCTGCAGAGCGTCGAGCAGACGGTCGCCGTGCCGGCGCGTCGGATGGTGCTCGATCAGCCGCAGGTTATCCGAGCGGCTGCGCAGCTGCGCGTCCACCTGGCCGTGCAGCTCGTTGGAGGTGAGCAGGTACACCAGCACCGAGGCGAGCAGCACCGCGATCGCGACCGCGGCCGCCGAGGCGATCGTGATGCGCCTTCTGAAGCTCATGGCCTCTCCAGTCGGTCCTTTGATGGGTCAGGCACCCTCCAGGCGCCTACGATCATCCGGGATCGGCAGCACCTTGGCTCTGCGCGCGCAGCACGTAGCCGACCCCGCGCACCGTGTAGCAGTCGCGGCTCGCCTCCTGCCTCGGTCTTGCGGCGCAGGTAGCCCATGTAGACACCCAGCGAGTTCGACGTCGCGCCGAAGTCATAGCCCCAGACATGTTCGAATATCGCCGATCTCGTCAGCACCTGGCGCGGGTGTCGCAGGAACATCTCCAGCAGCAGGAACTCGGTCCGCGTCAGCGCCAGCACCCGTTCGCCGCGCCAGGCTTCGTGAGCGAGCCGGTCCAGGCGCAGGTCCTCGAAGGAGAGCGTGCGCTCCTGCTCGTCGTCGTCCTCGTCGCCGGCCCGGCGCAGCAGGGCGCGTACGCGCGCGAGCAGCTCGCGCAGCGCGAACGGCTTGACCAGGTAGTCGTCGGCGCCGGCGTCCAGGCCCGCGACACGGTCGTCGATCTCTTCGCGCGCGGTCAGCATCAGCACGGGCGTGCGGTCCCCGCCCTCGCGCAGCCGCCGGCACACCTCCAGGCCGTTCACGCGCGGCATTGCCACATCGAGGATCACCACCTCGTACGGGTCTGCGCTCAGGCGTTCGAGCGCCTGCTGGCCGTCCATCGCCTGGGCGACTGCGTAGTGCTCTAGCGTAAGCGCTCTGGACAGCGCGCTCTGCACCGCGGGCTCGTCATCGACGACGAGGATGCGAGCGAGTGGCTCGGCCATGATCGGATTAAAGCGGAGGGAGTGCCTCACATCGGCGATAACGGCCCAATCGAAGAGGATGTTTCAGCAGCAGCAGCAGCAGAAGACACCGCCGATCCCGCCGCGGCGATGTCCGCTCAGTCGCGCACCCTGCGCAACAGCATCATCGGCCTGGCCATCTTCTTCGCACTGGTCGCCGCCCTGCTGCTCGCCGTGCCGGGACTGCGCGCGGCGGCCGATCGCATCGGCCATGCTCAGCTCGGCTGGGTGGCTGCGGGGGTTGGGTTCGAGCTGCTGTCGTGCGCCGGATATGTCGTGCTGTTCGGCTTGGTGTTCGGTATGCTCGGCCGGCGACTGATCTCGCGCCTGTCGCTGTCGGAGCTGGCGGTCAACTCGGTCGTCTCGGTCAGCGGCCTGGCAGGCATTGCACTCGGCGCCTGGGTGCTGCGCACCAGGGGCGTGTCGGTGCAGCGCATCGCCAAGCGCTCGGTATTGATATTCGTGCTCACGAGCGCGGTCAACGTTGGCGCGACGGCGCTCATCGGCGTGCCGATGTGGCTCGGTCTGCTGCCCGGCTCGCGCAACCCCCTGCTCACGCTGCTGCCCGCCGCCGCCGCCGTGGCGGTGATCGTGGGAACGGTCGAGCTGGCCGCGTGGGCACGCCGCGCCGGCGAGCGGCGCATCCGCTTGCGCGGGCGCATGTATGTCGCGCTGACGGCGCTGAGCGGCGGCGTGTTCGACGCGCTCGCACTGATCCGTGCGCGACGCGACTGGCGCCTGCTGGGAGCGGTCGCCTACTGGCTGTTCGACGTCGGCGCGCTGTATGCGTGCCTGCTCGCCTACGGTCCGGCGCCGTCGTTCTGGGCGGTGTCGATGGCCTACCTCGTGGGCATGCTCGCCAACTCGCTGCCGATCCCCGCCGGGCTGATCGCCGTCGAAGGCGGGCTGTTCGGGATGCTGCTGCTGTTCGGGATCCGTCCCGGATCACTGGTGCTCGCGGCGGTCGTCACCTACCGGGCGGTCTCGCTGTGGGTGCCCGCGCTGATCGGCTCGGCGGCGTTCCTCAGCCTCCGCCGCGAGCTCGCACGTCCGCTCGCACCGGCGACGCCGCCGAAGCCAGGCGCAGGCTGTTCGTGAACGCCACCTCCGTCGCGGCCTGCTGGCAGGCGCGTCCCGGCAGGCTTGCCATCGCATGTTCGCAGTGGGCGCTCCTGTGGCCCGTACAGCACGGGGCAGTAGACGGGGGGCGGCAGCGGACTCCGAGACGATCCGGAGGCGTTGAGCGGGCGCAGTGCAAGTGCCGCCGCGTATGCGCGGGCGAACGTGTCGGAGAAGATGTCGATCGCGACCCTGCCGCTGTAGAGCTCGATTGAGCGGCCTTCGTCATACACGGTCGCGGGCACGCCGCGGATCAGCGTGTTGCGCTGCGGGCCGAGCGGTTGGTTGGAGTGCAGCCGGTAAATCACGGTCGTGACCTGTAGCGGCAGCGTGCACGAGCCGCCGCCCCCGAACACGCCGTGGCCGCGAGCGCAGTCGCCGTAGTAGACGCTGTCGCCGACCTCGCTGTTGTAGCTCTTGCGCCCGTCCGCGGCGACGAGCGGCTGTCCCTCGAAGCGCGGTCCCGCCCAGTAAATCCGGTAGTAGGGGAACGTCTGCGCTTCGGCCAGTTCGCCGGCGTGAATCGGACCTGGATTTCCGGTCGTGCCGCAGCCCGCGGCGATCGCCGCAGACGCGCAGATCAGGGCCAGGCCGGCGCCTGCCCGTGTTGTCGATGTCCTCGTCATGATCTGGGCGTGTCGTCCAGGCCCATTATCGACGCTACTTCGAGACCGGCCGCCGGTTCTAAGAAGTACGGGTTGGGGCCCGGTGGGGTAGCACCCCGGGCTCCGGCCTATCCCCTTGCCTCGGCGGGGATGCCCATCGCGGTGGTGCTGGCCGCCGGGCTGCTGGGCGTGTGGCTGCTCGCCTACCCGCGCACACCGGACCTGGCGGCGCAGGCGTATCGGCTCGGACTGTACGAACGGATCGGGTTCGGCGTGTTCGACGAGCACTGGTACGCGGGCCACGCGCTGCCCGGCTACAGCCTGCTGTTCGCGCCGCTGGCAACGCTCGAGGGGATGCGCGCGCTCGCGGTGGTGTCGGTGCTCGCGTCGGTCGCGCTGTTCGAGCAGATCGTGCTCGGCGTCTACGGTCGCGATCTGTGCGTGCGGCTAGGCGCGTGCCTGTTCGCCGTGGCCGCCGTCGGGGATGTGTGGAGCGGACGGCTGGCGTTCGCGCTCGGCGTGAGCATCGCGCTGACGTGCGCGTACGCGCTCTACCGCGAACGGCTGCTGCTCGCGGCGCTGCTCGCAGGGGTGTGCGCGGCGGCGAGTCCCGTCGCTGGGGCGCTGCTGGCGCTCGCGGGACTCACGTACGCGCTGGCATGGCGCGCTCCCCGGGTGCTGTTCGCACTCGCCGGGCCGGTCGCGCTGGTGCTCGTGCCGGTCCGGATGCTGTTCGCGGAAGGCGGATACGAGCCCTATCCCTTCACGTCGTTCGCGGCGACCGTGCTCGTGGTGGCAGTATTCATGTGGGCGCTCCCGCGTGGCGAGAGCCACCATACGCGGGTGCTGCGAATGGGGGCGGTCGTGTATTTGATCGCGTGCGGGCTGTGCCTGCTCGTGCACACGCCGATGGGCAGCAACGTCGAGCGCTACGGAGTGCTGCTGGCGGGGCCGCTGCTGCTGTGTGCGCTCGCCGGGAGCGGCGGAGCGGCCCGTCGCCGCCGGGGTGCGGCGCCGCCACGCCTGTCTCCGTTCATGCCGTCATCCGGGTACTCGCGTCGGCGCGTGGCGGCGTCCGCGTCGTGGTCGCGCACGGTGGCTGCCGGAGTGGCGCTGTGCGTAAGCGCCGTGTGGATCGTGTGGGGTCCGGTGCGCGAGACCGCGGCAGTGGCTGGGTCGCAGGCCACGCAAGCCGGCTACTACGTGCCCCTCGAGCGCTACCTGTTCAGTCACGGCGCGAGCCTCGACCGGGTGGAGGTGCCGCTGACCCGCTCGCACTGGGAGGCCGCGCTGCTCGCGCCGAGCGTGTCGTTGGCGCGGGGCTGGGAGAAGCAGCTGGAGGAGCGCTATGACTCGGTCCTGCTCGCGCCGGGGCTGACGGCGGGCGCGTATCGGAAGTGGCTTGACGAACAGGCGGTCGCGTACGTGGCGCTGCCCGACGTGCCGCTGGATTCCGTCCAGTGCGCAGGAGGGAGCGTTGATCCGCGGGGGGCTTTCGTATCTGCGGCCGGTGTTCTCCAGCCGGCACTGGCGCGTGTATGCGGTGCGCGATGCGACGCCGCTGCTGACCGGCCCGGGCCTGCTGACGGCGCTCGGCAGCGACACGTTCGCGCTGGACGCCCGCTCGGCGGGCACGCTGCTGGCGCGCATCCACTACACCCGCTACTTCACAGTGGTCTCAGGACGCGGTTGCGTGGCCAGCGCCCCGGGGGGCTGGACGTATGTGCGCGCCCGCGCGCCGGGTCCGATCGTGGTCGCGGCGCGGTTCTCGCTGGGCCGGGCGTTGGGGCTGGAGGGCGCCTGCCGCCCGGACGGCGCCTCCTGAGAGACCACTGACATGGAGCAAAAAGTCAAGGCCCTGCGCGGATTGGCGCTGTGTGTCTCGAGCGTCGGGTGGCGGGCGTCCCGGGGCAGCGACGGTGGGTCAGACTGACATTCGCGGGTTGGGACCGCATGACTGGTATCCGTCGGGAGCTGCCTCGGTCTAGCGTCGCGGGTCGCCAGCCGGGGCTGGTGCCGCATAGTGGTAGCGAGGGTTCTCTTTCTGGGAGGGACCGCCCGCCACCCCACGCTCGTCGCATCGTTATCTCAGGTGCTCTTCATCGGCTGGTCGGTGGCGATCGCCCACACGAACCCGGCGAGCTCGCGGGCGCACGCGACGACGATCTTCTGGTTGGGCTTGCCGCGACCGGCCATCTTTTGCCAGCGACGGTGAAGGCGCTGCTGGCAGCGCCACGCACGCTCAAGGACAGCAGGGTCTTGGCCGCGGTGTCGGCGTCCCAGCTCGTAGCCGACCGTTGGGCGCCGCCGGGCGTGCCACGCGGACTCGACCAGCAGCCGGCGTGCGTGCGCCGAACCGGCCCGGGTGATCGACCCTTGCCGGCGGCTCTCACCGGAAGATCGCTCTGAGGGGACCAAGCCGACGAAGCTCATGAACTGCGCTGCCGTAGCGAACCGTGCGAAGTCACCCACCTCGGCGGCCAATCCGAGCGCGGTCAGCGTGTCAATCCCCCGGATGCAACGCAACCGCGCGATCAGCTCCCGGTGCGGGCCCTCCTGCGCGAGCCGGGAAAGCTCTGCCTCCAACCCCTCGATGCGCCGGTCGACCTGGTCCACGGCGAACAGGTAGTCATCGAATGCCTGCTGCTGCCCGGGCAGCTCGAAGACCTGGCGGGCAAGCCAAGCGCGACGCGTCACACCCCAGCACGTTGTCGGCATCCGCCGGTCATGACGCAGAATGAACTTCCCCAGCCGGTGACGAGCACGCATCCGATCCAACCGCGCATCCTCACGAGCGCGAACGAGATCCCTCAACGCCTCCTGCTCAGGCGAAGGCACGAAGATCGCGGTCAACAGACCACCAGCATGCAAAGCCGCGAGGCGCCGCGCGTCGCGCTTGTCGGTCTTCACCCGATCACCCGGCCTGCTCGGCACCAATCCCGGAGCAACGACCACGCAGTCGATCCCGGCCGCGACCAGATGCCGGTAGAGCCCGAACCCAGTCGGCCCCGCCTCATAGCAAACCCGGGCGCCCGGCCACGCCCGCACCTCCCGCTCGACCCGCTCGTGGTCATAGGGCAGCGACAGCTCCCCCAGGAGCTCTCCGCCGCTCACCGCCGCCAAACGCACCGACGACTTATGCACATCCAAACCCACCCCGATAGTCCTGCGATCCTCCACCATGGTCGGCGACCTCCGTATGTGGCTCGGCCGGGATCAAACCCGGCAACCCACGCAGATGCGCAGGCCGCCGGCCATCATCACCGAGCACCCGGACCCACCCGGCCGCTCCATCCTGTCTACCTAGGCTGCGCGCCGGAATGAGATTCTTCGCTGCCCCGGGGCTCTGCTGCGTGGGGATGTTCTGTGCGCTGGCGCTGTCGGCGTGCGGAAGCGGCGCTCGGGTGGTCTCCGCGGCCTCGCAAGCCGGCGAGAGCTCCGCTTCGCGCGGTCACGGGGCGGCCTCGGATCGGGCGATCGTTCGGGGCGGTTCGGACTATGAGTGGGTTACGCAGACCCCATCGGGCGGGCTGTCCATCGCGGCCGAGAACCGCCTGCCCGGGACGAGGTCCTGGCGGTTGCCGGGACCGGCGCGGCTGATCGGAGGTGAAGCCCGCGGCGCGATCGCCGGGTATGTAGCCGAGCAGGCGATCTCCCCGGGGCAGACCGAGCGTGTGTACGTGCGCGCGCCGGGAGCGCGCACGGTGCTCGTGCAGGTGTATCGCATGGGCTGGTACGGCGGCCGCGGCGGGCGCCTGGAGTTGCGCAGCGCGCGCCTGCCTCTGCGGTCTCAGCCGGCGTGCACGCACTTCTACGAGACGGGCCTGACCGAGTGCGACTGGCACCCGACGCTCTCGTTCTCGATCCCGTCGTGGCTTGTAAGCGGCGTATACATCGCCAAGCTGAGCGCGAGCAACGGGGCGCAGAGCGACTGCCTGTTCGTTGTACGCGCGCTGCACCCGAGCCCGCTGCTCGTGGAGATCCCGACCGCCTCCTACGAGGCGTATAACGCCTGGGGAGGAGACAGCCTGTATCCGGGCGGGCGCGACCGAGTCGGCGTAACCGGGACCGACCAGGGCGTCGAGGTCTCCTATGACCGCCCCTACGAAAGCCAGACGGGCGCGGGGCAATTCTTCATCCGCGAGGTGGCGATGGTGCGGTTCCTGGAGCGCTACGGCTATCCCGTGTCGTATACGACGATCGAGTCGATCGACCGCGAACCTGACCAGATGATCGGGGCGCGTGCGTTGATGGACGTCGGGCACTCCGAGTACTGGTCCGAGCGCGACGAGCAGGCGTTCGTGGCCGCGCGCGAACGTGGCACGAGCCTCGTGTTCATCAGCTCGGACACGCTGGCCTGGCGCGTGCGGTTCGCGCCCGCCACGATCGCGTCCAGCCAGGCGGGCGAGCCCGACCACGTGATCGTGGCCTACAAGGAGTATGTCGCCGCTGACCCCGACCGCGCGCAGCCGACGGGCCTGTTCGGAGGCGGTGGAGCGAGTCTGACCGGCAGCGTGTACAACGGCTGCATCACCCCGCGCGTGCGGTTCTCGATACCCGCCCACCCGCCGGTGTATCGCTACTACGCGTGGCGTCCGGATCCGAGCCTGCAGCCCGCCTGGCTGTTCGCTCACAGCGGCGTGAGCGCCAGTACGAGCATCCCGGGGATCGTCGGCTATGAGCTGGATCAGCGCACCTCGGGGACTCCACCCGGCACGCGCACGATCGGCACTGGCACAGTGCCCTGCCAGAGCGAGGACGAGCCCTCGCCGATACGAGGCACGGTCGCGGATACGACGCTGTACCGAGCGCTCTCCGGCGCGCTCGTGTTCGCCACTGGCACGCTGGGCTGGGAGTATGCGCTCTCGCCTGTGCCCCAGGCCTCGCCGGACGCCCCCCGCGCCCCCGATCCGCGTGTGGTGGCGATGACGCGCAACCTGCTCGCGCGCGTGCTGGGTTGATCTACTTCGTGGACGTGACGGGCGCGAGCCCGTACAGGCCGGTGTAGCCGGTGAGGTAGACGTTCTGCCCGTCGCTGATCACCGGGTCGAACGAGCCGGTGTCAATCTGGAAGACGACCCTGCCAGTGGAGATCCCGAGGCCGTACGTGCGGTGGCTGCCGAGGTCGGCGAAGTAGACGACGCGCCCGACGATCGTCGCCGAGCCTGAGATGCGCCCGCCCGCGTGAAACCGCCACTCGATCGCTCCGGTGCGGGCGTTGAGCGCGTAGAACGTGCCGCTGTAGGAGCCGAGATAGATGGTGGGACCGAGGCCGGGTGCGCTCACGACCGCGGGTGAGGAGTACACGTAGGCTCCGGTCTGCACGGCCCAGTCCAGTTGGCCCGTGAACGCGTCGTAGGCGTAGATGCGTCCGTCGGTGTTGCCGAGGAACACGCGCCCGTACATGACGGCGGCGGTCGAGTAGAACGTGCCGCTGCCGAGCAGCGCGCCTTCGGAGCCGCTGTCCCAGATGCGCCTGCCGGTCTGCTCGTCGAGCGCCTGGACATGGCCGGAGTAGTCGCCGAAGTACAGGATGCCATCTGAGAGCGTCGGGCTGGCCTTGACGGCGCTGGCCGCGTGGTAGGTCCACACGACGCCTCCGTTGTGGGCGTCCAGCGCGTAGACGGTACCGTTCTGGGAGCCGAAGAACACGCGGCCGTCAGCGACGAGCGGCGATGACTCGCTGGGGCTGGGCAGCGCGCGCGACCACAAGATGCGGCCGGTGGCGTAGGCGAGTGCAAGGACTTCGCCCTTTGCGACGCCGTCCGCCCGCGCGAGCACGGTCACGTACACGACGTCGCCCACGGCCGCCGGCGTGGACGCCGCCAGCGAGCCGATGCGCTGCTGCCAGAACGCGTGGCCGGTGTGGATGTTGATCGCGCTGAGCACGCCGTCATCGGCTAGCTGGAAGATGTGGTCGCCCTGCAGCGAGGGCGGGAACTCCAGCAGCGAGTCGCCAGTGCGCACCCACAGCTCCTTGAACGGCGGGAACACGCGCGCGGGGGCGGGGAAGAAGCGGGTGTGGTCGGCGGAGTAGCCGTAGAACGGCCACGGGTACCGGGCGGGACCGTGGGCGGGCAGGGTCGGGGAGGGCTGCGGGATAAAGCGCGCGTGGAGGTGGTAGATGCTGCCGGTGCGGTGACGCTCGTATAGGTACCCACCGAGGATGGCGGCGGCAAGCAGCACGACGAGCCCCGCCGCGATCCAGCGTGCGCGCCTGCTCACTGACGGACCGGCCACGCTCGTATGATCGCGCGATGCCAGACGATGCGCGCTCACAGGTGTTCGCTCCGGGACTGCTGCACGGCAAGGTGGCGCTCGTGACCGGTGGCGGAACGGGGCTGGGCAAGGGCACGGCGATCGAGCTCGCGCGGTGCGGAGCACGGGTCGTGATCGCCGGCCGGCGCGCGGAGGTGTTGGAGAGCGCTGTGACGGAGATCCACGCGGCGGCCGGCCAGGGTAAGGCGGACTGGGTCGCGGGGGATGTGCGCGAGCCGGCCGATGCGCGGCGGCTGATCGAGACCACGCTGGAGCGCCATGGCCGGCTGGACATGCTCGTCAACAACGCGGGCGGCCAGTACTACACACCCGCGGAGGGCATCGTCGCGAAGGGGTGGCGGGCGGTGTGGCGGCTGAACGTGGACGGACTGCTGAACATGGCGCTCGCCGCGGTCGAGCATGGCATGGGCGCCGAAGTGGCTGGGGAGGAGGAGGAGATGAGAGAGAGCACGCGTTGGGGCACCATCGTCAACGTCACGCTCTCGCCGCATCACGGGATGCCCGGCATGGCCCATTCGGGCGCGGCCAGGGCGACGGTCGAGGCGCTCACGCGCGAGCTCGCCGCGCGCTGGATCGATCGCGGCATCTCCGTGACGGCCGTCGCGGCGGGACACTTCGACACGGAGGCGATGACCAAGTACCCGGACGCCGTCCGCGCCGGCATGGCGCGCTCGGTCCCGCTGCAGCGCCTGGGCCGCCCAGAGGAGCACGCGTGGCTGGTGGCGCTGCTGTGCTCGCCGCTGGGCTGGGCGCTGAACGGATCGACCGTGACGCTGGACGGAGCCCGCGACAACTGGTTCGGTCCCTGGCCGCCTCCGGGACTGACGGGGGAGACGGGCGAGGTGCCGACCGAGGAGCGACGTGGGGGCCGGACCGGTGTGAGGGACGGATACGAGGGGCGCGAGTGGCGGTAGGATGAGGGCGGCTTGCGGGCGAAGTGTTGTGGTTGCACAGAAGCCTTCCAAGCTTCTAGGGCGGGTTCGATTCCCGTCGCCCGCTTGGAGTCACCTTCGGCGAGGTAGGCTCTGGTTTCAGCCACGGGGAGTGGCGCAGTCTGGTAGCGCACCCGGCTGGGGGCCGGGCGGTCGCAGGTTCAAATCCTGTCTCCCCGATTGAGGTTCTGTGTCCGGACATGTCCGGACATGTCCGGACAGGACTGGCTTTTCGCCTGTCCAGCCTTGGCCAGCGGCGGACATGCGCGGACACTGGTTTGCAGGGGTTTTCCGACCTCGGTCCTGCCAATAGGGGGAAAGTAGGGGAAAGGTTCTGAGTAGATAGGGGAATGGGCCTCGGAACAGACGCGGCCCCGGCCGCCGACGGGTCGCGGGAACTGCGGTGTCAAACCCAAGAGACTCGGCTCTGAAGGGTTGCAAGAACGGGTTCAGGGGATGCTTCAAGCGCCTGTGCGCAAGTTTTGTGCGATTATGTGGGTGTCGTGTCCAGTAATGCCGCTCATAACGCTTCGATGATGATCGCGTTCCGTGCGGAGAACGTCCGGTCGTTTAAGGATGAGATGGAGCTTTCGATGCTCGCCACTTCGCGTGCCGAGCAGCGCGTGGTGCGCGAGCTGGATTGGCGTGAGGCTGGTAGCCCGCTCAAGGTGCTGCCGGTCGCTGGTGTCTTCGGCGCTAACGCCTCCGGCAAGTCGAATGTGCTGAAGGCGATGGACGACATGCAGACCTATGTGGTGCGATCGTTTCGCCATGGGAGTCCGACCGGCGGACTGCCACGCTGGCCGTTTCGTCTCGACGCCGTCGTCGCGGACCTTCCGTCTCGCTACGAGATCGACCTGGTGCTTGGTGGTATCCGGCACGAGTACGGGTTCGTGCTGGACGATGAGCGGGTTCTCCAGGAGTGGGCGATTCGCTATCCAAGGGGCCGCCCCTCCCTGCTGTTCAGGCGCGAGGGCGATGCCATCGAGGTGGGCGCGACCGCGCGAGCACAGACGCGCGCTGTCGCGCGGCTGCTGCGGCCGAACGCGCTCTTGCTATCGACGGCCGCGTCGGCCAACCATCCACTGCTGCTGCCGCTCTATGGCTGGTTCAGTCGCAACCTGATGCTCGCCGAGGCGAGCAGCCGGACGATCCGGCAGGCTTTCACCGCCAAGCTGCTGGAGGACCCGGTTGCGCGCGAGCGCGTCTTGACGCTACTGCGCGCCGCCGATCTTGGAGTGACTGATGCCAGGGTGCATGAGCTGGACGCCGCCGCGAGGGATCGGCTTGAGCGTGCCGCCCGGATCATCGTGGGCGAGGAGGAGAAACCGCAGGCCGCCGCCGGCTCAGATCCGCTGCCTGTGTTCGATGACGTCTCGTTGGTGCACCACGGCGCAGACGGCGAAGTCGAGCTTGATCCGGCAGAAGAGTCGTTTGGAACGCTCGTGTGGCTCGGCTTGGTCGGACCGGTCGTGGATGCGCTGGCAGGGGGCACTGTCTTCCTTGCGGACGAGCTCGATGCCAGTCTGCACCCGGCGCTGGTCGCTCAGGTCGTCAAGCTCTTCCAGGAGGTGCGAACCAATCCGCATCGAGCGCAGCTGATCTTCAACACGCACGACACCACGATCCTCGGCGACTCTGGCGAGAACCGGCTGCTTGGTCGCGATCAAGTGTGGTTCACCGAGAAGCTTCACGATGGCAGCACGCGCTTGTATCCCCTGACGGATCTCGACCCCCGCAAGCACGAGGCGGTGGGCAGGAGATATCTGGCGGGCCGCTATGGCGCCAGTCCGATCCTGTCCGACGGGCAGTTCGACAGGCTGGGCGAGCTGATCGGCGCGGATGTGTGAGCCTTGGCACGCGGCCACTCAAGCGGGCCGCCACGGCGGCGAGCCTCCCGAGCCGACACGCGCAAGCAGCTCCTGCTCTTTGTTGAGGGCGCCCGCACAGAGACCGACTACTTCAAGCACTACTATCGCCTTCACCGAGAGCGGGTGATCGTCACGATCGACGAATTCCATGGTGGGCCGGCGCAGCTGGTGGACCGGGCGATCACGGCGAAGAAAGAGCAGTCGTATGAGGCGAGACACGGGCGCGGACGCCCGTATGACGAGATCTGGTGCGTGTTCGACGTCGACGACCGCCCCAACTGGCATGACGCAGTAGGACAAGCCGCTCAAGGCGGGATCCAGGTCGCGGTCTCAAATCCATGCTTGGAGCTCTGGTTCATCCTGCACTACGAGGATCAGACCGCGCACATCGACCGCAAGCAAGCACAAAAACGGGCCGAGGCGCTCATGCGATGCTCCAAGGTTCTCACCCAACAGGCGCTCGACTCGCTGACGGATCGCTATGCAGATGCCGTGAAACGCGCGGTGCGCCTCGACGAGAAACACCGCAAGGACGGGTCGCTTCCGCGCACCAACCCGAGCAGCGACACGTGGCGCCTGATCGACCGAATCAGAAACGAAGGTTCGTAGAGATCAAACGGCGCGCAAGGGACTCGGCCTGCCGGGGCTGAGATTGACCGAGACATGGACAATCCCACGAGGCTGACGTCATCCGGCTCGTTTCGCCCGATCTGCCGCGGCCTCGGCGTCACGAGTCTGCCCCGCGCCGTTACCGACGTGCCGGCCCTTTCGCGTCGGTTTGCGACGGCAGTTGCAGACTGGTTCCAGACGCGTTGTCAGGCAGGACTCAGACCCGACGCGGCGATTGCATAGAGCGCTTATCGAGCGTTGACCTCGAACGGGCCCGTGGCTAGGAAGCCCGACCGCCGACGTTCGGTGCCGGGACTCACCCGCGGGCCGATGGTTCGAGCCCAGTATCGCCCATAGCTGAAAAGGCCCGTGGACATTGGGGTTCTGGCCTTCTCAAGTGCCGCCAAGGTTCCAATGAGGTTCCGTTTGTGACCCGCGGGCGCGTGGGACGCGCGCCGCGCTTGTGTAGCACGGCGGGTCAGCGACCTACCCGCTGCGCACGACGCTCGAAACGAACGCCTGTGGTGAGCGCAGCCGTCAGTCTGCCACCCCTGCTGGGAGGCGTCGAGACGGAGTGCCATATGCACGCCCTCGACTGCGGCGACGCACGCGGCGCGCTGCAAATAGCCGAGCAGGCAACCGCCCTCATCGGTTCCACGAGGAGGCAAGCTGGCGGCTCGCCTGCAAGCCGAACACGGTCTGCCACCGAAGCTCTACACCGACCGGGACATCCTCGAACACGCGCTCGGGTTACGCGAGTCGAGCGCCGAAGCGTCGGTTGTCAGTAGCCCTCCTGCCGGTCCAGCCACTCGGTCACGGCCCGACTATCCAAGAGTTTTGCGGTGCCCACCATCGCCATCGCGAGTCCCATCGTCACGAGGTAGGCCGCGCCCTCGATCAGGGGCAGTCCGACAAAGAAGATCACGATCGCGGCCACGACGCTGATCGTGCCATTGATCGCGAGCACGATGATCGCGACGGTCACGCCGAGCCCGCTGAGGACCGCCATCACCGTCGTGAGCAGCTGGCTGGTGTAACACAGGCCCGAGGCTAGGTGCCGGCGCATGACCGAAGGCTACTGTCCGTTCGGACAGCTAGCTTCATGAGTGTGGATGGGCCGACACAGACATCGTTCGAGTCAATGAACGTCAAGGACGTTCACGAGCTAGTGGCGTTGGACACGTCCGCGCTCGTCGAGCGGCTGGCCGAGGCTCCCTTCCCGCCGAGCGAGAAGCTGATCGGCGCGGTTCTCCTGAACGCGGTCGGCGATCTCAGGAAGGCTACTGCCGACGTTGCAGTCTCCTCACGACAGATCGACAAGGGAACCAAGAGCCTGATCACGCTCGCACACCTCACGCTCGCTATCGCGATCATCTCCCTAGTCGTCGCTCTCGTCGCCGTGCTCAAGTAGCTGCGAGGCGACGCGGGACCTGGGCGCCCGGCCTCGGCGGGGGGCCGCGTCTCCATGAGCCGGGGATTCTAGGACTATGTGGACCTGTGACTCATCGTGGGCGCTCCGGTCGCGTTTGTGGCTGGTCATCGCTTTACACGGTTGGGCCTTGCGAGCCCGATAGCGATGCTTTGGTTCCCCAAGCCTGCTCGTCAATAAATCGCTCCTTGATGGCATCGAAGATAGGATCGGCCTCGGATGGGGTGAAGGCAGGAGACCTGGCAAGGAAGATGAAGTCGAAGGGCTCGGGCGCACAGAACTCGCTCGCTTTGCTGGCCGTGAGAGGGATCGGCGGCTCCAAGCGCTCCTCTGGAATCTTTGGCCTTTGAGGGAGCGAATCGTTGATGCGTTTCAGCTCATTTCTCGTCAGGCGTGGCATCCGAATCGTCCGGCTGTGCGAGTCCAGCCCTTCCATGATGTACGGGTGGATGTCGCTGCCGCCCCCGGGGCAGTAGACGTAGGTGAGGTCGGCAATCCATCGAGCCGCGACAGCGAACGCAAGGTAACTGCCGTCTGTCATCGCCTCCGCCAACCAGTCCTTTGATTCGCGGGGATACCACCGCTCGGCGGGCGGCAGCGCCAGATGCTCACTGAGCAAGTACATGTAGCCCAGTTCGCCCATCCCGAGGTCGGCGTGTGCGTCGACGTGCGTTACGTGGAACGGTAGGTGAAGATCCCGCCGTGAAGCCCGTCGCGCCACGTCCCAAACACTTCGCCGTGATGCTCAACGGCTACGCCTGGCAGCGGTCCGAGTAGGTGGCATCGCTCCTCAAGGAATGCCATCACATCTTCCAAGTCCCAGGGCGGATAGTCCACAGCATCAAGTCTCGGTGCGTCGAAGGGCCTATCCCCTGTAACCCCGTGCAGAAAGAAATCCAGGTCCAAGTCGAGCACCCGCTGCATGGCCCTCAAGTTACTGCCTGCCGTCGTGTGGCCGACGAGACAAATCGTGGTGCGACTTTGTCGCGGTGGCCCTCATAGGCTGAGGCTGGGTCTCGGCTCTGGGTGATCTCGTGTAGGCGTGTGGCGGTCACGAGGCCTTCCGCAAGTGCGGCAATCACGGGAAGCGCGACGACGCCCACGATGACAGGGGCGGGACGATGCAGTAGCAGCCCGCCCCAACGTCACGATGAGAATCGCGGCCACCGCAAGGATGCGGGTCATCTTGTCGAGGACGCTCCAGGCCCACTTCACGCCGACGCTCATCGCCCGCCCCCAAAAGCTGAGGCGTAGTCCGATGGCCTTCTGCGCGCGACGCACGCGAGCATCATCGCTGACGCCCACAAAACAAGGCCGACTGACAGGTTGCACTGGTTGATTCGCTGATTTCCCGCAAGACGCTGCGCTGGAAGGGCCTCTACTGGGGTCGTGTGTCCGTCGAGCGCGTTCGGAAGGCTCAAGCACGAAATCCGCCCTCGCGCCCCTCCGGGTACGTGGGATCGAGCGGGTGCGGCTTCACGCGAACCTCACGATCTTCGCTCAGCTTTCGAGTGCGTTGAATCAGGAGCGGAGCTTGGTTATGGCTGCGCTGGCCGCGTAGACTCGCAAAGGTCGTGGAACCCAGCCACCGGCTCAAGCTCAAGCGCGCACTCGAACATCTTGATGCCCTTGATGACGCCGTCAAGGCGTGGGCCGAAACGGACCCATGCGCGATCTCCTACGAGTCGGAGGTAGCAACTCGCCAGCAGACGCTCACGCAGCGCGTCGTCAGCCAGCCATCGGACCCCCTCCTGCTGCTACTGATCGGCGACGCCGCTCACAACATGCGGCAAGGGCTCGACCATCTCGCCTACCAGCTCGCTATCAAGGTCACTGGGAAGGACCCGCCGCGCAACGCGACCGCCTCCATGTGGCCGATCCGAACCAAGACCCATCTCCAAAGCACTGTCGCCAATGACATTGCGCCCAAGAACAACATGCCGACCGGTATGTACGCAGCGATCGAGGGGTTTCAGGCAGACGTGGGAAGCGATGGCGAACTGCTCTATGTTCTCCACGCCCTCGACAACGGGGACAAGCACCGATTCCCACCACTCATCGCAGGGATGGCGCAATCCGTTCAGCTCGGCGGTGGATTCAGCGCGATGGGCAATGTCAACATTGGCGACGCCATCTACGCCCAGCACGTCGAAGCCGGGACGATCGAAGTTGGCCCCTTCGACGACGGCAAGGTCATCGCTCGCGCCGACGAAATCATCGTCAAAGGCAACATGGACGTACATGTGCGTCCAGCCGCCTCTATAGCGTTCGCGAAGACCTACAACGCTGCTCCGGGCGAACTCGTCCTTCCGCTGCTGAAGGCGGTCTACGACACCATCACGGATCGTCTTTTCCCGGCGATGGAGCAGTTCCTCTGAGCAGTAGCAGAGGCAAGCCTCCAGCGCCCCGACAGTCAACGGTTGTCAGCGCGCTGGGGCATCGCGCGCCAGGATGCGGGGTACATCGAGCCCGCGCATCTGACTTCTTCTCCTGCTAGAGCGGTACGTACGTTTCGGGGCTACGGCACACGCGCGCAGGGCCGGCTTCGCCGTGAATCGTGACGACGGTCCCGCCCAGTTTGCGACAGCTTTCTTCCGCTTCATGTTCTTCGCGGACGAAGGCGGCATGTTCCCTTTCGGCCGCTTCGTGCCATTCGCGGTCTTTTCGTTCCTGAGCTTCGCGTTCGTGTCGCGCGGCCGTCCGGCACCATTCGGTGCTGGCAGGCTTGAAGTGGCCACGCTTCACAAGCTTGCTCTTACCCGTCCACTCGACTTTCGTAGTTTCAGGCGGCGGCTGATGCCGGTGGCTTTTGGGGTTGTGTGAGTTTCGGGTTGGTGGTTATTGGGTGTGCTTGTGCCCAAAAGTCTTGGCGGATGAGTTCGCGGCGTAGCGCGGCGAGCATGTCTGTGTAGCTGATCGTGGTCTTCTGGCGGTACCACGGGGCTTGGCGGCGGCGCTCGTGGAGGTCTGCTTCGGGGTCGCCATGAAGCGCATACCAGGCAATCGTGATTGTCTGTGAGAGGAATCCGAATGGGACGGTCCGCTGCACGGCTTTCTGGACGCGGTTGCGGGCCTCCCCGACACCATGAGCCTTGGCCTCTTGGTGGGCGGTCTCGATCGTCCAGCGACTGTCATAGCGCGCGATCAGCTCGGGCGCGGGCACATCGGCGTCGGTGCTGGCCAGCGCGATGTCGAACCCCTCGCTTGAGCCGGGGTTTCGGATCAAGATCACCTTTATCGGACGGGTGTAAAACGGCTTGTACCAGAGGCACACGAACTCGTGGATGTGCGCGGTGCGAGTGCGCCCGTCGGGGCCGGTGATCGTGACCGGCCTAAAGATGCCTCTCTTGCACTGGGTGTAGGTGACCCGGTGGGGTGTTTGGGCGTCTGAGCAGGGATTCTTCAGGCGCTGGAAGTCCTCGCAAGTTGCGCGCTGGTTAGCGACGCGCTGCCGCCTCCGCGGGCAGGCTGCTGCTTGTCAACGGTCAACGGCTTGCAAGGGAGGACGGCATGCGCGTCACTGCGGCATTCTCGCGGCTTCTGCGATTGGAGGGCGTCTGGGTCAAGGGGGTTCGCTTCGAGCCCGACAGGGTCATCGTGCGGGTGGCGCTGCGCCGCCGGCGCTTGGTGTGCCCTGAGTGCTCTTTCAGCACTCCGCACCGCCACGACGTCCGGCCGGTGCTCTCGGACTGGCGCCACCTGGACTTGGGGGTCTGGAGGCTTGAGATCCGCGCGCAGCTACGGCGATTGTCCTGCCCGGTTCACGGAGTGCGCACCGAGGGCGTTCCGTTCGCCCGGATGGGCTCGGACTTCACCAAGGACTTCGAGCGCCTCGTCGCCTACCTGGCGAGCAGGACTGATAAGAGCACGATCTGCCGGCTGGTGCGGATCAACTGGCGCACCGTGGGACGGATCATCGAGCGCGTCACCCGCGACGAGCTCGACCCTCACCGCCTGAATGAGCTGTTTGACATCGGCATGGACGAGGTCTCCTGGCGCAAGCAGCAACGGTACCTCACCCTCGTTTGCGACCATCAGCGCCGCCGAGTGGTGTGGGGCACCGAGGGCGCCGGTGAGAAAGCCGCCGACGAGTTCTTCGGGGAGCTGGGGCCTGAGCGCTCTCAGGAGATCAGAGCGATCTCGCTGGACATGGGACCCGGGTACGCCAAGAGCGCCCGCGAGCACGCCCCACAGGCGACGCTCTGCATCGACAGCTACCACGTCGTGGCGCTGGCCACCAAGGCGCTGGACGAAGTCCGCCGCGACTACTGGAACGAGCTGCGCTCCCTCGGTGACCAGCAGGCCGCCAAGCGCTTCAAGGACGCCCGCTGGGCGCTCTTGAAGAACCCCGAGAACCTCACCGAGGCCCAGGCCGTCACGTATCGCAAGCTCAAACGCGCAGGTGGCGCGGTCTGGCTCGCCTACACGCTGAAGGAGGCGCTCAGGAGCATCTTCACCGCCGGCCTTGACCTCGAGGACGTCAGCATCCTGATCGACCGCTTCATCAGCCGCGCCACCCGCAGTCGCCTACAGCCGTTCGTCCGTCTCGCCCAAACGATCAGAAAACACCGTGACGGCATCCTCGCCGCGATTCGCCTGGGCATCACCCAGGGCCGCACAGAGGCACTGAACAACAAGGTGCGGCTCATCACACGCCGCGCCTACGGGTTCCACTCAGCCAAAGCCGCGCTCGCCCTGGTTCTCCTCACCTGCGGCCCCATCAATCTCACACTCCCACACGAGTTTCACCTACATCCATGACAAGAGAGCCCTAAAGATCGCGGTTTTGGCGATCTCGGCCAGGGTCGGGAGCTTTTTGCCCTTCAACGGGGTGCGGCCCATCTGCCCTGCTCGCCGCTGTGGCGCTGGGAGCTCGTGCACGGCGGCGTTTGAGCGCATCCTGGTCGTGACCGTGACACGGTCGGGCAGGCCGCGCCACGCGTTTGAGGCATACGCGCCGTCCATGACGAGCTCCACGATCCGGGCCCCGAAACGCTTGAGGACCATGTCGATCAGCCCCCTGGCCAGTTCCGGTCGGTGATGGCCGCTCGGGGTCGGGGTGCTGATCGTCCTTGGGCCTGAACAGCCGGAAGAGGACCGGCAGGCCAATCAGCCGGCCGCCCAAGCACTGAAGTTCCACGACAAGCACGACCACCACCCAGCAGTTACCCCAGCGCGTGCGGCGCCCAGAGCCCTCCGGTTGAGCACCGTCGTGCAGATAGTGAGCGCCCCACACCCGCCGCCCGGAGTGCCCGAACAGCGTGTCATCGACAGCCAAGCGGATCGGCGCGCCCACCTTCACGAACACCGACACCAAGAAGTCCAGCAGCAACAGTCCCAGCTCGTCGGGATCCCAGCGCCGATAGGCGAAGAAGTCGTGCGCACGGTCGTGATGCCACTCCCCGGCCAGCCCCGCGGCCTGCAGCATCCCCGTCACCGTGCAATCCCGCACACGGCCAGCGAACCCGACCATCAACATGCTGAACGTCTGAAACGACGGTTGCGTGAAGCACGGCCTCAGCAGGGACAGCAGACCGGCCAGCGAACTGGGAACCTGATACATGGCGGCGACCCCCCGATGGGCAGGCCGTGGGAACGCTCGTAACGCCCCACGACCGATGGACTTTGTCGCCCACCGGATTCGGGGTCGCCGCCAACCCTCCTTGCCGCCCGCTCAACCGCCCAGACGACGCGCGCCAGCACCACGCACCGCGGCCATCACCCGAACGCCCTCAAACCCCCCAAAACCCCGAAACTCTAGCGTCCACGCTTCGACTGTGTAGCGGTAGATGCCGCCGGGGCTCTTGCAGGACCACTCCACCGGAAATGCCCTACGGTCGGTTGTCCTGGGCTGGTTTGCGACGTAGTCGTAGGTGCGGTGTCCGTTGCGCCGGATCGTGAACTGCATATGGGCGAACTGGCTCACACTGATCGTGAGCGTCGTGTAGCCGGGGAGCTTTGTTGCGCCGTGGCTGGGGCCCGAACATCACGCGACTTAGGGGAATTAAGGGCAGCGGTAACGGGCGCAATAGGGGAGTTCTAGGGGAATCAGCGTGAAAAAACGCCCGTAAACATTGGGATGTCCGCGACTTTGAACCTGTCTCCCCGATGACCGATGAAGCTCCCCTCTTTAAAAGATCCATTTGGAGAGGCTTGCGGTACAGGTTTCGTTCGGCGAGGCTCAAGTAGGCCGGTGAGCTGTAGTGCTTCGTAGCCACGCCTCGACCTCCGAGAAGCGGTAGCGGTTCAGCCCATCCCGCCGTAGATACGGAAGGTGCTCGGGCGGGCCGGTACTCGGCATCGCCCTATGCAAACCCTCATTTGGCTGGCTGATCGCTCTTCTAGCGTAGTGGCCGATACTGGTGGATCTCGACCAAGAGCTCGGAGGTATCGCGTGCTCCGTGCCCGGATGTGCAGCCATTGATCGGATACTCCTCGATGCCGAGGGCCCTCGAGAACAGATTCATTGCATCGTCGAGATCAGACTCAGCCTCCTCGTGGCTCTCGGCATGGATGCTGACGCCGAAATACACGCTCTCGCTGTCACGGGCGATGACCGATGCGCCGAACGTTGCTTCCAAATGAGCGGCGAGATGGGGAAGATGTTCATCGGGAATACCAGCGAGGGTGCCCACAACATGAAAAGAGCCGCTCGTTGCCTTCAGGTCTTGTGCGGCGAGCTTCCTCGAGAACGTCGAGCACTGTGATAGCGGCATGCTTGAATGCACCTTGCGCTAGCGGGTCGTCAATGCACCACCCGGCAGCGAACGATGCATCAGGTTCGAACAGCGGCTCCGAAGAGTTCAGTGCGTACTTCGGATCGGCCAACGCGTGGCGGTGGTATGCGGCTGGGTCCAGTTGAACGGCAGGCGTATCTTCACCCAAATCGCCGAGCCTTTCGACGCGTTCCTGACAATCTTGCTGCAATGATGCGACTCTGTCGTTATGTCCTCTCCTGTTTTGGCTTCGCAGCCGTTGATTCGCGAGGCGGTTTATCTGCATGAGATCGCGCAGCTGACGGATGCCGATATTGCTCGTGCGACCGGTGTGGCTCGGAGCACGGCTCGGGCGTGGCTCGCGCATACGCGCTCTCCGACGGGCGAGCGGGCTGAGCGGCTAATTGAGCTTTCTGCGCTCGTGGAGCGCCTGGCGCGTGTGATGGAGCCCTCTTACATCGCGGTGTGGTTGCGCAAGCCCGTGCCGGTACTGGGAGAGCGCAAGCCGATCGATGTGATCGCCGGCGGGGATTACATGCGCGTCGCGGAGCTGGTCTCGACGCTCGAAGAGGCTTCCTTCTCCTAGGCCGTCCTGCGGTGGCGTCTCGCGTGCAGCGTGTGTCGGTCGCCGGCGCCTGGTGGCGGCAGGCTCCCCCACGGTGCCGATCCTCTGTGGCTTGCGTCCCCGCCTTCCAGTGGTCGCTGGCAGCACGGGGACACGGTCGCGGCGATCTACCTAGCCGACGAGGAAACGACGGCGTGGGCGGAGTGGTACCGGGTGCTCGCCGAGATTGCGAAGGCCCTAAAACGCCGTGTTTACTAGGGTTTGAACCTCTCTCCCCGACTATCTGACCCTTATTTGCCGCAGTCAAGAGCGGTGGCGCCTGTCTCCTGGAATTGGTTTTTTCGTATAGGTTTTTTCGTATATGTACTCCTACACCTTTGCCGAACTGGACATCACCGATCCCTCCTGGGTACGCGACTACATCGCTGACGTCACACCAATGGTCGAACGTCGTGGCGGGCGCTTTCTGGCGCGCACCTCGCAGGTCGATCACATCGAGGGCGAGCGCACGCCGCTCCCCGGCTTTCTGCTCATCCAGTGGCCTTCGCGCGAGGTCGCCGTCGCCTTCTATGACAGCGACGAGTACCTCCCCTACCGCGACCGTCGTCAGGCTGGTGCTCGCAACGAGTTCTTCCTCATCGCCGGCGAGGACTTCAGCGGGGTGGCCCGGATCGAGGCGTAGGATCGATCCGGGCTTGCCTGATGATGCCGGAGGCAGGACTCGAACCTGCGACACGCGGATTATGATTCCGCTGCTCTAACCAGCTGAGCTACTCCGGCGGGATGGCGCAGTTTAGCCTCATCTCTCGCGCCCCTTGCCCTACTGTGTGCCCGTGACCGAGGCGGCTCGCGCCCCAAATCCGCCGAGCCTTCTGATGGCCGTCCCCAACGTCTCCGAGGGTCGCGACGCCTCGACGATGCAGGCCATCTCGGATGCGTTCCGCACCGACCGCGCGGTTCGCCTCCTGGATGTCCACTCCGACGCGGACCACCACCGCTCGGTCTACACGCTCGCCGGTCCGCCTCGTGCACTGTCTGACGCGCTGATGCGCGGCGCGAGCGAGGCGGTGTCGCGGATCGACGTGGTCTTCGGCGCGGGCGTCCGCGAGCCGCGCGGGGAGCATCCTCATGTCGGCGCGCTCGACGTCGCGCCCGTCGTCTACCTCGACGAGTCCTCTCGCGGCGCCGCCTTCGCCGAGGCGCTCGTACTGGCCGACCGGATCGGCGATGAGCTGTCGGTGCCCGTGCTGCTCTACGGCGAGCTTGCCGGCGGACGGACCCGCGCGCAGCTGCGCTCCGGCGGGATCTCTGGACTCGCGAGCCGTATCGCCTCTGGCGAACTGCGCCCCGACTTCGGCCCTCCGCGCCTGCATCCGAGCGCTGGGGCGACGCTCGTCTGCGCGCGCCCCCCCTTGGTCGCGTTCAACCTGCAACTCGCCCCGCCCGCGACCCTCACCGACGCGCGCCGGATCGCCTCCCTGATCCGCGAGGGCGGCGCTGAGGGCCTGCTGGGTTTGCGCGCGATCGGAGTCCAGCTCTCCGGCGGACTTGCGCAGGTCTCGATGAACGTCGAGCGCCCGTTCGACCTTCCCCTCGCGCTCGTGATCGAGCGTGTGCGCGCCCACGCCGTCGTTACGAGCGCCGAGCTGGTCGGACTCGCGCCGAGCGCCGCCCTGGCCGGCTTCCCGGAGGACATCCCCCTCCCGGGCTTCGACCCTGCGTGCCACCTGATCGAGAACGCACTAGGCTCCAGTCGTGGCCCAAACCAGACGTAAGCGCCAGACCAAGCATCGCGGCAACGCGGCCGGGATCGTCGAGTCGCGCGGCCGCACCGGGCGCAAGCCGACCGCCGCCGAGAAGGCCGGCAAGCCGCGCGAGGAGCGCATCCCCCGCCAGGACCGTCCGCCCACGTGGCTCGGCGCGTTCTACCGGGCGATGATCGCCGCCGTGCTGATGCTGCTCGTCAGCCTGCTCCTCCTGGGCAAGCACAGCAACGAGGCGATCGCGCTGTTCCCGGTCGTCCTGCTCGTCTACATCCCGATCAGCTACTACACCGACACCTGGATGTTCAACCGGCGCATGCGCAAAAAAGCCGCCAAGCCAGGCGGTGGCAAGGCGGCGGCGCGATGAGCGACGCGGGGCTGGACATCCGCTCGTTCACGGTCGGGCCGGTGCAGGAGAACGCCTACATCGTCCGTTCCGCCGGCGCCTCACGGGCCGTGCTCGTCGATCCCGGCGACGAGCCCGAGCGGCTGCTGCGCGCAATCGAGGAGCTCGGCGTAGAGATCGAGGCGATCCTCATCACCCACTGCCACTTCGACCACATCGGCGCGGTCGCCCCGCTCGCACGGGCGACCGGCGCGCCTGTGTACTGCCCCGAGATCGAGCGCCCGGTGCTCGAGGACATCGCGCTCGGCACACCGCCGGGGTTCGGCCCGTTCGAGAGCTACGTACCCGAGCACACGCTCTCGGGCGGCGAGTCGCTGAGTCTCGCGGGCCTCGACATCGAGGTGCTGTTCGACGCCCGGCCACAGCCCCGGCCATCTCACCTACGCGCTGCCTGCGCACACCGCGATCATCTCCGGCGACGTCCTGTTTGCAGGCTCGATCGGCCGCACCGACCTGCCGTTCGCCGACCACGCCACGCTGGAGCGCTCGCTCGCGACGCTGATCGACACGTTCGTGCCCGAGACGGTCGTATATCCCGGCCACATGGGCGTGACCACGCTCGGGCGCGAGCTCGCCACCAACCCGTTCCTGCAAGAGTTGCGTGTCGCGGTGAGCAGGCCCACAGAGGATGCCACGCCCGATCTGGCGGCGCGCGTTTCGCCTGACGTGGCAGCCGGAAGTTGAGCCGCGCGGAGAAGATCAAAGCGCCGCGCGGCACGTTCGACGTGCTCGGCGAGCAGTCCTCCGTGCGCGCTGCCCTGGAGGCCCGCGCGCGCGCGATCCTCGAGGGCGCCGGCTACGAGCGCATCGAGACGCCCGCGTTCGAGGCGACCGAGCTGTTCGCGCGCGGCGTCGGCGCCTCCACCGACATCGTTGGAAAGGAGATGTACACCTTCGAGGACGCCTCCGGCCGTTCTTTGACGCTGCGCCCGGAGGGAACCGCGCCCGTCTGCCGCGCCTACATCGAGCACGGCATGCACAAGCTCCGCCAGCCGGTGAAGCTGTGGTACCTGTCGAGCTTCTTCCGCCATGAGCGAGCCCAGGCCGGGCGCTACCGCCAGTTCTGGCAGGTCGGCGTGGAGGCGCTCGGCTCCGAGGATCCGGCGGTGGACGCCGAGTCGATCGTGCTGCTGTCGGCGCTGCTGGAGGAGATGGGTGTACGCGGAGCCAGGCTGCGGTTGTCGAGCTTGGGCGATAGGGAGAGCAGAGACGAGTATCGCGAGCGACTGCAGACGTATCTGCGCGCGCACGAAACGAGCCTGTCGGAGGAGGTGAAGAGCCGGATCGAGCTGAACCCGCTGCGTGCGTTCGACTCCGATCACGATGGCACGAAGCGGATCATGGAGAGCGCGCCGCGCCTACTCGATCATCTCAGCGCGGAGGACGCCGAGCACTTCGCCGAGGTTCGTGCCCGCCTAGACGCCGCCGGTATCGCCTATGAGATCGACCCCACGCTCGTGCGCGGCCTTGACTACTACACGCGCACGGTCTTCGAGCTCACCTCCGATGCGCTCGGCGCGCAGAGCGGCGTCGGCGGTGGCGGTCGCTACGACGGCTTGGTCGAGGAGCTCGGCGGTCCCCCGACCCCCGGCATCGGCTGGGCCGCAGGGATCGAGCGCATCCTGCTCGCTGGCACTCCCACGCCCGCCGCGCGTGCACCCGTGGACCTGTTCGTCGCCTATGAGCCCTCTTCTGGCGACGGGGATCGTGCAGTGCACGCCCCCGCGGACGCGTTTGTGCTGCTCAGCGAAGCCCGCGCCGCCGGGCTCACGACGCAGATGGAGATGACAGGACGCTCGCTCAAGGGCCAGCTCGGCTTCGCCAACACGCTGGGCGCGCGCTACGTCGCGATCCTCAGCGACGGCGGCGAGGCTGCGCTCAGAGATATGTCCGGCGGTGACCAGGAGACGCTTGCCGCCGACGCGGTCGTGCACGCGGTTCTGCGCGGCCTGCGCACGCTCTGACGCCGTTCTCGGGGCAGGGGGAGCGGCCCGGCGGAGCCCGATGTGTTTGACCGCGAGAGTCCAATGCGCCTGTCCCGGTTCAACTCTTGCGCCTCACCTGCCGATCTAGGGGCAGATGACCCAGATCTCCCGTCCTTTCCAGATCGTCCTGGTCGCGTTCGCGCTGTTCGTAGCCGTGTGGTTCGTCGCGCTGCAGGGGCACAGCTCGAGCTCCAGCTCGACGCCGGTGGCCAGCACGCCTGCGCCCGCGCCGGCTTCCACCCCGTCGGCGAACCCCGCGCCGGGTAGTACGCACATCGAAGGCATGACGCGCGCGGTCGCCCATGCGCGTGAAGCGGTCGCGGCGTCGCAGCGAGCATCCGACAAGGCCGCCAATTCATCGGCCGAAGCTCCGAGTCAGGGGGCCAGCGTCACCTCGTCGAGCACGACGGTCGTAACCAAACACGGCACCGCACATACGAGCACGACGGTTGTGACCAAGCACGCCGCCGCCGGCGCGAGCGCGCCGGTCGTGACGAAACACGTCGTCACTCCGGCGCCGCACAAGGTTGCGGCCGGTGGGATTCCTGCCCAGCAGGCAGCAGTGGAAAGCGAGCTGAAACAAGGCAAGGTCGTGCTGGTCCTGTTCTGGAACCCCAAAGGCGCCGACGACGTCGCGGTTCACAATGAACTTCCCGCGGTCCAGCACGCGCTCGGCGGCAAGGTCGCGGTGCACTACGCCTCCGCCGGCCAGGTCGGCGACTACGGCACGATCACCCACGCCGTCCAGGTCACCCAGACGCCGACGCTGCTGATCGTCAACCCTCACGGTCAGACGACCGTGCTGACGGGCCTGACCGACTCGTTCTCGATCGAGCAATCGGTCTCCGAAGCTCGGGCCTGACGCCCCGGCGAGGACCCCTACACTCGAACGGGTGACCGTCGCAACGGGCCTGGCTGAACATCTGCAACGACCGCTGGCACGCGGGCATGCTCCCACGGGCGCGCATACGGGCGCCGCGGGCGGCGCCGCCTGCGGCGATCTGATCCGCATCTCTCTGTCGCTTGGGCCTGAGGACCCGAACAACTGCATCTCAGATGCGGGGTTCGACGCCCGCGGCTGTGGTGCGACCATAGCCGCGGGCAGCGCCGTCATCGCCCTGCTGCGCGACACTCCGCTGCTGCAAGCGGCCCTGATCGGTCCCGATACGATTGCGGCCGAGCTGGGGGGTCTCACATCGGCCAAGCGCCACGCCGCCGAGCTCGCCGCCGACGCGCTGCACCGTGCGCTCGGCTCTGCCGTGCGCCACGAGGCCCGCCTCGCCCCGTCCGAGCGCCGCACGGTCGTGGCGATGAGCGGCGGTGTGGACTCCGCGGTCGCCGCGCTGCTCGTCTCCGAGGCGGGCGAGGAGGCGGTGGCGGTCACGCTCGAGCTGTGGTCTGACCCCGAGAACGACGGCGAGCTCAGCTGCTGCTCCGCCCAGGCCGTCCGTGGCGCCCGCGCGCTCGCGCACGATCTCGGCGTGCCGCATTTCTCGATCGACCTGCGCGCAGAGTTCCGCGCCGGCGTCGTGGACCCGTGGCTCTCGGCGCACGCGGCCGGGCTGACTCCGAACCCGTGCGTGCGCTGCAACGGCTCGGTGCGCCTGGACGCGATGCTCGACCTCGCCGGCCGTCTCGGCTCGCAGACGCTCGCGACCGGCCACTACGCGCGCATCTACCGCGATGAGGCCGCGCGCGGCACGCGTGGGCCGCTGCTGCGGATGGCCGTCGACCCGGCCAAGGACCAGAGCTACGCGCTCACCGCGCTCTCGCCCACGTCGCTTCAGCGCCTGCGGTTCCCGCTCGGCGAGCTGAGGAAGCCCGAGGTGCGCGCCATCGCCGAGCGCGCCGGCCTGCCGGTCGCGCGCCGGCCGGACTCGCAGGACCTGTGCTTCTTGGCCGGCACCCGCCGCGGTGACTTCCTCGCTCGCCACGGCCGCCTGAGCGAGCATGCCGGCCCGATCGTGGATCGCGACGGACGCGTCCTGGGCGAGCACCGCGGCGCCCATACGGTCACCGTCGGGCAGCGCCGCGGCCTGGGCATGGGCCGGGGTCTTGACAGCGGCGAACCGCTGTTCGTGCTTGGCACCGACCCTGTCTCGAACACCGTCACCGTCGGTCCTCGCGCAGATCTGCTGACCCGGGTCGTCCCTGTACGAGACGTTACTCTCCATCGCGCCGGCGCCATCGTCGACGCGATCAAGGTCCGCTACCGTGGCGCCCGCCTGCCGTGCCGCCTCGCCGGCCGTCCCGCGGCCGGCGTCCATGCGACGATCGAGGTCGAGCTGATCGAGCCGGCCGAGCGCACCGCCCCGGGCCAGATCGCGTGTCTATACGCGGGGGAGCTGATCGTCGGCCACGGCACCATAGCTTCGCTCGAGTCTCCCTAAGATCATTCGTCCATGACCTCGGACGAGATCCGCGAGCGCTTCCTGGGGTTCTTCGCCCAGCGCGAGCACCTGCGCCTCCCGTCCGCGTCGCTCCTGCCGCCGGCGGACGATCGCACGGTGCTGCTCACGACCGCGGGCATGCAACCGCTGAAGCCGTACTTCCTGGGCCGCGAACCACCGCCCGCGCCGAGGCTGACGAGCTGTCAGAAGTGCTTTCGCACGCCAGACATAGACAAGGTCGGCAGCACCCTGCGCCACCTCACGTTGTTCGAGATGCTCGGGAACTTCTCAATCGGCGACTACTTCAAGGCCGAGGCGATCCGATTCGCGTGGGAGCTGTCGCTGGAAGTCTTCTCCTTCGACCCGGCCGACATCTGGGTGACGGTGTTCTCGGGCGATGAGCTGCTCGGGCTCGGGCCCGACGAGGAGGCGATCGAGCTGTGGCAGACTGTCGGCGTCCCGCGCGAGCGGATCGTCGGCTGTCCGCGTACGGAGAACTTCTGGGAAGCCGGTCCCGTCGGTCCCAGCGGGCCGTGCTCTGAGCTGTACATCGACCGTGGCCTCTCATACGGCCGCGCCGAGGATCTGCCCGGCGGCGAGAACGAGCGGTTCCTGGAGTACTGGAACCTGGTGTTCATGCAGTACGACCAGGATCCTCACGATCGTCTCCAGGCGTTGCCGGCCAACAACATCGACACCGGCCTCGGCCTCAACCGCCTGGCGGCGATCCTGCAAGGCAAGGACTCGGTGTTCGACACCGACCAGTTCCAGCCGCTGATCGACCTCGGCCAGGAGCTCTCTCATCGCCGTCATGACGAGGACCCAACGGCGGATCGCGCGCTGCGCATTCTCGCCGACCACGCTCGCGGCATGTCGTTTCTGATCGCTGACGGCGTCGTTCCGTCCAACGAGGATCGCGGCTATGTCCTGCGCCGGCTCACCCGCCGCGCGATCCTGCAGGGCCGGCGCCTGGAGATGGCGCCCGGCTTTCTGCTGCGCTACGCCGCCATCGTGCGCGAGTTGATGGCTGGGGTCTATCCCGAGCTGGCCGAGCAGCGCGAGCCGATCGAGCGCTGGCTCTCATCCGAGGAGGATGCCTTCGGTCGCACGCTCGAGCAGGGCACGAGATTGCTGGACGAGCTGATCGAGCGCGCACTGGATGCCGGGGATGCAACGATCGCCGCGCCGGACGCCTTCGCCCTGCACGACACCTACGGCTTCCCGGTCGATCTGACGCGCGAGCTGGCTTTAGAGCGTGGCCTGGGCGTCGACGAGCAGGAGTTCGAGCGGCTGATGGACGCCCAGCGCGCCCGCGCCCGCGCAGCCGCGGCCGGTGCGACGGCGGGCGATGAGGACGGGATCGATCCACGCGATCGCGCGCGCGAGCTGGCGGTCTCCGCCGGCTTCTCCACACGGTTCACCGGCTATGAGACCGAGCTTCAGCCGACGACCGTCGGCGCCGTGGAGGCCTCTGACGACAGTCTCCTGGTCAAGCTTGCCGAGTCGCCGTTCTATCCCGCCGGCGGCGGTCAGGTCTCCGACACCGGCACGATCGAGTGCGCCGGCGGCGGCTGTCTGGCGCGCGTCACGAGCGTCTTCCGCATCGGCGACGACCAGGCGCTGGAGGTCTCACTGGAGCAGGGCACACTCGCGCCCGAGGAGCCCGTGCTCGCGCGCGTGGACCACGCGGCTCGACGCTCCATCGAGCGCAACCACACGGCCACCCATCTACTGCACGCCGCCCTGCGCGAGCGGCTCGGCGCCCACGTCCGCCAGGCCGGCTCCTATGTTGGCCCGGACAAGCTGCGCTTCGACTTCACCCACACAGGCGCTCTCAGCGCGCAGGAGCTGCGCGACGTCGAGGACGCCGTCAACGCCTGGATCGCCGCGGGCGATCCCGTCCGTGCGATCTCCACCACCCTGGCGCAGGCGAGAAGCCTCGGCGCGATGGCATTGTTCGGCGAGAAGTACGGCGACGTCGTGCGCATGGTCCAGATCGGCGACGGCTCCTACTCGCGCGAGCTGTGCGGCGGCACGCACGTACGCAGCACGGCGGAGATCGGTGTATTCCACATCCTCAGCGAGACGTCCTCCGCCGCCAATGTGCGCCGCATCGAGGCCGTGACCGGCTCCGGCGCGGCAGAGCTGCTGCGTGCCCACGACCGCCTGCTCGGCGAGATCGCCGCCGAGCTGCGCGCTCGGCCCGAGGATGCGCTCGCCGCGCTCCGTGCTCGTGAGCGGGAAGGCAGGGAGCTCGAGCGCTCGTTGCGCGAGGGCGCCGGCCCGAACGACGCCGCGGTGGACATCGCGGCGCTCACCGCGACCGCGCAGACCGTGTCCGGTGCTCCGGTGCTCACCGCCACCGTCGACGCGGCCGACGCACAGGCCCTGCTCGGGATCCTTGACCGCCTCAGGGGTCAGCTCGACGGGGCCGCGATCGTGCTCGGCACGGCTGTGGACGGACGTGTGCACCTCGTTGTGAGCGTCGCGCCCGAGCTCGTCGAGCGGGGCGTCAAAGCCGGCGCCGTCGTCAAGGTCGCCGCAGCGATCGTCGGTGGCGGGGGAGGGGGGCGCGACACAGTGGCCCAGGCGGGCGGGCGCGAACCCGACAAGCTCGAGGACGCGCTCACCGCCGCCCGCGCGGCGATCGAGCAGGCGCTTGGGCGATGAGTCGCGTGCTCGCCCTGGACTACGGCAGCGCCCGCTGCGGTTGCGCGCTCAGCGACCCTTCCGAGACGATCGTCACGCCGACCGAGGCAATTGCCCGTCCCGCCGGCCGGCGCGGGCTCGCGGCGATCGAAGCGCTGATCCGCGAGCGCGAGGTCGAGCGGGTCGTCGTCGGGCTGCCGCTGTCGCTGGATGGGGGCGACTCCGAGCAGACGCGGGAGACCCGCGCGTTCGCACAGCGCCTGTCGCTGCGCTTGGGCGAGGAGATTCCGGTCGAGCTCCACGACGAGCGCTTCACCACCTGCATCGCCCGTCAGGATGAGGGCTCGCACCGGGCCGATGAGGACTCCCGCGCCGCCGCGCACATGCTCGAGAGCTGGCTGCATGCCAAGCAACGTCATAGCTCGTAGGCGACGGGTCGCGGGGGCGCTCGCCCTGCCGGCGCTCGTCCTCGTGGCGGTCGCGGCGTGGCTGGCGATCGACCGGCTCACGAGCGCCAAGCACAGCGCGAGGGAGCCGATCGCGCCTGCGGTCATCGTGCGGGTGCTGATCCCCGAGGGCGAAACCCGCCTGCAGATCGCCGCTCGCGCCCACGCCGCCGGTCTGAGGGGCAGCTACCTGACGGCGTCCAAGCGCTCGGAGCTGCTCGATCCCGCCCACTACGGCGCGCCAGCCGGCACCCCCAACCTCGAAGGCTTCCTGTTCCCGGCCACCTACGACCTCTACCGCGGCGACCCGGCGAGCCGGCTCGTGCACGAACAGCTGATCTCGTTCACCGAAAACTTCGGCGAGGAGGAGATCAGGCGCGCGCGCGAGCTGCACATCACCGCCTACCAGCTGCTGATCGTCGCCTCGATGGTCGAACGCGAGGCGCAGCTTTCCGGCGACCGCGCCAAGGTCGCCGCGGTCGTCTACAACCGCCTGCGCCTGAACATGGCGCTCGGCATCGACTCCACGATTCGCTACGCGCTGAACGACTACACTCAGCCGCTGACCGCCGCCCAGCTCGCGCTCGACTCTCCCTACAACACCCGCACCCATCTCGGCCTACCGCCGACGCCGATCAGCAATCCCGGCGACGCCGCGATCGGAGCCGCCGCGCACCCCGCCCACGCTCCGTACCTCTACTATGTGGCTGGCGCCGACGGCTGCGGCGAGCTGGTCTTCTCCACCAGCTACGCCCGGTTCGAACGCGACGCCGCGGCCTACCGCGAAGCGCTGCGCGCGAACGGCGGGCGCGTCCCGACGTGCCGGAAGAAGTCATAGGCGGCGGGGCGCGGATGCCGCGGTTGGGAGTCCTCGGCTGGCCGGTCGCGCACAGCCGCTCGCCGGCTATGCACAACGCCGCCCTGCGGGCGCTGGGCATGGATGACTGGCGCTACCAGCTGCTGCCCGTCCCACCCGAGCGCTTCGCCGAGACGGTCTGCGCGCTCGCGGACGCAGGCTTCGTCGGTGCGAACGTCACGATCCCCCACAAGCGTGCGGCGCTCGAGCTCGCCGACACCGCCGGGGAGGCCGCTCGCGCGATCGGCGCGGCGAACACGCTCACGTTCACGCCCGACGGCACGATCGCGGCCGAGAACACCGACGCCCCCGGCTTCCTGGAGGCGCTCGGCGTCTCACCGCGCGGGATGAGCGCGCAGGTGCTCGGCGCGGGCGGCTCGGCGCGCGCCGTCGTCTGGGCGCTGCGCGAGGCGGGCGCGCGCGAGGTGTCGGTCTGGAATCGCACGCCCGCGCGCGCCACGGCTCTTGCGCGCGAGCTCGGGGTGCGCGCCGTCCCCCGTCCGGAACCCGCCGAGCTGCTCGTCAACTGCACCTCCGTCGGACTTGAGCCCGAGCGCGCAAACCTCAAACAGTCGGCTACTGAGCCCCAGGGACTCAACCTCCTGGAGCAAACGTTCGATCAAGTCGGTACCTACTCCCATGTCGTCGACCTCGTCTATCGCTCCTCACCCACTCCGCTGCTCGCCGCGGCGCAAGCTCACAGCGTCCACACGGTCGATGGGCTGGAGATTCTGCTTGCGCAGGGCGCTCTCAGCTTCGAGCTGTGGACGGGCGTGCAGCCGCCGCTGCAGGTCATGCGCCACGCGCTGCGCGACTGACGCGACGGCTTCACCCCGGACGAGGGGTTCACACCAGGACGGGTCGTGGATTGGTGCGGGCGTGTGCCCTGGAACGTGGTCGCGATGAGCGACGCGCCCCAGCAGACCGGTCCCGACCTGCACGCCATCTTCGGCATGGACGAGGTCGCCGAGGAGGCGAGCGAGCCGGTGATCGAAGTCGAGCGGGCCATTGCCACCGACGACGACGACGCCGGCTCAGACGACGACGTCGTGTTCGGCGGGGACGCCGAGATCGACGATCGCGTGGTCGTCGACGATCGCATCGAGATCGATGACGCCATCGCGCTCGAGCCGGCCGAGCCCGCGCTCGAGGCCGCTGGCGAGGGCGCTCGCGCGACGCCGTCGCCCAAGGACGGCGAGTGGACCGGCATCACCAGGCCCAGCCGCCGCGGCTCCTCCTCGCGCTTCTTGACCGACGTGATCGCCGACATGGGCCTGGTCTCGAGCGGTCAGGTGCAGGAGGCGATCGAGAGCTCGCGCAACCTCGGCACCACTCCCGAGCGCGTCCTGCTCGAAAGCGGCGCGCTCACCCACGACGGCCTCGCGCGCGCTCTGGCCGAGCGCTATGGACTGGATCATCTCGACCTCGGCATGTTCCCGGTCGACATGTCCGCCGCCAACCTCGTGACCACCGCTGCCGCCAAGCGCTACCAGGCCGTGCCCGTCGCGTTCGCCGACAAGCGCACGCTGTTGGTTGCGATGGCCGACCCGTCGAATGTCCTGGCGGTCGACGACATCGCGATCATGACCGGCTATGAGGTGCGCGTCGCGGTCGCCCCGCCCGAGGACATCGGGACCCTGATCTCGCGTCTGGATCGTCTCGAGGACGTCGTCTCGGACTCCGGCGGGCAGCTCGAGGAGGAGCAGGGGGGCGCCGAGATCGTCGACCTGCACGAGACGGCCGAGGACGCGCCCGTCATCAAGCTCGTCAACCAGATCGTCGCCCAGGCGGTCGAGCGGCGCGCGTCTGACATCCACCTCGCCCCCGACGGCCGCGAGCTGCGCGTGCGCTTCCGCGTCGATGGCGTCCTGCAGGACGTCACCACCGTCCCGCGCCGCATGGCCGCCGGGGTGGTCTCGCGCGTGAAGATCATGGCCGAGCTGAACATCGCCGAGCGCCGGCTGCCCCAGGACGGCCGCGTCGGCCTCTCCGTGGACGGTCGCCACGTCGACCTGCGCGTCGTGACGCTGCCGAGCGTCCATGGCGAGGCGGTCGTGATGCGCGTGCTCGACAAGGACTCCGTCGTGGTGAAGCTCGAGACGCTCGGCATGGCCGAGCCCGAGCGCGAGCGCTTCGAACGGGCCTTCCACGAGACCCACGGCGCCGTGCTCGTGACCGGCCCGACCGGCTCGGGCAAGTCCACGACGCTGTATGCGGCGCTGCAGAAGCTCAACACCCCCGAGAAGAACATCATCACCGTCGAGGATCCCGTCGAGTACGAAATCGCGGGCCTCACCCAGTTGCAGGTTGCGCCGAAGGTCGGCCTCACCTTCGCCGCCGGCCTGCGCTCGATGGTGCGCGCCGACCCCGACGTGATCATGGTCGGGGAGATCCGCGACCGCGAGACCGCCCAGATCGCCGTCGAGTCAGCGCTCACCGGGCACCTCGTGCTCTCCACGCTGCACACCAACGACGCCCCCTCCGCCATCACGCGTCTGGTCGAGATGGGCATCGAGCCGTTCCTCGTCGCCTCCGCCCTGGATTGCGTTGTCGCCCAGCGTCTGGCGCGGATGCTCTGCTCCAACTGCAAGCACCGCACGATCATCTCCGCCCAGATCCTGCGCGACAGCGGCTACAAGGCGTTGGTGGACCTCGAGGCGTACGAGCCGAAGGGTTGCCGGCGCTGCGGTGGCAGCGGCTACCGCGGCCGCGTCGGCTTGTATGAGGTGATGAGCGTCTCCTCTGAGATCCAGAAGCTGGCGCTGGAACGCCGCCCCGCCGAGGAGATCTGCGACGCTGGCCGTCCGCCAGGGCATGCGCCGCCTGCGTGACGACGGCCTGGAGAAGGTGCGTGAGGGGCGCACCTCGATCGCGGAGATCGCCCGGGTCATCGGCAGCGGCTGAGACTCATACCTTCGTCCAGTCCCCGCAATGCCCACTGCCGACGCTAATGGCCGGGGCCGCATCTGTCGATGGTTCGGGCGATGGACATCGATTTCGCAGAGCTGTTGATGGAGGTCGTCTCCCGCCGCGCCTCGGATCTGCACCTGAGCGCCGGGGCGCACCCGACCGTGCGCGTGCGCGGGCGGCTCACGCCGGTGGAGGACTATCCGAAGCTGTCCCCCGCCGACACGCGCGAGATCGTCTACTCGATCCTCACCGGCGACCAGCGTCAGCGCCTGGAGACGAACTGGCAGCTCGACTTCGCCTACTCCGTCCCCGGCCACGCGCGCTTCCGCGTCAACGCCTACTACCAGCGCGGCGCGATCGGCGCGGCCTTTCGCCTGATCCCGGTCGAGCTGACCTCGATCGACGAGCTCGGACTGCCCGCCGCGGTGCACGAGTTCACGCGCCGCCCGCGCGGCTTCGTGCTCGTCACCGGCCCGACCGGCTCGGGCAAGTCCACCTCGCTGGCGGGCATGATCGACGAGATCAACCGCACCCGCGAGGAGCACATCATGACGATCGAGGACCCGATCGAGTTCCTGCACCCGCACAAGAAGTGCCTGGTCAACCAGCGCGAGCTCGGCTCGGACGCGCAGAGCTTCTCCGAGGCGCTGAAGGCCGCCCTGCGCCAGGACCCCGACGTGATCCTCGTCGGCGAGATGCGCGACCTGGAGACGATCTCCACCGCCCTGACCGCCGCGGAGACCGGCCACCTGGTGTTCGCGACGCTGCACACCCAGGACACCGCCCAGACGATCGACCGCGTGATCGACGTGTTCCCCTCGCACCAGCAGGGCCAGGTGCGCGTGCAGCTGTCGGTCGCGCTGCAGGGGATCATGACCCAGCAGCTGCTGCCGACCGCCGACGGCGCCGGGCGCGTGGTCGCGACCGAGGTGCTCGTCCCCAACCCGGCGGTGCGCAACCTCATCCGCGAGGGCAAGACCCACCAGATCTACTCGGTCCTGCAGACCAGCTCCTCGCAGGGCATGCAGACGATGGACGCCTCGCTGGCGACGCTCGTGCGCGCCGGCAAGATCAACCAGAAGCTGGCCGAAGCGCGCTCCTCCACGCCGGATGAGCTGCGCCGCCTGCTGGGCGCGGAATCGCTGGGAATCGACCAGCAGGCGGCGTAGGAGAGCGGTGGGACGATGAGCACCTACGTCTTCAAGGCCATGGACCTCGCCGGGGCCAAGGCCAAGGGAGAAGTCGAGGCCGACTCCAAGCAGGCGGTCTCCGACCAGCTGCGCTCGCGCGGTCTGATCGTCCTGGACATCGCCGACAAGCACGCCTCGCGCGAGATCAACCTCCGCTTTCTGGAGAGCGTCAACTCCTCCGAACTGGCCATCTTCGCGCGCCAGCTGGCGACGATGATCTCCTCGGGCATGAGCATCCTGCGCGCGCTGTACGTGCTGGAGGAACAGACCGAAAACAAGTTCCTGAAGGAAACGATCGTCGCGGTGCGCAAGGACGTCGAGGCCGGGCTGTCGCTGAGCGACGCGATGGCGCGCCACCCGAAGGTGTTCGAACCGCTGTTCATCGCGATGACCCAGGCGGGGGAGATGGGCGGCGTGCTCGAGGGCGCCCTGCTGCGCGTCGCCGACCAGCTCGAGAAGGACGCCTCGCTCAAGCGCCAGGTCAAATCCGCGATGATCTACCCGGCGCTGGTGGTCGTCGTCGCGGTCGGGATCATGCTCGCGCTGTGCGCCTTCCTGATCCCGGTGTTCATCAACGTGTTCAAGGAATTCGGGGGCCAACTGCCGGCGATCACCAAGGTCTCGGTGTTCGCGTCCAACGTCGTGACCGGCTACTGGTGGGCGATGTTCGGCGTGACCGCCGTGGTGGTGGTGAGCTTCCTGAAGTGGAAGAAGACGTCGTGGGGGCGCAAGCAGTGGGATCACTTCCGCCTGCACATCCCGATGAAGATCGGCCAGATCGTGCAGGAGGTGGCGGTCGCGCGCTGGTCGCGGACGCTCGCCTCGCTGACGAGCGCCGGCGTGCCGCTGCTGCAGGCGCTGGAGATCACCGGGCGCACGGGCGGCAACATCGCCGTCGAGGAGGCGATGGACGGCGTGATCGCCTCGGTCAAGCGCGGCGGCACGATCGCCGCGCCGCTCGCCCAGGCGCCGATCTTCCCCAGCATGGTCACGCACATGGTCGCCGTCGGCGAGGAAACGGGCGCCCTGGACGCGATGCTCGACAAGGTGGCGGAGTTCTACGAGGATCGCGTCGACGCCTCGGTCAAAGCGCTGACCTCGATCATGGAGCCGATCATGATCATGGTCATCGGCGCGATGGTGGGGTTCATCGTGATCTCGATGTACCTACCTCTATTCGAAGTTTATAACCACATCGAATAGTCGACAGCGACACGCGGCCGTCGAGCAGGTCCAGCAGCTCGTTGCCGACCAGCTCGCGCCGCCAGCCGCGCAGCGTGCGCACATCCGCGCCGTCTTCGTCTTCGCGTCGCGAGGCGACGATCGCCTGCAGGTCGGCCCTCGAGGCCAGCAGCTCGTAGGCGAGGCCCGCCTCACGGGCGCGAGCGCGCACCAGCGCCTCGGCGAGCGCGATCAGCGGAGCGTCGTCGGGGTCGGGCGCCGGCGGCCGGGAGTCCGGCGGCAGCGATCTGCGGCGTGCGTTCGCTCCCGCGTCTGACCGCGTCCAGCAGGTCGTGCCCGCGCCGGCGCAGGCTGCCCTGATTGATGCCGCGGATCTGCCCGAGCCGCTCCGCCGAGGTCGGCTTGCGCTTGGCGATCTCCACAGCGCCGCGTCTGAGAGGACGCTCTGCACCGGCCGGTCCTGCGCGGCGGCGACGCTCCTCGCGCCAGCGCACCAGCTCGCGCGCGATCGTCTGCGAGGAGGCGTTCAGACCGCGCACGCGCGGCAGCCGCGCGAAAACCGCGTCCAGATCGCGCTCGTCGCTGGATTGTTGCAGCGGCTCGCACTCCTCGCGCGCCCACTCGCAACCGTCCCGTCTCGGCCAGCCGGCCTTCCAGCGCCGCCGCGAGCTCGAGCAGGTGCAGCACGTCCTCGCGCGCGTAGGCGAGCTGCTCGCTCGACAGCGGCCGTGAGTCCCAGCGCGTGAAGCTCGCGCTCTTGGCGACCCTCACGCCCAGCAGTCTCGACAGCAGCGTGTCGTAAGAGGCCTGCGCCGGCATGCCCGGCGAAGCCCGCCGCGACCTGCGTGTCGAACACGTTGCGCACCTCGGTCCGCAGCCGCCGGCGCACGAGCGCGATGTCCTGGCGGCCCGCGTGCACGACCACCTGGACATCGGGATCGGCGAGCACGTCCGCCAGCGGCGCGCCGTCCAGATCCTCGGCGAGCGGGTCGACGAGCTCGATCCGTTCGCCGGCTGCTCCGTCGGGGACCGCGAGCTGGATCAGGCACAGTAGCGTCCGGTAGCGGCCCTCGCCCATGAACTCCGTGTCGAGCGCGATCCGTCCGCTCGCGCGCGCGGCGCGCGCGATCACAGTCAAGTCCGGAGTCGGGTCACTCATTGCATGGCCCCTGGCAGCAGCCACAAGGTTCCACTGCGGCTCAACCCGGCTTGCCGCGATACGTCGGTCCCGTGCGCTCGCACCCAGCGAACGGGTTCCGAGCAGGCGGCGTTGGTCGAGGAGAACGAGGCGTGGTGCCGCAGAACGTGTTCAGGAAGGCGTAGCGCACTTCGCCGGCGGCGATCAGCCGCTGCAGCTTGGCCACGTTCGTGAACACGCGCGCGTCGTAGGTCGTCAGGATCAGGACCGGCCGCGCGTCCTGCACGATCAGCGAGCCGATCTGCGTCGCCGACTCCGCCGCCAGCTCATACCGTGCGCCGTCCTGGTGAGCGCGCAGGTACGAGCTCAGGAGATGCTGCTCTTCGCTGGGCAGCGCGCCGACGTAGCCGGCGTCGGTCACGTTGTTGTCGATCGCCGTGATGTCGGCGCTGAGCGGCAACGCGAGCACCGCCACCAGGGTCAGCGCGATCGTCGCGCCCGCGAGCAGCGGTGCGCGCGACGAGCCGGATTCCCGCGTGCTCAGGCGTGTGAGCGCCGCGAACGCGAGCGCCCCGAACGCGCCCGCCAGGGAGATCCACCACACGCCCGGACGCCCGTACAGCAGCCGCTCGACGTAGTACACGCTCGCCACGAGCGCCACGATCAGCGCGACCAGCCGCACGCGGTTCTCGGTCGCGCCCCGCGCGGCGATCGACCCGGCCCACGCCACGCCGATGCCGAGCAGCGCGGCCACCGCCGGCATGAAGCCCTCGACGTAGCGCGGGTGCAGCCGGATCATGTCGCTGAACAGCACGATCCCCGTCAGCGTCCATACGACAGGCCCGCCGCCACGGCTCGGCGCATGCGTCGGCCCGGATGCGCGGGCGCGATCGGCTCGGCCGGCTCCTGCTCGCGGCCTGCCCAGCGGCTCCGCCGGTCCGCCAGCACCCCGCAGATCAGCGCCGGGCACGCCCAGCAGCAGCGCGACGAGCAGCTCCAGCCCCAGCCGCTCGCCCGACAGCGGCCCGATCCTCGCCAGCAGGCGCGTGGGGGAGGGGGGCACGATCGGGATGTGGTCGCGCTCGGACTGCGTCGCCACGGGGTAGCGGTGCCCGGGTTCGTAGACCGTCTGCTGGGGTTCGGGCGATTTGCCGCCCAGCCGGTCGGTCCCGTTGAACACGAACGCGGCGTTCCACGCGCTGCCGTTGGTCGAGCCGATCGCGTACGGCCGGTCGTGGGCGGGAACCAGCAGCGTCGCCGTCAGCCACGCGAGCGCGACCGCCACGTACACCGCGCCGGCCGCCAGCATCCGCAGCAGGCGCCGCTTGCGGGGTCCGGGCAGACCCAGGTAGGCGAGCAGCGCGAGCCCCGGGAGGGCCACCAGCGACTCCAGCAGCTTCACGTCGAAGGCGATCCCCAGCGCCGCCGCGTCCGGCCAGCAGCCAGCGCGCAGCGCCCGGTCTCGCAGGCGCGCACGATCAGCCACAGCGCGAGCACGATCAGCGCCATCATCACCCCGTCCATCGTGTCGCTGCGCGAGGTGATCACCTCGACCGGCAGCACCGCCAGCGCCGACGGCAGCGGCGATGCCCGCGGTCGTGCTCCACATGCGCCGGACGGCCGCGAACAGCAGCGGGACCGAGAGGATGCCGGCGAACGCCTCGGGCAGCTTCAATGTCGTCGTGGAGAACCCGAGCAGCTTCACGCTTGCCACCTGCAGCCACAGGTCCACGGGCGGCTTGTCGATCGACACGCTCCCGCCCGGCTCGAACGCGCCGAAGAAGAAGTTGTGCCAGGACAGCCCCATGCTGCGCACGGCCGCGTCATAGAAGGGGTCGGGCGCCACCCGGCCGATGTGCACGAGCCGCAGCACGACGGCGCCGAGGGTGATCAGCGCGACCGCGACCCAGACGAGCGCCGGCGCCGAGCTCCTTGCCTTGAGTGTCATCGGCGCGGCGACACGCTAGTCTCGACGCCAGCGTGGCGAGCGAGAACGGCGACAGAGACGGCGACGATGTGACCGAGGGGTCTCATGGACCGCGGGAGTGTATGCCCTGCCGCGGCACGGGCCGGGTGATCTCAAACCTCGGGGGACACCCAGAGCATGGTTCCCTGTCCGTGGTGTCAGGGTGGCGGCGTGCGTCTGGCGGGTATCGACGCCCAGGCCGCCCAGCGCGGAGTGGAGGCCGCCGGCAAGAGCTGAGGGGCGCATTGTCGATGCGTCCAGGTTTTATGCAGGTCTTCAGGTCTTGCCCGGAGTGGCCGATGCAGGCGCTGACAATAGCCAGCGTCGCAGGCGCCAAGGCAGTGCATCCAGATGGATGTGTTTAGCAAAGCCGGCGGCCCTCGCAAGCCGACCCTGACGGGTCTGCCCATGGGGCGCGCATCGCCGTTGCGGCGATGGAGTCTAGGGGCTGGCGCCAAAAATCGGATCCTAGGAGGATTCAATGTTGAATGCACTACGCCAGCGCGCCGGCGATGAGGGTGGTTTTACCCTCATCGAATTGCTGGTCGTCATCCTGATCATCGGCATTCTCGCCGCGATCGCCATCCCGTCGCTGCTCAGTCAGAAGAGCAAGGCGTATGACTCGTCAGCGAAGACGCTGGCCCAGACGTCCCAGACGGCGATAGAGACGTATGCGACCGAAAGCGGCACAGAATACGGAGGCGCGACTATCGAAAAGTTGAAGGAAATCGAGCCTTCGATCAACACCTCGAACGCCAACGAAGCTAAGCTGGTGGCAGTCACGCCAACCGGTAACACCGAATATAAAATCGCAAGTCGAAGCGGCCAACACAAAAGACAAATACATCATTGTAAGAAAGACAAGCGGTGAACTTGAACATAAATGCACCAGTACAGTCAGCGGTTGCCCAGGTCACACTGCTGCAAGCAACACCTGGTAGTAACTCGGTCTTGAGCTGACGCTCTAGATCTCACCAAGCAGTCAAAGAGAGGCGGCCTTCGGGCCGCCTCTCCTGCGTTCCGCGCTCAAGCGTCGTCTCGCCCCGGCCGATCAGTCTCGCATGGAGGCAATCACCTTCGCCGGAGTCCTCGGTGCGATCTTCGGCTCGTTCCTGAACGTTGTCGTGCATCGCCTTCCGCGCCACGAATCGGTCGTTCGACCCGCATCGCACTGCCCATGCTGCGGCACGCCGGTCAAGCCCTACGACAACATCCCGATCCTCTCCTGGCTGTTGCTGCGCGGGCGCTGCCGCAGCTGCGCAGCGCCGATCTCCCCGCGCTACCCGCTCGTCGAGGCAGGCACCGCCGCGCTCTGTGTCGGGGCGGTGCTCGCGCATCAGACGGCCACCGGGATCGCGCTGAGCATCGCGCTGATCCTGATCGTCGTCCCCGCGGCGATGATCGACCTCGAGCACCGCATCATCCCCAACAAGCTCACAGCGCTGGGCGCGATCGTCGCGATCGGCCTCGGCACCGCCCTCGACCCAGCCGGCGAGCCCGAACGCCTGATCGCGGGGGCGGCAGCGGGAGGTTTTCTGCTGATCGCGGCGCTCGCCTATCCCGGCGGCATGGGCATGGGCGACGTCAAGCTAGCGGGCGTGATGGGACTGTTCCTCGGCAGCGCGGTCGCCCCGGCGCTCCTGATCGCGCTCGTCGCCGGTGTGCTCGTCGGCGCGATCATCATGGCGCGCAAGGGCGCTCAGGTGGGGCGCAAGACGGCGGTTCCCTTCGGTCCCTTCCTCGCGCTGGGGGCGATCGTCGCCATATACGCGGGCCAGCCTCTGATCTCTCTCTACACCAACAACTTTCTCCACTAAAGCGTCGCTCGCTTCGCGCCGATAGGACCCCTGTCGGCGGCGCCCCCGTCATCCAGGCCCCCGAACTTCTTCAACATGCCCTCACTGCCCAATCCCACGCTCCGGCTCAGCCGCCGCTCCGCCGCGGACATCGTCGGCCTGGACATACAGCCCGGCCACGTCGCTGCCGTGCAGGCGCGCGTCAACGGCTCGATCGTCGCCGAGCGAGCGGCCGCGCTGGCGCTGCCCGCCGACATCGTCCGCGAGGGCGAGGTGCTCGACGAGAGCTCGCTCAGCGAGACCCTGCGCGAGCTCTTCCGCGACAGCCGGTTGAGCAAGCGCGTGCGCATCGGCGTCGCCAACCAGCGCACGGTGCTGCGCACGCTCGAGCTTCCCCCGATCACCGATCACAAGGAGCTCGACGCCGCGGTGCGCTTCCAGGCCCAGGAGCAGGTGCCGATGCCGCTCAACAACGCCGTGCTCGACTTCCACGCACTGGGCGTCCACGAGACGCCCGACGGTCCGCGCCAGCAGGTCGTGCTGGTGGCGGCCCAGCGCGACATGGTCGGGCGCCTGCTCGCGGCGGTCCGCGGCGCGGGCCTGCGCCCGGAGGGCGTTGACCTCTCCGCCTTTGCCCTGATCCGCTCCCTCTACCGTCCCGACCCCGAGCACGACGGCCGCGTGCTGTACCTGAACGTCGACGGGCTCACGAACATGGCGATAGCAGAGGGGGCAGTGTGCCGCTTCACGCGCGTCGTCGGCGGAGGTCTGGAGGCGATGGCGAGCGAGCTGGCCGAGCGGCGCAGCATCCCGGTCGCCGACGCCCGTGAGCTGATCGCCGCGGCCGACCTCGGCGCTCCCGCCGAGCCGGCCCCACCCGAGCCGGCCACGCTCGACCTCGCCGAGCCGGTCTCCTCCGAGCCGGACCCCGAGGAGACGACGGACGACGATTCTCCGCAGCCGGACGCGGCATCCTCCTCCTCGGAGGATGTGCGCATCGTGCTCGAGAACGGCATCCGCGAAATCGCCGGCGAGGTGCGCAACTCGCTGGACTTCCACCGCTCCCAGGAGGGCGGGGGCGAGGTCGCGCTGGTCGTCCTCAGCGGCGCCGCGCTCGACGTTCCCGGCTTCACCGACGCGCTGCAGGCGGAACTGGGCGTGCCGGTCACACGCGAGACGGTCGGCGTGGCCGACGGCGCCCTCAACGGCGCGCTCGTCTCGCCGCAGCGCCTGGCGATCGCCGCCGGCCTGGCCGTCGAGGAGGCGCCGCGATGAGGGCCGTCAACCTGATCCCCGCTGACCAGCGCTCCGGCGCGAGCGCCGGAGCCGGACGCTCCGGAGGGGCTGTCTACGCGGTGCTGGGTCTGCTCGGCGGGCTGGCGATCTTCGCGCTGCTCTACGGTCTCGCCGCCCACCAGATCTCCAGCCGCAAGGGCGAAGTCGCGACGCTGACGACAAAGGCCCAGCAGGCGCAGGCGCGCGCCGCCGCGCTCGCCCCCTATACGAGCTTCGTCGCGATGCGCGAACAGCGCGTGCAGGCGGTCGATGAGCTGGTGAACTCGCGCTTCGACTGGGCCGGCGCCTTCCACGAACTCGGGCGCGTGCTGCCGTCCAACGTCTCGCTCACCTCTCTGACCGGCACGGTCGGCTCCGCTGCGGGCACGTCTGGCTCGAGCGCCACCGCTGCCTCTTCGTCCTCGGTGACCTCCGCGACGCCGCCCGGGAGTGTCCCCACGTTCACGATCGCCGGCTGCACGACCAGCCAGGCCACGGTCGCGCTGACGCTCGACCGGCTGCGCCTGATCGACGGCGTCAGCGAAGTTACGCTGCAGAGCTCCACGAAAGCCGGCTCCACCGGTAGCGGCGCCAGTGCCGGCGCTGGCGGCAGTGGCAGCTGTCCAGTCGCTTTCAACGTGACGGTCACCTTCGACGCCCTGCCGACCATCCCCGCATCCGGCTCGACCGGCTCGGCGACCACCATCTCCGCCTCGACGAGCGCCGGTGCGTCCGGCACTGGAGCGGCCCGATGACCGGCCGCGATCGCATCGTGATCGCCGGCCTGGCCGCCCTCGCCGTGCTCGCCGCGGTATGGCTGCTGGCCGTTGCCCCCGAGCGCGAAAAGGCGTCCAAGCTCGCCGGCGAAGTGAGCGCCGTGCAGGCCCAGCTCACGACCGCCGAAAGCCAGGTCAACAGCGCCGCCGCCGCGCAGACGCAATATGAGACCGACTACGCGTCGCTCGTGAGCCTCGGCAAAGCCGTCCCGGCCGATCAGGAAGTGCCCTCGCTGATCTATCAGCTCGCGCGGGCGACCGGCCAGAAGGACGTCGAATTCGCCTCGATCACCTCCGGCGGCTTCAGCGGCTCCAGCCCGAAAAGTCCCGCTGCGAAGGCGAGCGCCGCCACCGGGGCGAGCTCCGGTGCCGCTGGCGCCTCCGCCACGGCGGCAAGCGCGGGCTTCACGCAGATGCCGTTCACGTTTGTGTTCAACGGCACCTTCGAAAGCCTCTCCAGCCTCTTCCACCAGCTCGACGGCTTCGCGCTGCGCACGACCTCGGGCGGCGTGCAGGTCAGCGGGCGCCTGCTCACGGTGCAGAGCGTCGCGCTCGCGCCCGGGACCAGCTTGGAATCCGGCTCGGGCAAGCACTCCGAAAAGCTCTCCGGCACGATCACCGCGACCGCCTACGTGCTTCCCGCCGGCCAGACTCTCACCGGCGGAGCGACGTCCGCGGGCCCTGCCGGCACGGCGACGCAGACGGCGTCCACCGGGGCTTCCAGCTCCGCCAACCCTCCGGCCGTAGTGCAGGTGACCCGATGAACGACTTCCTCAACTCACTCAAATCGGATCTGCTCGACAGGCGCTTCCTGCCCGTCCTCGCGCTGCTGGGCGTCGCGCTCATCGCCGCGCTCGCCTACGCCGTGCTCGGCGCTGGCAGCTCGACGAGTCTGACACCGTCTTCCAGCGTCGCCTCCTCCGGTGTGAGCAAAGCGACCGGAGTCGTCGCGATCAGCCAGGCGCCCGCCGACAACTCCAGCCAGGCGATCGCCGAGACGACCAGCGGCGCCTCCAAGCAGCATCAGGGCAGCTCGCGCAACCCGTTCACGCCGCTGCCGGAAGCGAAGAAGACCACCACCGGCATCGCCAAGGGCTCGAGCTCCTCGAGCACCAGCTCATCGGGGTCGGGCAAGTCCACGTCAAGCTCTGGGGGAACGACTCCAACTACGACCACGACGCCCAAGCCGACCACTCCGGCGAAGAAGATCTACATCCACTTTCACGTAACCGCACAGTTCGGCGTCGTGCCGGCCCCGGTCGCGGGAACGCCACCGGCCCCTGCGCAGCTGAAGACATACGCGGACATGGCCCTCAACGAACCGCTCCCCGGCAAGGAACCGCAGCTCGTGTACGTGGGTGTGGAGCTGAGCACCGGCAAAGACGCTGCGTTTGCGCTCACCGGCGAGGCGATCCTGCACGGCAACGCCACCTGCAAACCGAGCCCGACGCAGTGTCAGGCGATTGTGCTGGCGCCCGGGCAGAGCGAGACGCTCGAAGTGCTGGGCTCGACCGGTCAGGCCACCATCTATGAACTGAAGCTCGTCAGCATCACCAAGAGCGTGAGCAACTCCGCCTCCGCCGCGCGGGCCCACGCCGCGTCGAAGGCCGGACGCGAAGTGCTGCGCCGCGACGGCATGTCCTCGCTGCCGGGCCTGCGCTACTCCCCGCAGCAGGGCGGACTCGTGTTCGCCGGGCGCCCGGTGTTCGCCGCCCGGGCGCACGCCGCCAGGCGCGGCCACAGGCGCTGAAGCCCCAGCAAATAAGCTAAGGCGGACATGAGCGTCCGCCTGATCACCGCCGGCGAGTCCCACGGCCCCGGCCTGACCTGCATCGTCGAGGGTCTGCCCGCGGGACTGCGCCTGGACCAGGACGACCTAAACGCCGACCTGTCCCGCCGCCAGCTAGGCCACGGCCGGGGCGGGCGCATGAAGATCGAGCGCGACCGCGCAGAGGTTACCGCCGGTGTGCGCCACGGCCTCACCCTGGGCGGTCCCGTCGCGCTTGCAGTCGCAAACCGCGACTACGCCAATTGGGAAGAGCGCATGAGCCCCTGGCCCGTCGGGGAGCCGGTGGCCGAGGTCCACCTGCCGCGCCCGGGCCATGCCGATCTCGTCGGCGCGCAGAAGTACAACCAGTCGGACATCCGCAACGTCCTCGAGCGGGCGTCCGCGCGCGAGACCGCCGCGCGCGTCGCCGGCGGCGCGCTGTGCAAGGCGTTTCTCGCCGCGCTCGGCGTGCAGGTGCGCTCGCATGTCGTCCAGATCGCCTCGGTCCACGCGCCCGCGCCAGCCGCGCTGCGGCTGGAGGACTTCGCCGAGGTCGACGCCTCGCCCGTGCGCTGCCTGGACGCCGACTCCAGCCGCGCGATGGTGGCGGAGATCGACCGCTTGCGCAAGGAGAACGAGTCGCTCGGCGGCGTGTTCGAGGTGCAGGCGTTTGGACTGGTTCCCGGTCTCGGCTCGCACGTCTCCTGGGAGCAGCGTTTGGACGGCCGCCTGGCGATGGCGATCTGCTCGATCCAGGCGCTCAAGGGCGTCTCGGTCGGCGACGGCTTTCACGTCGCCGGCCTGCCCGGCTCCCGTGCCCACGACGAGATTCTTCTACGACGACGCGCGCGGTGGTTATTACCGCGAGACCAACCGCGCCGGCGGTCTGGAGGGCGGCATGACCAACGGCCAGCCGCTGATCGTCCGCGGCGCGATGAAGCCGCTGCCGACGCTCACCAAGCCGCTGCGCTCGGTCGACACCGCCACGCACGCGCCCGCCGAGGCGCTGCGCGAGCGCACCGACTCCTGCACCGTTCCCGCCGCCGGGGTGGTCGGCGAGGCGATGGTCGCGGTCGTGCTCGCCGGTGCCTACCGGCAGAAGTTCGGCGGCGATCACATCGATGACGTCCTTGAGTCCGTGCGCGCCTATAGCGAGAGGATCGGGTGGCGTTCGTCCTGATCGGCTTCATGGGGGCCGGCAAGTCGACGGTCGCGGCCCGGCTGGCCGAGGAGCGGGGCGTCAGTCCGCTCGACAGCGATGCCCTGCTGGCGCAGCGCTTCGGCCATCCCGTAGCCCGGGAGCTTCGAGCTGCGCGGCGAGGCGTCGTTCCGGGCGGCCGAGGAGGAGCTCGTCTGCGGAGCTGCTGGCCGATGCCGGTCCGCGCGAGGTGATCGCGCTCGGGGGCGGCAGCGTCCTGTCCGAGCGAGTGCGCGAGGCGCTCGCCGAGCACTTCACCGTTCTGGTTGACATCGATCCCGACATCGCCTGGGAACGCGTCCGCGCCGAGACGGAGCAGGACGGAATCCGAGCGTCCCCTGGCGCGCGATCGCGACGCGTTCGGTGCGCTTCACTCCGAGCGCTCGGCACTGTATGAGGAGCTGGCCGACGCCGTGCTGCTGTGGGCGAGCTCCGCATCAGGCGACTACCCGGTGCTGGTCGGTCGCGGGCTGCTGCGCAGCGGTGACGCGAGCCGGCTGAGCGAGATCTCGGCCGCTGGAGCGCTCGCGGTCGCGCCCGTTCCTCGTCAGCGACGAGACCGTGTCAGCCCTGTACGCCGATCGGCTGGGCGAGGTGGCGGGGGCGGTCGCGATCCCGCCGGGCGAGGCGCACAAGACGCTCGCGAGCGCCGAACGCGTATGGCGCAAGCTGCTCGGCGCGGGCATGACCCGCGCCGACCACGTGGTCGCGCTCGGCGGTGGGGTGGTCGGCGACCTCGCCGGGTTCTGCGCCGCCACCTACCAGCGCGGCGTGCCCGTCGTGCACGTCCCAACGACGCTCGTAGCCCAGGTCGACTCCGCCTACGGCGGCAAGACCGGCGTGGACCTGCCCGCCGGGAAGAACTACGTCGGCGTCTACCACCAGCCCGCGGGCGTGCTCGTGGACCCCGACACGCTCGTGACGCTGCCGGGAGAGGAGCTCGCCGCCGGGTGGGTGGAGGTGCTGAAGACCGCCCTGATCGCGGGCGGCGCGCTGTGGGAGCGCGTCAGCGCCACGGCCGGATGCGACGTGGACGAGCGCACGATCCTCGACTGCGCCCGCACCAAGCTCGCGATCGTCTCCGCCGACGAGCGCGACGCCGGCGCCCGCCAGGTATTGAACCTCGGGCACACCGTCGGCCACGCGATCGAGACCGTCACCGGATACGCGCGCTATCGCCATGGCGAGGCCGTCGGCCTCGGGCTGCTGGCCGCTCTGCGGCTCTCGGGCGCCGAGGATCTGCGCGCTCAGGTGCGGGAGCTGCTGCGAGACCGCGGGCTGCCCGTGACGCTCGACGGCGCGGATGTGGACGTCGATGAGATCGTCGCGGCCACCGCGCGCGACAAGAAGCGGCTCGGCGCGGACGCAGTCCCATTCGTTCTGCTGAGCGTGCCGGGCGAGGCCAAGATCGGTTGCGAGGTCCCCGGGGAAGATTTGCGTGCGGCCGTGCGAGAGTTGGTCGCTCCATGAAGCGCATAGAGGTCATGCATGGCGTCAACCTGAACCTGCTCGGCGAGCGCGACACTCTGCACTACGGCACGCTCACGCTCGCCGACCTGGAGACCCAGATCGCCTCATGGGCGACGGAGCTGGGCCTGAGTACGAGCTTCTTTCAGACGAACGCCGAGTGCGAGTACGTCGAGCACCTGCACGCCCTGCGCGGCCAGGTCGCGGCGGTCATCCTCAACCCCGGCTCGTGGACGCATTACGCGTATGCGATCCACGACGCGCTGGAGCTGACCGGGCTGCCCGCCGTGGAGGTGCACATCTCCGACGTCCAATCTCGCGAGCTGTGGCGGCGGATCTCGGTCATCGGCGACCTCTGCCTGGCGACGTACTCCGGCAAAGGCCCCGACGGGTACCGGCTGGCGCTGGAGCGGCTGCGCACCGCGCTGGATGAGGGGGCATCGTAAGCTTCGACGCCCATCGGCGTTCATGACTCTCGACGTGGCCAAACGCGTCGAGCGTCTCGTGAGCAGTGCGCGCGAGCACGAGCACAAGCCCGAGGTGCTGCTCGTCTACACACCCGTCAACGTCCGTTATCTGGCGGGGTTCACGGGCAGCCATGCGCTTCTGCTGATCGACGTGGGCGACCGGCTCGGGGGACATCGATTTCTCACCGACTTCCGCTACAAGACCCAGTCCACGGAGCAGGTCCCCGGCGATCTGTTCACCTGCGAGGTCATCGACGACGGCAAGCTGCTCGACGCCACGGCCGAGAAACTGAAGGAGCAGAGCGACGCCGGCTGGCTCGGGTTCGACGAGGCGCACTTCACGGTCGCCCAGCGCGATCACCTGCGCGAGCTGCTGCCCGAGCAGTGGGATCTCGTTCCGTGCGGGGGCCTGGTCGAGCGCCTGCGCGCGGTCAAGGAACCCGAGGAGATCGCTCGCATCCATGCCGCCGCTCAGCTCGCGGACGAGGCGTTGTGCAGGGCCGTCCTGGAGCGTGGGGTGGTGGGTCGCACCGAGCGCGAGGTCGTCATCGATTTGGAGCTAACCATGCGGCGCATGGGCGCCGAGCCCAGCTTCCCCACGATCGTCGCCTCCGGCGCCCACGGCGCGCTTCCCCACGCCGAGACCGGTGATGAGCCGATCGCGCGCGACGTGCTCGTCACGATCGACTGGGGCGCCCTGCACGAGGGCTACTGCTCGGACTGCACGCGCACCTACGCGACCGGGGAAGGGCTCTCGGCGCGAGCGCGCGAGGTGTACGAGCTGGTGCGCTGCGCCCAGGCGCGGGGGCTGGCGGCCGTCCGCGCGGGACCGAGCGGTGTGGAGCTCGACGCCGTCGCGCGCGAGATCGTCGAGGCCGCCGGCTACGGGGATCAGTTCGGACACGGCCTCGGTCACGGTGTCGGCATGGAGGTCCACGAGGGCCCCCGCCTGTCGCGCGCCGCCGGCGACGATCCGCTTCTGGCCGGCAACGTCGTCACCGTCGAGCCGGGTGTCTACCTGCCTGGGGACTGCGGCGTGCGGATCGAGGATCTGCTCGTCGTCCGCGCCGGCGGTCACGAGGTGCTGACGGGGCTCTCCAAGGAGCTCACGGTCGTCGCATAGCGCGTCCGCGGCATGATGGGCCGGGGCAGGCGCAGCGAGCGCCAGCCCATCAGCACGGCCGCGGGGAGCGCCCAGAGGAGATAGAAGAGGCTGGTGATGTCGCCGTTGTAGGTGAAATTGACCGGCTCGAAGCCGAGCCAGACCAGGATCGAGGCCGCCAGCGTAAACAGCGGAGCGCGTCGGCCGCTGCAGGCCTCCCAGGCGCCCAGGCTCACGAGGAACGGCAGCTGATAGTAGATTTCATCCCAGGGATCGAGCATGCCGCGCAGCAGCATTACGAGCGCGAGCACGAGCAGGGCATCGCTGGGCTGGACCTGTGCTCGTCGCCGCCAGTATGCGACCCCGAGCAGAATCGCGCTCAGCACGGTCAGTGGGCGGCTCGTAGCGCGCCACGAAGGCGATCGGCGCGCGTTCATAGAACGTGCCTCCCAGATGGCGGAGGTAATCGAGGTGCAGCGTCCACCAGATCTGCTGCGGGCGAAAGAAGGTGGCCGCGCTGGCAAGGCCCTTGTTGGCCGCCACGAAATGGCTGGTGTTGGCGAGCGCCAGCGGGGCGAACAGCGCCAGCGCAGCGCAGCCGGCGAGGGCCGAGAGACGTATCCGCTGCTCGCGCGGGATCACGGCCAGGGCGATCGGCAGCGCGAGCAGCGCCCACTGCTTGGAGGCCACCGCCAGTCCCAGTAGGATTGCGCCTGTCGTGATCCGCCCGCGGACCACGAGCAGCATGCCCCCCACGCACAGCGCGGTCGTCAGGAGTTCCTCCGGATGGCCGTATTTCAGCGCCCAGTCGGAGGCCGGGCTGGCCACGAGCAGGCCGATCAAAAGCCAGCGGCTGAGCGCCGGCTTGCCCTCCGAGCGTTGAATCCGTGCCAGGGCAAGCGCCAGCACCGCGATCGCCATCGCGCAAAAGAGCACCTCGAGTCGGTAGGCCCCGTTCAATCCGTCGAGCGCTCCGCCGAGCGCCAGCGCCGGTGCGCTCAGCAACAGCGACCCTCCGTAGATGGGTGTGAGCGCGAGGAAGCCGTGCAGGTCGCCCGCGAGCAGATGTTCCACCGCCGGACCCGCTTCGTTGAAGAAGTCCCGCCAGATTTCCACGCGCATCGAGAGGTAATAGAGCACTCCCAGCATCCCCGCGGCCACCACTGCGTCGGTATAGCCGGGCAGGCGGCGACGTGTCCACATGAGCGTTGTATCGGTTCAATCTACAGGCGTCTTGAACTTGACCGCCGCGGGGGTCGGGAGGGGAGATCTGAGCCGTGACCCCACGTCTCCGCCCAATGTTCGGAGATGATCCCTGTCAGCAGCGCGCACAGGGCGTTCTCGCGCACAAGTCGCCTCGTACCTTGGCATCGGCGTTCGGCGGGGGTTGCTTGAACGAACTTCGACGATAGATTCTCCGGGCTGAACGCTGGTGTCGCAAGTAGCCGGATGGAGGCTCGATGCCTCCATGGTCCCGCCCAGCGGATGACCTCTCCCCCCAGGCTGTGGCACGAAGGATGTCCGTGGCTTCGGGCGGGATGTGGACATCTGTTGAGTTAGGCGCACTGCGCTCATCCTGAAGAAGAGAACTGTCGGCATAGGTAGTAGGTCGAAGAGGCCCGGGGAGCCATCCCCTTCTATGGCGGCGATCGACGCCGCAGTGAGGAGACGCCTATGAACAGTGGCGTCCCGCAGACGTACGAGTCGCCCATGAGCGACTCCCTCGCAGTAAGCCCGCGTCCCCTCTTTCGGGTCGGTGGGAAGACGTTTGGAATAGGACTAACGCTGCTTGGGGTGCTATCCACCCTGATCTTCGCGGGCAGCGCCCTGGGCTCCACCGCGACCGTGGGGCTGGGATCGGCGGCGAGCTTCTCGGTGTTGGCCGGCTCGACGGTCACGAATACCGGCCCCACGACGATGTTCGGCGACCTGGGTCTGAGCCCCGGCTCATCGGTCACCGGCGCGCCGCACGTGCTCGGAGCGACCCACGTCGACGACGCGGTCGCGATCCGCGCTAAGAACGACCTGACCACGGCCTACAACGACGCCGCATCGCGCCCGAGCAACGGCTCGGCCGGCACCGACCTCGCCGGGCAGACCTTCACGCCGGGCGTGCGCAACGCCAGCAGCTCGTTGCTGCTGTCATCGGGGAGCGTCACGCTCAATGCTCAGGGTGATCCCAACGCGGTGTTCATCTTCCAGATCGGCTCCACGCTGATCACCGGCTCGAACACCAGTGTCTCGCTGATCAACGGCGCGCAGGCGTGCAACGTCTTCTGGCAGGTCGGCTCCTCCGCGACGCTGGGGACGGGCACGCGCTTCGTCGGCACCGTCATGGCTGCGGCGAGCATCACCGCGAATACGGCCGCGACGATTCACGGCAGGTTGCTGGCGCAGACCGCCGCGGTGACCTTGGACACGAACACGATCACCACGTCCAACTGCGCCTCCAGCGCCAGTGGCGGCGGTGGCGGCAGCGGTGAAGGCGGTGGCACGGAAACGACCACGCCCGTGGAAGCGACGAAGCTCGCGGAAGCGAACACGCTCGCGGAAGCCGTCGGCTCGGGTACGACAACCCCCGTCGCGACGACGACCCCGCTGGCACCGATCGGGTCGAGGACCGTCCGCAAACCCGGCAAGCACCGCTCCTCGGTCAAACATCATCACCACGGCTCACGCAAACATCCGCTCGCACGGCCGGCGCTCCCGCACAAGCGGGGCTCCTTCACCGGATGAGCTCCATGCGCTCCCGGTTTGAGTGCTGCTTGGCTCGTCGGGCTCGTCGCGGCAACTCTAGCCGGCGTCACCGCCGGCTCGGCGGTGGCCGGCGGCGTCCCGGCTCGCGTGCAGGCGGCTCAGCAGCTTGCCGTGCTGCTGAGCGCACACGGTGTACACCAAGAGCCCGAAGCCGGGTCCCCGCAGACCGAGGTCCTGCCGCCCCGCACGCCGATCACCGGCGAGCGGACGACCCTGCCCGTAACCGGAAGCCTTATCGGTGCCGACGGGGTTCGTTGGCTGCAGGTGATGCTGCCCGGTCGCCCCAACTCATCGACCGGCTGGATCGCCCAGCAGGGCACCCGCAAGCTCGTGACCAGTTGGCACATCGTGATCGACCTTGCGGGGCGCCGCGTGAGCGCCTACAGCAGGGGCCGCCTCCTGAGAAGCTTTCAGGCGGTGGTGGGCAAGCCCTCAACGCCGACCCCCACCGGCGAGTTCTTCGTCGAGGAGATCGTGCAGATGGCGCCCGGCGAGGCCGGGGGTCCGTTCGCGCTGGCGCTCAGCGCCCGCTCGGACGCGCTGCAGGAATTCGAAGGCGGTCCCGGTCAGATCGCGATCCATGGACGCAACAACCTCGGAGGAACGCTGGGCGCCGCCGAATCGCATGGCTGCATCCGCCTGGCCACCGCGAGCATCGACTGGCTGGCCGCGCGCATTGGCCCGGGGACACCCACGACGATCTCCAGTGGGTAAGCCTGACTGAAACCAGGCTCGTCGATCACGCGGACGTTCGATCGAGAGGATGTCCACGCGCGAGAGCCGCGCCATGCGCTGCCCGCTACCCTGCTCCGGCCCGCGCGCAGCAGGCTGAGGGACTCACCATCCGCGCGCACGATCGAGCCGGATGCCGAGCCTGCGGGAGATCTGCCTAACCAGATTGGAGTCGGCGTGATAGGTCGCGGCGGCGTCCCTGTGCCTGTGCGACGAGCCGGCCGCGCGGGCGACGCCGCCCACGACCGCGGCGGCGAGCGCCGCGGGAGGCTCCATCGCGTCAACGGTATCCTGGATGCGCCACCAGGTCGCAAGACAGCGTGCGACGAACGGTAGACCGCTGCGCCTGAGCTCGGTCTCCCACAACAGGCCGGCAACCGCGTCGAGCGCAACCTGGGGCGCCGGAGCGCCCTCATGCAGGCGGGAGTGCATCTCAGCGGTCGCTCCTGCATGCGGTGGCAGGATGAAGGGGTGCGGCATCGGCATCAGCTCGCCGACCGCCGGCGTGTCTGCATGTTGGGACCAGAAGAGCGCATAGGGGTAGGCCAATCCGCCCGCGACGATCTCGCCAGTCGTCAGCTCGAAGCCCGCACCGCCGGTGCGCCTTGATCGGGTCGTCTCGGCCTCATCGGGGTATGTCGACGCGGTCGCCTCGGTCGGGCGCAGCCCTGGTGGGATCCCGAGCGCGCACATCGGCGCGGCCTGCCCGTAGAGCCGGTAGAGGGCGAGCGCCGGCGAGTCTCGCTGCAGCTTCTTGCGCGGCCAGCGCTCGCCGCTGGCGAGCTGCTGCCACAGGGCGAGGGCGAGCTTGTTGCCGGTGCGCTCGACGGTGTCGGTCCTTGTGCGGGCTGGCAGCGGCCGGCCGGCGCGAGTCCTGCCCTGCGCTTTCGCGGCAGCTGGCGGCCGCGACCGCTGCGTCGCTTGCCGGCCGTCGGATCGCCGTTCTGGGGCGATGTGCCCGGTGGGTTCGAGGTGGCGGTGGGGCTCTGGCTGGGCGCCCGCTGCGGTGGGAGACGCACCGGGGGCTGAGTTGCGCTCAGCGTCGCTCGCTGGACCGAGTCTCGCCGGCGCCGGCCTCGAAGCGGCGGGCGCCGCCGCTGGTGTGGATGCATCGCGGGACGCTGCGCGGGGCATGCACGATGTGCAGCCCAGCCTGTCCTTGCCGGCCACGAGCGGCCGCGCCGCGTCGCAGGAGGGGCAGCGGACAGGGGCGAGCTCTTCGGCGAGTGGCAGCCACGTCAGCGTGAGCGGGAAGCGCCGCTTCCCGCGGAGCACCTCGACGGACAGCGCGAACGCGGGCAGATGGACCAGGTGCAGGCGGAAGGGCTTGATCTCGTGCCGGGCTGTGGACTCCTCTTCGATCTCGTGCCGCCGGCGAGCGCGCTCGAGCCGGGTCGCCTCTGCTTGGGCGTCGAGCATCCGCAGGCGATCGGCGTCGGCCGAGCCACGCCGCCGCTCGATCGACTCAAGGGCTGCGTCGTAGTAGGCGTCGGCGCGCTGAAGCTCGGAGGCGAGCGACCGGCGCGCGTGCAGTGCGAGCGACTCCTGCCGGGTGTCGGCCCGCCGCCGCAGCTGCTCGTGGGCGGCCGTGATCGCACGGGGCAGGTCGATCGGCAGCACGCGGTGGCGCACGTCGGGCCGGGGCATGCGCGGCTGCCGCAGCGCGCCTTTAAGCACGCCCTCTGAGACCTCAGAGGCCCGTATGGGCGTCGACCCAGGACTCCTCCTGCTCCCCGAAGCGAAGCGTCAGCGACGCCTCGTAGTCGATCATCGCCCCGACTCGCAGCAGCGGCAGGTACGCTGGCAGCGGGTCGCCAGTGGCGTCTATGCGCCCGTGCTCGACGGACATCAGCTCGCGGGCGCGATCCTGCAGCGCAGACCGTGCGGGCGGTCGCGAGCTCGGCCACGGCAGCCAGCAGCGGCCCACGTCGCCCTCGGCGAGCACGTCGGTCGCGGCCCTCTCCAGCGCGGGATGGCCAGCCGTCAGCAGCACCGCGCCCTCCTCCCGGGCGAGGTCGGGATCGGCCGTGACGGTGAGCTCCTCAGGCAGCTCGAACGCCTGCTGGAGTTGCTCGGGCAGCATGAGCAGCGCTTGGTCGGAGGCGTTCTCGACGAGAGCTCCCTGCCGCTCTGCATAGCGCAGCCAGAATCCGAGCGCGGGCTCCTCGACGAGGGCGGCGGCGCCAAGGAGGCCCATCACGCGGCTGCGAACTCGCCGATGCGGTCGCGGCTCTCCGCATAGGCGGTGCGCGCGTGTGCAAGCCGCTCGCCGACCGCGGCGAGCCTGCCCTCGAGCTCGCCGTCGTCTGCGCTCTGAACGTGTTCGCGGAAGACGAGCCCCTCGAAGTCGAGGTCGTCCTCGACCCGTCCCAGGATCATGTCGAGCTCGCCTACGACGAGCTCGAAGAGGTTGATCTTCGCCTGGAGCACCTCGAGCAGCCGCTGCTCGAGGGTGCCCGACATCACGAGGTTCGTGAGGCAGACGTCGTGTCGCTGGCCGATGCGGTGAATGCGCCCGAGTCGCTGCTCGATCCGCATCGGGTTCCAGGGCAGGTCGAAGTTCACCATCGCATGGCAGAACTGCAGATTGCGCCCCTCGCCCGCCGCCTCTGTGCTGAGCAGAATTGGCGCTTCGCCGGCAAAGGCGGCGATCGCCGCGTCCTTCTCGATGCGTGTGAGGCTGCCGTGGTATGCGACCACGGGCAGATCATGGCTCTCCAGCAGCGCGCTGAGATGCTCAAGGGTCCGCTTGAAAGCGGTGAACACAACGACCTTCTCGTTACGGGCGCGGTGGCGGGCGAGCAGCTCGATCAGCGTCGTTGCCTTGCCGCTCGCTCCGCCTGCCGCCTCGATCGCCTCCGCGTGCGCGACGAGGTCTTCGAAGCCCAGCTTGCGCAGGCTCGGCAGGCACGCCGCGAGGCTCGATCCCGCGAGCTGCTGGACGGTGCGCAGCGCAAGCGCCTTTGCGGGTCCTGCGCCGCGAGCCTCGGCGCGCACCCGTTCGGAGATTGCGCGGTAGAGCTCGAACTCACCCGAGGCAGGCTCGACGCGGACGGTCTCGGCGATCCTGCGTGGCAGAGTGAGCGCGATCTCGCTGCGGCGGTGGCGCACCATGATCTCGCGCAGCGCGAGTCGCAGTGCGGCAACCTCGCGCGCCTGTCTGCCGTCGCCGGCGCCATGACGGCGGCGGAACTCTGCGGCCGCGCCGAGGGAGCCCGGACGCACGATGCTGACGAGCTGGAAGAGATCGGAGAGGCGGTTCTCGATCGGGGTGGCGGTGAGCAGCAGCATGCAGCGGGTGCGCAGCGAGCGCCCAAGGCGCGCCGAGGCGCTGCGTGGGCTCTTCAGCCTGTGCGCCTCGTCGACGATCACGAGGTCCCAACTGTCTTTCACCAACGCCGATCGCAGCGGGTCGCGGCGGGCGGACGGGAGCGATGCGATGATCACGGGGTGGGTTCCGGCGGGCGGCGGAGTCGCGAACCGCGGACCGCTTGCGATCGCGCAAGGCAGCGCGAACTTACGCTCCAGCTCCTCGCGCCACTGGCCGAGGAGCCCAGCAGGCGCAAGCACCAGCACGCGAGGTGCGAGGCTGCGCAGTCTCAGCTCGCTCAAGACGATGCCCGCCTCGATCGTCTTGCCAAGCCCGACCTCGTCTGCGAGGATCGCCCTGCCCTGCATGTGGCGCAGCACTCTGGAGGCGGCGTCAAGCTGGTGCTCGAACGGCTCGAAGCGCAGCCGCGGCAGGCACATCAGCGTCTCGAAGCCGGGCCGCGCCCATACCGTGAGCGCTTCGTCAACGAGCTGCGAGTGCTCCTCGGTGACCGTCGCATCGCCGGTCAGGCGCGCGATCAACGGGCGGTAGGCGTCAACGCTGGAGTTCATCGTGAGGCCTCTATCCTTGCATCCGCACAGGACGGGCATGCCGCGTCAGGCGAGGCGATCCCGCTCGCAGCGGCAATCTCTTGCGGACCGGGTCCGCCGGACGGGAGCAGGCCAAGCTCATGCTCGCAGCGTGCGTTCAGGGTGCGAGGCGGTGCAGTCCGGGGACATCGTCGAAGGCGGCGTCGGTGCTTGCGATGGCGCTGCAACCGGCCACGAGTGCGTGGGCGGCGTGAAAGGAATCGCGTGGACCAAGACCGGGTCGGGCCATCAGTGACCTGGCCTGCTCGACCACGGCACTGTCGGTGAGCTGCAGCTCGAGCGAGAGCAAGTCCACCGCACGCCAGGTCGCCGTGAGGCGACGCCGCACTGCCCGCATCACCGTCTGCGCGTCTGCTCGGTATGTCGAGAGCGGATCGTCAACGCCATCGTCGCGCAGCCAGGCGAGGATGAGTTGGTAGGCAAGCTCATCGTGGACCAGAGCGCTGATCACACCGCCGTCGACCACCACTTGAGCGAGCACTCTGCTACGCCAGTCCTCGAGCGGCTGCGGTGCCTCTGAGCGCGCTGATCTCAGATGCACGTAGAGAAAGTTCGTGTCTAGATAGCAGCGGCTCAAGGTGACCGCAGGGCCCGCTCCAGCCCGGAGTCGACGTACTCGGACGGGCGGTCGGCAAGGATCTGCTCGAGCTCACTGGGCTCGGCCTGGCCGGCAGAGCCCGCGGTGCTCACCCATGCCTCGACCGGATCCGGCCGGCTCTTCCACAGCGCACCTGGAGTGACCTCGAGTGTCGAGGACAGCCGCGCGATCGTCTTGAGATCCACCCGTGTGGCGCGCCCTGCAAGAATGTTGCGCACAGTCTTCTCATCGAGTCCTGCGGCCATGGCAAGCTGACGTGCTCCCCAGCCACGTCGTTCCGCCAGCTCCGCAACCCGCCATGTGATCGTAGTCATAGGGACCATCATACCACGATGGGAGAATGTTCCTCTTACCCTAGGCCGCCGCACATGCCGGTGGCAGCTATCGAGATCACCTCATCACGGGCACCGAATGAAGCCGAACCACATTGAAATTTGGCTCAGAAAGGGCTGATCCCCCATCATCACGACCAACCAATTCAAGAACGTGCGTAGAACGTATTGCTCAGGGAGCGCGAGCGAGTCGGCTGCACGCCGGGCCGGTCGGAAGCTGTCGTCAAGCGATCGGACACGCGGAGGATTCCATCGGGCGGCGGGCGTAGGATGAGGCTGTGATAACCGTTGCGCAAGCAGCCCAGCGTGTGGGGAGGAGCCCGGGGACCGTGCGTCGCTGGATACGTGAGGGTCGTCTGCGGGCGGAGGTCGAGCATGGGCAGCGCATGATCGATCCTGGCGCTTTGGATGAGGTGCGGGACGAGATGTACCCGATGCTGCCGTTGCCGCCGGAGTGGCAGCAGCTCGAGGACGGAACACCGGCGCCGAACTGGGTGGCCGCTGTAGCACTTTCGCGGCTCGGGCGTTGAAGCTCGTCATTGATGCGAGCGTTGCGGTCGCGGCTGCCGCGAATCCGATTGGGTTCGAGCGCTTCCGCCGGTTTGAGCTGGCGGCCCCGCCGCTCATGTGGATCGAGGCCGTTTCGACCCTGCATGCGATGGTCTGGCGGGGTGAGCTGCGCCGTGCGCAGGCGGAGTCTATGCGTGATCGTGTGCTGAAGGCTCCGGTGCGGCGTCGCGAGCCGGGCGGGCTCGCGCGCGCGGCGTGGAAGATCGCCGACGAGATGGGGTGGGCGAAGACCTATGACGCGAACTACGTTGCGCTGGCGCGTCTGCTCTCTTGCAAGCTCGTGACACTCGACGCGAAAATGCGGCGTGGGACGGCTCGGCTGGGCTTCGTCGTCGGGCCCACCGAGCTGGGCTGAGCTCAGCTCAGTGGCTCTTGGTCCTCTGACGGTCCCAGCGATCGTCAGTGCCTGCGGCGGGGTCTGCCAAGCTTGGCCGCCGTCAGGCGCCCGTGCGATCGACGCCAGTGCGTTCGAGCCACGCGAGGTCTTGCTCGTCGCGGCGCCGGCGCTGCCTCTCGCGCTCGAACAGCGCGTCGGTCTTGGTCAGCACAAGGGTGTAGGGTCGCCCGACCCGTCGGGTCTGGTGATCTACCGGCAGCTCGGCAGTGTCGATGCGGCGGTGCACGTGGGCGCGTCTCTCCTTGGCAAGCGGCCACTCGAACCCCGTCCGGATCGGGTCTTCGAGGAAGACACGCAGCTCACCGCACAACTCGCAGTCACATCCGTTGGGCAGCTCGATCGACCAGTCGTCGCCGGCGCGCGACGGACGGGCGAGGCGAGCCTCAAGGGCGGCGGAGCAGTGGGCTGCGAGAGTGTCGAGACCCGTCGCGCTCCATCGCGGCGTGGGAGTCGCCCGGAGCACGGCGATCGCGCAGCCAATCAGCTCCTCGTCACCGCGCAGTACCGTGATCGCCCTGTCGCTCAGGTCTCTCGCCCCGATCACCGACGCGCTCTCCAGCATCGTCGCGACTGGGCGTGCAAGCTCGGACAGCGTCTGCTCCCGAGCGCTCGGCAAAGAGAGTTCGAGGCCCTCTTCGATGGAGTCCTTCGCCCACCTCCAGGACTCTGCGAGCAGCAGCATCGCAGCTGCGGTCCCGGCCTCTCCGGTCTGCTGCAGCGCGAGGCAGAGCTTCGGCAGCGAGGCCATCCACTCCCTGCGACTCCCGCCCTTCGGGTGGTGGAACCACCGCTTCTCCGACCATGCGGTCACGAGTTCCTCCGCCCAGCGCTTGCCGTAGGAGCCGACCAGCGCGCTCAATGGCTTGGCGTCGCTTCTGGTGAGCGTCTCCAGCCGAAACGGTCGCAGCAGCATCGCCGCCAGAGCCGGATCGTCGAGCAGCCGCGCGGCGCGCAGCGCCTTCACGAAGAGCGTCCTTTCCTCCACGCGCGCGGCTGCCGCTTGCCAGAACGGGGCGAGCGTGGCGGCCGCCTCACGAGCGCCGGCCAGATCGTCCTTCTTTGCGCGGGCGCTCAGCTCCTCGAGCGCCGAGGACGGGGATGCCTGCCCCCGCACGGCGAAAGCGCGGCTTGCAGGCCACAGTACTATCGCGCCGCGCCGGTACCAGCGGTCGAGGGTGTTGCCCCAGTTGCCCATGTATCCTTCGTACTCCGAGGCGCAGGGCTCCAGATCGCCTGAGGGTGTGCTGGCGCATACAGCGTCGTCGCCGACGGGGAGATCCACTCTCTCCAGGCGACCGCTGCGGGAACCGGTCCAGCTCTCCAGCGTGACCTCAGACTCGATCAGCTCCTCGAGCTCGTAGTCGCCGTCCCCGTCCCCGTCCCGGTCGAAGGAGTCGAGCTCGTCGTCGTCGTCCCACCCTCTGTAGCGTGAGCGCCGGCCCCAGGGCTCCAGCTCGTCTGTCTCGTAGGCGCTCCAAGTCTCTTTCACGTTCGCCAGCGCCAGCGCGACCTCACAGCCGGCGCGGTCCGCCGCCGCGCGGAGCGGAAGAGCGCGCTGTGCGTCGGCGCCCTTCAGGCGCGAGAAGCCCAGGCCGCGCGGCGTGTACTCGTGGTCGAGCAGGTACACGAGACGGTCCGGACCGCCAGGAGAGGCGAAGTGCTCCTCCAGGCAGCGGGCGAGGTCGTCGACGAGCTCAGGGTCCGGGTCGATCACCGATCCGGCGCCCGCCTCGCCAAGAAGCAGGTTGTAGGTGAGCACGACCCGGTACCCGGAGGCGACCGGCCTGACCTGGTGGCGGCAGTCGCTGTAGAAGGCGACGAACGACAGAGCCTTCTTCGACCCCCGATACGTCACGGTCTTGCTGCCGTGGCGAACCTCGAGCGCGCCGCCCTTGAAGGTCGAGGGCAGGCCGACCACGAGCGAGGCGACCATCGCGTCCTCCTTCTCGGAGTCCTGGTGCTCGAGGAAGAACTGCCCCGGCGCATACACCAGCATCGAGTGCAGCTCCGCCCGCAGCGTGCGCCCTGCGGGAAGACCCAGCTCGCGGCCCAGCCGCTCCAGGACGGGCAGCAGCGTCTGCGTCCCAGCGGCGCTTGTCGATCTTGACACGGCTCTTCGGGATCTCCCATGTGTCTCGCACACCGCGGTCCAGCAGGGTTCGCTCTCCCTGCCCATATCGTGCCGGTCGGCCCAGCAGGCACAGTTGCCTCGCCTGCGCCTGGGATACGGGGAGCTTGATCGGCCCTACGCCTCGCACCTCAAGGTGCAGGTCGCGTGGTGGGGCGGTCCGCGCCGCGCTGAACGCCCCTGCCCCTGCCGCTCCGGTCAGAAGGACGGCGAGGCGGTCACGGACCGAGTCGGGCACGAGCGGATTCTACGAGGCCACGGCGTTATCGCGACACCGACTCAGCGCACGTAGACTAGAACGTCAACCAGATCGGTGCCAGAATGGCTTTCCAAAGCCAATTCTCACGCGAACCGAATCGTCATCTGGCACCCGTGTTGCGACCCTTTCAGAAAGCAAACACTATCGATTTGCAGGGAAAAACTTGATCACAACCAACCAGTTCAAGAACGGCAATCACATCGAGGTGGACGGGACGATCTACAAGATCCTCGAGTTCCAGCACGTCAAGCCCGGCAAGGGTGGGGCGTTCGTGCGCACGAAGCTGCGCAGGGCCGCGGACGGGAACGTGATCGACAAGACGTTCAGGGCGGGCGAGAAGTTCAGGCCGGTCAGGACGGAGGCGCGCCGGATGCAATTCCTGTACGCGGACGGCACCGACGCTCACTTCATGGACACGGAGTCCTTCGAGCAGCTTGCGGTCGCCGAGGCGACGCTCACAGACGCGCTGCGCTGGTGCAAGCCGAGCAGCGAGGTGGATGTGCTGTTCATCGACGACGAGCCCTCGGACGTGCAGCTGCCGAGCGCTGTCGACCTGGAGGTCACCCAGACCGACCCCGGGTTGCGCGGAGACACGGCCTCGGGCGGTGGAACCAAGCCCGCGACCCTGGAGACGGGCGCGAGCATCCAGGTGCCGCTGTTCGTGGACACCGGCCAGCGCATCAGGGTCGATACGCGCTCGGGCGAATACGTCTCGCGGGCGTAAAGGACCCGCGATGCGGCGCTCAGATCAGCGGAGAGCCGCGGTGGTGGCGCTCTACCAGCACGATCTGACCGGCAGGCCGCTGATCGAGACGCTCGGGCCGAAGGCGTCGTTGTTCGCCCGCGCGCTGGCGCACGCGGCCGCCGATCGCGCCGACGAGCTCGACGCGATCCTCGAAAGGCACGCGCATGGCTGGTCGGTGCAGCGGATCCAACCGCTGGAGCGCAGCATCATGCGCGTGGCGCTGATCGAGATGCTGCATCCCGACGCGGCCCCCGCAGAGGAGCCGATTCCGGCTGAGGGGGCGATCGAGGAGGCGGTGGAGAGCGCGAAGACGTTCTGCGGCTCAGACGCGCCGGCGTTCGTGAACGGGGTGCTGGCGGCGGTGTTGCGCGAAGTGCGCGAGAATGCGCCCGAGGCGCCCGCGTCATCCGCGCCGGAGACGCGTAGTCGCACAGAAGGAGCTTCGTGAACAACTGGGGAGACGGTATGAACGACACCGAGCAACTGATGGACGAGCGCCTGGACGATCTGATCGCCAAGCTGGAGCGGGCCGCCGAGCAGTTGCGCTCCGGCGAGCTGAGCCCGGACGCGGCCGCGACGCTGGTGGAGGACTGCGCCGGGCTGGCGGGCGAGGCCGCGGCGGAGCTCGAGCGGCGCGCGCGCGCTGAGGCGTCGCCGGTCGCACCAGGTCAGGATTCGCTCCTATAGCGCGGGCGTCCGTGACGAGCGGCTACCCCGAGCACCTGCGCGTCGAGGTCGAGCGGTACCTGGAGGGGATGCGGTTCTCGCACGAGTCGCTGACCGCCGGACTGGAGGAGGCGATGCGCTATTCGCTGCTGGCGGGCGGCAAGCGCATCCGCCCGGTGCTGGCGCTGGCGACCGCGCGGGCGGTCGGGCTTCAGCAGCACGAGGTGCTGCCGCTGGCGGGCGCGATCGAGCTGATCCACACCTACTCGCTGATCCACGACGACCTGCCGGCGATGGATGACGATGAGCTGCGCAGGGGCATGCCGACGTGTCACGTGCGCTTCGGCGAGGACGTGGCGATCCTCGCGGGGGACGGGTTGTACGCCGAGGCGTTCAGGCACCTGTTGAGGAAGCAGCGCTCACCGGCAGAGCGGGTGCTTGGAGCAGCGGCGGAGCTGGCGGGGGCGACCGGCGTGGACGGGATGGTCGGAGGGCAGTACGCCGACGTCAGCCCCGCGACCCCCGAGGGACCCGCTGCGCTGCGCAGGTTGCACGAGCTGAAGACGGGACGACTGATCGGCGCGTCGGTGATCTGCGTGCTTTTGCTGGGTGGGATCAACGGACCTGCGACAATGTGCTATCGGCGCTTCGCGGCCGAGCTGGGCGTGCTGTTCCAGATCGTCGACGACATTCTCGACGTGACCGGCACGGACGATGCGCTCGGCAAGCCGCGGGGCAGCGACGAGCGACATGGCAAGCGGACATACGTGAGCGAGTTCGGCATGCAACGGGCAAGACAGCTGGCGGCGGAGTCGCACGAGACCGCGCGGGAAGCGCTCGCCCAGGCGGCGAGCACGGGCACGGGCGCAGCCGGCGCCGGGGCGGAGCTCGAGCAGATAACCGACTTCATCTACACCCGCACCTCATGACTCCCCTGCTCGACACGATCGACGGCCCCAAGGACCTGAAAGGGCTCTCCGACGCGGACCTGACCCAGCTGGCCCAGGAGGTGCGCGAGCACATCATCGACACGGTCGGCGAGATCGGCGGGCACTTCGGCGCGAACCTCGGCACGTGCGAGCTGGCCGTAGCGCTGCACTCGGTGCTGGAATCGCCCAAGGACAAGATCCTGTGGGACGTCGGGCATCAGGCGTATCCGCACAAGATTCTCACGGGCAGGCGGGACGAGTTGAGCACGATCCGCCAGTACGGTGGGCTGGCCCCGTTCTGCTCGATCGCGGAGTCCGAGCACGACATCATGGGCGCCGGCCATGCGTCGACCTCGATCGGCTACGCGGTCGGGATCAAGGAGGGGATGCGCCATCTGGCCAGGACCGGCGAGCGGCATGGGTCCCCCGCCCTCCCCGGCCACGACGGGCGCGGCGAGGGCGCCGAGGACGGTGCGGACACGCCCGCCGACGGCAAGGTCGTGGCGGTGATCGGCGACGGCGCGATGACCGGCGGGGTGGCGTTCGAGGCGATCGGGCAGGCGGGAGGCCTGGGCACGCCGATGGTGGTGGTGCTGAACGACAACGGGATGTCGATCGCGCCGAACGTCGGGAGCGCTGTCGCGGTACTTCAACCGGGTCAGGCTGAACCCCAAGCTGTGGCACGCGCGCGAGGGGGTCGAGGGCGGGCTGGCGCGGCTGCCCGGCGGGATCGGCTCGGCGTTCGAGCGGCTGGGGCCGCAGCTGAAGGAGTCGATCAAGGCGTTCTGGGCGCCGGGGCTGCTGGTGGGAGGAGCTCGACTGGGCCTACATGGGCGTGATCGACGGGCACGACGTGCGCGCGCTGCAGAGAGGCGCTGCGCGAGGCGCTGGCGGCGCAACGCCCGGTGGTCGTGCACATCGCGACCGTCAAGGGCAAGGGGTTCGCGCCCGCCGAGGAGGGTGGGCTGGAGGGGATGGAGAAGTGGCACGCGGCCAAGCCGAACTCGATCTTGCCAATGGATCGCGCACCGCGCCCGGTCCGCGCCGAGCGTTCCTGCGGCGTCAGACGCGCAGGCGAAGCCGAGCCGGGCGGGGGCGCCTCAATACACCCAGGTGTTCGGCGCAGGCGCTCGTGCGCGAATGCGAACGCGACGAGCGCGTCGTGGGGATCACCGCCGCGATGAACTCGGGCACCGGCCTGAACATCCTGCAGAAGGCGATGCCCGAGCGGTACTTCGACGTGGGGATCGCCGAGCAGCAGGCGATCCTGTTCGCGGCCGGACTGGCGCTGCAGGGGGTCAAGCCGGTCGCGGCGATCTACTCGACGTTCCTGCAGCGCGCGTATGACCAGATCGTGCACGACGTGTGCCTGCAGAAGCTGAACGTGGTGTTCGCGATGGACCGCGCCGGCCTGGTCGGCGACGACGGGCCGACGCACCACGGGGCGTTCGACATCGCCTACCTGCGCTGCCTGCCGAACATCGTGCTGATGGCCCCGCGCGACGAGGCGATGCTCGTGCACATGCTGCGCACGGCGCTGACTCTACGACGACGGGCCGATCGCGCTGCGCTATCCGCGCGGGGAGGGCACCGGCGTTCCGCTGCCGGCGCAGCCGCGCGCGATCAAGATCGGCGCCGGCGAGATTCTCAGAGAGGGCGGCGCCGGCGCGGCGACGGGCGGGAGGGTTGCGCTGATCGGCTACGGCACCGGCGTCGGCAAGGCGCTACAGGCCGCCGACGAGCTGGCGCGGCACGACCTCGCCGTGACGGTCGCCGACGCGCGCTTTGCCAAGCCGATCGACGCGGGCCTGATGGCCCAGCTCGCGGCCGAGCACGACCTGCTCGTGACGGTCGAGGAGGGCGTGCTCGCGGGCGGGTTCGGCAGCGCCGTGTGGGAGACGCTCAACGAGATGGGCACGACGATCCCGCGAATAATGAGGGTGGGCCTGCCCGATCGATATGTGACGCACGGCAAGCCCGCGCTGCTGCACGAGGAGGTGGGCTTCACCGGCCGGCAGATCGCCGAGCGCGTGCGGGCCGCGATCCTCGCGCGCGAATCGGCTCCTCTCTCTTCAACTTAAAATGAAACGACCCGCTGGGGAGGCGGGCCGTTTCGGGGAGGAGGGATGCTGCTGTACTTCGGGTCGATCACTATGTTGCCCAGAGTGCCCGAACTTATGTGTGATGTTGATCACAGAGACAGGCCGTTCGTCTCGCGAGGTGGGATCAAGCTGGAGAACGCGCTCGACTCGTGCGGCCTGGACGTGACGGGCCGGCGCGCGCTTGACGTGGGTGCCTCGACCGGTGGGCTTCGCGGACTGCCTGCTGCAGCGGGGCGCCGCGAGCGTGATCGCGGTCGACGTCGGCTACGGGCAGCTTGACTGGAACCTGCGCAACGACCCGCGCGTGAGCGTGCTCGAGCGCACCAACGCGCGCGGCCTGACGCCCGAGATGCTGCCCTACACGCCGGATCTGGCGCGTCATCGACGTGTCGTTCATCTCGCTCGCCAAGGTCCTGCCGGCGGTGCTCGGGTGCATGGCCGACACCTATGACGTGATGGCGCTCGTCAAGCCCCAGTTCGAGGTCGGCCGCGCGATAGCAAGCTCCGGACGCGGCGTCGTGCGCGATCCGGACGACCGTCGGGACGCGCTCGTGGGCGTGGGCGAGGCGGCGCTTCAGATGGGAGCGAGCGTGCTCGGCTATCACTACTCGGGACTGCCCGGGCCGAAGGGCAACCGCGAGACCTTCGTCCACCTGGCCGAGCCCGCACGTGGCGGCGCGGCGGGACGCTGCGGGAGCTTGACGAGATGGCGAGGGTCGTGGAGCCGTGAGCGCTCGTTTCATGACCGTGTTCACGCACCGCCGCACGTCCGACACGATCGGGGCGTTGCGAGAGCTGATCGACGCGGCCGCGCAGGCGGGGGTGACGCTGCGGCTGGACGAGGAGGAGACGAGCAAGCACGCGACCTTGGGCCTGGAGCCGGGTCCCGGCGTTGAGCTGGACGCGCCCGTGCTCGACGACGTCGAGCTGTGCGTCGTGCTCGGCGGGGACGGCACGATCCTGAGGGCGCTGCGGCGCTACGCGGGCACGAGCGTGCCGGTGTTCGCGGTTAACTTCGGCGAGATCGGGTTTCTGGCGACGGTCGAGCCCGAGGAACTGCACGAGGGCATCGCGCGGGCGCTGAGCGGCGAGTTCGAGCTGCTGCAGCTGCCCGCGATCGTGCTCGACACCCCGGACGGCGACGCCGCAGACGCCGAACGGGGCGCCCGCGCGGGGATCAACGACGTCGCGATCCACCGTAAGGTCGGCGAGCGCGTCGCCGAGATCGCGTATGCGCTCGAGGGCGAGATCGTCGGCAGCGTGCGCTGCGACGGCCTCGTGATCGCAACGCCGGCGGGCTCGACCGGCTACAACCTCGCCAACGGCGGCCCGGTGATGGCCTGGGGCGTGGAGGGGTTCGTCGTGTCGTTCATCGCGCCCCACTCGCTGACCGCGCGCGCGCTCGTGGTCGCGCCCGGGGACCGGCTGAGCATCCACAACCGCTCACACGAGCCCCTGGACGTGGCCGTGGACGGGCGCCCCGCAGGGGAGATCCCGGCGGGCGGATCGATCGACGCGCGGTTCGTGGACGCGGTCGGCACGATCGCCCAGCTACCGAACTCCTCGTTCTACCGTCGCCTGCGCGAGAAGTTCGGCCGCCTCGCCAACTGAAGGGAGTGCTAGAACACACATATGGCCGAGCCCACCGTCGTCAAGTCCGAGGATGAGTGGCGCGAGCAGTTGACTCCCGCCCAGTACGAGGTCCTGCGCCGAGCCGGCACCGAGGCGCCGTTCACGGGTGAGCTCGTCTACAACCACAACTCCGGCTCCTACCGCTGCGCCGCTTGCGGCACCGAGCTGTTCGACTCGGACACCAAGTTCGACTCCGGCACGGGCTGGCCGAGCTTCACCGAGCCCGCCGTCGCCGAGGCCGTCGAGCTGCGGCCCGACAACAGCCTGCTGATGCGCCGCACCGAGGTCGTCTGCCGCACATGCGGCGGGCACCTCGGGCACGTGTTCGACGACGGTCCCGGACCGACCGGACAGCGCTACTGCATCAACTCGGCCGCGCTCTCGTTTCAGCCCGCCGCCGACGACGCGGCCGAGCCGAACGCCGCCGGGCCGGCCGGCGACGCCCACCAGTAGGCTCGATCGCGCCATGATCATGATGGATCAGTCCAAGCGGCTGTCCGAACCGCTGCGCTGGGGGCGGCGCGAGCGGACCGTCGTCGCGGTGCTGCTCGCGTGCGTTGCACTGGCCGTGGTCGGGCTCGGCGCGTATGCCCTGACGAGCGGCTCGCCCGCGCGCAGGGACTGCATCGAAGTCACGTTCGCCTCCACGCTGGGCGGCGCGACCGTGCACGAGTGCGGCTCACAGGCCAGGGCCGTGTGCGCCTCGCCGGGCGCGTTCAGGGGCGTGGCCGGCGAATTGCGCGCCGCCTGCCGCCGCGCCGGCTTTCCGTTCGGCTGACGTACCCTAGACAAATGTCGAAACCGGTCTGGCCAACTGTTGGCCAGGATGTCCCTACCGGCTCGCTTCCGTGACGGTTTTCATACGCGCGACCGCGTGTGTCGCGGCTGCGACGGTCGCACAACCGCAGGGAAACGGAGGCACATGACCTGGAATGGCATACCCATGCTGGCTAGTCTCCGGCGACAACGCGTGGCAGATGACCGCCGCGACGTTCGTCGGGCTGATGAGCCTTCCCGGCCTGGCCGTTCTGTACGGCGGGGTCATGCAGAAGCGCTGGTCGGTCAACGCCATGATGCTCACGTTCGTCGCGTTCTGCGTGACGCTGATCGTCTGGTGCCTGTGGGCGTTCAAGATGGGCTTCGGCCATCCGATCGCGCACAGCGGCTCGGGCATCTTCGGCACGAAAGGCTTCCTGGGGACGGCCCTCGGTGAACCGGGCAGTGTGCTCAGCCACACCGGCGAGGAGGGTATCGCGGAAATCCAGTCGATCACGACCGGTCCGCCGTTCCACTTCCCCGAGGCGTCGCTCGTGTACTTCCAGTTCGTGTTCGCCGCGATCACCCCGATCCTGGCGCTCGGCTCGGTGCTCGGGCGGGTCAACTTCAAGGCGTGGATCCCGTACGTGGCGCTGTGGATCACGTTCGTGTACGCGGTCAACGCGTTCCTGCTGTGGGGTGGCGGTTACTTCGCCGCGCACGGCGCGTTGGACTACTCCGGTGGCTACGTGATCCACCTGTCCGCGGGGATTTCAGGGTTCGTGTTCGCGGCGGTGATCGGCCCACGATTGCAACGGGACCGCGAGGTCGACGCCCCCAACAACCTGCTGATGCTGGCGTGTGGCGCCGGTCTGCTGTGGCTCGGCTGGAACGGGTTCAACGGCGGGGACTCCTACTACGCCGGCGCCGACGCCTCCGCGGCGGTGATCAACACCAACCTGTGCACCGCCGTGGCGATGATGGTGTGGATTGCGTGGGACTACATCTTCCGCGACAAGCCGTCCATGATCGGGGCGGTCAACGGGATGATCACCGGCCTCGTCGGGCATAACGCCCGCCGCCGGGTTCGTCAACGGCTGGGGGGCGATCATCATCGGAGTCGTGGACGCGACGATCGTGTGGATGGCGATTCGCTACCTCAGCCGAGTACGGCCGTTCCGGAACGTCGACGATACCCTGGGGGTGATCTACACCCACGGTATCGCCGGTCTGGCCGGAGGTCTGCTGGTCGGGCTGCTGGCCGATCCCGCCATCGTCGAGTACATTGGCGTGAACCACGGCGTACTGGATGCCGCACTGAACCTGCCGGGATCGAAGGGATTGCTCCTCGGCGGTGGCTGGAAACTCCTGCGCTGGCAGGCCGAGGCGGCCGCCTGGGTGATCGCATACACCGCGGTGGCCACGTTCATCATCCTGAAGGTGGTCGGCATCTTCGTGCCGCTGCGGCTCAGCGACGAGGAGCTGGAGATCGGCGATCACGCGATCCACGGCAACGAGGTCTACCCCTCGGACGTGCCCACGCTCGGCGGCCCGCACGCGCCGGCATGGCAGCCAAGCCCGGCGGGCGGCTAACCCTGCGCCGCAAGTCCTCGGGGGCACGGATGCCTCCGGGGTCTCTCAACCCACGGTCAGCGGCCCCGCTTCGGCGGGGTCGCGCCGTTTCCTGACGGCGTCTCGTCGCCTTCGGTCGTCGGCTTTGCCGACGACCCCTTGTCCTCGATCGCTCGTGTGCCAAGCACACTTCGCTCACTGCGTCCTGGCCAGGAACGACGATCCGCTCGTCAGGTGGCTGTGTTGCCACACATGCGGGCCTGGTCTCAGTCGCTCGCGGCGAGGCCCACGGGACAGCTGACTCCGGTGCCGCCCAATCCGCAATACCCGCCGGGGTTCTTCGCGAGGTACTGCTGGTGGTAGTCCTCGGCGTAATAGAAACGGGTGAGCCGGGCCTCCCGGCTCGATCTCAGTCGTGATCGCACCGTAACCGGCCGCGGTCAACACCTGCTGGTAGGCGTCCCGCGAGGCAACCGCTGAGATGCGCTGAGACTCGTCTTGCCAGTAGATCGCCGAGCGGTACTGACTGCCGACATCGTTGCCCTGGCGCATGCCCTGGGTCGGGTCGTGACCCTCCCAGAACAGTCTCAGCAGCTCCTGGAAGCTGGTGGCGGCGATGTCGAAAGCGACCAGCACCACCTCGGCGTGCCCAGTGCGCACCCGAGCACACCTCCTCGTAGGTCGGGTTCGGGGTGAACCCGCCCGCGTAGCCGACGGCGGTCGTATATACGCCGGGCGCCTGCCAGAAGAGCAGCTCCTCGCCCCAAAAGCAGCCCATGCCGAACACCGCCGTCTCGATGCCGTCCGGGAATGGCGGCTTCAGCGGAGTGTGCAGCACCTCGTGGCGCGCGGGCACCGGCATCTCGGCCGCTCGCCCGGGCAGGGCGGAGGTCTCATCGACTGTGCTCGCCCCTTTGCGCGTGAACAACATCCTGCGCTCAGGGTAGTGCCCGCGGGCCGCGAACACCGTGACGGTCGTTGTCAGACCTTCCGGGCGCTCAAGCCGCGCGGGGGCTCAGCCGAAGACCTAAGTAGGTGGTTGACACGCGCGCAAGAAGCTCCCTCGAACCGTCCCACGATCGGCCGCGGCGTCTGCTCGGGCGGATCGCCGCTTCGCTGTGCTCTCTCGCGCGGCGTCTGACCGCACGCCGGCCCGCGATCGCCTGGGCGCTGTCGCTGCTGTTCACATTCAAGGGGCTCATCTGCCTGACCGCAGTCGCGTATCCCATCAGCGCCGCCGAGCCCGTCACGCTCGTCACGCTCGCCGGCATCCTCGCGTTCGTCGCCGCCAGCGGGGTCTGGCTGTTCGGCTCGCGCATCCCGACGTTCGGCTTCGAGCTGCTCTCGGCGGGCGGATCGCTTACGACCAGCTGGCTGATCGCGCACGCCGCCACTCCTGGAGGCATGATGGTGGCCGCGTTCGCCTATCCCTGGATCGCGATCTACGCGGCCCACTTCTTCCCGCGCCGCGGCGTGATCGCCCAGGGCTTCTTGATCTCCATCGGCTTCGGCGCCGGACTGCTGCTCAGCGGCCTGCCACACATCTTCATCTACTGGATGATCGTGACGATCACGATCTGGTCGATCTGCCTGCTGCTCGGGCGTCTCAGCGAGAACATGCGCCACCAGGCGGGCACCGACCACCTGACGGGGCTGCTCAACCGCAGCGGCTTTCTGACGGCGGCGCTACGCGAGCGAGCGCTGGCCGATCGCACCGGCAGCCCGCTGACGCTGGCCGTGCTCGATCTCGACGGCTTCAAGCAGATCAACGACCGCGACGGCCATGCCGCCGGCGACCGCCTGCTGGCGTGTCTCGGCCGCGACTGGCGCGCGCGTGTGCGCTCCGGCGACATCCTCGCGCGCCACGGCGGCGACGAGTTCGTGCTGCTGCTCCCCGCCACCACCGCCACCGGCGCGGAGGCGGTGCTCGGGCGACTGCACGGCGAGGATGATCCCGTCGGCTGGTCGATGGGTGTCAGCGAGTGGCTGGGAGGCGAGAGCATCGACGCTCCGCTGGCGCGCGCCGACAGGTATCTGTACGAGGTCAAGAGCGCTCAACGTGGCGAACATGTCGCCGACGGGGCCGACGGTGAGCGCGCGGCTCCCGGCGTCCTGCTGCCCTCGACCTGAGCGTGCTTTGAGCGGCTCGGCTCAACTGCTCGGGAGCAGTCGCCCGAGCCAGTGGGTCAGGCCTGCGTACTCGAACATCTCCTTCTCGTCGAAACACATACCTGACTTCTCCAGCACCCGGCGCGACGCGTCATTGGTGATCGAAGTGAACCCGACGACCTCCGCGAGTCCCAGGCGCCGCGCGTGCGCAACGGCGACCATCGCCATCTCGCTCGCATACCCCCGGCCCCACGCGTCCGGGCGCACCGCGTACAGCACCTCCACGCACCTTCTGCCTTTGACCATCGTGCGGCGCAGCCCGCCCCGTCCCACGAACACTCCGCTCCCCGTCTCGTAGAACACCCACGGACCGAATCGCTCCTGCCGCCAATGCACGATGTCCGCGCCGAGTATCTCCGTGGCCTGCTCCGCCGTGCGCGCGCCGCCGAGCTCGCCGGGCCACAGCGTCACGGCCACCGTCGGGTCTGAGAAAAGGTCCACGTAGAGGCGCTCGTGCTCGCGCCAGGGGCGCTCCGGCCGCAGTCGCGGTGTTATCGCTTGCCGGTAGGCCACACTCGGATAAGTTAGCCCGCGCAGGGCTCATAAGCACGCGGCGTGGGGGAGGGGTCGTCCAGCGGCCCAGGCCCGAGGGCTACGCCCGAGGACTGCGCGGCGCGTAGCGGTGGTGCAGCATCAGCGGGTTGCCGTCCGGGTCGTTGAACAGCGCCATATGGCACACGCTCGTGTCCAGCGTGTCGCCCCTGAATGTCACCCCGCGCTCTTCCAGCGTCTTGCGCGTGGTCTGCACGTCGTCCACGTGCAGCGCGATCTCATGCCCGCGCACCTGGTGCTCCATCCCCATCTTCTCCGCGTCGATTACGCTCAGCGTCAGGTTGCCGGTCTCGAACTCCGCGTAGCTTCGCTCCGGCAGGTGCACCGACATCGGCAGCCCCAGGGTATCTCCGTAGAACTTCACCGCGTTGTCGAGGTCTTTGGTGGACACGGCGACGAAGTCCACTCCCGTTACAAGCTGCTGCTGCTGTGATGCGGTCTCGGTGGCTGCCATTCGGGTTCGCTCCTCCGCTTGTGTGGTCTGTTCGTGTGCTTTGCTGACGGTCGGGTCCGTACTCGCTCACTGTGGAGCGGCCGGTCCGATGGTAGCCCTTGGAAGGCAATGCGCGTGTGGCGCCCGGGTGGTGCCCAGGGCAGGTAGTGGAGCCGGTCTCGAGATCCTGAGTGCTGAGTCGTTGAAATCACGTGTCAGGGCTGTTATGCTCTGAACATGTTGACCGAGCGTCCTCTGCTCTCCAAGGATGAGATCCTGCGCGCGCTGGACCCGGCGGGGCGGGCGGGGGACAGCGCTTTTCGCCGCCTCAAGCAGGGTGGTTTCATCACGGGCGGAATCGAGGTCAAGCCACGCCGCGGGGGCCATGTCAACGGCACCGTGACGGCGTTTTGCGCTCTGAATCGCGATGCTGCGACGGCGTATCGCAAGCAGCGCCCCGATCTCGCTCGCCGGCTGGCTGCTCGCGCTGGGAAGCTCGAGGCGAGCAGGCCGGCGCTGCGCCTGGCAGAGGTGGCGAAGCGTGAAACCCCGAACGATGTCGGCGAGCTGGACCTCGACGGTATCTACGGTCGCGTCGTGCGCCGCGATCGCCGTCCGGCCGATGCGCTCGCGCGCAGCGTCGCCAAGGCTCGGCGTGCGCTTGAGAAGTCGCTGGCCGACATCGGTGTGAGCACGATCGTGGGAACGGTCGTGCGCGTCGACGGTGAGACAGCGGAAATCCTCTCCGGCGAGGACGAGCGCTACACCCTCCCGGCGTCGGCGCTCCCGCCCGATGGGATCGCCCTCGGCAGCCCGCTGAGTGTGCGCGTGGAGTCGCTCGGAGAGGGCGCCCTGTGGACGGTGGTCGAGCCAGCGTGGTCGGACGTGCCGGTCGCGGAGCTGCGCGCTGACCCGTTCGGCGATCTTCGCCCGCCACTGCCGGCCGGCCTGGGTGACCTGCTCGATCGCGCCGGGGAGGCTCGTCCGCTGGCGCTGATCGGCCCGGGACTGGCCTGGCGTTAGTCGCCGTGGCTCGCAGGCTGCTCGCGCCGCCCACGGTTGCACTCGCGGGACCGGATGACGCTGAGGCGATCCGGTCGTTTCGCTGTGGACACCGCCCGTGGTACGTGCAGGATGCGGACAGGGTCATCCGCCGAGCGGCGTCGGTGCTGGGCACACCAGCGGCGATCATCCACGGGACGAGGGTCTTGCTCTTCGAGGAGGGGGAGGATCGGCTGATCGCCGTCTCGGTTCTACAGGCACACGCCTCGCAGACGGCCGACCTCGTCGTTCTCGCCGTCCACGAAGATGTCCAGGGTGGGTGGCTGAGACAGGAGCCGTCCCGTCCCCTGTGCGTCGCGGTGCTCGAAGAGACGGTCCGCTTCGCGGCCCGCGAGGGTTATGAGCGGATCATCGCCATCGCCGCCGAGCAGAACACCCAGTCGGTACGACTCATCACCGGAGCAGGGTTCACCCGCGTCACTCAGCTCGACGGCGACTACATCCTCTACCGGGCCGTACTACCCGCAATCGAGGACGCAAGTTGACGCGAGGTCGTCGCTCGACGGGCGTCGAACATCCCCCGCGCAGCGAGGCGATCCGGATCTTCCAGAGCGGATGAAGGGACTCGAACCCTCGACCTTCTGCATGGCAAGCAGACGCTCTAGCCAACTGAGCTACATCCGCGCGTGGGCGTAACTATAGGGAAAGCCAGAGAGGGTCTAGGTTGACTCGCCGATGAGGATCTCTGACGGCTCGGGCGGCAGAGAGTGGTGGGGATGCCGGCCGGCCTCCGGCGGTGAGAACCAGCGCTGGGCGATCGCGGTCGGGACGATTGCCGAGAGCACGACGACGGTGACGAGCAGCGAGAACTGCGTGCGGTCGATGATGTGCGCGGTCAGGCCGTAGAGCGCGCTGATCGTGCCGAACGTCAACCCCGTGCTCATCAGCAGCGTCGTGAACGTGGCGTTCGGGCCGGTGTGCCGGCGGGCGAGCGGGTAGATCAGCCGAGCTTGGGGATCATCTTCGCCGCGACCAGCACGCCGAGCACGCCGAGATTGGCGAACACCGCCGCGAGCGAGACGTTCAGACCGCCGCGCAGGAAGAAGAACGGCGTGAGGAACGCGAACGCCACGACCCGCAGGCGCCGCTGCTCCTCCTGGTGGCGCTGGTAGTGGCGCGACATCACCAGGCCGAGCACGAACGCCGGCAGCACCGCCTGGCCGTTGGCCTCGTCGCCGAGGACCATCAGGGCGAGGAGGATCATGAAGACGAGCTTGATCTCGGGCTCGATCACGCGATCGCCGTAGCGTCCGAAGAACCAGGGCGAGAGCTTCGGCAGCGCCACGATCAGCGCCACCGACACGACGAGAAAGACCGGGAACCACACGGTCGGCTTGATGAAGATCGCCGACAGCGCGATCACCGTGCACATGTCGGTCACAAAGCAGGCGCTCATGATCAGCTTGCCGACCCTGACCGTGTTGAGCCCGGTCTCGACCAGCACGGCATAGACGACGGCGAGACTCGTAGTCGACAGGGCGGTGCCGGCGATCAGCGACGCTTTCGTGCTCCAGCCGAGCGGGCCCAGCGCGATCAGCGTCGCTGCCACGAACGGTCCGGCGAAGGACACGACGCCGATCGCGATCGACGCGCCGAAGCGCTCGCGGAAATCGTCCGGGTCGACCTCTGCGCCGGCGAGGAACGTGAGCACGACCGAAGCGAAGCTGGCGATGAACACCAGCCAGCTCGCGTTCGGATCGAGATTGAACGTGTTGCCGAGCGCGACGCCGAGCGCCAGCTCGATGAGTGCGACCGAGATGCCGACCTCGACCGAGACCATGCTGGCGAGCAGAACGGCGCCGGCGAGAATCGCTGCCAGTTGAACGGGCGTCATCTGGGGACCTCCACGATGCGTCGTTGGACGTAGTCGCAGAGGCCATCAGCGGCGTCGCCGCGGTTATGGAGCGGGCCTCATCACTCGCCGGCGGCTCATTGCACTCGATCGCTCGGCAACGTCAGCCTACCTCATCGGCCCGCCAGGCTCTCGCGCGGCACGTATCGTCCGCCGTCGCCCCTCCCCAGCAGGCCCATGAGCTCGAGCTCTGCCAGCGCCAGCATCGTCTCGCCCGGGTCCTCTCCCGCACAGGTCAGCTTGCCGGCCGTGTCTCTGCCGGCGCCCACCTCCTGCAGTATCGCCTGCAGCCGCGGCTCCAACCGCGCCGGCTTCAGCCGGGCGGGCTTGTGCCCGCGGGGCGCCCTGCACCGGGGTGCGCCCAGCCCGTAGAGCAGATCGAGCGCGTCCCCCGGCCCTCGCACCAGCGGCGCGCCGTCCATCAGCAACGCGTTCGTGCCTTTGGACACCGGCGAGGTCACCCGTCCCGGAACGGCCGCGACAGTCCTGCCGAGCGACCGCGCCGCGCGTGCGCTCACGAGCTCGCGCGGGCTCTCGCCGGCCTCGACCACGATCGTCAGCCGCGCGAGCCCCGCCACCGTGCGTGCGCGCGCCGGCTCTGACCAGCGTCGCTGCTGGAACCCGCACGGCAGCTCCGCGACAGCGCACCCGCGCGCGGTCAGGAGCTCGTACAGCGCCCGTCTGCTCGCGGGTCTGATGACGTCCACGCCGCCGGCCATCACCGTCACCGTCGGCCCGTCCACCTCCAGCGCCCCGGCGTGAGCCGCCGCGGCGATCCCGTTCGCGAAGGCGCTGAGGACCGTCACGCCGCTCGCCGACAGCCCGCGCGCGAGGCTGCGCGCCATCTCCATCCCGTAGTCGGTCGCCCTCACGGTGCCCACGATCGCAACCGCCGGCTCGGCCGTCAGCGTTCTCAGGCGCTCGGCGCCGCCCACGACATACAGCATCCTCGGCGCGCCCGCACGCTCGCGCAGCGTGTGCGGATAGCCGGGGCTGTGCCTGCACACTGCCTCCACACCCGGCTTGACGGCGAGCTGGTCGTGCTCGAATCGCTCCCAGAGCGCTCTCAGCTCCTGTCGCCACCCGCCGGCGATCGCCTGGATCAGCTGCACGTCGTCCAGCTCCAGCAACTCCAGCAGCCGGCGCTCGTCGCGGCTGCGGTAGTCCAGCCGCCCGGTCAGCTTGCTCAGCAGCCAGCTTCGCCGTAGGCAGTCTCTGCATGCGCCATCTATCGCGCTGCTCATCTCGCGCCGCCCCTCATGCCGCCCGGCTGCCCCGCAGCCCTGTCTCCGGGCGCAGCGACAGCGCCACGCCGACATCGCGCATCCGCACCCGCTCGCAGCCGCCCAGGTCGGCGATCGTCCGCGCCACGCGCAGCGTCCGGTCCTGCCCGCGCGCGCTCAACGTCCCTCTCGCGTGGGCGTCTCGCAGCATCCGTTGTCCCTGCTCGTCCAGCCTCGCGTGCCGCTCCAGCGTGCGCGCGTCCAGGTGCGCGTTCATCGTCACGCACTCGCCGCGCAGCCTGCGCGCCTGGCGTTCGCGGGCTTCGATCACGCGCTCGCGCGCCCTCTCAGAGCTCGTCCACGGCGAGGCGCTCAGTCCCTCGCTGTCGGCGTTCTCCAGCTTCGCCTGCAGGTCGATCCTGTCCAGCAGCGGACCGCTCAGCTTGCGCCGGTGGCGCGCCAGGTCGGTTTCGCTGCACCTGCACCGTTCCCAGTCGCCCGCATACCCGCACGGGCACGGATTGGTGGCGGCGACGAGCATGAACCGCGCCGGATACACCGCCGAGTGCTGTGCCCTGACGATCGCCACGCGCCCGTCCTCGAGCGGTTGGCGCAGCGCCTCCAGCGCCGGCTTGGCGAACTCCGAGAGCTCGTCCAGGAACAGCACGCCCCTGTGCGCGAGCACCACCTCGCCGACCCATCCCTTGCGGGCGCCGCCCACCAGCCCGGCGGTCGTGATCGAATGATGCGGCGCTCTGAACGGCCGGCTCTGGGCCAGTTCTCCCCCCAGATCGCCCGCGATGCTGTGGATGCGCGTCACCTCGATCGCCTCTGGCCTGCTCAGCCATGGCAGGATCGACGGGACCCGCTGTGCGAGCATCGTCTTGCCCGTACCCGGCGAGCCGCTAAGCAGGCAGTTGTGGCCGCCCGCCGCGGCCACGATCAGCGCTCGCACCGCATGGTGCTGCCCACGCACCTCGCTCAGGTCTGGTCCCGCCGCTGCCGCTACGCCCGTATCTGCCGGCTCGGGCAGGGGGTCGGGCGGACCGCCACCCAGCACGCGCGCCGCACTCGTCAGCCGCTGCACCGGCGCTACGTGCAGCCCCTCGACCAGCATCGCCTCCCGCGCACGCCGCGGAGCGAGCACGAGCGCCTCCAGGCCGGCCTCGGCGCAGGCCTGCGCCACAGCCAGCGTCCCCTGGCAGTCTCTCACGTCACCGTCGAGCGCCAGCTCGCCGAACAGCGCGTGGCTGTCCAGGCTCTCCTTCGGCAGCTGCCCGCTCGCCGCCAGCACCCCGCACGCCAGCGCCAGGTCCAACCCCGGTCCCACCTTCGGCACGTCCGCGGGGGCGAGGTTCACCGTGATCCTGCGCGCCGGGAACTCGTACCCCGAGTTGAGGATCGCGGCCTTCACCCGCTCGCGCGCCTCGCGCACGGACGCGTCGGCGAGGCCGACGATCGCGAACCCGGGCAGGCCCGGCCTGATGTCAACCTCGACGGTCACCTGTCTGGTCTGCAACCCCTCGATCGTGAACGTCCTCGTTCGTGCCAGCATTGCTTCTGCCTCCTGTCATCGCGGAGACATCAAAGCTAGGGATTGCTTGGGACGAAACTCTCGGGCGGGCACGCGCGTGAGATTGGGCCGGCCCTTAAGGGCCGGCCCGGTTGCGAAAATTGGTTTGGGAAAAGGAGGGGAGGAGGAGAGAGAGGCTCTCCGGGGCCGGCCCGGGGCCGAGCGCGGGACCAAAACCTGGAATCAGCTGAGCAGGTCCGCGACTCCGTCACGATCGGCCCCGCGAAGCGGGTTTTCCGGTCGGGAGGAAGTCCGGATCTGCGCTGCTACAACCCCGCGGGGTGGCGTTCCACGAAGCCGCCGCCGTCATTCGAGGACCCGCCCCAGCGCGAGCCGCCTTCCTGGAGGGCGACCGTGTCGAAGCGTTTGCCGTCGATCACCATGTAGGCGTGTCCGGAGTTGGCGTAGATCGTGATGTACCTGCCCGGTCCGGGTTCGCCGTAGGACTCGAGGCCCGTGGAGTCCTCGGGCGAGCTCAGCAGGCCGCCGCCGTGCAGTGCGTAGGAGACCGATCCCGAGCAGTCGTAGCCTTCGGAGGAGAACGATCCGTGACCGCCGCCGTAGACGTAGGGCCGGGTGGCGATTTCATCGGCCGCCGCGATCACGCGCGCGACGACGCCTTCGCCGCCGCCGGCGCTGGACGAGCTGCCGCCTTCCGAGCCGCCGGCGCTCGAGGAGGAGCCCCCGCGCGAGTCGGCTTCGCCCGGGGTGACGTGCGCCGAGGGCGGCGGGGTAAGCGTTGCCTCGGTGTTGATGCCGAGCGCGGCCCACGTTGCTGGGCCGACCACTCCGTCGGCGGTCAGTCCGTGGCGGGCCTGCAGGCGCAGGACGGCAGCCTCGGTTTCGGGACCGAATTCGCCGTCCACGGGCAGCTTGAGCGCTTTCTGCAGACGGGCCACCGCGCTGGCGCCGACGGCACCATCGGCGCTTTCGCCTCCGGCCGCTGGGGAGGGTTCACTGCCTGCCGCGGCCGCCGCGACGTGATCGTGATGGCTGGCGGTGGGTGCGGGCAGCGCGGAAGGCGGGGGCGTGAGCGTCTGCTCGCCGCTCACGCCGATCACGTTCCATGTAACGGGCCCGACCACGCCGTCGGCGGTCAGTCCGTGGCGGGCCTGCAGGCGTCTGACCGCCGCCTCGGTTTCCGGGCCGAATTCGCCGTCGGTTGCGAGGTGCAGGGCAGCCTGCAGGCGCTTGACCACGGTCGTTTCGCCTTCTTCGTCTTGGGGCTTGGCGCCGGCGTCGCCCTGCGCGCTGGTGGCGCCCTGTTCGCCGGCGCCGGTCCCGGAGCTCGTGGCCGCGCCCGCTTCCGTGCCGGCCCCCGTCGACGTCCCACTCGACGCCGCCGTGCTCCCTACCGCTTCCGTGCCTTCTTCCGTGCCGCCTGTTGCGGCCGTCCCGCCGGTCGCAACATCCGGTTTGGCTTCGGTGCCGTCTTCTGCGCCGCCTTCGGACCGGGTGGTCGTGGAGGGGCCCGTCGTGAGCTCCACCGCGGCGACGGCGGCCGCCGATGAGGAGCCCGCGGGGGATGCTTCGCCGGGGATCGGGTCGTGGAAGCTCGCCAGCGTCGCCGTCGCCGCGGTCTGGTTGCGCAGCGCCGCGCTGGTCAGCGGGCCGACGATCCCGTCCACCGTCAGACCTCTGCTGGCCTGGAACTTCTGCACGGCTTCCTCGGTTTCAGGACCGAACACGCCGTCGACTTTGATAGCGCCCAGCGCCTGCTGCAACAACCGCACCTGCCGGCCTTCGCTGCCTTCGCTCAGTTCGATGCTGTGTTCGGTCGTCGTCGGCGGCCCGGCTGCGGGGGACACCGGCCCGCCGCCTTCGGCCATGCTCGCGCTCGGACCGGCCGTCAGCGCCACCAGCGTACCCAGCGAGATCCGCTTCGCGCGTGTCCCCGCCGGCACGAACCGCAGCTCTTCGGCGCGCCTGCGCGCACGCGAACGGCCCAACGACAGCTCCCACGCCTCGGTCTCGGCCAGATCCCGGACGGCCGCGTCTCTGCGCTCCGTGGCGGCCAGCAGCGCCGACAGCGATGGGGGGGACTGGGCGCCTGCGCCGTTGCGGCGTCCGCGACGGCCGGTGGCCCGTTCGCGCCTTGCGCGCGAACGCGCGTACGAAGCCTCCCAGGGCGTCATGAGGGCAAGATCACGCGACGACAGTCCCGGCATCGGCATGCGAAACGTCCTTTCCAAATCGCTGGGCGCCTACGGGGTTAGCTGTCGGGCTCGCGCACGTGCGCTACGCCACACCAGGGTGGCGATTCGCCCCCGCAGCCCTGTCTGGGGCTGCACTGGGTCCCCCGCTCCCCGACCCCGTGAGGTCGAGGATTAGGCACGAACGCGGGGCAAACTAACAGGTCTGCCTGCAATTTGCATCACAGAGGAAGGTCTGCAACGTTTCTTGCCGACGTATCGCTCGCGGGGCCCCCAATCGCCCTGCCGTCAATCGTGTAGGCATCCCGGCGAGCAGGGAAGGGGCGCAGGGGTACCCATGCGCTGGTAACTTCGCTTCGTGATGCGCTCTCGTGGACTGAATCCCCGGATCCTGCTCGGGCTGCTCGTACTCGTCGTGATCGCCGGTGGCGTCGCCGTGCTCGCGATCGGCGGCAACTCGCCCCCTCAGGTCGCCGGCGCGAGCACCGCTCACGGACAGTTCCGGGCCACCGAGGTCTTCTCGCCGCCCACGCCCGCCCCGGCGCTACAGCTGCGCAACTACCTCGGCCAGCCCGTCAACATCGATTCCTACCGGGGCAAGGCCGTGCTCGTGACGTTCCTCTACACCAACTGCCCCGACATCTGCCCGCTGATCACCGCCGGCCTGCACGCCACCCTCGAACTGATGGGCCCCGCGAAGTCTTCGCACGTGCAGATCATCGCCGTCTCGGTCGACCCGCGCAGCGACACCCCCAAGGCCGTCGCGGCGTTCCTCGCACGCCACAAAATGACCGGTCGCATGCAATATCTGATCGGCTCCGCCCACGAGCTCGCGCGCGTCTGGAAGGCCTGGGGCGTGGGCTCCGAACAGGACGCCTCCCAGCCGCAGTTCGTCAATCACACGGGCCTCGTCTACGGAATCTCCGCCTCCGGCAGGCGCACCACCATCTACGCCGCCAACTTCATCCCCGCCGAGCTCGCGCACGACGTGCCGCTGCTGGCGACGCAGTAGGGTCTGATTGACGCCATGCCCGACCCACAGACACAGACAGACGGCGAGACGACGAGCCGGTTGCCGAGCTGGACGTTTGAGCCCGGGCACACCGAGGCGGGCTTTCGCGCCCGCCACATGATGGTCACGTGGGTGCATGGCCTGTTCAAGGACGTGCACGGCAAGCTGTATCTGGACTGGGCCGACCCGCTGACGGCGACCTTCTCCGGAGAGATCGACGCCACCAAGCTCTGGACCGGGGAGCCCGACCGCGACGCTCATCTGCGCAGCGGCGACTTCTTCGACGTGGAGAACCACCCCAAGATCACGTTCGCCGGGCGCCTGACCGAGCGAACCGGCGACATCGATTTCAAGGCCCGGGCCGACCTCACGATTCGCGGCATCACCCGCCAGGTGGCGATGGACGTCGCCTACCTCGGCCAGTGGCAGACGCCGTTCTGGGTGGGCGATGAGAACAAGGGAACGCTGACCCGCATCGGCTTCGAAGCCAAGACCCGGATCAACCGTCACGACTTTGGCGTCTCCTGGCAGGATCAGATTCCCGGCGGCGGCGTGGTCGTCAGCAACGAGATCGAGGTCACCCTGGACGTCGAGGCGATCCTCGACGCCGATCTGCGCGCCACCGGCGCGATCGAGTACTACCGCGCCGATAACCCGGTGTGAGAAGTCTTTCTTTCTCTTTCAAATACACATACCCCCACAAAGCAAGGTTTGATCGGGGCGCAGGTGTTGGGACGGTCGCTGGTGCTCACCCCGGCGGTGGGTATACCGCCAGCCACGCGAACAGGCTGGTCGTCGCGGCCTGCGTCTGCAGGCTGTCCGGTTCGGCCACGCTCGCCGGGAGGGGCTCGCCGGCCCAGGAATATACGTATAGGCCTTCTTCGTCGAGCGCTCGCAGCTGCGCATCGTGCGCATTGTCCGCCGCCATTTCGTACAGCCGTGGGTCGCCGTCGAGGGCATACAGCGCGAGCATCCATTGCAGGTAGATCGCGTCGTACTGCGGTGAGAAGTCGAGCAGGTAGCCGAAGCGGCGAAGCGCGGTCGCCTTCAGTTCCTCGGCGCGCTCACAGTCGCCCGGTGCGCTCGTGATCCGGCAGAGCACCGCCTGGGCGTAGATCAGCGGGGACTCGATGTAGTCGACGGGGGTGGCGCTGACGCTGCTGTCGGTGTACAGCCCTTCGGCGCCGCTGAAGCCGCCGGTGTTCGCCCAGGCGATGAACTTCTGAGCCTGCGCCAGCGCAAACGCGGACTGATCCTGCTGGTAGATGAGCGTGGCCAGCAGGGTGTCTGCGGCAAGCGCCGGACCAGACTTGTAGGGGTGGTGCGTGTTCCACCAGATTCCCGCCCCCGTTCGGTTCCCAGCCGGCGGCGGCGATGTAGCGAAGCGCCCGTTCGGCGTCGGTGAGATAGCGGCGCGTGCCCGTGGCGCGGTAGGCCTGCAGGAACGCCAGCCCCCACCAGCCGTTGTCGTCGAACCATGTCTCGGTATTCGGTTCGCGGTCGCCCGGATACGGCGAGTAGCCGGGGATCGGGCGCAGCCCGCGGTTCAGGTAGCGTTCGGCGCCCGCCGCAAACCGCGCGACGGCGTGCCGGTTCGTGCTGGTGGGCTGGGCGATGGTGATCGCGTCCAGGGACTCAAACAGCGGCACGATGTCCCAGATCGTCGCCAGCGGGTAGCGTTCGTGGTCGTCCAGCCGCGCGTCATACCAGCCGCGGCGCGGATCCCGCCAGCGCCGCTGCGCGTGCGCGACGCCGGACCGCGCCAGGGCGAGGTAGCCCTGCTGGGCGGCCGTGAGCACGGGCGCGGGCGCCGGGGCGCCGGCGGGCGGAGGCGCCTGCGCGTGCGCGCACGCGGAGGACGCAAAGCAGGACGCGACCGCGAGCGTGCCGAGGCAGAAGATGAGGGCCAGGGCACGCATGTGAGCCACAACCAGACACCTCATATCTCGGCGCGCCAGCACAACCACGCCACGTGCTCGTCGTCGGCGAGATCGAGCGTAACGGCGCGCCAGGGGCCTGAGCGGCCGTTCGGCCAGGCCTGCGGTCCCTCCAGGCGCCTTGGGTCGTAGTCCAGCGCGTCGCCGAGTGCCTTGGACAGCGCCTCCTTGCTCGACCACAGCGACGTGATGTGACGGTCGGGGAGTCGGCGCTGGGGCGTGGCCGCGGCACGCTCGGCCGGGGTGCGGATCGAGTCGGCGAACGCCTCATCGCACGGCGCCACACGCTCGATGTCCACCCCCACCGGCGCGCTGTGCCAGGCCACGAGCGCGTAGGGAAAGCTGTAGGAGCGCGAGGTGAACGCGTGCCCGCGCCCGCCGTCGCGAGATCGCGTGCGCGTACCCGCAGCCCAGCCGCATCCAGCCCGTCCGCCCGCGCGTCGATCAGAACCACGTGCGGAGCCGCGACCGCGACATCGGGGACTGTGACGGTCAGCGTGCTGCTCACATGCCCACCACGGGAACACCGTGCCAGCGGGTGCTCACCGGCAGCTCCTCGCCGCGCAGCACGACCGAACGGCCCCCGACCACGCAACCGGCGCCGAGCCGCGAATCCGGCAGCGTGGCGCTGTGCGGGCCCAGCGTCGAGCCGGCGCCGAAGTCGTTTCCTCCGATGCGCATCAGCCGGTCGTGGAACAGGTGGGTCTCCAGGCAGGCGAAGCGGTTGATGGCACACCCATCGGCGACCTTGACGACGTCGAACTCCGTGACGTTGAGCGTGTCGCACCACACGTCGCGTCCGATGTCGGCGCCCATCGCCCGCAGATACAGCGGCATCAGCGCAGTGCCCTGTGCCTCGTTCATCAGCCAGTTGCCGGCCAGCTGTTCCTGACAGGAGTTCACGATCTCGTCGCGCCACACGAAGAACGACCAAAATGGGTGCTCGCCCGGCCGGTAGCGGCCGATGATCAGCCACTTCAGGGCGATGGTGAACAGCACCGCGCACACGGCGGCGGCGAGCACGACAAACGGGGCGGCCGCCACGAGGACGAGGGCGCCGGCGGCGGCGCCGATCGAGTCGAGCGCCATGAAGACGAGCGCGGCCAGGACGATCGAGACCGTGGCGGGCAACAGCACCCGCACGAGCTCCGTCGCCCCGCGCGCGAGGACGATCCACCGCGGCGGATCGGTGGTGCGCGACGGGTCGGTGCGCTCGGGAACACGCGGCAGCTCGATCGGTGGCTCGCCCAACCACGACGTTCCATCCGGGGCGTGCCGCGGCGCGGTGGACTCGACCCCGATGAGACTGTCGTCGCCGACGGTCGTTCCGCCGGTGAGCAGTGCTCCGTTGCCGATGAACGTTCGGCTGCCCACATCGATCGGCTCGAGCTGGATCCACCCGCGGTGACGACGAGCGGTCGCGAACATCGGCGCGTCCGCCACGAACGTGGTCTCGCCCATCGTGACGAGCGGGTTGAGCCCGTGTGCGGTCGACACCTCGGTGCGCTTGCCGACGCTAATCCCGTGCAGACGCAGCCACCCCCGCGTATAGATCGTGGCGTAGAGCGGAAACAGAAGCGCTCGCGTGTTTTCGCTCACCTGCTCTCCAAACCACAGTGCCCACGCGACCGCGCCCGTGTCGCTGTGCCAGCCCGGCTCGACGCTGCGCGAAACCAGACGGAAGACGAGCGCGCTGAGCACGGCCTCGCACACCACGAAGCTCGCCGCCAGCAGCGGCGCACCGATCGCCAGCGACTTAGCGGTTCCCAGGATCGAGGAGGAGACCGGATCGAAGCTCTCCATGAGCACAAGGCCCGGGATGGCGGCGGCGAGCGTGAGCGCATTGATGCCGAACAGCCCAACGCCGAACATGGCCTTCCAGAACCGGCGGTGTGGCTCGCAAGGAGGGGCCTGTACGCGGCCACGTCCCACCGGCATCGCCCACGCGGCGCGCCGGCGTCCCTGCCCAGCGCTCGCCCGCCGGGACGTGCGTCGTGACGACGCTGCCGGGCTCGACCTCGGCGCCCGGCCCGATGTCGGCGCCGGGCATGAGCACGCTACGGGCGCCGACGCGCGCACCGCGCCCGATCTCGAGCTCGCCCACCACCAGCTCGGGGCCCTGTACCCACCACCCGTGCACGTCCAGGTCTCCCTCGAGCGTCGCGCCATCGCCCACCCGGATCAGCGACGCGGGACTCGGGAGCGTGCCGAGGTGTACGCCCGTACCCACCTCGGCGCCCAGGAGCCTGGCCAGCCTTGGCGCCCACGGCGTCCCGCCCACGCGATTGACGCGCAGCACCTCGGCGAGTCGGTCGACGAACCACACGCGACACGCCATCCAGCTGTGACGGGGATAGCGTCCCGGCTTCAACCCGCCCAGCAGCAGGCGGCGAGCCGCGGCGACGATCAGGGTGCGCCCGGCAGCGCTGATGAACAGCAGGTAGCCCACGATCAGTGCCGGCCACGCCAACCGCGTGCCAACCCCGAACAGGTCATTGTAGACGAAGATCCCCTCGAGCCACGCGGGGACCGTGAAGGTCAGCAGCAACAGTACGCCCGCGAGCTGAACGGCTCGCCCGCCGCGCGCGCTGACCGCCCCGTCCTCTGCAACCTCGCGCCGCCCCTGGCCCAGCGCGTCCAGCCGCTCGGCGAGCTGACCCAGCCGCCGGTGCTCGTACACGTCCGCGACCGCCGTGCTGGGGAAGCGCGTCCGCAGCAGGGACACGAGCTTGGCCGCGGCGACCGAGGTTCCGCCCATCTCAAAGAAGTCAGCGTCGGCGGTGAACACCAGCGGGCCGAGCTGCTCAGCCCAGCGCTCGGCCAGCCAGGCCGCCGTCCCGGTAAGCGACTCCTCCTCCGGACCCGGATCATTCACGAGCGGCCACGGCAGCGCCGCGCGGTCCACCTTGCCCGAGGTCGCCATCGGCATCGCCTCGAGGACGACGACAAGCGGCGCGAGCCCGTCGGGCAGCTGCTCGGCGACCTGGGCTCGAACGTGATCGGGGTTGACATCGCCGACGACGTAGGAGACGAGGACCTTGTTGGCGGCCGCTGTCGTTTGCACCACGACCGCGGCGGCGCGAACGCCGTTCACGGCCCGCAGCTGCGCTTCGACCTCGCCGAGCTCCAGCCGGCGCCCGGCGAGCTTGACCTGCTGGTCGCGGCGGCCGACGAAGTCCAGGCCGTGCACGGTCTCGCGCACGAGGTCGCCGCTGCGGTAGGCGCGCTCCCAGTGAAGCGAGGGCAGCGCCGCATAGCGCTCGGCGTCCAGCAGTGGGTCCAGATAGCGGCCGAGCCCGACACCGCCGATGATCAGCTCGCCCGTCTCGCCGAGCGCGACCGGCTCACCGGCCTCGTCGACGATCGCCACCTCCCATCCGTCAAGTGGCCAGCCGATCGTCACGGGCGCACCGGGACGCACGCGTGTGGCCGTGCTCACGACCGTGGCCTCGGTCGGCCCGTAGGTGTTCCACACCTCTCGCTCGGCCGCGAGCCGCCAGGCGAGCTCGGGCGGACAGGACTCGCCGCCCAGAATGATGAGCCGCACCCCGGTGAGCACGTGCTCCTCCCACATCGCGGCGAGGGTCGGCACCGTAGAGATCACGCTGACGCCGCGCTCGGCCAGCCAGGGACCGAGGTCGACGCCCGTGCGCATCAGCGCGCGTGGCGCGGGCACGAGCGCCGCGCCATTGGCCCACGCCAGCCACATCTCCTCACAGCTCGCGTCGAAGGAGACCGAGAGCCCGGCCAGCACGCGGTCCTCCGGGAAGACCGTCCAGAGCTGTGCCTCCGCGTCCACGAAGGCGGCGGCCGCGCGATGACCTACCGCCACACCCTTGGGAGCACCGGTCGAGCCCGAGGTGAAGATGATCCACGCATCGTCCTGGGCGGTCTCCTCACGTCCCGCGCCGGCCGGCGCGAGCCGATCTCCGATCAGTCCGCGCGGTGCGAAGCTCAGCTCGTCCTGCAGGACGCCACAGACACCGGCGCTCTCCCAGATCGTCTCGGCGCGTCCGTCCGGGTCGTCGGCGTCCACCGGAACGTAGGCGCCGCCGGCACGCAGCACACCGAGAATCCCGACGTACAACGAGGAGCTTCCGCTCTGCAGGCGGATCCCAACCCGGTCGCCTGGACCCACCCCCGCGTCGCGCAGCTCATCGGCGAGGCGGTCCGCTGCGTCTGAGAGCTGCGCGTAGGTGAGGACCGCGTCCGGGACGTCGATCGCGACGCGGTCCGCATGGCGCGCGACGGTGTGTGCGAAGACGTCGAGCAGCGAGCGCGCGCGGGGCACCGCGGCGAGCGGGGGTTGCGGCTCTGAAAGCGGCCGCCAGCCGGTGTTGTCCTGGGTCGTCGCCATTGCGCAGCAAATGTAAACCGCGCGTAAGAGCTTAGTCGCGGTGCACCAGGTTTTGCTGGCGACCAGCGGGTCCGCTCACGGATGTGGTGCTCGCGCGTCACGGGTCGGGAGCGGCCGGCGTCGGCGATAACTTGTGCGACCACGTGGATGACGCGGCGATCGAGATCGAGGATCTGCATGTCGTCCGTGGCGGGCGGCCAGTGCTCGATGGCGTCTCGCTGGACGTCGCCCGCGGGTCTGTGACCGGTCTGCTGGGCCCGAGCGGGTGTGGCAAGTCGACGCTGATGCGCGCGATCGTGGGCGTCCAGATCGTCGAGAGTGGTCGGGTGACGGTGCTCGGCGATCAGGCCGGCTCTCCTGGGCTGCGCCGGCGTGTGGGGTATGTGACGCAGGCGCCCTCGGTGTATGGGGATCTCAGCGTCAGCGAGAACCTGCGCTACTTCGCCGCCATCGTCGGCGTGGGCCGCGAGCGCATCTCCCAGGTCATCGAGACGGTGCGCCTTGGGGGACACGAGCACCAGGTCGTGGGATCGCTCTCCGGCGGCGAGTGCTCGCGCGTGTCGCTCGCGACGGCGCTGCTGGGCGACCCCGAGCTGCTGGTGCTCGACGAGCCGACCGTCGGCCTGGACCCGGTCCTGCGGGCGGAATTGTGGGGCACGTTCCACGAGCTGGCGGCGGCAGGGAGCACGCTGCTGGTCTCGAGCCACGTGATGGACGAGGCGAGCGAGTGCGACGCGCTGCTGCTGATGCGCGAGGGGGCGCTGCTGGAGCAGACGACCCCGCGAGCGGCTGCGGGCGCAGACCGGCGAGCACGATCTCGGCCGGGCGTTCCTCGCGGTCATCGAACAGGCGACGGAGGCGGCGTGAGTGGGCGGGCAAGCTTCGTGAACGAGCGGGTCGCAACCCCATGAGCGCCCGGGTCACCCTGGTCACGGCCAGGCGCGTGCTGTGGCAGATCCGCCGCGACCCGCGCACGCTCGCGCTGCTGCTCGCGGTCCCGGTGGCGCTGCTGACGCTGATGCACTTCGTCTACGAAAACCGACCCCACACCTTCCAGGCGATCGGGGCGCCGATGTGCGGACTGTTCCCTTTCATCATCATGTTCCTCATCACGTCGATTGCGATGCTGCGCGAGCGCACCAACGGCACGCTGGAGCGGCTGATGTCGCTGCCGATCGCCAAGGGGGACCTGCTGGCGGGGTACGGGATCGCGTTCGGCCTGCTCGCGGCGGTGCAGGCGGTCGTGGTGTGCTTCGTCGGGTTCATCGCGCTCGGGCTCACCGCCCCGCACGGCGCGTGGCTGCTCGGGCTGCTCGCGGTCGGCAACGCGGTGCTCGGCATGGCGCTCGGCCTGTTCGTGAGCGCGTTCGCGCGCACCGAGTTCCAGGCGGTGCAGTTCATGCCGGCGATCATCTATCCCCAGCTGCTGCTGTGCGGGCTGTTCATCGCCCGCAGCGAGATGGCCGCGCCGCTGTATTCGGTGTCCCGTGCGCTGCCGCTCACATATGCCTTCGACGCCCTCGCGCGCGCGACCAGCCCGCGTCCGCTCGGGAGCGGGATGGCGGTGGACGTGTGCGTGATCTTCGGCTCGACGCTCGTCGCGCTCGCGCTGGGGGCGCTCACCTTGCGCCGCCGGACCGCGTGAACACCGGTCATCAGAGAGCTTCCAGATCGCGCTCCCAGGCAACGGGGCGCTAGGCTGCCGGGGTCCTGACCGCCGCGACCCGACCCGGGCTTTCGGCGAGGAACGGAGATCGACATGAGCGACACAGCGAAGGCCCCCGAGCCCGCCTATCACCTCTTCCTCGATTCGGACGAGGTGTCTGCGGCCGCCATCGCGATGCGCCTACTCATCTCCGACGAGGCGCACGAGCCCGGGATCCGCCAGCTGGCGCGTGAGGTCCTCGCGGGCCTCGAAGGGAGCACCGGACGAGCGGGGCACGCTCACGGTCTCGCTCAGCCCCGAGCAGATGAAGATCACGTACAGCGCGGTGAGGCTGCTGCTCAACGATTCTCAGCGCGGGCAGGCCGGCGAGCGCGAGACCCTGCGAAGTATCCTGGACAAGCTCCCCGACGAACACACCATGCGGGCGATCGAGCTGGAGTAGCGCGCGGGGGTCACGCGGGGGTCACACGAGCCCAGGTTTTCAGAGGCGACGACCGGAATCGAACCGGTGTAGACGGCTTTGCAGGCCGCTGCGTAGCCACTCCGCCACGTCGCCAGGAAGGCCAAGCCTAGCGCGCGAACCAGGCGTTTCCGGCCGTGCTTGGCCTGCGTGTTGCGATTGAGCCGTTGATACGCTTGCTACTTCCCAGGGCGATTAGCTCAGCTGGGAGAGCGCCGCCTCGACAAGGCGGAGGTCACTGGTTCGAGCCCAGTATCGCCCATATTTATACTATTTCCGCTATAATCTGGCTATGCATAGCGCGGATCTCCTCTTGGCCGGCCGTCGGCGCGCTGGACTATCCCAGGACCAGTTGGCGGAGCGGCTCGGGCGTCCGCAGTCGACTATCGCTCGCTGGGAGACCGGGCAGCAGCATCCGCCGCTGGAGAGCGTCATCGATGCGCTCCACGCTTGTGGCCTCGAGCTCACGGTGGGCCTTGCGCGCTATGACGACTCCTACCAGTCGCTGATCGCCCAGCAGCTTTTGCTCGAGCCCGTCGAGCGTGTGAGGCAGCTCGCGCCGCCGTGGGTGGTGGAGGGTTTTGACCCAATCGGAATCCTGAGCGAGCTGGCGGGGCAGGCGCGGTTCGTCGTTATCGGCGACGTCGCGGGCGCCTTCCACGGCTGGCCGATCATGCTGGGAGGTCGAACGCTGCATGTCGTACCGGCGGACACTTCGATGCGCCGCGTCGAGCACGCCGCGCGGCGCCTCGGTGGCGAACCCGCCGAGGAGGGCAAGGACGGGTTGCGGCGCTGGGTGCTGCCTGGGGGAGCGGAGCTCCACGCGACGCTCCTGCCGCACGGCACGCGCGGCTACCGCGACCTCGCTCGTGATGCGCAGAGCATGCAAATCGCTCACGGCACTTCCGTGAGGGTGGCGTCGCTGATCGACCTGATCCGTATCGCCGAGTCCTCCCGCGACCGCGACGCCCGTACGTTTGCCCCGGCGTTGTGGGCCACGCTCGAGATGCGCCAGCGCGAGCCGCAAGACGCTCCAGGAGCGCGAACATGAGCACCGCCGAGCCGGCGGACACTGGACGCGAGGCGATCGTGGCGGCGCTCGAGCGCCACGGCGTCGAGTATGTCGTGATCGGCGGTGCAGCCGCGCAGGCCCGCGGCTGGCTTCCCGCCGGCGTGCGCCGCGAGTAGACCACCGGGGATCGGGTCGGGTGGCTCCCGCGTGCGACCGCTCCCTACCCATACCGCCGGTAAGCCGAAACCCAGTCGGTCGCGATCGACCGTTGTGCTTGTGACAGCGACATGCGCCCGTTGCAGACCAGCCGGTTGAGCGCCTGCTCCAGACGATCCTTGGGGTTGCGGTAGTAGCCCGACGGCGTTGGGTAGTCGGGCTCGGGCCACAGGTTGCGCGGATCGTTGACCGCTCCGCCCAGCTCGAGTGGGACGTCGTGGTCGTACTCGTAGGACGACGCCGAGCCGCCATCCCCGTAGGCTTCCATGCTCGCGTACTTCTCGGGCTCCGTGATCGACTCGGGTGGCCGCACGGTCGAAGTCCAGCCGCTCGCGCAGATCGTCGAGTCGATGCTCGCCTGCGTGACGGCGGGGTTGAGCGCTCCGGGCGTGCAGTGCAGATCGGGCTCGGAGTAGAGCCCGGACCCGCGGGCGTGACAGGCGCCGGCTGGAGGCTGGCCCTGCACGACATCGGAGCCGGCGGTGGAGTAGGCGAGCCCGTTGGACGCGATCCGCGTCGATGCTGCGCTGGTGATGGCCGGACGTGGAGGAGGAGGCGGAGGAGGCGATGTCGCTTTCCCCACAGCCGGTGGCGAGCAGGACGGCTGCGGCGATGAGGAGCCACGTCGCGGCAATCCGGCGCACAGGCAGAATCATCTCATGGGATGTGCGAGGCCGGCTCCGTCGAGACGACGGCCGACGCGGCCTGACGCTCTGCTGGCGGTCTACGCCCTGCTTGGCGTCGCGCTCCTGCTCGCCCAGGCGGCTGGCTAAGGTTGAGCGGTGGCGCTCATCCAAGCAAGCAACCCGCTGAGCAGCGCGCTGCGAGAGACCCTCCCGGAACGCCCGTTTCACGTCCGCTTCTGGGACGGCGGGGTGGTGCAGGCGACGAGCTCAGGCGCGCCGACGTTCTTCGTGAGGCGCCCGTCGGCTCTGTCGCACTTCCTGCGGGCGCCGGGGACGCTCGGCCTCGGTCGCGCCTACGTGGACGGCTCGCTGGACGTCGACGATCTCGATGGTGCGTTCATCGTGGTCGACGACTGGGAGCCGCCGCCGTTGAGCGTCAAGGACCGGGCGCGGCTGGGGCTGGGTATCGCGCTTGCCGCGCTGCCGGGCGGGCTGCCGCATCGCCCGAGCCTCGAGCTGATCCTGCGTGGCGAGCGTCACAGCCTGCAGCGCGACGCCGCCGCCGTCCGCTACCACTACGACGTCGGCAACGACTTCTTCGCGTTGTTCCTCGACGAGTCGATGACCTACAGCTGCGCGATCTACTCGCGGGGCGCGCAGACGCTGCGAGGAGGCGCAGCGCACGAAACTGGAGCTCGTCGCGAGCAAGCTCGATCTGAAGCCGGGTATGCGCCTGCTGGACGTCGGCTGCGGGTGGGGCAGCTTCGCGATCCACGCGGCGAAGAACCACGGCGTCACGGTCACCGGCGTAACGCTCTCGCCGTCTCAGGCGGAGCTCGCGCGCGAGCAGGTCGCCGCGGCGGGTCTCGAGCGAGCAGGTGGAGATCCGGGTGGCCGACTACCGCGAGCTGCCGCGAACATCGTACGACGCGATCGTGAGCATCGGGATGTCCGAGCACGTCGGCGAGAGCCAGATCGACCGTTATGCGAAGTCGCTGTTTGGGCTGCTGCGCCCGGGCGGCGTGCTGCTGAATCATGCGATCGCCGCGCTCGACCCCGAGTACGACTCGCTCGAGGACGAGTTCTCGATGCGCTACGTGTTCCCCGACGGCGAGGCCCTTTCTCTCTCCCGAGTCCAGCTCGCGCTGGAACGCGCCGGCTTTCACAGCGACCACGTGGAGGGCTTCAGGGAGGACTATTCCCGCACGCTGCGTGACTGGACCGCGCGCTTGGACGAGCACCTGCAGGAGGCCGAGCGGCTGGCCGGGGTGGAGCGCACGCGCATCTGGCGGCTGTATCTCCGCGCCGCCCGGCACGGCTTTGACACGAGCATCACCGCCGTCTACCAGGTCCGCGCGCGCAGACCCGCCTGACCAGCCCGCCTGAGGGCGCGCGGAAGATAGAAGATGGGTGCTAACACCCATACGCATTCGCCGCCCACGGGCCGTTACTGATCAAGACCACGACGGTTCTACGGCTCGACAGGAGCGGTTTGATGCTGAAGCTCTCAACTCGACATGTACAAGACGAGCGCGGCTTCACGCTGATCGAACTCCTGGTCGTGATCCTGATCATCGGCATCCTCGCCGCGATCGCGATTCCGTCGTTGCTCAGCCAGAAGGGCAAGGCGTACGACTCATCGGCGAAGACGCTCGCGCAGACGGCCCAGACGGCATGGAGACGTACGCGACCGAACACGAAGGAAAATACGAAAACGCGAGCGCGACGGAACTGAAGAATATCGAGAAGTCGATCAACACCGCATCTCGACCAACGAACCTAGCTTGTTGAAACGGCGAAGGTTCGACCGAAGACACGGGTAAATCAAAGGCACGGCGAACAAACCGGCGCCGAATCATACGTCGTTTCGTGAAAGCGGCGAACACCGGCGATCTGTTCGTGTGGAACGTACCAGCACCGGCGCAACAAACCACTACTGCTACAGCGGCGCCGAGAAAGATGCCCAGGCAAGGCTGAATACACCTCGCACTGGTCGGCACTCTGTCTTGAGCTAACGCTCAAGTCATGTCAAGCAGTCACAGAGAGGCGACCTTCGGGTCGCCTGCTCCTGATCCCTGCGCTACGCCTCGACGAGACCTCGCCGAATCGCGTAGCGGGTCAGGTCCACGCGGTTGCGCATCCCGAGCTTGCCGAGGATGTTGGCGCGGTGGTGTTCGACGGTCTTCTTGCTGAGCACCAGCTGCGCGGCGATCTCCTCGCTGGTGTGGCCTTCGGCGATCAGCTTTACGACCTCCAGCTCGCGCGCGGTGAGTAGATCCTCGGGCGGGGTCTCGCCGAGCTGCGCGCCGTCCATATAGTCGCGCACGAGCGTCGCGCACGGCCGGGGGGTAGAGGAAGGCCTCGCCGCGCATGCACGCCCTGCACGCTTCGACGAGGTCGCGGTTGGCGGCCGTCTTCAGCACGTAGCCGCAGGCGCCGGCCTTCAGCGCCTCGAAGAAGTACTGCTCGTTGTCGTGCATCGAAAGCATCAGGATGCGCAGCTCGGGCCGGCGGCGATGCAGCTCGGCGGCGGCCTGCAGGCCCGTCATGCGAGGCATCGAGACATCGAGGATCGTCAGGTCCAGCTCACCGGCGAGCGCCTGCTCCAGCGCCTGCGAGCCGTCGCTCGCCTCGGCCACGACCTCGATGTCGGACTCCGCTTCGAGCACCATCCGCAGCCCGCTGCGAACCACCTCGTGGTCGTCGGCGAGCAGCACCCTGATCTTCAGCGGGGTCGTCATGTGCCTGTGTCATTCGCCGCGACCGTCAGACGGACCTCCACGCCCCCTCCGGGTGGGGAGTCGAGCTCGAGCTCGGCGCCGATCAAGATCGCCCGCTCGCGCATGCCGGCCAGCCCCGCGGTCCGCGCGGGCATCGGAGTGGGCAGGCCGCAGCCGTCGTCGGCGACGCTGAGCACGACGTCATCGTGTTCGCGCCTGAGCGCCACGCGCACCTGCGAGGCTTGGGCGTGGCGAAACGCGTTGGTCAACGCCTCCTGGGCGACGCGATAGATCACCAGCTCGGCCTCGGCGCTGAGCGGCGGCAGGCCTCCCTTGAGCTCGCGCAGCACCCGCACGGCGCCCTGGCGCTCCATCCGCAGGCACAGCGAGATCAGCGCGTCGATTAGCCCCAGGTCGTCGAGCGCCTCCGGGCGCAGCTCGCGGGCGATGCGGCGAACATCGTCGAGGCTGTGGTGGACCGTATCGACGATCTCTGCAAGCGCCGGCGCCTGCGTGGGCAGCTCGCCGGCGGCTCGTTCGGCGCGCAGGGCGACGGCGGTTAGGGTCTGGCCGACCTCGTCGTGCAGCTCGCGGGCGATGCGCAGCCGCTCGGACTCCTGCGCGGCAAGGGCGCGGTGGGCGCTCTCACGCCGCTCGGCCTCGATGCGGTCGAGCATGGTGTTGAACGCCTGGGACAGCGCGATCACCTCGGTGCTCGCCCAGACGGACACAGGTGCGCGCTGGCCTGGGCGCATGGGGTCGATATCGCCCATCAACGTCGCCAGGCTGCGCAGGGGGGACAGGACCACAGCCAGCAACAGCAGATCGACGGCCAAGGTCATGAGCAATCCCACAACCAGCACCACTATCTCGCTGAGTTTGGTGGGGTTGGAGATCGTCGCCGGGCTGACGATCAGGATGAACACGGCCAGGCCGAAGACGATCGCGTTGACGGTGAAGACTCTCGACAGGATCGAAACCGGAACCGGGCGCATGCGCGAGGCCATCCTCGCCACCCGCGACTTGGCGGGATCGCTGTTACGAAGCTTCATCTCAACGATGCTCGCGTGAGCGGCGGACGAGAAGTCTGCGAGTAGACACGTTCTGACTCAGAAGCCCGCGGAACCCGCGGGCAGGCGTGGGGAAGATAGCCTCCAGCCAACCGATGTCGATCACGGTGACACTGCCCGACGGAAAGCCGCTTCAGCTTGCGGACGGCGCCACGGGCGCCGACGCCGCCGCTGCGATCGGCCCCGGCCTGGCCAGGGCGGCGCTGGCGATCGAGGTCAGCCATCCGGATTGGGAGACCCACCCACCCGATGAGCCCGAGGTCCGCGACCTGGCGCGCCCGCTGCCGGATGGGGCCAGCGTGGCGATCGTGACCAAGCAGAGCGGCGAGGAGGCGCTTGAGCTGATCCGCCACGACGCGGCGCACGTGCTGGCGGCGGCGGTGATGGAGCTGTGGCCCGGCGTGAAGATCTCGATCGGCCCGCCGATCGAGCAAGGGTTCTACTACGACTTCGAGTTCCCCGGCGGAACGACCGTCTCCGAGGCGGAGTTTTCGCAGATCGAAGAGCGGATGCGCGCGCATGTCGAGGCCAAGGAGGCGTTCGAGCGCCAGGAGGTGACGCCGGCGCAGGCGCGCGAGCGGTTCGTCGCGGAGGGACAGGACTACAAGGTCGAGCTGATCGACGATCTCGTGACGGGGGCGCGCGCGCGCGGAGAGGAGCTGCAGAGCGTGTCGCTGTACACGAACGGCCCGTTCACCGACCTGTGTCGCGGCCCGCATGCGCCGAGCACGGCCGGCATTGGCGCGCTGGCGCTGCAGTCGGTCGCGGGGGCATACTGGCGGGGGGACTCGAGCAGGACGATGCTGACACGCATCTACGGGACCGCGTTTCACTCCAAGGCCGAACTGTCAGAGCATCTCGAGCGCCTGGAGCAGGCGAAGGCGCGCGACCATCGCAAGCTGGGGCGGGAGCTCGATCTGTTCATGTTCTCCGAGCTGTCTCCCGGGAGCCCGTTCTGGAAGCCGGCGGGGATGGCTGTCTGGAACAGCCTGACCGAGCTGTGGCGGACGGAGAACCTCGCTCGGGGCTACCGCGAGGTCAAGACCCCGATCCTCTACGACGTCGAGCTGTGGCGGCAGTCCGGCCATTGGGACAAGTTCCGGGAGAACATGTACTTCACCGACATCGAAGGCCGCTCGATGGGGCTGAAGCCGATGAACTGCCCGGCCCACATCCAGATCTACAAGGACGAGCGCCGCTCCTACCGCGACCTCCCGATCCGCTACAGCGAGGCGGGCCTCGTTCATCGCCACGAGCCCAGTGGCGTGCTCCACGGCCTGCTGCGGGTGCGCCATATCACTCAGGACGACGCGCACATCTTCTGCAGCCAAGAGCAGGTGCAGGAGGAGGTCGTGCAGTGTCTGCGCTTCGGCTTCGACCTCTATGCTCGCTTCGGGCTGGAGCCGCGCCTTGAGCTCTCCACCCGACCCGAGCAGCGCATCGGCAGTGACGAGATGTGGGACCGCGCCGAGGGCGCGCTCGCCGGCGCGCTGCGGGCCGAGGGGCTCGCTTACGAGCTCAACCCCGGCGACGGCTCGTTCTACGGCCCGAAGATCGATCTGCACATGACCGATTCGCTGGGGCGCTCGTGGCAGCTGGGAACGGTCCAGCTGGACTACTCGATGCCGGAGCGGTTCGACCTGCAGTACACGGGGTCCGACAACGCCGAGCACCGCCCGGTGATGATCCACCGCGCGCTGCTGGGCTCCTTCGAGCGCTTCATCGGCATCCTGATCGAGCACTACGCGGGAGAGCTCCCGCTGTGGCTGGCACCGGTGCAGGCCATCGTGCTGCCGGTGTCAGATCGCTTCAACGACTACGGCGCATTCGTCCGCGAGGAGCTCACGGCCGAGGGCCTGCGCGTCGAGCTCGACGAGCGCAGCGAGTCGGTGGGGCGGAAGATTCGCGAGGCCGAGCTGCGGAAGATCCCGTACATGCTCGTCGTCGGCGAGCGCGAGGAAGGCGAGAAGACTGTGTCCGTGCGCGAGCACCGCGCGGGAGACACGGGTGACGTTTCGGTGAAGGAGCTCGGCGAGCGGTTGCGTGGAGAGCTATACTCGGGCGCGTTGAAGCCCCGCAAATCCTTCGAGAGCCGCGCCTAGTCCACACTTGACGCGCGCCGACCACAGCTAGTGCCGGTACCACGTAGGTTCGACCGGCGCCCGCCCGAGCGGGACCAGACGAGGGTCAACGAGCGCATCCGCGTGCCCGAGGTGCGCGTGATCGACGACGGGGGCAACCAGATCGGCGTGATGAAGAC
>CAWCYP010000057.1:0-102078 GCA_963799735.1 uncultured Solirubrobacterales bacterium | reverse complement strand
GCACAGTGCCCATGGCCGTCCACTTCTCGGGCAGCACGATCAGCTGTGCTCCGTCCGCGGCGGCGGCGCGTGTGAGACGATCGGCGGCAGCGAGGTTCGCGCCGAGGTCGGCGGTGGAGTTGAGCTGCACGGCCGCTGCCTTCACGTGTGCATTCCCCTTCGCAGGCCTCGTCTCAACTTACGGAAATAGATTGACCAGTCAGTCAATACCTTCAAGCATAGCTCTAGAGCAGATCAGCGGGATCGCAGACAACGCCCACCTGCCCCTGCTTCGCGCAGGACGCCCGCTGAAGCGGTGGCGCTACGTGGGGGTGTTCTGCGAGGAGCTGATGGCGTGCGCGGCGATCGTGCAGGTCGGGCCGGCGAAGCAGTCGTTCTGGGCTGTGCTCACGCGCGCCGACGGGCGGCTGAGCGAGCGCACCCACATGCGTCTACGTCGCGGGATCGTCGACCTGCCGCTGGGCCGCATGCAGGTCCGCGACGATGACTGCTGCTCGATCTCGCGCTGGAGGAAGGCGAGGGCATTCAGGCAATCTGCCCCCACGGCCGCGGCGAGGTGTGGACGCGCAAGCAGGCGGGCGTGGGCGCCCACGGGACGCTCGCGCTCGACGTGGCCAGCCGCGCGAGATCGAGGCGCTGGCGGTGATCGACGACACGGCCGGGTATCACGCCAGGCACACCGAGTGGTGGTGGAGCGCCGGGGTCGGCACGAGCAGACGGCGCTGCCGCTCGCGTGGAACCTGGTGGCCGGCGTCAACGACCCGCCGATCGGCAGCGAGCGCGCGGTGTGGGTGGACGGCGCTCCGAGCGAGCCTGCGCCGGTGCGATTCGCCGCCGACCTGAGCGAGATCGTCGCGGGGGACGGCTCACGGCTGTGCTTCGCCGCCGAGGCGCAGCGCCGGCGCAAAGAGAACCTGCTGATCGTCAGCAGCGACTACACCGCGCCGTTCGGCACGTTCAGCGGGACGCTGCCGGGGGGATCGAGCTAGTGAGCGGCCTCGGCGGTGATGGAGCACCACCGCGCGAAGTGGTAGCACGCTGCCGGGTCTCGTCAGACTCGGAACGTCGCCTGCGTCGAGAGCTCGGCCGGGCGGTGGGGCCCACACCGCGCCGCACGCCAGCAACTCGGCGACTTCCTCAGCGGAATAACCGGCCTCGCGCAACGCCTGCTCAGTGTGCTCACCCAGGGCCGGGCCCGGCAGCCGCGCGTGCGCGGCGGGGGTGCGGTCGAGCTTGACGGGGACGCCGAGCTGGCGCACGGGCCGCTCAGCGCCCGGCTGGTCGATCTCGACGACCATCTCGCGCACGCACACGAGCTCGGAATCGAGTGCCTCGTCCAGGTCGAGCACGGGCTCCAAGCAGCAGTCGTGCTCGCGCGCGAACTCCTCCCACTGCGCGCGCGTGCGTGTTTTGGAAGATCGCCTGCACCTGCGCGTGCGCCTCTGAGCCTGGGGCCTCGAACTGCTTCTCGATCATCTCCTCGCGCCCGACTCCCCGGCACCACGCCTGCCAGAACTTGGGCTCCAGCGCGCCCAGCGTCACCCAGCCGTCGGCGCACTCGTACGGCCGGTAGCAGATCAGCGAGCCAGCGAGAGGAAGATCGCCGCGGTGCGGGACGGTCCCGTCGGCGAAATAGCCCGCAGCGACCATCGCCAGCCACGAAAGCGCGCCGTCGGCCATCGACACATCCACCAGCTGACCCTCACCGGAGCCTCGGATGGCCAGCGTCCGCCATCGCGCTCGCGCAGCGCAGCCAGAATCCCGAACGCCGCCATCAGCGAGCCGCCGCCGATGTCGGCGATCTGACCCGAGGATTGAATAGGACCCCCACCCCCCCGCCGCCGCGCGGGGCGGGCGGGTCTCCCGTCAAACCGAGCAGGCCGACGAGGCCGAGGTAGTTCATGTCGTGCCCCGACGCATCGCGCTTGGGGCCGTCCTGGCCATAGCCTGAGATCGCGCAGTAGACGATCCCGTGGTTCTCCTCGCGCATGCGTTCATACCCAACGCCGAGCCGGTCGAGCACGCCCGGGCGAAACGACTCCAGCACGACGTCGTGCTCGCGCACGAGCGCCAGCAACGCTTCGCGGCCGCGCTCGTGCTTGAGATCGAGGCGGATCGAGCGCTTGTTTCGATTCAGCGACAAAAACAGCGCGGACTTGGCGCTGTCGTCGGCCCCGTCTATATACGGTGGGGACCAGCGGATGTAGTCGCCCATGCCGGTGTCCTCGACCTTCAGCACGTCCGCGCCGAAGTCCGCCAGCAGTAGCGAGCAGAACCCCCCGGGCAACAGGCCGCGAGAGGTCGAGCACGCGGATGCCCGCCAGCGGCAGCGTCACCGCAGCCGCCTCGCGCGCGGAGACGTTCAACTTCGCGCGCGCCTCCGGCACCGTCGCCGGACGGCGGCCGACGTCTTCGGTCATCTGGCGGCCTTGGCGATCAGCTCACCGTTGGACTTGGCCATCTCTCCGTCCGGCAAGTAGAGGTTGTCCTCGAGCCCCACTCGCATCGAGCCGCCGAGCGTCAGCGCGGCCGCCACGAGCAGCCACTGCTCGCGCGAGATCCCGATCACGCCCCAGTGCGAGCCGACCGGGATGTTGTCGACCATCGCCGCGAGATTGCGCGCGCTCGGGAGGATGCCGCCGAGGACGCCCATGATGCAGTCCACGTGCAGCGGGGGCTTCAGAACACCCATGTCGATCAGCGGCTCGAGCGAGCCGACGTGGCCGATGTCAAAGCACTCGTGCTCAGGTTTGATATGAAGCTCGTTCATCGCCCGCAAGAGCTCGATGATCTCCTCGAACGGGTTGGCGAACACCATGTTGAACACGAACTGCTTGCGTGAGCGCGAGTACTTCGCGTAGTTCATCGAGCCCATGTTCAGCGCCGCGACTTCAGGGCGGCACTCGCGCAGGTAGGCGACGCGCTTCTGGACGGACACCCCGACCGCCCCGGTCGAGAAGTTGACGATCGCGGCGTCCCCCACCTCCGCGCGGATCGCATCGCCGATCGCCCTGTAGTCCTCCACCTCGAAGCTCGGCGAGCCGTCGGGCTTGCGCGCGTGGATGTGAATCATGACGCCCCCCTCGTCGACGATCCGGCGCGCCTCGGCGGCGTACTCGGCGGGGGTGTAGGGGATCGCGGGACACTGCTCGCGGTTGGCCAGCACGCCAGAGATCGCACAGGTGAGGACTACGGGATCCTCGACACTCATACGGGCACGACCCCATGCCGCTTCCAGGGGCGCTCGATTTTCTTGTTGGCGGACATCTCGAGCCCCCGGCAAATCGTCTCGCGCGTCTCGCGCGGATCGATCACGTCGTCGATCAGGTCGTTGCCGGCGGCGATGTACACGTCGAACATCTTGCGGAAGCCCTCGATCAGCTCGGCCTTCTTGGCCGCGGGGTCCTCGGCTTCCTCGACCTGTTTGCGAAACGCGATCTCCACGACCCCCTCGGCCCCCATCACGGAGATCTCGGCACTCGGCCAAGCGACGATCAGGTCCGGTTCGTACGCGCGCCCGTTCATCACGTAGTAGCCGGCGCCGTAGGCCTTGCGGGTGATGACCGTGATCTTCGGCACGGTCGCGTTGGCGACGGCATAGAGCATCTTGGCGCCGTGGCGGATGATGCCTTCGGCCTCGACCTTGGTGCCGACCATGAAGCCCGGCACGTCCTGTACGAAGACGAGCGGGATCGCGAACGCGTTACAGAGGTTCACGAAGCGCGCGGCCTTGTCTGAGGAGTCGTTGTCGAGGATGCCGCCGAGCTGCTTCGGCTGGTTGGCGACGATCCCGGCGGGCCGCCCGCCGAAGCGCGCGAAGCACGTGATGATCGTCTTGGCCCACTGGCGCTTGATGTCCAGGTACTCGCCGTCGTCGACGATCAGCCTGATCACCTCGTACATGTCGTACGGCTTGCGATTGGACTCCGGCAGCACATCCAGCAGCGCCTCATCGCGCCGGTCGATCGGGTCTGTGACCGGCCGCATGGGCGGACGCTCTTCGCAGTTCTGGGGCATGTACGACAGGTAATTCTTGATCTGCTCGATGCACTCCTCGTCGCTGGCCACCTCCATGTCGCCGACCCCGGACTTGCGCGTGTGCACCCGCGAGCCGCCCAGTTCCTCCTGGGTCACGTCCTCGCCCACGGCCGCGCGCACGAGATGCGGCCCAGCCAGCGCCATCGATCCTCGGCCCTTGACCATCGGCACGAAGTCGGCCAGCCCCGGGATGTAGGCGGTCCCGGCCGCGCACGGCCCCATCAACGCGGCGACCTGGGGGATGACGCCGGACATGATCACCTCCTCCCGGAACAGATGCCCGGAGCCGGCGAACATCGCCCCCGCCGCCTCCTGCACGCGCGCGCCCGCGGAGTCCAGCAACCACACGAACGGGATGCGCTTGGTCAGCGCCAGCTCGCGCAGCCGCGTCACCTTGAACTCGCCGGTCATCCCCATCGAGCCGGCCATCACCGTGAAGTCGTACGCGCACACCGCGGTCAGCCGGCCATCGACCTTGCCGTAGCCGGTGATGACCCCGTCGGCCGGCGCGTCCACGCCGTCCATCGCGCGCTGGGTTGAGTGCGGCCTGCCGTGTATCCCGAGCTCGGTGAACGTCCCCTCGTCGATCAGCAGCGCGATGCGCTCGCGCGCGGTCAGCTTGCCCCGCTCGTGTTGCTTATCGACCTTCTCCTGCCCCCCACCGATCCTGATCTGCGCGCGGCGCTCCTCCAAGTCCTCGACAAGGGGCCGCAGCAGAGAGGTCGTCTCCTGGGCGCTCGTCATCGGCCTTTCCAGTTCGGGTCGCGCTTTTCGAAGAAGGCGGTGACACCCTCGACGATGTCCTCGGTGGAGAGCGCCAGCGTCAGCTGCGCGCGCAGGTAGTCCAGAGCATCCTCCAGCGGCATGTCCAGCTGCCGGCGCATGGCTTCCTTGCCGAGCCGCATGATCACCGGCGACTTGGAGGCGAGCTTGCCCGCCCACTCCGCGACGGCGGCGTCGAGCTCCTCGGCGGGCACGACTCTGTTGACGATCCCGGCAGCAAGGGCCTCCTGGGCGCTCCAGCGCTCGCCGAGGAGCAGCAGCTCGTTGGCCTTCTTGCGGGGCACGTTGCGGTAGATCAGCGCCATGATCATGAACGGAAACGCGCCCACGTTGATCTCGGGGGTGCCGAACGTGGCAGTCTCGGAGGCGACGATCAGATCGCACGCCAGTGCGATCCCAAGCGCGCCCGCGAGCACATGTCCGCCCGCGACACACACCGTCGGCTTGCCGAGCGCGCCGATCAGCTTGAACAGCTCGATGAAGCGCTCGGAGCCGAAGTGCTTCTCCACGAGCGACAGATCGCCTGCGAACCCCCCGAGGTTGGCGCCGGAGGAGAAGGTGCGCTCGTGCGAAGAGCGGAGCACGATGCAGCGCGCGTCGGGGTCGGAGTCGGCCCGCTGGAACGCGTCGATCAGGCCGGAGAGCAGCTCGGGAGAAAGGGCGTTGCGCGTGTCGGGCTCGTTGAGCGTGATCGTGGCGACGCCGTCGCCGTCGACGCTGTATAGAACCGGATCGGCGCTCATCGGCGCATCCTAACCGGGCATGCTGCGCTAGCGTTCGCTGCACGGATCAGCGAGCGAATTGAGGAGTCTCCGAGATGGCAACCGCCGAGAGCGTCCTGAAGCCCGAACATCAGGCGCAGCGCAAGCACTTCATATTCACCGACGAGCACGAACAGCTGCGCGAGTCGATCCGCAACTTTGCGATCAAAGAGCTCGCGCCGCACGCCGCCGAGTGGGAGGAGACGACGTTCCCCGACTCGGTGTTCAGGCGCATGGGCGAGCTCGGGTTCCTCGGACTGGACAAGCCCGAGGAGTACGGCGGGCAGGGCGGGGACTACTTCAGCGCGATGGTGCTCGCCGAGGAGATAGCCAACGCCAACTGCGGTGGCCTGGCGATGGGGATCGCCGTGCAGACCGACATGGCGATGCCGCCGATCCTCGCGTTCGGCACCGAGGAGCAGAAGCTGGAGTGGGTGGTGCCCGCGATCGCGGGCACCAAGATCCTGTGCCTGGGCATCACAGAGCCCGACGCCGGCTCGGATGTCGCCGGGATCAAGACACGCGCGGTCCGCGACGGCGATGAGTTCGTGATCAACGGCTCGAAGACCTACATCACGAACGGACACCGCGCAGACGTGATCGTGCTCGTCACGAAGACCGACCCCGACGCCGGCTATGACGGCTTCAGCCTCTTCCTTGTCCCGATGGACGCCCCTGGTGTGATCCGCGAGCAGAAGCTGCGCAAGATGGGCATGCACGCCTCCGACACGGCGCTCCTGGCCTTCCAGGACGTGCGCGTGCCCGCCTCTGCGATGCTCGGCGAGGAGGGCAAGGGCTTCTACCACATCATGTGGGAGCTCCAGGGTGAGCGCATGATCGGAGCGGCCGGCTGTGTCGCGGGCGCGCAGAAATGCTTTGAGCACACGCTCGCCTACGCCAAGGAGCGCGAAGCGTTTGGCAAAGCGATTGGCCACTTCCAGGTCATCCGCCACAAGTTCGCCGAGATGGCAACCAAGCTGGAGTCCGCCCGTCAGCTGAACTATGTGACGGCGTGGCGCTTCGCCAACGGCGAGTACCCGGTGCGCGAGATCTCGATGTCAAAGCTCCATGCCGCACGTGTCGCCTGTGAAGTCGCCGACGAGTGCATCCAGATCCACGGCGGCGCCGGCTACATGAAGGAGTACAACGTCGAGCGCGTGTGGCGAGACATGCGTCTGAACCGCATCGGCGCCGGCACCGACGAGATCATGCTCGAGGTCATCGGCCGCTCCTACGGGCTCTGATCGTGTGGCGCCCACGCCGCCGTTTACCGACGAGCACGAGGAGCTGCGGGCCTCGATCCGCGGGTTCATCGATCGTGAGCTGGCGCCGTACGCGCAGCAGTGGGAGGACGAGCAGTGGTTCCCCGACGAGGTGTTCGCCACCCTCGCGGGGCAGGGGCTGCTGGGGCTGAAGTACCCGGCCGAGCTCGGCGGTCAGGGCGGTGACTACCTGCACGAGGCAGTCCTGATCGAGGAGCTCGCGCGGATCGGTTCGGGCGGCACGGCGGCCGGGATCGGGGCGCACGTCAACATCGCCACGCCGCCGATCTGGAAGTTCGGGACCGATGAGCAGAAGCAGCGCTACCTCGTGCCGGCGATCCGTGGCGAGAAGATCGGCGCGCTCGGCATCACCGAGCCCGGCGCGGGCTCTGACGTCGCGGCGCTGCGCACCTCGGCCGAGCGCGTGGACGGCGGCTTCCTGATCAATGGCGAGAAGACCTACATCACCAACGGCGTGCGCGCGCACTTCATCGTCACCGCCGTCAAGACCACGCAGGAAGGCGGGCACCACGGCATCTCGTTCTTGATCGTCGACCGCGGCGAGGGCGTCACCTCCGCCAAGCTCGACAAGCTCGGCTGGCACGCCTCCGACACCGCCACGATCGCCTACCAGGACGTGTTCGTGCCGGAGGAGAACCTGCTGGGCGGGCTGAACGAGGGATTCAAGCTGATCATGGCCAACTTCCAGTGGGAGCGCCTGGCGATGGCGCTTGGCGCGGTCGGCGCGATGCGCCTGGCCTGGGAGCGCACGGCGCAGTTCGCCCGCGAGCGCAGCGCCTTCGGGCGGCCGCTGTCCGGGCACCAGGCGATCCGGCACAAGCTCGCGGACCTCGCCGCGAGCGCGTACTCCGCGCGCTGCGTCACCTACGACGCGCTGCGCCGCTTCGTCGCTGGCGAGGAGCCGCTGCGCGAGGTGACGATGGCCAAGCTGCTGACGCAACGCGCGTGCTACGAGCTGATGGACGCGTGCCTGCAGATCCACGGCGGCGCGGGCTACATGCGCGAGGTCTGGGTCGAGCGCGCCGCCCGCGACGCGCGCCTGGGACCGATCGGCGGCGGGTCGGACGAGATCATGCGCGAGATCCTGGGGCGGATACTGGAAGCACCAGACGCCCCGTAGGCGGAGCACGAGCCGCGGCCGGCGCGCGCGGAGCGGCGCAACACAGCTTTACTGGCCACGATAACGCCCGCTTCGCAAGAATCCGTCCAGGCGCACGGCGTGACTAAGGTCGGACGCGCGCGCGGCCGATTCCAGCTGTGTGACTCGCCTGCTCACAGCGCTGGCCGCTGCCGCCCTGATCGCGATCGCCGCCCCCGTGGCGGGCGCGAGCGCGCACACGACTCCGGCGGGCGACCACAGGACGGCTCACGGCCACAGCTCCGGGCGTCACCACGCCTGCCGGCATGCCGGGCTGAGGCCCACCAGGAAGAACCTCCGCCTCATCCGGGCCGCGACGCTGTGCCTGATCAACCGCGAACGGGCCGCTCCACGGCGAGCGTCCGCTGCGGCCGAACACGCGACTGCGGCGGGCCGCCCAGGCGCACACCGCGAGCATGGCCGCGAGGACTACTTCGAACACGTCGGCCCGCGGGGTCAGACACCGCTTGCGCGGATGCGTTCCGTCGGCTACATCTCCAGCTCACGGGTCGGATACGAAGTCGGCGAGAACATCGCCTGGGGCACGCTGTGGCTGGCGACACCGCGCGCAATCGTCGCCGCCTGGATGGCCTCGCCCGGGCACCGCGCGAACATCCTCGACCCCCACTACCGGGAAACCGGGATCGGCGTCTGCGCGCATCCTCCTCGCCCGCTCGCGCACGGTCTGCCGGCGCCATCTATACGCAGGACTTCGGCGTCATCATCACCGGCTAGGCACGCCCGGCTATAACCTCCCGTCTCCACACACGACAAGGAGACAAAGAACTATGGGAGTACTCGACGGCAAGGCGGCGATCGTCACCGGTTCGGCGCGCGGGATCGGACGCGCGACGGCCGAGCTGCTCTGCGAGCAGGGCGCGCAGGTGCTGATCAACGATCTGGACGGCGACGTCGCCGAGCAGGCGTCGGGCGAGATCGCCGGGGAGACGGCCGTGTTCGCGGGCGATCTGACCAAGCCGGGCGTGCCCGATCAGCTCGTGCAGAAGGCGATCGACGCGTTCGGCAAGATCGACATCATCGTCAACAACGCCGGCTACACGATCGACGCACCGGTGCACAAGATGTCCGACGAGCATTTCCAGGCGATGCTCGACATCCACACCGTCGTGCCCTTCCGCGTGATCCGCGCGGCGGCGCCGCACCTGCGCGAGCCCGCCAAGAAGGAGCGCGAGGAAGGCCGGAGGTCTTCCGCAAGATCGTCAACGTGTCCTCGACCTCGGGCACGTTCGGCAACGCCGGCCAGGCCAACTACTCGGCGGGCAAGGCGGGCGTCGTGGGTCTGACCAAAACGATCGCCAAGGAGTGGGGCCAGTTCAAGGTCAACGTCAACGCGGTCGCGTTCGGCTTCATCGACACGCGCCTGACCCAGGCCAAGGTTGACGAGAACACGATGCAGAAGGACGGCGAGACGATCCAGCTCGGCATCCCCGAGCAGATGCGCCAGATGGCCTCGATGCTGATCCCGCTGGGACGTCCGGCGACACCCGAGGAGGCGGCGGAGGCGTGTTCTTCCTGTGCACCCCGTGGTCGAACTACGTGCACGGCCAGACGCTGCACATCACCGGCGGGCTGTTCGGGGGGATGACAGGCTGACGGGAGTCCCCTGGATGCGCCGCGGGGCCGGCGGGACCGAGTCGATCAACCGCCAGCCGGTCCCCGCAGGTCCAGCAGGCAACCCGAGAAGTAGGCGCCGGCGGGCGAGGCGAGGTAGGCCGTCAGTGCGGCCGCCTCGCCCGGATGGTGGTGTCGCCCGGGGCGATCGTCAGGACCGTGGTGATCTCGTTGCGCGCCCACTCGACCGAGAGCGTACGGGCGAGGTTCTCGAGACCTGCGCGCGCGGCGTCAGCCTGATCGCCCGCGTTGGGAGAAGGCGCGATGTAGATGATCCGCCCTTCGCGTCCGGCGGGCAGGAACACGAGGTTGACGACCGCCCGGGTCGCATCCCAGGCACTGTCCAGACACGCGCTCAGACCATCCAACGCGAACAGGGCGGCACCGTCCACGACAAGCATGTCGATGCCGCCCGGATCGGCGGCGGCGCTCGCAACGGCGGCGTCCATCGCCGTTTCGTCGGCGGCGGAGTCGCGCGCATAGGAGTGCACACGTGCGCCAAGCTGCTCGCAGGCCTCGCACACCGCGTGCCCGAACGACTCGGCCGGAGTGTCGTCGAGCGCCGAGGACGCAGTGACGACCAGGATCGAGCTCTCGCACAGGAGGTCGGGTCGGAGCAATTCGGCAGCAACCGTCGGCATCCCCCGGACAACCTATCCCGCCGGCTCAGGCCACGGCAGTTCGGCCGGCCGAACCGCGCTCGGCGCGACGCTGCTCACGCGCGCGCCGCAGCGCTCCACGGCGGCCGTGCTCCTCGAGGCCCGCGTAGAGCGCGCGAATCTCCGTAAGGATGGCGTCGGCGACAGCCTGCTGCTGCTCACGCGTAGGGTTGGCGACACGCTCCCAGCGAATCGGATCGCCGTACTGGACGGTGACCTCGGGGAAGCGTAGGCGCTTCCAGTTGCGGATGCGCGAGGAGCCGTGGATCGCGATCGGCACGACCGGCGCACCGGTCTCCAGGGCGAGACGGCCGATGCCGCGCTTGGCCTGCTCGGCCATCTGGCCGGTGCGCGAGCGCCCGCCCTCGCAGTACATAGTGATGGCGCCACCGCGAGCGAGGATCGTCTCGGCGGTGATGAACGTCTCCTCGTCACGGGCGCCGCGGCGCACGGGGAAGACGCCGCCGTGGCTGTAGATGAACTGCATCGGCGGGGAGAACAGCTGCGACTTGGCCATGAAGCGGACCTTGCGGCGGATGTAGCAGCCCATCAGGAAGTGATCCATGAACGAGAAGTGGTTGGGCGCGAGGATGACGGCCCCGGCGCCGGGGACCTTCTCCGAGGAGATCGAGCGTGCGCGCAGCAGCGTGTAGGCGTAGAGCGAGGTGATCAGCCGCGTGAGCTCATACGCCCAGTCGGGTTCGCGGGTGCGGGCAGCGGTCGTGGAAGCGGTCGAAGTGCTCCTTCGGCCGCGGGTCGGCGTAGACCTGTTCGCGCATCGGTGCGAGATCGCTCATCTGAGCGGACTACATCGCGGGGGCGCCAAAGTTACGCGAGCGGGTAGGCGCGTAGGTGACGGCTGCCAGCGCATCAGCCGGCGCGGGTGCGGGCCAGAGCGTCGGCCCAACCGGCGAGCAGCTCCGAGCGCTCGTCGGCGGACATGCGGGGCTCGTAGCGCCGGCGCTCGCGCCACGGCGCAGGCGACGTCGGAGATCGTGCACAGGCCGGCGCCGACGCCCGCGAGGTAGGCCGCGCCGAGGGCTGTGGTCTCGGACGTGGCCCCGAGGACGACGGGCACGCCGAGGATGTCGGCCTGGAACTGCATGAGCCAGGCGTTGGCGCTCGCGCCGCCGTCGGCGCGCAGCTCGACGAAGGCCTGCCCGCAGGCGGACTCCATCGCGCGGACGGCGTCGTGGGTCTGGTAGGCGATCGCCTCGAGCGTCGCGCGTGCCAGGTGGGCGCGGGTGGCGCCGCGCGTGAGGCCGGTGATCGTGCCGCGCGCGTGGGGGTCCCAGTGGGGCGAGCCCAGGCCGGTGAGGGCGGGGACGAAGTAGACGCCGTCGTTGCCGTCAAGCGATGCCGCGAGCGCCTCGGTGTCGGAGGCGCGCTCGATCAGCCCCAGTCCGTCGCGCAGCCACTGGACCGCGGCGCCGGTGACGAAGATCGAGGCCTCCAGGGCGTAGGTGGTGGCGCCGCCGATTCCCCAGGCGACGGTCGCGAGCAGCCCTGGCGGAGGCGTCTGCGGCGCGACATAGCCGGTGTTGAGCAGCACGAACGAGCCGGTGCCGTACGTGTTCTTGCCGAGGCCCGGGTCGTGCACGCCTGACCGAACAGCGCGGCCTGCTGATCGCCGGCGACGCCCGCGACCGGGACGGCGTGGCCGTGCAGAGACTCGGCGCGAGCGTCTCGGCGATCACGCCCGCGCTGGGCAGCACGCGCGGCAGCGCGCGCTGCGGGCACTGTCGAACAGGTCCAGCAGCTCGGGATCCCAGCGCCCGGCGCAGATGTCGAACAGCAGCGTGCGCGAGGCGTTGGAGGGTCGGTGACGTGCTCGGCCGGTGAGCTTGAAGATCAGCCACGAGTCGACCGTCCCGAACACGGCCCTGCCGTCATGCGCGCGCTCGCGCAGGCCCTGGACGTTGCTCGAGCAGCCACTCGATCTTGGTGGCCGAGAAGTAGGGGTCGAGCACCAGCCCGGTGCGCGCGCGGATGAGCGGCTCGCTGCCCGCGGCGCGCAACTCCTCGCAGCGAGGCGGTCGTGCGCCGGTCCTGCCAGACGATCGCGCGATGCAGCGGCTCGCCGGTCGCCGGATCCCACACGCAGACGGTCTCACGCTGGTTGGTGATCCCCACGGCCTGAAGCTCGCCGGGGCGAACGCCGGCGTCCGCGAGCGCCTCGCCGGCCAGCGACGTGGGTCACGCTCCACAGTTCGCCAAGGTCGTGCTCGACCCAGCCCGGCTGGGGGAAGTGCTGGTGAAGCTCGCGATACGCGCGCCCAATCGGCTCAAGGTCGGAGTCGGGGTCATAGACAAAGCACGTCGTGCCGGTCGTGCCCTGGTCGATCGCGAGGATCATCTCGGCGCGAGCCTATCGCCGCGCGAAGTACACCCGCACGAAGTCGATCAGCTGGCGGGCGCGATGCGCAAAGCCGGCAGGCGTGCGTCCGGTGGCGCGGTGGGCGAGGTCGAGTGGGATCTCAACGACGCGATGGCCGGCACGGACGGCGTCGATGATCATCGCGATCTCCATGCCGTATCCCGAGGCGAACGGCAGGACGTCGGGCAATACGCGCGCGCGTATCGCCCGTTGCCCGGAGATGGGCGCGCGGGTGGACAACCCGCAGCGGCGGCGGATCGCCCAGCGAGCGAAGCTCAGCGCGAGGCCGAACCCGCCGCCCGTGCGCGTGGCGAAGGCGGCCACCGCCAGGTCGACCTCACCCCGTCGGATCGGATCGACGAGCGGCGCCAGCACGGACGCCGAGTCGCCGAGGTCGCCGTCGCAGAGGATCACGAGCGGCTCGGCGGAGATTGCAGGGTCAGACAGCGCCGCCTGAACCGCCCCAGTCATCGCCTGGCCCTTGCCGATCACGCGCGCACTGCGCACCACCGTCGCACCGGCGGCGCGCGCGAGCTCTCCGGTGGCGTCGCTGGAGCCGTCGTCGGCGACCCAGACGGGCGCGCCGGGGAACGCGACGGCCAGCGCGGCGAGCGTCGCGGAGATGCGGTCCGCCTCGTCGAGCGCGGCGACGACGATGAGGGTGTCGGGCTCATAGCTCATCCCAGCCCGCCGGAGGCTCATCCCGGCTCGACTACTGAACCGAGACGCGGCCCTGCAGGGTGTCGTCGGCGAGCATCGAGCGCAGGACCTTCTTGTCGAACTTGCCGACGCTCGTTTTGGGGACCTCGGCGATGAACGCGAACTCGTCGGGCAGCCACCACTTGGCGACGCGGGGCCGCAGGTGCTCGATCAGCTCCTTTGCACCGGCATCGGAGTCCTCGCACAGCACGACGCAGCACAGGGGGCGCTCGGACCAGCGCTCGTCGGGCTTGGCGATGACGGCCGCCTCGATCACGTCCGGGTGAGCCATCAGCTCGTTCTCGAGCTCGACCGAGGAGATCCACTCGCCGCCGGACTTGATCACGTCCTTGGCGCGGTCGGTGATTCGTACAAAGGCCTGCTCGTCGATCGCGGCGATGTCGCCCGTGCGCAGCCATCCCGACTCGAACTTCTCGTCGCCGGAGGGATCGTTGTAGTAGCTGGAGGCGACCCACGGGCCGCGCACCTGGATTTCGCCCGTGGACTCGCCGTCCCAGGCAACCTCCTGGCCGTCGTCGCCCATCAGGCGCAGCTCGACCCACGGCAGCGGCTTGCCCTGCAGCGCCCGTTCGTCCCAGTAGCGCTCGTCGTGCCCCCGGTCCTCCGCGGGCTCGGAGAACGTGGCGACCGGGCTGGTCTCCGTCATTCCCCATCCCTGGAAGATGTGCACGTCGTGGCGCTCCTGGAAGTCCTTCATCAGCGCTCGCGGCACCGCCGAGCCCCCGCAGACGGCGTTGGTGAGCGAGGACAGGTCGACCTCGTGCGCGTCGGCGTAGCGCAGCAGGTCGGCGAAGATCGTCGGTACGCACCCCATCACCGTGGGGCGCTCTGACTCGATCGCACGCGCCAGGGGCTCTGCCTGAAGGAAGCGGTCGGGCATGAGCAGGTCCGCCCCGCAGAGCGCGGCCGCGTGGGGGATGCCCCAGGCGTTGGCGTGGAACATCGGGACCACCACCAACGCGCGCGAGCGCCGGGAGAGCGCCAGGTTGTCGGCCATCAGCGAGGCCGTGGCGTGCAGGCAGATCGAGCGGTGGGAGTAGAGCACACCCTTGGGGTTGCCCGTGGTGCCGCTCGTGTAGCAGAGCGCGGCGGCCTGGCGCTCGTCGAGCTCCGGGTAGGCGAAAGGTCCAGGTCCCTCCGCCGAATCCTCCAGGAGCTCCTCGTAGCGCAGCACGTTCGGCAGGGAGCCGGCGTCGCCCTCACCCATCAATATGAAATGGCGTACTCCCGCAAACGACGCGGCGAGCGGCTCGAGCAGCGGCACGAGGGAGTCGTCGAGGAAGATCACCTGGTCGTCGGCGTGGTTGACGATGTACGTGAGCTGCTCTGCGAACAGGCGGATGTTCAGCGTGTGCAGCACCGCCCCCACGCATGGGACGGCCATGTAGAGCTCGAAGTGGCGCTGGTTGTTCCACGCGAATGTCCCCACCCGATCCCCCTGCTCGATCCCGAGTCGGGCGAGCACGCGGGCGAGACGATCCACGCGCTCGGAGACCTCCCCGAAGCTGGCGCGCACGACTCCCTCCTCGGTAAGGGTGGTCAGCTGCGCGGAGGGGTGGCAGTCGCGCATCCGCCGCCGCGCGTGCTGGAGCGTGAGCGGGAAGTCGTCCTGCATCAGCCCCTGGAGCATTCCCGTCATGTCCGCTCTACCTCCTCCTGAGCACGCACAGTTGCAAGATCACTGTAGATCGCGTGCGTGCGCTGGGCGATGTCGTCCCAGTCGAAGCGCAGCACGTGCTCCGATGCCTCGGTGACGAGCCGGTCGCGCAGATCGGTGTCGACGAGCAGGCGCTCGATCATCACGCCGAGGTGCTCGGCGTCGCCGCCGTTGAAGCGCAGCCCGACGCGCTCGCCGGAGGGCACGACCTCGCGCAGGCCGCCGGTGTCGGCGACGATGCAGGGACAGCCCGAGGCCATCGCCTCCAGGGCGACCAGCCCGAACGGCTCATAGATCGACGGCACGACGCACAGATCGGCGATGCGGTAGAGCGAGTGCAGCGCGTCGTCGCCGATCCAGCCGAGGAAGACGCCGTGCTCGGACAGCCCCAGCCGCTGGGCCTGGGTGCGCAGCTCGGCCTCGTGCGTGCCCGAGCCGGCCACCAGGAAGCGCACGGCGCCGACCCGCTCGATCACGCCCGGGAGCGCATCGAGCGCGAGCTGAAAGCCCTTCTCGTAGACGAGCCGCCCGACGAGCAGCACGAGCTGATCGTTCGGCTCGGCGAACTCGCGCCGCAGCGCGTCCAGATCGCCGACGGGCTGCAGGTCGCCCGGGTCGACCCCGTTGGGGATGACCGTGATGCGCCGCTCGTCGATGTCGAAGATGTCGGCTACGTGGCCGCGCATGTAGTAGGAGCAGACGATCACCGCGTCGGCGCGCTGGGCCATCGCACGCTCGACGGCGTGGATGTGCGCTTGCGGCTCATCCTGGACCCAGCCCTGGTGGCGACCGTGCTCGGTCGCGTGGATGGTCGTCGCGTAGGGAATGTCCAGCTGCTCCGACAGCGCGGGAGAAGCGTGCGCGACGAGCCAGTCGTGGCCGTGGATGAGGTCGTAGGAATGCTCCTGCGCGAGCGAGAGACCGGCGGCGAGCATGTCGTCGTTCATGCGCTGCACCCACGCGACGAAGCGGTCGAGGTCGCGCGGCCAGCCGGGCTCGGGCACGCGATAGACGGTCACGCCGCTGCGCTGTTCGACTGACAGTCCGTCGGTCGAGCCTCCGGAGACGTGCGTCTCGTTCTCTTCTCCCCCTCCAGCGTCCGTCCGATCGATCTCGTGGGAGCCGTTGCCGATCGCCGGCTCCTCCCCACCCCGCAGGCTTATACCCGAGCGCTCACCGGACCCGCGGGTGAGCACGTCGACTGCGACGCCCCTGCGGACGAGCGCCTCGGCGAGCTTGCGTACGTGTCGCGCCAGGCCGCCCTCGATCACGGGCGGGTACTCCCAGGAGAGGAGCAGCACGTGGTAGCTCATCCACGAGACCCTATCTCGCGGGGGGTGCATCTGCGAATCACCGGATCGCCCGACGAAACGCTCGTGTAGATCACCAAGTTTTGTTGGAAAGGGCAGAGGGACCAGGCAGGCGGCAAGTTGGCACGTAGTGACCGCGGCCCAGCGCGTGCGCGAACCTACGGCATTTTCGATATGCAGCTCATCCCCGGTGTTCCGGCGCGTGGCAATAGTCTCAGAACCAGATTTCGTCTGTCCCGCTTCCTCTTGTCACAGCGTCGCCGTCCCGCCGGGCGTCCGGCTCGTCGATCCATGACTCCCCGCTCGCCGGCCCAGCATCATCCACCACCGCGACATCCAGCCCCATCGCCCGCAGGTCCGCCGGATCGAATTCGCACGCCCGCAGACCGTAGGGCGCGCCCCCTGACGTGAACCCGGCGGCCCAGATCAGCTCACCGCCCCATTCGATCCAGCCCATGTCCGCCAGACGCTGCGCCTCGGTCCGCTCATCGGCCTCCTCGGCAAATCGCCGCCGACGACGATCTCGCGACCCGCGACCGCGGCTGGAGCGCTTCCTGTGACCTGACGACCCAGACTTGCGTGCGGTGCCCTTCCGGCTCATCGTGCCCCAACTCTAACCAGGCGCCAGACGGAATCCGATCGGGGCGACTGGATTTGAACCAGCGACCTTTCGCTCCCAAAGCGAATGCGCTACCAGGCTGCGCCACGCCCCGTAGTGTCTAAGAATAGAGAGCAGGCAGGCTGGACCATGCCAATGTCAGTGCCGGCCCCCATCCACTGCTAGCCTCCGCCCCCGCCCATGGCCGAGATCCAACCGCTCCGCGCGCTGCACTACGACCAGGCGGTCGTCGGCTCGCTGGCGGACGTGACGGCGCCGCCGTACGACGTGATCGACTCGACACAGCGCGCCGAGCTGCTGGCGCGCTCGCCATGCAACATCGTCGCGATCGACCTGCCCGAGGGAGAGCCGGATCGGTATGCGGCCGCGGCGAGCCTGCTGGAGACCTGGCGGCTGCAGGGGGCGCTGGTGCGCGACTCAGAGCCGGCGATCTGGGCGCACGCTCAGGAGTACGCCGGGCCGGACGGGCGCAGGTTGACAAGGCGCGGATTCTTCTGCCGGGTGCGGATCGAGGAGTACGGCCCGGGTCGCGTTCGCCCGCACGAGCGTACGCATCCCGGGCCCGAAGGAGGACCGCTTACGTCTCACGCGCGCGACGCGCGCGAACATTTCCCCGATCTTCTCGCTCTACTCCGACCCCACGCGGGCGGCATGGGCGGCGCTCGAGCCGGCCACCGCGGACACGCCCTGGGGCGAGGTCACAGATGCGCAGGGCACGACGCATCGCCTCTGGCGAGTCTCCGACTCGCAGGCGATCGCCGCGGTGCAGCAGGCCACCCGTGACGCCGAGCTGCTGATCGCCGATGGCCACCACCGCTACGAGACGATGCGCACCTATGCGCAGGAGATCGGCGGCGAGGGCGAGCACAACTACATCCTCATGTGTCTGGTCGCGCTGGAGGACCCGGGGCTGACGGTGTTCCCGACGCATCGCCTGATCGGCAATCTCGACGAGGACCGCCGCCGCGCGCTCGAGCAGGCAATGGAGCGTGACTTCGAGATCGCGGAGGTGCCGGTGCAGCGGATCGCCCCGCCGGAGCAGCCGCCCGGAGCGAGGACGCCGCTGGAGCTCGGTTATATCGACAACCGCGACGGGCGCGCACTGCGACTGACGCTGAAGGACCAGGCGATCGCCGACGCGGCGCTCCCGGATCGCTCGGAGGCATACCGCCGGCTGGACACGGGCGTGCTGGAGACGCTGCTGCTGAAGGGCGCGCTGGGGCTCAGCGACGATGACATCTCGCATCTGAACGGCCTGTTCTACGCGCGCTCGACCGAGGAGGCGCTGGAGCTCGTTCGCGCGGGCGAGTACGACGCCGCGTTCTTCATGCGTCCCACACCGGTGGAGCAAGTCGCAGACGTCGCGGCGGCGGGCGAGAACATGCCGCCGAAGTCGACGTTCTTCTACCCGAAGCTGCTCACGGGGCTGCTGCTGAACCCGCTCGCGTGAGGTCCGTGGCGACGCCGCCCGCGGGGAGTACCATGTAGGTGAGGGGTCGATCGGAGGGCTCAGGTGATCGATATAGGAGAAAGGGTGGGCCGGCATGAAAGCTACGGCGCGACGCGAGAACGGGACGCTCAGGCACACCGTGCAGGTGCGCGAGCACCAGCTGACGGTGGATGAGCCGCCCGACAGCGGCGGGGAGGACGCGGGGCCCGATCCGCAGGAGCTGCTTGCGGTCAGCCTCGCCTCGTGCACCGCGATCACGATGGAGATGTACGCGGCGCGCAAGGGCTGGGACATCGGCCACGTAGAGGTCGATGTGCAATACAGTCCCGCCGAGCGCGGGTGTCCGACCAAGTTCGAGCTGGTGCTGAGACTTCCGGACGATCTGCCCGAAGAGCAGGTGGAGCGCCTGCTTGTGATCGCCGCGAAGTGCCCGGTGCACCGCGCGCTCGACGGCGAGGTCATGTTCGCCGAGCGCGTCGAGCGCGTGCACATGGCCGCCTGACGTGAATCGGCTACGACCGTGACGCCAGGCCCATAGCCGACAGCCAAGGACAGACCCCCGCGGCGGTGCTCGTGCCGCTGTTCCTTGCGGACGGCGATGAGCCCCACGCGGTGTTCACCCGCCGCCGTACGGACCTGCGCCGCCACGCGGGCGAGATCTCCTTTCCCGGCGGCCGGCTGGACCCCGAGGACACCGACCTGTCGGACACCGCGCTGCGCGAGGCCGAGGAGGAGATCGGACTGCCGCGCGCGCAGGTGCGTCTGCTCGGCGAGCTGCCCGCGGTGTCGACGTTCGCGACCAACTACAAGATCCATCCGTTCGTCGGCCTGATCCCGGCCGGCCTGGCCTGGGAGGCGTCCCCGGCGGAGGTGGACGCCGTGCTCGAGCTCCCGCTGGACGCGCTGCGCGCGGGCAGGACGCGCGCACGAATGCGCCGGCGCGGGATCGCGTTCGAGACCGACGTCTATGTCGTTGACAGCCACCTCATCTGGGGCGCCACGGCGCGCATCCTGGAGCAGCTGCTGGAGCGAGCCGACGAGCTGCTGGTCCAACCTTAAGCTCCAACCTCCACGGGGACCCCCACGAGGTTGCCCCACTCCGTCCACGATCCGTCGTAGTTCTTGACCCGATCGTGGCCGAGCAGCTCGTGCAGAACGAACCACGTGTGCGCGGAGCGCTCGCCGATGCGGCAGTAGGCGATGATGTCCTGGCCGTTGAGCACGCCCTTGCCGGTGTACAGCTCGCGCAGCTCCTCGGCGGACTTGAACGTGCCGTCCTCCCGCACCGCCTGCGCCCACGGGACCGACGCGGCGCCGGGGATGTGGCCGGCGCGCTGGGCGCCCTCCTGCTCGTAGCCGGCCGGCGAGATGATCTCGCCGGCGAACTCCGCGGGCGAGCGCACGTCGACGAGCTTCGTCGGGGCGTCGATCGCCGTCAGCACCTCGTTGCGGTACGCGCGAATCGCCTCATCGCCGGGCTTGGCGGTGAAGCTCGCCGGAGCATGAGCCGGCGCCTCTGTGCTGGTCGGACGCCCGTCGGCGATCCACTTTTCGCGCGGCCCGTTCAGCAGCAGCACGCGGTCGTGGCCGTAGTACTTCAGGTACCAGTACGTGTAGGCGGCAAACCAGTTGTTGCGATCGCCGTACAGCACGACCGTGTGCTCGTCCGAGACGCCGTTGGCGCCGAAGAGCCGGCCGAAGTCCTCGGGGCCGAGGAAGTCGCGCTTGACCTGGTCCTGCAGATCCTCTTTCCAGTCGAACCCGATCGCCCCGGGGATGTGCGCCTCGGCGTAGAGGGCTGGGTTCTCGTCGACCTCGACGATGCGGATCGAGTCGTCGTTCAGGTGCTGCTCGAGCCACTCGGGCTCGACGAGCACGTCGTTTGCGTAATCGGACACGGGGCACCTCCTGGGGCGTAATCCCGATCGACTTTTGGGAGATTAGCTTTTCAGGATAGCGCGTCCCGCGCCGGGCCCGTCGGGTTCCTCACAGAATCAGTCCGGTTATGGCTGCGGCTCTCCGAGCAGCGCGTCGACGGCGCCGCTGCGCATCCGCCAGCCAGGCGTCCACGTCGTGCGGGTTGGCGCGCACGAACGCCACCGGGATCGCGTTGCGCGACGTGGCCGCGCGGACGATCCGCTCGCCCTCGGCGAGCACCTCGCCAGGCAGGCTCGCGGAGGCCGTCTCGTAGACGAACCCGCGCACGGTCGTGTCGATCACCTGCCCGAGGAAGAACTGAAGGCGCGAGCCGTGCAGCGCCCGGACCTGCTCCCGCGACTCCCCGGGCCGTGAGCCAGCAGCCAGCAGGCGATCGTCACGCCATCGAGAGCCCCGCGGAGCGTGGCCAGGCGGTCGGGCGTGCCGATCAGGCACTCGGCGCCCGCTCGCCTCGATCGCGGCCCGGCCCGCCTCGGCGCGGGTGCTGACACGCACCGCGTGCCCCTCCCCCACCAGCTCCCGCGCCAGGCGGCGACCCCGGCAGCCGCCACCGACGATCAGGACCCGCGCCACGGCAGGAGCCTAGCTCTCTCAGAGCTCCAATACCATGCGCGAGCGATGAACGACGTGGTCACGATGGACAAGATCGTCGCGCTGTGCAAGCGGCGCGGCTTCGTGTTCCCCTCCTCGGAGATCTACGGGGGCGTCGGGTCGACCTACGACTATGGGCATTACGGGGTGTTGCTGAAGAACAACGTCAAGAACGACTGGTGGCGGGCGATGCTGCAGGAGCGCGAGGACATCGTCGCGATCGACTCCGCGATCCTGCAGCACCCGCGCGTGTGGGAGGCGAGCGGGCATCTCGCCGGGTTCACCGACCCGCTCGTGGACTGCCGCACGTGCGGTCAGCGCTTCCGCGCCGACCATCTCTCCGACCTCAAGTGCGGGCGCAAACCCTCCCGACACCCGGGCGAGACCGACGAGTGCGACCTGACCGAGGCGCGCGACTTCAACCTGATGTTCGAGACGACGATCGGCCCGGTCAAGGAGTCCGGATCGGTGGCCTACCTGCGCCCGGAGACGGCGCAGGGAATCTTCATCAACTTCAAGAACGTCCTCCAGTTCTCGCGCAAGGCCCCCCCGTTCGGCATCGCCCAGGTCGGCAAGTCCTTTCGCAACGAGATCACACCCGGCAACTTCATCTTCCGCACCCGCGAGTTCGAACAGATGGAGATGGAGTTCTTCGTCCCCCCCAATGAGGTGGATCGGTGGTTCGAGCATTGGTTGGGAGAGAGAGAGAGATGGTACGTCGGGCTGGGCCTGCGCCCCGACCACCTGCGCCTGCGCGCGCACGACCCCGACGAGCTCTCCCACTACTCCTCGGCCACCAGCGACGTCGAGTACCTGTTCCCCATCGGTTGGTCCGAGCTGGAGGGCATCGCCAACAGGGGCGACTTCGACCTGACCCAGCACACGAAGCACTCCGGTCAGAAGCTCGAGTATTTCGACCAAACCACCGGCGAGCGCTACGTTCCGCACGTGATCGAGCCCGCCGCGGGCGCCGACCGGGCGATGCTCGCGTTCCTCGTGGACGCGTACGACGAGGAACTGGTGCAGCGCGAGGGCGCGGGCGAGGGCGAGACGCGGACGATGCTGCGGCTGCATCCACGTCTGGCGCCCGTCAAGGTCGCGGTGCTGCCACTGGTCGGCAAGGACGGCCAGCCCGAGCTCGCGCGGGAGGTCTATGAAGCCGTGCGCGAGCGGTGCAGGCCGAGTACGACACGGGCGGGGCGATCGGCAAGCGCTATCGGAGGCAGGACGAGATCGGCACGCCGTGGTGCGTGACGATCGACCACCAGAGCCTCGACGACCGCACCGTCACGCTGCGCGAGCGCGACTCGCTGGCGCAGGAGCGCCTGCCGATCGAGGGCTTGCTCAGGAGATCGAGCGGCGCGTGAGCGCGCCGTGGACAACACCGAAGCTGAACTGAGAGGACGTACACATGGACTTCGACCTGACCGACGAGCAGCGCCTGATCCGGAGACACGCGCGCGAGTTCACCGATCGCGAGATCGTTCTGCAGACGCGCGAAAACGATCGCAACCAGCACTTCGACCTCGAGCTCGTCCGCAAGATCGCCGCTCAGGGCTACCTCGGCGCGATCGTGCCCCGCGAGTACGGCGGCGCGGGCCTCGACTACCTCAGCTACGGGCTCATCGTCGAGGAGATCGGGCGCGGGGACTCGGCGATCCGCACCGTCATCTCCGTGCAGACCTCGCTCGTGTGCTCGGCCATCCTCCACTGGGGCACCGAGGAGCAGAAGCTGAAGCACCTGCCCAAGCTCTGCTCCGGCGAGTGGCTCGGGTGCTTCGGGCTGACCGAGCCGGACACCGGCTCGGACGCCGCCAACCAGAAGACGCGCGCGAAGAAGACCGACTCCGGCTGGGTGATCAACGGCGCGAAGATGTGGATCTCGATGGGCAACTACGCGCGCCTCGCGCTGATCTTCGCCCAGACCGATCCCGAGCTCGGCTACAAGGGCCTCGCCTGCTTCCTCGTCGACACCGACCAGCCGGGCTTCCAACCGCAGACGATCGAGCACAAGATGGGCCTGCACGGCTCCGACACGGCCTCGATCGCGCTGGAAGACGTCGAGGTCCCCGACGACGCGATGCTCGGCGAGATCGGCGACGGCTTCAAGGTCGCGATGACGTCGCTGGACTCCGGGCGCTACAGCGTCGCCGCCGGTTGCGTCGGCATCTGCCGGGGGTGCGTCGAGGAGTCGGTCAGCTACGCCAAGGAGCGCGAGCAGTTCGGCCGCCCGATCGCGAGCTTCCAGCTCGTGCAGGCGATGATCGCCGACATGGTGCTGGAGACCGACGCCTCGCGTATGCTCGTCTGGCGCGCGGGCTACCTCAAGGACAGGGCCGCCCGAACACGCTGGAGACCTCGATCGCCAAGCTGCACGCGACCGAGGCCGCGGTCAAGTGCGCGAACCCCGCGATCCAGGTGCACGGCGGAGCGGGCTACGTCGACGACCACCCGGTCGAGCGCTACTTCCGCGACGTGCGCGTCACGACGCTGTACGAGGGCACGTCGCAGATCCAGAAGTTGATCATCGGGCGCGCCCTGACCGGCGTCAACGCGCTCGTGCCGAGCTGAGCTGAGATGCCCGCGGCGCGGGACGATCGGCGTCGTCGGCGCCGGGACGATGGGCGCCGGGCATCGCACAGCTGGCCGCGCGTTCGGGCGCGCGCACGCTGCTGCACGACCCCGATCCCGGAGGCGCTCGAGCGCGGGGCTCGAGCGGGCCAGCGACGGCCTGCGCAAAGAAGCCGCGAAGGGCGGCTGAGCGCAGGAGGAGGCCGACGGCGCCGGCGACGCCTGCAGCCGGTGGACGACCTGGCCGCGCTTCGCGCCGTGCGAGCTGGTGATCGAGGCCGCGCCCGAGCGCCTCGAGCTCAAGCACGAGCTGTATCGGCAGCTGTCGGAGATCGTCGGCGAGCAGTGCGTGCTGGCGACGCAACACCTCGTCGCTGCTGGTCACCGCGATCGCCGCGGGCGCAACTCACCCAGAGCGTGTGGTCGGCATGCACTTCTTCAACCCCGCGCCGGTCATGCGCCTGCTGGAGGTCGTCGCCGGCGAGCAGTCCTCAGAGGCTGCGCTGGCGCTCGCGCACGCGACGGGCGAGGCGATGGGCAAGCCGGTGATCCGCGCCGTCGACGGTCCCGGCTTCCTCGTCAACCGCTGCAACCGCCCGTTCGGACTGGAGGCGCTGCGAGCTGCTGCAGGAGCGAATCGCGGACGATCGAGACGATCGACCGGATCGTGCGCATGGAGGGCGGCTTTCGCATGGGGCCGTTCGAGCTGATGGACCTCGTCGGGGTCGACACGGGTCTGGAGTATCGCGCTCGCTTCTACGAGCAGAGCTTCGGCGAGCCGCGCTGGCGCCCCTCCCCGATCACCGCTCGCTACGTCGCCGCGGGGCGCTACGGCCGCAAGACCGGTCGGGGCTACTACGACTACTCGCGCGACCCCTACCGGCCCGCCGGACCCGGACCCGCCCGAGGGCGGCGCTGACACCAAGGTGGCGCCCGCGCTCGACGGCGTGCTCGGCAGAATCGTCTGCCAGGTGATCAACGAGTGCGCCTTCGCGCTTGGCGAAGGCGTGGGCAGCGCACAGGACATCGACACCGGCATGGTGCTCGGGCTCAACTATCCACGCGGACCGCTCGCGTGGGCTGATGAGATCGGACTCGACCACGTGCTGGCCGTACTGGACGGCCTGTGCGAGGAGTACCGCGAGGAGCGCTATCGGCCGGCCCCCGCGCTGCGGCGCCTGGTGCGCGCCGAGCGTCTCGGTCGCGCCAGCGGCGGGGGCTTCTTCGAGTACGGCCCCGCGGAGTGAGCGGCCCTCACGTGGGACCTCACGTTCTCGGGGCCGGCCGCGTTCAATCATCGTGAGCGACAAGCCGTCAGCACTCGCCGCGACCAAGCCCACGAAACCCCCCAGGAGCGGGCCGCGCACGACCGTCGCGGGCGACGGGCCGCCACCGTTTCAACGCTTCCTCGACGCTCATCGCGAGGACGTGTGGCGCTTTCTCGTCGCCTCCGTCGGGCACGAGGACGCGGACGATTGCTTTCAGGAGACGTTCGTCTCGGCGCTGCGAGCCTACCCGCGGCTGCGTGCCGGTTCGAACCTGCGCGCGTGGGTGCTGACGATCGCGCACCGCAAGGCGCTCGACGCGCACCGCGGACGCGCCCGGCGAGCGCTGCCGGTCGCGGAGATCGCCGAGATCGCCGACGGCGACGATCGGGGCTCACTCCCCACGCCGGCCCGCGACGAGACGCTGTGGGACGCCGTGCACGAGCTGCCGCCTCGCCAGCGCTCGGCGATCCTGCTGCGCTACGTCGCGGACCTGCCCCATCGGGACATCGCCACGACGATCGGCTGCTCGGAGGAGGCGGCACGCCGCTCGCTGCATGAGGGTCTGACCAAGCTGAGGAAGGCGATGCGCATGACCTCCAGGAGAACCTCGATCGAGCAACTGCTCCGGCGGGGCCCGCACCGGACCTGGACGCCGGCGGCGATGCCATCGCGGCCGCCACCGTTGACCGAGCGCATCGCCGAAGAGGGCCTCGCCGACATCAGCTACGCGCCCGTCGACTCCCCCTTCGGCACGCTGCACGCCGCCACGACCAAGCGCGGCCTGGTGCGGGTGGCGTTCCCCGAGGAGAGCGATCGACGTCTTCCTGGAACGGCTCGCCCGGCAACTCTCGCCGCGGATCGTCGAGTCGCCCGCGCTCGCTCGACCCGGTCAAGCGCGAGCTGGACGAGTACTTCGCCGGGCGCCGGCGCGCCTTCGATCTGGCGCTCGACTGGTCTCTGATCGGACCGTTCGGACGGCGCGTACTGCGAATGACCGCGGCGATCCCCTACGGCGGTCATCTCAGCTACGCCGAGATCGCGGCCGAGGCGGGCAGTCCCCGCGGCGCGCGCGCTGCCGGCAACGCGCTCGGGGCCAACCCGATCCCGATCGTGATCCCCTGCCACCGCGTCCTGCGCTCCGGCGGCGCACTCGGCGGGTACGGCGGCGGGCTGGATCGGAAGCGTTACCTCTTGGAGCTGGAGGGAGCGCTCACGCCCCGGCCGTAGGCGCCCACTGCGCTACGGCCGGGTCACCCGCGGGCATCTCCGCCGGCGCCGGTATGCCGGGCGTGTCGCGCAGGTACCACTCCGCGTCGAGCGCCGCCTGACAGCCCGAGCCCGCGGCCGTGACCGCCTGGCGGTAGGTGTGGTCCACGAGATCGCCGGCGGCGAACACGCCCGGGCGGTTGGTGCGCGTCGAGCGGCCCTCGACGATCACATACCCGCTCTCGTCCACGTCGATCTGGCCCGCGCACGAGCTGCCGACTGCGGCTCGTGACCGACCGCGATGAACGTGCCCGACACCGGGATCTCGCGCTCCTCGCCAGTCTGCGGTGTTGCACCAGCGCGGCGTGTCCCAGCGAGCCGTGCTCCCCGGCGACGAGCTCCGTGACCCGGTATGGCGTCAGCAGCTCGATGTTGCGCCTGCGCGCGCGCGCGCTCGAGCATGATCTTCGACGCCCTGAACTCGTCGCGGCGGTGCACGACCGTGACGTGGCTGGCGAACTTCGACAGGAATATCGCCTCCTCCATCGCCGAGTCTCCGCCGCCGACGATCAGCGTGTGGGCGTCTTTGAAGAAGGCCGCGTCGCACGTAGCGCAGTAGCTGACCCCGCGGCCGCCGAGCTCCTCCTCGCCCGGGACTCCGAGCTTCTTGTGCTCGGCGCCCATCGCCAGGATCACGGTGCGCGCCCGGTGCTCTACGTCCCCGACCCACACCCTGTGCACGCCGGGGTGGGCGGGATCCGATCCATCGGCCAGCTCGACGCGCTCGGCCTCCTCCGTGACCAACCGCGCACCGAATCGCTCGGCCTGGGCGCGCAGCTTGCCATCATCTCCGGTCCCATGATCCCCTCCGGGAACCCCGGATAGTTCTCGACGTCGGTCGTCTGCTGCAGCAGTCCGCCCCAGGCGAACCCCTCGACCACGAGCGGATTCAGGTTCGCGCGCGCCGTATACAGCGCGGCCGTATACCCGGCGGGGCCGCTGCCGATGACGATCAGCTGTTCTCGATCTCGACGCCGTCGCTGCTGCTGCTGTCGCTCATCTGATCTCCAAGAGTCGCTTTACTTTGTAAAGTATAGCGTTTGGCGGTCCAGGTGGGGGTAGGCGAGGTACGAGAGAGCGCATCTATCGTAGGCCAACGACCCGACATTCAGCCCTGCAACGCGCCCGCTGTCTCCACCGCCCCCACCGCGCGTCGCCGCGCGGGCCGTGGGCCGCTGCTCCTCGCGCCAGCGCGCCACCGTGCGGCGCAGCTGGAAATACGCCACACCGCCGGGGATCGTGGGCAGCCAGAACGAGATGCCGCGGTAGGACAGCACCGCGAGCACCGCCAGGTCGAGGTTGACTCCGAACGCGGCGAACGCGCCGATCATGCCCCCCTCGACGCCCCCGAGACCGCCGGGCAGCGGCAGCAGGTTGCCGAGCATGCCGATGAAGTAGGACATCCAGATGACCGTGAACGGCGGCGGCGAACCGAACGCGTGGAACATCGCCCACAGCACGCAGATGTCAAACCCCCACCAGGCCACGGCGCCCAGCAGGCCCGGATCGCGCTCGCGGATCAGCTCGATCGCCGTGCGCACGCCGCTGGCCGCCAGCGCCGGCACGGTCACCGCCCGCGCCACCCAGTGCGCGATGCGGCCCGAGCCCGACGCCCACCGTCCCAGACGGCGCTCGATGTCGCCCGGCAGCAGCGCCATCGCGCCGACCGCCGCCGTCAGCACGGCCGCCACGATCGCCGGGACGATCGTCAGCGCGAACGAGCCACCGCCGGGGAGTAGACCGGTGCCGAGGCCGACGCCGTCCAGGAGCACGGAGCCCGCGTAGACCCCGTACAGCAGCACGACGAACGCGACCATCCGGCACGCCACCAGCCGCGCCTCCATCCCCGAGCGGCGCAGCGCCCACGCGGTCAGCGCGATCCCCCCGGCGCCCGCGGTCGCGAACAGGCGCGTGGCGGCCAGGCCCGCCATCGTGATCTGATAGCTCTCCGGCCAGCCGATCGGACCGGGCGTGCGAGCCCGGCGAGAAGAGTCAGGTCTCCCCACGAACACCGCGCGGAACAGCACGACGTACCCGGCGAACGACAGCAGCTCGAGCGCCACCCCGGCCGCGATCCACCAGAGATCGCCGTGCTCGATGTGGTGCAGCGTCGTGCCGACCCCGGCGAGCTTGGGCAACACGAAGTACAGAAAGCCGACGACCGTGAGCACGAACAGGCCGAATGCGACGGCCTCCCGGCGCGTGACGATCACGCGCGGCATCTCCTCTTCGTGCTGCGCCGGCGCCGTCGGCCTCCCCCGCGCCTCTGCCGCATCTCGCGCCGCCGCCGGCCCGCTCGCTTCCTCTGCCGCGTGCCGCGCCATCTCTCGCTCGCTCACCTCCTCGCCTCAGCTCGTCTGGTCATCTCAGCTCGTCTCGTGCGCCATCGCCTCCAACGCCGCGATCGCCCGGCCGAAGCGCTCGAACGCCGGCCCCGCGCGCGGTCCCAGCCGGCGCACCACCCCCGTCAGCGCCGCCCCCGCGAGCAGATCGACCGCGTAGTGCTCGCCCAGGTACACCAGCGCGAACCCGAGCGTCGCCGCATACGTCGGCGCCCAGCCCGCCGGCGAGCGGTCCCTCCTGCGCGAGCAGGAGCGCGGCCATCAGGGATGTGGCGAAGTGCAGCGAGGGCATCGCAGCCAGGGGATTGCCTCCAAACACACTGTATAGAGGCCCCCAGCCGTCTCTCCAGAACTGCTCGCCGTACTCGACCATCATCCGGCGCACGTCCTCCGCGCCGTGATCTTCGCGCCCCGCCACGGACGCCGCGTACCAGGGCGGCGCGGTGGGAGCGAGCCAGTAGACGCTCGCGCCGACATCGAACACGGCGTAGGTCATCACCGCGGCGCGCGGAAACCGCTCGGGATGGCGCACGAGGATGTACGCGAGCGAGCCGTGCGGCACCATGAACCACGCCCAGTGCGCCCACACGAGCACCCGGTCGAGCGTGCGCCAGCTCGGCTGCGCCGTTAGCCGGGTCGACGCGTGCGAGCGCGCGCTGCAGGCGCAGACGTCGGCAGCTCGCCGAGACCCAGCACGCGGTCGATGTCGATCGGGTAGTCGATGTGCACGCGCTGCGCCTGCGCGTCCTCGTCGTCGTGCGGGGTCTTGTACGCGGCCAGATATGCCCACATCTGCAGCCCGCACACCGCCACGTCGCGCGTGCGCGAGCGACGCACGGTCACGCACAGGGCCACGGGCGCCGCGAATGCGACAGATCTGAGTCACGAGTGGCGGCGCCTTGATCCGCCTGCGCACCAGCGGCGCGGCGACCCCCACCGCCACCACCCCCCAAGCGGTCGCCCTGATTACTCTCGACAGCCGCACTACGCGATGAGTATATGGTCGCACCCAGCCATTGCATCGGGCGACCCTCGTGTGCATAGATAAATCCAGCTAAGCGGGTCGGAAACTTCGGCCAGGCCGGCCCCGCGAAGCGGTTTTCCGGCCGGGGCGAAGTTCCGATCCCGCGCCGCCTCGGCGACGAACGCACCGACGACCCTGCTAGCCGTGTCCGCCTCCGGGTGCCACTGCACCCCGAGCACGAACCGCCGGGCAGGCGGGGTTCCATTCCACTCGATCGCCTCTGGCAGATCGTCGATTGTCGAGACGCCGCTCACGATCAGGCCCTCCCCCAGCCGATCGACGCCCTGGTGGTGATGGGACTTGGTCGCGTGCCTGCGCTCGCCGGCCGCGCGTGCGGCCAGCGAGCCCTCGGTCAACAGGACGTCGTGGTCGGCCCCATCGAAGGAGCCGACGACGCGCCGGTGCTCGTGGTGGCCGTAGCGCTCGGGCAGGTGCTGCAACAGCGTGCCGCCGCGGGCGACGTTGATCAGCTGCATCCCCCGGCAGATCCCCAGCACCGGCAGATCCCGCTCGATCGCAGCGCGGGTCAGCGCGATCTCGAACGCGTCGCGCTCGGGCACCGTGTCCACGGTCTCCGAGTGCGCCCGCTCGCCGTAGGAGCCCGGGTCGATGTCGGCGCCCCCGGCCAGCACGAGCCCGTCGATCAGATCCAGCACCTCGCTCGGATCCTCGACCAGCAGCGGATCCACTGGCAGCATCAGCGCGAGCCCGCCAGCCCGCTGGACCGCCTGCACGTAGTTGTACGGCAGCAGCGCCGCCCGCAGATCCCACACGCTCCAGCGCGCCCGCTCCAGGGCCGCGCACATGCCGATCACGGGACGCTGCGTACTCATCGCCCACACGATACGCAAGCACGCCAGCCCATAGGATCGTCTGTCTGCACCGGTACACGGGCCCGCCATCCCAGTCAGTCCACGTCCCACGTCAACCGCATACGCGAGGAGAGCCATCCCCATGAGCGACCAGCATGCCCAGCTCGAGACCGTCAACGTGTCCGTCGCCGATGGTGTGGCCACCGTCCAGCTCAATCGACCCGAGACCCTGAACGCCTGGAACAGGCGGTTCGGCGAAGACCTGCTCGCGGCCCTGCACGAGGTGCGCCGGGACGTGGCCGTGCGCGCGGTGGTGATCGAAGGCGCCGGGCGGGCGTTCTCCTCGGGAGCGGACCTGAAGGACGTCAGCGGCGGCGAGACGACTCCAGACGGGCGCCCCGACGTCTACAAGACGCTGACCGAGCGCTACCACCCGATCATGGTCGCGATCAGGGAGATGCCCAAGCCCGTGATCGCGTCCGTGCGCGGCCCGGCGGTCGGCATCGGCTGCTCGCTGGCGCTGTGCTGCGATCTGATCATCGCCGCTGAGAGCGCCTACTTCCTGCTCGCGTTCGTCAACATCGGCCTCGTCCCCGACGGCGGCTCCTCGCTGTTCGTGCCGACGCGGATCGGCATGGCCCGCGCGACCGAGCTGGCGATGCTGGGCGAGCGCCTGCCGGCACAGCAGGCCCTGGAGTGGGGGCTGATCAACCGGGTAGTGCCCGACGAGCGGCTCGCGCAGGAGACCGCCGCGCTCGCCGCGCGCCTGGCGGCCGGGCCGACGCGCTCCTACGCCGGGACCAAGCGCCAGCTGAACAACTGGCTGTACTCGCGCATGCACGAGCAGCTCGAGCTCGAGGCCCAGATCCAGCGTGAGATGGCCTCAAGCGACGATTTCCTGGAGGGCGCGATGGCGTTCGTGGAAAAGCGCACGACGCGGTTTCAGGGCAAGTAGCAAACGTCATCAAGCACGTCCCGTCCGGGGCTGAATAGAATCCCGCCCGCCTTGGGCCACCTCACGCTTCCCGCAACGCTTTCCTTCTTCACGCCCGAGTCGGGTGGATCGCCGAACGCGAACAACATCGACTCGCTCTACAAGATCATCCTGGTCATCGCGCTGGTGATCTTCGTCGCCGTGATCGGCGCGCTGGCGTACGCGCTCATCAAGTTCCGCGCCCGCAAGGGCGCGGTGGCCGCGCAGATCCACGGCAACACGCGTCTGGAGGCTGGCTGGACGACCGCCGCCGCGGTGATCCTCCTCGGGCTGGCGATACTCACCTTCGCCAGGCTCAGCTCGATCCAGAACCCGCCGAACTCCGACGCCGCCGGCGCCAACCTCGTCGGCGAAAGCGGCGGCGGCGAGCTCTACGCGAGCAACACCCCGAGGCTGCCCCCCAACGGCAAATCGCTGAACATCACCGTCATCGGCAGGCAATACATCTGGCAGTTCGTCTATCCCGGCGCCAACGAACCGGATGGCCTGGGCGCGCCCTACTCATACGAGGAACTGGTCGTCCCCACGAAAACGACGGTCACGCTGAACATCGTCTCCGAGGACGTCGTGCACTCGTGGTGGGTGCCCCAGCTCGGCGGCAAGTTCCAGGCGGTGCCGGGCTACCACAACTACGCCTGGTTCAAGATCAACAAGCCAGGCGTCTACCGCGGCCAGTGCGCGCTGCTGTGCGGGCGCGGGCACGCGCGCATGATCGCCACCGTCAAGGCCGTCCCGCCGGCGCAGTTCGAAGCGTGGCTCGCCTACCAGAAGAAGCTGATCGCGCAAGCCAACGCCGACGCCGCGGTGGAGCGCGCGAAACTCGACTCCCAGACCGGCGCCGGCCAGGTCGAGAACCCCTGATCCCCAACTTCGAACCCTGACCGTCACTCGCCTCCAACTCCCTGCACCCTCCGGCTCTCCTCCCCACTCCAACTCCCTCAACACTCCAACACCCCCAGGAGACAGCTCGCACATGGCCACCGTCGCAGCCCAACCCGTCCCCCAGATAGTCGCCCACCGCGCCGAGCGCGAGGCGCGCGGCTGGACGAGCTGGATCACCACGACCGACCACAAGCGGATCGGGATCATGTACATGGTCACGACGTTCGTGTTCTTCTGCCTCGGCGGCGTCGAGGCGCTGATGATGCGCCTGCAGCTGGGGGCGCCGAACAACACGCTGGTCACGCCCCAGGTCTACAACCAGCTGTTCACGATCCACGGGACCACGATGGTGTTCCTGTTCGTCGTGCCGATGATGGCGGGCATCGCCAACTACTTCGTGCCGCTGATGATCGGCGCGCGCGACATGGCCTACCCGCGCCTGAACGCGCTCTCCTACTGGCTGCTGCTGGCCGGCGGGATCGTCTTCTACTCCTCGATCTTCTGGAACCCTCCGGAAGCAGGATGGGTGAGCTTCAGCCCGCTGGCGAACTCCATCTACTCGCCCGGCGGCGGCGAGGACGCATGGATCTACCTGATTCACCTCACCGGACTTTCCTCGCTGCTGGGCGCGGTCAACTTCTACGCGACGATCGCGAACATGCGCGCGCGGGGCATGAGCTGGGGGCGGCTGCCGCTGTTCATCTGGACGATCCTGACCTACTCGATCCTGCTCATCTTCGCCCTGCCCGTGATCGCCGCGGCGGTCACGATGCTGCTCGCCGAACGTCACTTCGGAGCGCACTTCTTTGACCCGACGGAGGGAGGCTCGCCGGTCCTCTGGCAGCACCTGTTCTGGTTCTTCGGCCACCCCGAGGTCTACATCATGGTGCTCCCCGGCTTCGGGGTCATCTCGGAGATCCTGCCGGTGTTCGCCCGCAAGCCGATCTTCGGCTACAAGGCGATCGCCGCCTCGACCGTGGCGATCGCGTTCCTCGGCTTCCTCACTTGGGCGCACCACATGTTCACCGCCCCGATACCCGAGGCGCTGCTCGTGTTCGTGATGCTCAGCTCATACCTCATCGCCGTGCCGACAGGAGTGAAGGTCCTCAACTGGATCGCCACGCTGTGGCGCGGCACGATCGAATACAAGACGCCGCTGCTGTTCTGCGCCGGCGCGATAGCGATCTTTTTGATCGGCGGTATCTCTGGCGTCTTCCTGGCGACCTTCCCGATCGACTGGCAGGTCAACGAAACGTACTTCGTGGTGGCGCACCTGCACTTCGTGCTGCTGGGCGGCGCGGTGATGCCGATCTTCGCGGCGATCTACTACTGGTTCCCCAAGATCACGGGACGCATGATGAGCGAAGGGCTCGGCCGGCTGAGCTTCATGCTGATCTTCCTCGGCATACTGACCACATTCCTGATCCAACACGTGATCGGCCTCGACGGGATGCCCCGGCGCGTGTACGAGTACCCGAACGTCGGCAACCTCGCGCTGTATAACCTGATCTCCACGATCGGCTCGTTCATCCTCGCCGCCGGCGTGATCGCGACGATCGTCAACGTCGTGCGCAGCCTGAAGGTCGGCGTGATCGCCGGACCCGACCCGTGGAAGGCGAACACGCTGGAGTGGTTCACCACCTCTCCGCCGCCGGCCAACAACTTCGACGTGATCCCGCTGGTACGCTCGTATGAGCCGATGAAGGACATCCGCCTCGAGATCGACCGATCGTCCGGGATCGGCCAGCGCGGCGGCGCGAGCGTACCGGCGCCGGGCGCGGCCACCGTGCCCGCCGGCGCCACGCAGGTGGGCGTGTAGAGGTGACGCAACCGCTGCAGGCAGCCATCCATCCTGGCGCCGCCCTGCGAGCGCGATCGCTCCTGGCCGACTACGTCGAGTTGACCAAGCCGAAGGTCCAGTCGCTGCTGCTGTTGACGACGATCGCCACGATGTACGTGGCTGGCGACCCGTCGCCGTTGCTGGTGGCGCTGACCTGTCTCGGCGGCTACCTGTCCGCGGGCGGCGCGGGCGCGGTCAACCACTGGTATCGACCGCGACATCGACGCGCGCATGACCCGCACCGCCACCCGGCCGTCCCATCTGGGCGGGTCGCTCCGAGCGCTGCGCTCGCCTTCGGCTGCGCGCTCGCCGGCCTGTCGTTCCTGGAGCTCTCACTGACCGTCAACGTGCTCGCCGCGAGCCTCTCGTTCGCGGGCTTCCTCGGCTACGTCTTCGTCTACACGGTCTGGCTGAAGCGGCGCACGCCGCAGAACATCGTGATCGGCGGCGCCGCCGGCGCGATCCCCCCGCTCGTCGGCTGGGCGGCGGTCACCGGCTCGGTGAGCGGCACGGCGGTGTTGCTGTTCTTCATCGTCTTCTTCTGGACCCCGCCCCACTTCTGGGCGCTGTCGCTGCTGATGAAGGACGAGTACGCGAAGGTCGGCGTGCCGATGCTGCCAGTCGTGCGAGGCGAGGCCGAGACCCGCCGTCAGATCCTGCTCTACACCGTGCTGCTGTACGCGGTCACGCAGCTGCCGTTCTGCGCGGGCGGGTTCGGCGACTCTCTACCTCGTCGCCTCCATGCTGCTCGGGTTCGGCTTCATCGCCGGCGCGATCCGGCTCTACCGCCGGGCGGACCGGCGCAGCGCGCTTGCTCTGTACCTGTACTCCCTGGCCTACCTGGCGCTGCTGTTCTGCGCGATGGTCGCGACCGGCATCTGTAGAATGGGCGCCCACTGATGATGACCCGGCGACTGGCACGCAAGAACATCCGCACCGGCCTGATCGTGTGCGCGATCTGCATGTTCATGTTCGGTCTCACGTTTGTGGTCGCGGCAGCCTACGTCTCATGAGCCCGCTCGACCCCGAGGTGCCGCCAGTCGGCGAGGAGATCCATCTCCCCGGCCCGTCGATCCTGCCGGTGCTGACGGCAGTCGGGATCACGCTGGCGCTGGTCGGCATCACGACGATGATCGAGCTGACCGTGATCGGCGTGCTGCTGACGATCGGCTGCATCTGGCGCTGGATCAAAGACACGCGCCACGACATCGACGAGCTCCCGCTGGACTACCGCCGACTGCGGCGCCGGCAGGCACCGGACAGATCGCTCCGTCCTCGGTCCAGCAGCGCACGACGTCGCGCACCGACAGCACGCCCACCGTCTCCCCCTGGTCGAGGACGATCAGGTGGCGAAAGCCGCCGCGCACCATCGCCGCGGCGGCCTCCTCCAGCGACCAGTCCGGCGCTGCGAACACGACGTCGCGCGTGAGGTGGTCGGCCACCCGCTCGCGGTCGGGGTCCTGATCGGACCCGAGCGAGAGCAGGATGTCGCGCTCGGTGATGATGCCCGGCCCGTGTCCGTCCGGGTCGATGACCACCGCCGCGCCGACCTGGCGCTCTGACATCAGCCGCGCGACGGCGCGCAGCGTGTGTCCCGGCCCCACCGTCAGGACCGTCGGGCTCATCCCCTCGCGAACCTGCATAACGGCTCCTTTCTCTCCCGTCTCCCGTTCTTTCCCGTTTCGATCACGGGCAAACCGCCCGTCGCACATTTGCAACGATTGCCTCAATGTAGTACGGGGAGCGCCTCGGGTCAAGCCCTGCTACGGGTACCCCGCAACGCCGGGCGCGAGCCGCCCAACATCGCATCGGCGCAAGGCATTAGGATCACGCTTCGTGATGGAGGGGATCGCTGTGAGTCGCGCTTCGGATAACCAGACAACGCCCACCGCAACTGGCGTGGGCGCCACTCATGCCTAGCCGCCGCGCGATCGTCACCGCGATCCTCGCGGGCCTGATCGCCACAGCCGCCGGCATCGCGCTGAGCTACGTGATCCACTGGTTCCCGGCGCAGGCCAGCACTCAGGCCAAGAACACCGACCGGCTCTACCACGTGCTGGTGGACGCCTCGGTGCCGATCTTCGTGCTCGTCGTCACCGTGATCCTGTTCTCGGTGTGGCAGTTCCACATGCGACCCGGCGAGGAGCTCAAGGACGGTCCGCCGATCCACGGCAACACGCGCCTGGAGGTGTTCTGGACGGCGATCCCGGCGGTCCTGCTGCTCAGCCTCGTCTCCTACTCGTTCGTGATCTTGTACGACAACGAAAAGAAGCCCGCCGGCGTCCCGGAAATCCAGATCGGCGTGACCGGCCAGCAGTTCTTCTGGTCCTACGAATACCCCTCGTCGGTCACCGGTGGGGCGCCGCTGAAGAGCTATCAGCTGTACGTGCCGGACGGCGACACGATCTACTTCAACCTGCGCTCCCGGGACGTCATCCACGCCTTCTGGATCCCCGCGTTCCGCCTGCAGGAGGACGTCGTGCCCGGCATCACCACCCACTACCGCGCCACGCCCGATCGCCTGGGCACCTACCCCGTCGTCTGCAACCTGCTGTGCGGGGCGGGGCACTCGCTGATGCGCTCGGCCATACACGTGGTCCCGCCCGCCCAGTTCCGCGCGTGGCTGGCAAGTCAGGAGCGCTCGGGCTCCACCGTCGCCACCGCGTCCGCAACCCCTCCGGGGGCCGTCATCCAGCCCGGCGCAACCGAGTGAGCGACTGCGGGATAATGTTCGCGTCGATGGGTCCGTATCGGGGAGCAGCCGGCTGATGGCGACGACGGTTCAGACGTCCGGTCCGTCCCGTCCGGGCTCCACCGGATCGCCGTTCGGCGATCGGCCACATCCCTCGCTGGGCGCGAAATTGCGCGCTCCGGGCTTCTACCGCGCCGCCTGGATGATGGCGCTCGGCGTCGCGTTCGCGTTCGGGCTGACGTGGCTGGTGCGGATGTCCACCGGGCACACGACCTACCACCACTTCATCGACGGCGAAGCGATCCTGTCGGTCTCGCTGATCGCCGCGCCGCTGCTGTTCCTCGTCGGGATCGGCGGCTTCGACTACTGGTTCTACTGGGCGGCAGGCCGCCCGACGCGCGCGGAGGACCACTCCGGCCACGGCGCGTACACCTGGAAGGACTACTTCCGGATCAACACCGACCACAAGGTGATCGGCATCCAGTACACGGTCACCTCGTTCTTCTTCCTGCTCGTCGGCGGGCTGATCGCGATGCTGATGCGCGTCGAGCTGGCCCAGCCCGGCGCGCAGTTTGTCGACGCGAACACCTACAACGGCCTGTTCTCGGTACACGCATCGATCCTGATCTTCTTCTTCATCATCCCGGTGTTCGCGGGCTTCGGCAACTTCGTGATCCCGATCATGATCGGCGCGCCCGACATGGCGTTCCCGCGATTGAACGCCCTCTCCTACTGGCTGCTGCCGGTGGGCGGGATGATCATGCTGTTGAGCTTCCTGGCGCCGGGCGGGGCGTTCGCGGACGGCTGGACGGCATACACCCCGCTCGCGACGGACATGCCGGTCGGGCAGGTGTTCTTCTCGCTCGGGGTACAGTTCGCGGGCGCCTCCTCGATCATGACCGCGCTCAACTTCCTCGTGACGATCATCACGATGCGGGCGCCGGGGATGAGCTTCTTCAGGATGCCGCTGCTGGTGTGGGCGAACTTCGCGACCTCCCTGCTGGTCGTGATCGCCACGCCGTTCATCGCCGCGTCGCAGTTCTTCATCCTGCTCGATCGCTCGCTCGGCTTCAACTTCTTCAACGCCGGCGCCGGTGGCGACGTGCTGATGTATCAGCACGTCTTCTGGTTCTACTCCCACCCGGCCGTCTACATCATGATCCTGCCCGGGTTCGGGATCATCTCGGAAATCATCGCCGTGAAGTCGCGCAAGCCGATCTTCGGCTACCGCATGATGGCATTCTCGCTGCTGGCGATCATCGTGCTCGGGTTTACCGTCTGGGCGCACCACATGTTCACCTCCGGGATGGCCGACTGGATCAGGATCCCGATGGCGATCACCACCGCGATCATCGCCGTGCCGACCGGCATCAAGGTCTTCTCCTGGCTGGCGACGCTGTGGCGCGGGGTGCTGCACCTGGACACGGCGATGCTGTTCGCGCTGGGCTTCATCACCACGTTCACCCTGGGCGGGATCAGCGGGATCATGCTCGCGATGATCCCGTTCGACATCCACGTCAGCGCCACCTACTTCATCGTCGCCCACATCCACTACGTGCTGTTCGGCGGCTCGCTGATGACGATCTTCGCCGGCGTCTACTACTGGTTCCCGAAGATGACCGGGCGCATGTACGACGAGCGCCTGGGCAAGTGGCACTTCTGGAGCACGTTCGTGTTCTTCAACCTGACCTTCGCGCCGATGCACGTGCTCGGACTGGAAGGCATGCCCCGGCGCGTGGCGACCTACTCCACCCAGTTCGCCGACCTCAACCTGGCCATCTCGATCTGCAGCTGGCTGCTCGGCCTGAGCACGCTGATCTTCCTCTACAACATGGTCACCAGCTGGCGCGGCGGCCCGCGCGCGGTGGCCAACCCGTGGCGGGGGATGACGCTCGAGTGGCAGGTCAGCTCGCCTCCGCCGATCTTCAACTTCGACCGGGTGCCGACGGTCGTCGGCGGTCCTTACGAGTACGGCGTGCCCGGCGCGGTGCACGGCATCCTCGAGCCCGCGCACGTCGCCACGGCGGCTGGTACGGCGGCGGGCGTGCCGCCGGGCGTGAGACTGTCCCCGAGCGAGTGATGGGAGGAGTGAGCAAGCTATGACGGAGATCCTGGTGGTAGCCAACCGCACGCTCGGTGGCGAGAAGCTGCTCGACGTGGTGCGCACCCGCGCACGCTCGGAGGAGAACGTCCGCTTCCGGCTGGTCGTTCCCCAGACCAAGCCGTCCGCGGGCCTCGTGATCTACGACGAGGCGGTGCGCGAATCGGCGCACGTGCGCATTGAGCTTGCCGACTCGCTGCTGGCGAGCGAGGGCATCACGGTGACCGGGGAGGTCGGCGACCCCGATCCGTTCCTGGCCACAATGGACGCCATCGCCGCGCACCGGCCCGACGAGATCATCATCTCCACGCATCCGGCGACGCATTCGGGCTGGCTGCGGCGAGATCTGATCGAGCGTGTCCACAACGCCTCGGGCCTGCCCGTGGAGCACATCGTGACCGACCTCGAGCGCGAAGGGCTGCCGTTCGACGTCACGCTCGTGATCGCCAGCAAGACCTCGAGCGGCGAAGAGCTGATCGAGCGCCTGCGCCAGAAGGCCGCGCAGGACGACAGCGATGGCCGCCACCGTCTGTTCATCGCGGTCGTCCCCCAGCAGGACGGCCACGGTCACGCCGCGCGCGAGGCGCGCGCGCGCCTGGAGACGATGCTCAAGAAGCTGCGCGTGCTCGGCCTGCTCGCCTCCGGGATGATCGGCGACCCCGACCCCTACACGGCCGCGCTGAACGCACTGGAGCTGTTCCGCGTCGACGACGTGGTCATCTCCACGCTGCCCGACCAGCGCTCGGGCTGGATGCGCGCAAACCTGATCGAGCGCGTGCAGAGCGCGACCGCGGCGCATGTCGAGCACGTCGTCGTGGACCTCGACGACGCGACCGCGACGATGGCGACCCCGGCGGCGTAGAGGCGCGCACGATGGAGGCAGCCAGCATCTCAGCGCACGCGGCCGGTCACGGCGAGCACGACCATCACGGCCCGCCACCGGCCAACCACAGCTCGCGCGTGGACGCCCCACTGCTGGGCATGCTCCTGTTCATCGTCTCCGAGGTGATGATCTTCGGCGCGTTCTTCACCGCCTACTTCTTCATCCGCATCGCCCAGGGCGACCCGTGGCCCGCGCCTGGTACGCACCTGCCGGTGCAGGTCGCGGGCGTGAACACCGCCATCCTCGTGTCCTCCTCGCTGACGCTGCACTGGGCGCAGACGTCGATCAAGAACGGTAACCGCTTCGGCCTGAAGGCTGGCATCCTGACCACGTTCCTGCTCGGGTGCACGTTCCTGTTCGTCCAGATCAACGAGTACGCCAACATCGGCTTCGCCCCCCAGGACGCCGCCCAGCAGACGATCTTCTACTCGCTGACCGGCCTGCACGGCGCGCACGTGTTCATCGGCCTGTGCCTGCTGCTGTTCGTGACGATCCGCTCCTTCCGCGGCCACTACTCCCCTGAGTCCCATCGCGGCGTCGAGGTGCCCGGAATCTACTGGCACTTCGTCGACATCATGTGGATCGTGGTCTACACCTCGGTTTACATCTTGTAGGCCGGTCTCGGCGACGGACTGAGATTCGGCATCGTGCTCAACCCGCTGCGCAGTGAGGCCGAGGCGTTTCGACTGCTGCTGTACGTCGTTGCGTTCTTCGTCGTCGTGATCGTCGTCGTGCTGATCGCGCGGGCGCTGTCCTGAGCCGCCGTTAGGGAGCGACTATTTGACGGTCAGCGTGCCCCACATCCCCGCGGCGCGGTGGCCAGGAGCCTGACAGAAGAAGGTGTAAGCGCCGGGCTTGAGCGTCACCGTGACCGAGGCCGTACCCTTGGAAACGAACTGGCTCTTGCCCAACACGGGCTTACCAGCTGGGGTCGCCCCGCCCGTGCCCGGTTCGATCGCGATGTTGTGCATGACGCCGGACATGTTCGACATTTCGATCGTGACGGCGCCGGCGGAGGCGCTCGCCTTGTTCGTGGCGTAGGCGAGCTGGCCTTCGGGGTTGGCGGGGATCTGCAGCTTGCCGGCATGCTCTTCCGCCGGCTTGCCGGCGCCCGGAGCTTTGACGGCGCTGGCGAGCAGGCCCGTGTCCGAGCCGGGATTGGCGGCGGAGGCGGCGACATAGGAGGCGACGTCGGTGACCGTCTGGCCGCTGACGAGGTTCTTGGGCATCACGCCGAACGGGTTGGCCTCACGGATCTGGTATTCGACGACGCCGCGAATCGCGCTGCGCCCGTGGGCTTCGGCGACGGCGTAGCGGAAGGCTTCGTCGAGATTGGGCCCCACCGTGCCTTTCGTGTCCGCGCGGGCGAGCGTATGGCAGGCGCCGCACTTGGCAACGAACTGCTGCTTGCCGACGATCAGGTTAGCGTTCTCGCCCTGCTTGACCGAACAGCCGGCGGCCAGGAGAACGAGCGCGAGCAGCACGCCGGCGGTGACGGCCGTCCGGCAGATCGTCCGGCTGATGTTGCCCGTGGACCCGCGTAAGCGGCGGCGAACACGGCCGCGAGAGACCCTCGTGACGTAGACCCCAAGTACGGGCATCGGCGCGGGAACTCTATCCGAACGCCCGGCTGTCAGGGCGTGGCGAGCGCGTCCAGCTCGCCACGCGCCGCCGCGATCACGCCCCGCGCGACGCCCTCCCACGACCAGCGCTCGCGCACGGTCGCCACGAGACCGGCACGAGCCTGCTCGCGCAGCACGGGATCGACCCCCAGCCAGGCGACGATGCGCTCGGCGATGGCGTGCACGGTGCAGTCGTCGATCGGGAACGACAACCACGGCGCGACCTGCGCGGGCACGGCGCGGGTGAGCGCGCCTGAGACCTCCGCCAGACCGGAGTGAGCGGCGCTGATCGGCAGCGCGCCACAAGCGGCCGCCTCGGCGGCGACCATGCCGAACGCCTCGGGGAACGTGCTCGGCACGACCAGCGCCTCGCAGACGGGCAGCAGCTGGACGAGCTCGTCGTGATCGAGGCGGCCGGTGAACACGACCTGCTCAGGCAGCGCCCGCGCGGCGGTCAGGTAGCGATCACGAGCGGCACCGCGCAGATCCCGCAGGAATGCCAATAGGTGAGGCAATGCGATGTCCTGCGCCTGCCCCAGATCACCCGCTGCCAGCGCGTCGAGCAAACGTTCCAACAGCTTGCGGTCGGCCCCGAAGCCCACCACAACGAGCTTCGCCTGGGGTATGCGCGCAAGCACGAGCGGCCAGGCCGCGAGCAGCAGGTCGACGCCCTTGTTGACGATCAGCTTGCCAACGAACGCCACGAGCCGGTCGTGCTCGGGATCGAGACGGTCCAGAGCGGCCGCGGCAGCATGATCGTCACGGGCAAACACGCTCGCAGAGGTCTCTAGCTCCGCGGGTGTGGAGGTGTTTGAGCACAGGCGAGCGATCAGCTTTCGCAAACCGACAGCAGCCTCATCCGGATCACGGGGGACGAACCGTTCGACGTCCACACCCGGCGGGCCGAGGCGGGTGCGCTGTTCGAGTGTTGGATCCCCAAGGGCCTGCCACAGGCTGGCGGCTGTGTGGTGGGAGCCTACGAGCACAGCGCGGGCGCCGGCGACGCCCTCGCGGGCCAGGTGCAGAAAACGCTCGGGGTGCGGCTTGACGGTGTACTCGAGCGCGCTGCCGTGAACCTTGACGGCGTACGGCACCTCACCGCCAAGCGCCCGAGCGAGGATGACCGGCCCCATCACCAGGTGGTTGGCCAGCGCGACGTCGGGATGGACGCGGGCCGCCACATCGCGCACGGCGGCGACGTTCGTGTCGATGTAGCGAGCCACCTCCTCGTCGCTGCACTCCGCAAACGTCCGCGCTTCGATCCCCTCGTAGCGATCGGCGACGTACACCGGCAGCAGCGCGCCGATGTTCGGCCGGTAGACCGTGCAGCGCACGCCGCCCTCGCAGGAGTCACCTCCCGGTGCTTCGTCCACGAGCGTGTCCCGAGCGCGCGCGGGATCGTCCATACGTAGGACTCGCACGCGCAGGCTCCTGGTGTCCCAGTCACCGGCTGCATCCACGAACGGCTGACGCTCGGGATGGCGGTCCTGGCAGAGCAGGTGAACCTCGTGGCCCAGACTGACGAGTGCCGCGGCCAGGCGCGCGTTGTAGACGTTCGAGCCGGTCCCATCGAGCAGGTAGCCGTGGAAGATGAGGATGCGCACCGATTGGAGCCTATTCGCCGCGGGCTCGCCCCCGTGGTAGAGATCGGCGCAGGGCGCACGACACGTCTATGCCGGACTCGACACGGCCCACCGGACAGAACGACGGCACGTTTTCGGTAAAGTCCCCTGCGTATGAGCACGCAACAGCGCTACCGCCTGCGCAACCCTGCCAGCGGGCGGGAGGTCGTGATCGAGGCGCAACCCGAGGAGATCTACACCGACCGCGATACCGGCGAGGAGATGGAGATCGTCGGCAAGCTGCTGCCGCTGGCGCCGTCGAGCTCGAAGCTGCCGTGGGCGGTGGAGAGCCTACGGTTCTGCCCGTGGTGCGACCAGCTCGCGCAGAGGGATCTGAACGACTGCCCGACGTGCGAGCGGCGCATGGGGCCGCTCGGCGCCCCGGTCTGAGAGCGTGAGCGCGTGAGCGCAGGCACAGAACCCATCCGCGAGCCCAGCCGTCGCGCGCGCCGTGGCGCCATGGCCCTGGCGAGTGTGCTGGCACTGGCGTCGTGCGGCGTGGGACTGAGCGCGTGCGGAGGTTCGAGCAACATCTCGGACGTGACGCCGAAGACCACACCGGAAATCACCCCGCCGACGAATACAAGCGCCGAAAAGGAAGCGACTCAGACGACGGCGACCTCGACGACCGCGACGACCAAAGCAAAAACGAGTGGCGAAAGCGAACCCAGCTCGTCCAGTGGCGAAAGCGAACCGAGCTCGGCATCGAGCAGCAGCGGGAGCAGCAGCAGCGGCACAGGCAGCTCGAGCGAAGGCGAAGCGGCCGCCGGCGGCACCTCCGCGGGTGGAACGAGCAAAGGCAAAGAAGAAGCTGCCTCCAAAACCGAAAGTAAAGGCGGCAGCGAAGCCGGCGGCACCGGTGCACCCTAACGCCAATACCTTCTAGGGCGTCGCTGGTCAAGCGAGCCAAGGACGCAGGGAGCGTGGCCGTGCTACGCACGCGAGCGACCGAGGACGCAGGATTCGCGCCGGCCAGCGTCGCCCTAAGGTGTGGAGATGAGCGTCGCGCTGTAGGTCAGGCGGGCGGTGCGGTACAGGCAGTAGTACTGCACGTTGGTGCCGATCTGCGTGTGGGCGGTCTGGGTGGAGGTGCTCGAGCAGCTGGTCTTGGGCCGGGAGGCGCGCCAGGAGGTGGTGTTGGCGAAGCCGAGCGCGAGCGCGGGCGCCCACGAGGGCACGGTCAGGGCGATGACGTCGCCCTTTTTGACCTGCAGCGTGGTTTCGAGCGGGAACTGGGCGGTCTTGCCGAAGTACGGTTCGAGCTTGACGAGCGGGCTCTGCGCGATCAGCTTGTACGTGAGGTTCGGTTTCTTCTGGGGGCGCAGGACGGCGATGCCGGCTTCGCTCGCGCCGCCCTCGTTGGCGTTGAAGTACTTGATCTGGGTGGCGCTGGGCTTGCCGAGGGAGATCGTCCAGGCGACGATCGTGCCGGCGCGCGGAGCGGACAGGGGGTTGATCGCGGAGCCGACCTTGACCTGAAAGCCGGTCGTGCGGCTGACGGCCAGGCACGGGCTGGAGGGACAGCTGGGCACGGTTTCGGGCGTGGTAGCACCGATGACGCCGACTTCGGTGAGGGTCGCGGGCGCGAGCGAGGGCAGCGCCAGCAGCAGCGCGAGGACCCCCAGGATCGCAATGGTTGTGCGTCGCATATGCGTCATTGAACACGCCCGCAGGGCAGATGGTGCGGTTGAGTTAGATTCGCGGCGCGCCCGCGAGTTCCTGCGCGGCGGCCGCGATCTCCGCGGGATCGCCGGGCGCGGGGACCCAGGGCAGGCGCAACGGGTCGCCCGTGTAGCGCGGGATGACGTGGACGTGGAAGTGGAACACGGTCTGCCAGGCGACGGCGCCACAGGAGTTGACAAGGTTGACGCCGTCGGCCGACAGGCGCTCCAAGACGCGCGCCGCGAGGCGCTGGGACGCGAGCACGACAGCGGTGAGGTCCTCGGGATCGACGGTCAGCAGGTCCGTGCTGTGCGCGCGCGGGATCACGAGCGCGTGCCCGCGCGTGGCGGGGGCGATGTCCATGAAGGCCACCGTGCGCTCGTCCTCGTCGACGATCGTAGAGGGCAGCTCGCCGGTGACTATCTTGCAGAAGATGCAGGTCGGGTCGGTCATCGACTGCGAAGGGTAGACGAGGCGCTGAAGGCGCGGGCGTGGGCGAGGGCCTGCTCGCGGGTGGAGATCTCGCCCGCGTACTGCGCGGCGGCAAGCTCACGCAGGATCTCGCCGAGCCGCGGGCCGGTGGGGATCTCCAGGGCGGCGGCCAACTCGTCGCCGCGGTACAGCGGCGGGGGTGCTCCCGTCGCGCGCCAGCGCAAGGCGTCGGCGAGCATCGGGCGCGCCAGGTCCAGGTGCGTGTCGATCGACTCAGCAGCGCCCTCGCCACGGGTGGCGAGACGGTCGGCGACCGACAGGAGCGTGACGTCGACCTCGACCGGCGAGGTGGTCTGCAGGTAGTCGAAGACCGTGCGCCGCGCGAGAGGCTGGGGCTCGTGGACGAGGAAGCCGAGGCGCAGATGGTGGCGTACGAGCGCTGCGACGTGGGCGCGCAGGCGCTCGCTCGCGCGCAGGCGCTCGAGGACCGAGCGCGCCAGCTCGGCGCCGCGGGTGTCGTGACCGAGGAACGTGACGCGACCGTCCGGGCGCATGGCGCCGGTGAGCGGCTTGGCGGCGTCATGCAGCAGGGCGCCCCAGCGCAGGGCATCGCCGCGCGTGAGCTCGTCCGCGAGCGGCTCTGCCAGCAGCGCGGTTACGGGCCCGGCGAGCTCACCGGCGCCAAGAACGGCGCCTGGGTCGGCCTGCAGGGCGGTCACGCGCTCGAGCACCTCGAGCGTATGACCGTGAACGTCGCGGTGGTGGTAGCGGCTCTGCTGGACGCCGCGCAGGACGTCGAGCTCTCCGCAGCACGGCCGCGGTGATCTGAAGCGAATCCATCAGGCTCAGGCCGTCGAGCACGCGGGGAGAGGCGACGATGCGGCGCAGCTCCATGAACACGCGCTCGCCCGAGACGCGCCGCAGGTCAGGCGCGGCGGCACGGGCGGCACGCGAAGTGTCGGGATCAGACTCGAAGCCGAGGTCGAGCGCCAGCCGCACGAGGCGCAGGACGCGCAGGGGATCGTCAGCGAACGCACGCGGAGAAGCCATGCGCAGACGCCGCGCCGCGAGATCGGCGAACCCTCCGAGGGGGTCGATCGGCTCGCCGCCGGCGACCGGCTGAGCAATCGCACCGACGGTAAAGTCGCGCAGCGCCAGGTCGGCGGCCAGCGAGCCGCCGCGCATCGGCTGGACATCGACCTGCCAGGAGTGATCGCGCGCGAGCACGCGCCAGCCGGAGAAATCCCCGGACAGCTCAAAGCAGGCGGCCCCGCCGGCGGCGCGGGCGATCGCGCGGGCGGCGGTCTCAGGAGCAGCATCGACGACGATGTCGAGGTCGAACGTGTCGCGCCCCAGCGCGCGATCGCGCGGGGCGCCGCCGACCAGCCAGGTGGGGGTGTCGGTGAGCGCCGCGCGGACGGCGCGCAGCGCCTCGCCGGGCGCCTTCTCACTCACGGAACCGCCGGCGAACGGGGACGGTATGAGCGCTCCACGCGCGCGGACAGGCCACAGGCGATCTCGTAGTTGATCGTGTCCATACGCCGGGCGAGCTCCTCGGCGGTGATCCGCTCGGGACCGCTCGCGCCGATCAGGACCGCTTCGGCGCCGCACAGCTCCAGCGCGGCGGGATCGGGGCCGAGGTCGACGGCGACGTTGTCCATGCTGACGGTCCCGACCAGCGGCAGGCGGGAGCCGGCGATGAGGACGTCGGCGTTGTTCGACAGCGCGCGCCTAAAGCCGTCGCCGTAGCCGATCGGTAGCACTCCGAGGTGAGTGTGGCGTTCGGCGAGGTAGCGCCGCCCGTAGCCGGTGCTCTCACCGATCCGGCAGGGCTTGACCTCGGCGATGTATGAGGTCGAGCTCGAGCGCGGGCCGAGGTCGTGCGCAAAGGGATCCTCGTTGAACGGATCGAGGCCGTAGACGGCGATGCCACAGCGGGCCATGTCGAAGCACGCGCGCGGCTCGCGCAGAACCGCCGCGCTGTTGGCCGCGTGGACGACGATGTCGGGATGCTCTGCCTTGACCGGGCCCGCCCAGGTGGCGAAGTCGGCGAGCTGACGCTCGAAGAAGCCGTCGTCATCGGGTATGTCAGCAGTGGCGAAGTGGGTCATGACGCCCGCCAGGCACACGCCGGGCGCGGCGACCGCGGCCGCGACGACGCGCGAGGCCTCGGCGGGATCGCGGGTACCGAGGCGACCCATGCCGGTATCGAGCTTGACGTGTACGCGCGCGTCACTACAGACCAGCGAGGCTGCTTCGGAGGCGAGCGCAACAGAACGCTCTCGCCACAGGGTGATGTCGGCCTGCAGCTCGATCGCTCGCTCGAGCTCGGCGCGGTCGCGCAGCGCGCCCATGATCAGAACGGGCGCTTCGATGCCGGCGTCGCGCAGCTCCTGCGACCTCTGCGAGCGTTGCCACCGCCAGCCACGTGGCGCCGGCGCGCAGGGCCGCGCCAGCGCAGCAGACAGCGCCGTGGCCGTAGCCGTCGGCCTTGATGACCGCGCACAGCGCCGAACCGTCCAGCGCGTCGAGCAGGCGGGCGCAGTTGTGCGCGACCGCATCCGGATCGACATATGCCACGGCAGCGCGCGGCGCTCATGTCACGACCGTCCGTGCGGCCGGAAGCGAGGCGATCACGTCGGAGGCGATCACTCCCTCGGGCGCACCCTGTGCGCGTGCCGCGAGACGGCCGGCCTCGGCGTGCAGCAGCACACCGGCCGCGGCCGCGGCGAACGACGGCAGGCCCTGGGCGAGCAGCGCGGCGATGACCCCGCAGAGCACGTCTCCCGTGCCCGCGGTCGCCAGCGCGGGACTGTCACCGGCGCTGACGGCGACCATGCCGGAGGGATCGGCGACGAGCGTGTCGTCGCCCTTGAGCACGACCACCGCCCGGGCCCGCTCGGCCGCCAGGCGTGCGTGCGCCAGGCGCTCGCGCGCTATGTGGGCGGTGTCGGTGTCGAGCAGCCGCGCGAGCTCGCCGGGGTGCGGGGTGAGGACTGTCGCAGCATCACGAGCGGCCAAGTCGTCGAGGTGCCCGGCCCCGTGCGCGCCGGAGTCGGCGTGCGCGTTCAGGCCGTCAGCGTCGAGCACGAGCGGAACCTCGGCGCGAGCGGCGAGGGCACGTGCGAACGCAATCGCGTGCTCGCCGCGCCCGAGTCCGGGACCGAGCGCGAGTGCTCCTCCGCGACGTGAGGCCTCGAGCACTACTTCGACGCCCGCGGGCGTCAGCACGCCGTTTTCGTCCGGCAAGCCCCGGGTCATCAGCTCGGGCGGGCCGCCGCTCACGATGATCGACTGCAGTGAGGCGGGGACACAGGCCGTGACGTAGCCGGCGCCGGCGCGCATCGCGCCGAGCGCGGCCATGCGTGGCGCCCCGGTCAGGCCACGCGAGCCACCGGCGACGAGGACGTGACCGGAGGAGAACTTGGTCGAATCGGCCGTCCGGCGCGGCAGCAGACGCAGGATCGCCGGCGTGATCAGGCCGAGCTCGGCGTCTACAGGGGCGCCGCGGGGAATGCCGATGTCGAGCACCTCGATCTCGCCCGCGTGAGCCTTGCCCGGGTGAATGTACAGGCCAGGCTTGGCCGCGTGAAACGTGACGGTCCTCGCCGCGTGCACGGCAGCGCCGGAGACGACGCCCGTGGACGCATCGACGCCAGATGGGATATCCACGCTGACCACAGGCGCTGAGGAGGACTCGATCGCGTCGATCGCCTCAGCGACCGGGCCGCGAGGCTCACCGGCGAAGCCGGTGCCGAGCAGGGCGTCGACGATGACGCTCGCCCCGCCGAGCGCGGCCACGCCCTGGGCGAGATCCAGCGGAGCGTCGCCGGGCAGGCGCTGGAGGTTGTCCTGCGCATCACCCGTGAACTCGTCAGGCGGCGCTGTACACAGAACCGTGACCTCCCTTCCGGCATCCCGCAGCAGACGCGCGATCGACAAGCCCGTCGCCACCATTGTTGCCCTTGCCGCAGACCACGACCGCGGGACCGTCGGGCACGAGCCGCTCGACCGCGCGCGCGACGCCGGCGCCGGCGCGCTCCATCAGGTCGAGCGACGGCACGCCGTGAACCTCGATCGCCCAGCGATCGATCGCCCGCATGCGCTCGGTGTCGGGCAGAGGGGTCAGCCAGTCGGGTAGCGTATCCACTGTCGAGCGATGCTAATGGTCCTGCCGCTACGGCACACTTCGCAAAGCGGCGCCCGCGAGCACTCGGCGGCTACTCGACGGTGACGGTCTTGGCGAGGTTGCGCGGCTGGTCGACGTTCAACCCGCGCCGGCGCGCGATCTCATAGGCGAGCAACTGCAGCGGGATCACCGCGAGGATCGGCTGCAGCATCCAGTCGACGGCCGGCACGTAGATGACGGAATCAGCGTGACCTGAGATCCGCTCGTTGCCGGCCGTGGCGATCGCGATCACGTGCGCGCCGCGGGCGCGCACCTCCTGCATGTTCGAGGCGATCTTCTCCAGCACGGGCGAGTCGGTGGCGACGGCGACGACCGGAGTCTGCTCGTCCAGCAGCGCGATCGGCCCGTGCTTCATCTCGCCGGCGGCGTACGCGTCGGTGGCGATGTAGGAGATCTCCTTCAGCTTCAGCGCCCCCTCCAGCGCGACGGGCAGGCCGACGTGGCGGCCGATGTACAGGAAGAACTCGCTGCGCCAGTGCGCGTCGGCGATCGCCCGCACCTGCTCTTCGATCCCGCCACCGTCCACGGCGCCGGCCTCGCCCGTGAGCTCGGCGATGCAGTGCGGCAGACGCTTGAGCTCGGCCACCAGCTCGCTCACGCGCTCGGGTGCCAGCGTGCCGCGCAGCTGCGCGAGGCGCAGGCCGAGCAGATACATGACCGCGACCTGGCACAGGAACGTCTTCGTCGCCGCCACCCCGATCTCGAGACCCGCGCGCGTGAACAGCACGCCGTCTGAGTCGCGCGTGGCCTGCGAGCCCATCACGTTAGTGATCGCCAGCACCCTCGCGCCACGCTCGCGCGCCATGCGCATCGCGGCGAGCGTATCGGCGGTCTCGCCGGACTGGCTGATCCCGACCACGAGGTCGCCTGGGCCCAGCACGGGGTTGCGGTAGCGGAACTCCGAGGCGATGTCCATCTCGACCGGCAACCGCGCCCACTCCTCGATCGCGTAGCGCCCGATCAGACCCGCGTGGTAGGAGGTGCCGCAGGCGACGACCACGATCCGGCGCACGTCGGAGAGCAGCGCCTCGTCCAGCGCGCCCTGCTCGTCGAGGTCAACGCCATCCCCCGCGGCGGTGCGATCCGCGATCGTCTCGGCGACCGCGTCGGCCTGTTCGTGGATCTCCTTGAGCATGAACGTCTCATAGCCGCCCTTCTCGGCCGTGTCCTCGTCCCAGTCGACCGTCTCGACCGGCCGGGGCAGCTCAACGCCTGAGGGAGTCGTGATCGTGACGCCCTCGGGGCGCAGCACGACGATCTCGTCGTTGTCCACGTACTGCACCCGGCGCGTCTGCGCCAAGAAGGCCGGTACCGCGGAGGCCACGAACTGCTCGCCCTCGCCCCGGCCGACGATCAGCGGGCACTCACGCCGCGCGCCGACGAGCGTCTCGGGCTCGTCCAGGCTCATCGCGACGAACGCGTAGTGGCCCTCCAGCTCTGCGTAGGCGGCGCGCACCGCGCCGGCGAGGTCGCCGTCGTAGTGGTGTGCGATCAGGTGCGCGATCACCTCGGCGTCGGTCTCGGAGGTGAACACGCTGCCCTGCGCGAGGAGGCGCTCCTTCAGCGTCATGTAGTTCTCGACGATCCCGTTCACGACCACGTGCACGCGATCGCCGGAGTCGCAGTGGGGATGGGCGTTCTCCTCGCTGACGCGCCCGTGGGTCGCCCAGCGCGTGTGGCCGATGCCGGTCGTGGCCGGCCTGGCGGCAACCGCCACCGGCGATCCGGACTCGCGCTCGCGGGCATCGTTCGACGCGAGCTTGGCCTCGAGCGCGCTGAGGTTGCCGACCGCGCGCACCGCCTCGATCCGGTCCTCGGCGATGACCGATATCCCGGCGGAGTCATACCCCCGGTACTCCAACCGTCTCAGCCCACCGAGCAGCAGCTCGCGGGCGGGACGCTTACCGACATAGCCGACGATCCCGCACATCGCTCGAAGATATCAGCGACCCTCCTTGCAACTTGGGCGACTGGACACTTATCCAGGTCTGACCGGAGGAGGAGAGATGAACGTATTAACTTTTGAAAGCTTAGTATAACTATAGTCACACCGACCTCAAATTTTTATAAAACAACATCCGCCCCTTTATCTTTCGATCAATACTATAGTTATACGCACTAACACCCTCTACCCTACATACCAAGCTCAGGCCAGCTCGCGCTGTACCAGCTCGACCAGCCGATCGCAGACCTGCTGCGCTTCGGTGTCGCTCGGCGCCTCGACCATCACGCGTACGAGCGGCTCGGTCCCGCTCGGGCGCACGAGCACGCGTCCGCGCCCGGCCAGCGCCTCGTCCTCGGCCCGGACGGCCGCGGTGACGGCATCCGCGCCGTGCAGCGCCTGGCGGTCGCGCACGCGCACGTTCACCAGCCGCTGGGGCAGCTTTTCCATCGCGTCGCGCTCGCTCAGATCGCGACCGGCCAACGCCTCCAAAGTGAGCAGCGCACCGGCGATTCCATCGCCCGTGTGGTTGAAGCCCATGTCGATGATGTGGCCCGACTGCTCACCGCCCAGCACCCACCCGCGGGCGCGCAGCTCCTCCAGCACATACCGATCCCCGACCTGCGTGATCGCCACCGCCACGCCCGCCCGCTCCATCGCGGAATGGAAGCCATAGTTAGTCATCACCGTCACCACCACGCCGTCGCCGTTCAGACGCTCCCGCTCGCGCAGGTGCAGCGCCATGAGCGCCATCAGCTCATCCCCGTCCACGACCGTCCCCATCCGGTCCACCGCGAGCACGCGGTCGCCGTCACCGTCGAATGCAAATCCCAGCCCATGCCCTCCCTCGCGGACCCGCTCGCCCAATTGCTCGACGTGCGTGGAGCCGCAGTCGGCGTTGATGTTACGCCCGTCGGGGCTGTCCGCCACGGTGGTGACGTTCGCCCCGAGGCGTCTGAATATCTCGGGCGCAACCTCGTACGTGGCGCCGTTGGCGCAGTCCAGCAGCACGTCCAGGCCCGCGAGATCGAGGTCGGCGAAGCGTGTGTGCAGCTCGCGCAGGTAGTCCTCTCCGGCGCCTCGCAGCTCGCGGATACGCCCGATTCTGGGCACTCCCGCCTCGGCCGCACTCCCCGTCCCGGCCTGCCCGCCCGTAGCCCGCTCCAGCTCGCGCTCGATCTGCGCCTCGGTCTCGTCGCTCAGCTTGTAGCCGTCGGCGCCGAAGAACTTGATCCCGTTGTCTGCAAACGGGTTGTGCGACGCCGACAGCACCGCGGCCAGATCGAAGCCGTAGCGAGCGATCAGCAGCGGGGCGGCGGGGGTAGGCAGCACACCGCCGAGCAGCGCGTCCCCCCCGGCCGCGGCCACGCCCGCGGCGACGGCGGCCTGGAGCATCTCGCCCGACTCACGCGTGTCGCGCACGATCAGCACCTGCGGGCGCTCTGCCCGCGCGAGACGTGTCGCCGTCTGGGCCAGACCGAGCGCCAGCTCGGCGCTCAGCAGCTCGCCGGCCACACCGCGAACGCCGTCAGTGCCAAACAGCTTGCGAGTCATTCGCCCCCTTCGAACTCTCGTCGCTAGCGCTTGGAGAACTGCGGACGCTTGCGCGCCTTCTTCAACCCGGCCTTCTTTCGCTCCTTCGCGCGCGAGTCGCGAGTCAAAAATCCTCTGCGCTTGAGCTCGCCCCGCAGGTTGGGGTCGGCCTCCAGCAGCGCCCTGGACACGCCGTGGCGCAACGCGCCCGCTTGCGCGGAGATGCCGCCGCCGTGCAGGCGCGCGATGACGTCCATGCGCTCCTGATAGCCGACCGTCTCGAGCGGCTGGCGGATGTTGCGCTGCAACGTCACCCTCGGAAAGTGCTCCTCCAGAACGCGTCCGTTGACGAGATATGTGCCGGTGCCCGGTCGCAGCGTCACGCGCGCGATCGCGGTCTTGCGCTTGCCGGTCGCCCGATACCTCGCCCCGGAGGCGAGATCGATCGCCGCGGTCGCGATCGGCTCGGCGAGCACCTCCTCGTCCTGGAGGAGCTCGCTCTCGGCCTCGGCCTCGGCCCCCTCGATCTCCTCATACGCCTCCGCGACGCTCGCGTACGGGTCGGCGAGATCAGTGTCGCGACCCAGCGGATCCACTCCCTCGGGAACGATGTCCACTTCGAGATGCGCTCCCGGAACCGCCGGCTTCTCGCGTGGCGCGGGCTCCTCGTCGATCTCCTCCTCGTCCTCCTCCTCTGCGACGGCCTCAGCCTCGGCGAGGACCTCCTCGGCAATCTCCTCGGCCACGGCCTCCTCAATGACCTCCTCGAGTATCTCCTCGGCGACAGCCTCCGCGACGATCTCCTCAGCCACCGCCTCGGCGATGACCCCCTCGATCAGCTCGGCCTCCGCGCGCTCCTGCGCTGCCTCCAGCGGCGCGTCCTCGGCGGACCCGGCGATCTCCGTCGCCTCCTCGGTTGGAACAGCGTTGCCGGGGATCGGCTCGAACTGCTCGGCGGCCTCGCCGGATGGCTCGGCGTCGGGGCGCTCCTGCGCGCCTCCTCGAACGCCTCCAGCGGCGCATCCTCGGCGGACCCGGCGATCTCCGTCGCCTCCTCCGTCGGGACCGCGCGCTCGGCGGGTGTCTCCTCCGCGGGCGTCTCGGGCGTCTCGTCGTCGTCGGCCATATCTTTAGTCCCCCGCGGAGCCTCCGGCTCCGCGTTCTGATGGCGACGGTTGGCGTCCAGCCGACCGTGAGTCTATCTCCAGTGGTTGCGGCTTCTGCGCGATGTGCGGATGCTCGGGACCGGCGTACATCTTGAGCTTCGTGATCTGCCTGCGCGCGAGCCGGTTACGGGGCATCATCCCCTTGACGGCGAGCCTGATGACCTCCTCCGGCCGGCGCGCGATCATCTCCTCGAACGTGCGCGAGCGCAGTCCGCCCGGATAGCCCGAGTGGCGGTAGTAGCGCTTGTCTGTCCGCTTGCTCCCGGTCACCGCGACCTTCTCCGCGTTGATCACCACGACGAAATCGCCCGTGTCGATGTGCGGGGTGTACTCGGGCTTGCGCTTGCCCCGCAGAACGTCCGCGATCTGCGTCGCCAGACGGCCGAGGGTCTTGCCGTTGGCGTCTACCACCAGCCAGTTGCGCTCGCGATCGGTGGGCTTGGCCACATATGTCTTCATCGAGGTCGTCATCGCGTAAAAAAGGCCGCACGTCAGCGCGCGGCGCAGCGCAACATCATAGGCGAAATCGCATCCGGTCGCGGCTCCGGGCTACTCCCACTCGATCGTTCCCGGCGGCTTGCTGGTGATGTCCAGCACGACCCGGTTGACCTCGCGCAACTCGTTGATCATGCGTGAGGTGATCGTCTCCAGCAGGTCGTACGGCAGCCGCGCCCAGTCGGCCGTCATCGCATCGTCGCTCGTCACCGCCCGTATGACGACCACGTATCCGTACGTGCGCACGTCTCCCTGCACGCCGACTGTCCGAACGTCCGGGAGTACGCAGAATGACTGCCACAGCTCGCGGTACAACCCGGCCCTCCTGATCTCCTCCTGCAGGATGTGATCGGCCTCGCGCAGCACGTCCAGCCGCTCCTTCGTCGCCTCTCCCCCCACGATCCTGATCGCCAGTCCCGGTCCCGGAAACGGCTGGCGCCAGACCAGCCTCTCGGGCAATCCCAGCTCGGCGCCGACCGCCCTCACCTCGTCCTTGAACAGCGCTCTCAGCGGCTCGACCAGCTCGAACTTCAAATCCTCCGGCAGCCCCCCAACGTTGTGATGGGACTTGATCGTCGCCGCCCCCGTCCCACCGCCGGACTCGATCACATCCGAGTACAGCGTCCCCTGCACCAGATACCCGGGCGGGTCCACGACCGAGATCTTCGCCGCCTCCTCCTCGAACACCCTGATGAACTCAGCCCCGATCGCCTTGCGCTTGGCTTCCGGCTCGGTCACGCCTTTGAGCTTCTCCAGGAACCGCTCCTCCGCGTCGACCGCGACCAGCGCCACCTTGAACGTGTCCCTGAACGCGCTCACCACCTGCTCGCCCTCGTCCTTTCTCATCAGCCCGTGGTCGACGAACACGCACGTCAGCTGATCACCCACCGCCTTGTGCACCAACAGCGCCGCCACCGAGGAATCGACGCCGCCCGACAGCCCGCAGATCACCTTCCCATCGCCCACCTGCGCGCGGATACGCTCGACCTGGTCCTCCACGATCCCCGCCGCCGACCAACTCCGCTCGCAGCCGGCGATATCCGTCAGGAATCGCGTCAGGATCTGTTGCCCGTAGGGCGTATGCACGACCTCGGGGTGGAACTGAATCCCGTAGATATTTCGTTGCGTGTCCTCCACCGCCGCCACCGGCGAGACGCTAGACGACGCCAGTGCCGCGAACCCGGGCGGCGGCTCGATCACGGTGTCCCGATGGCTCATCCAGCACGTCTGCTCCTTCGGCATCCCCTTCAGCAGTCGCCCCGGCTGGGTGACGGTCAGGTCCGAGCGGCCGAACTCCCCCACCTCGGCCTCCTCCACCCGCCCGCCGAGCTCGTGCACGAGCAGTTGCATCCCGTAGCAGATGCCCATCACCGGCACCCCGAGCTCCAGCAATCCTCGATCGAGCTTTGGCGCGCCCGGCGCATACACCGACGCCGGCCCGCCCGACAGTACGATCCCGCGCGGTTTGCGCCGCGCCACCTCCTCCAGCGGGACGCTGTGCGGGAGCAGCTCGCTGAACACGCCGCAGTCCCGGATCCTGCGGGCGATCAACTGGCTGTACTGGCCGCCGTAGTCGAGGACGACCACCTCCTCCCTGGCTGCGGGCGGGGTGCTCCGCTGCTCGGCGACGGGCTCAGGCGCCGTGACAGCGGTATCAGTCATTGACCAGAGCGGCTGCCTTCCCGTTGACGGCCCCCATGCCGACTTCCTGGTCGCGTTGCAGCGCCTTGCCCTCGGTCTGCAGCGCCGGCGCGATCACGACCTCCGCGCGGTTGAACTCGGCCAGATCCTTGTGCCCGCATGTCGCCATCGACGTGCGCAGCCCGCCGAACAGGTTGAACGTGCCGTCGTTCTCGCGCGCCGGACCGACCAGGATCTCCTCGAGCGTGCCGTTCTGCGTCGTCGCCACCCGCGCGCCGCGTGGCAGGGTCGGATGAAACGTGGCCATGCCCCAGTGAAAGCCCCTGCCCGGCGCCTCGTAGGCACGCGCCAGCGGCGAGCCGATCATCACCGCATCCGCGCCCAGCGCGATCGCCTTGGACACGTCCCCGCCGTTGCGCATCCCGCCGTCGGCGATGACCTGGCAGTACTCGCCGGTCTCCAGCATGTGCGTCGAGCGTGCATGCGCCACGTCCGCGATCGCGGTCGCCTGCGGCACGCCGATGCCGAGCACGCCCCTGGTCGTGCACGCCGCGCCCGGCCCGACGCCCACGAGCACGCCCGCGGCGCCGGTGCGCATCAGGTGCAGTCCCGTGTGGTAGGAGGCGCACCCGCCGACCACAACCGGCACGTCGAGGCTGGGGATGAACTCCTTCAGGTTCAGCGGCGTCGACACGGTCGAGACGTGTTCGCCGGACACCACCGTCCCCTGGATCACGAGCACATCCAAGCCCGCCTCCAGCGCGAGCTCGTAGTGGTCGCGCACGCGCTGGGGCGTCAGCGAGGCGGCGACGACGACCTTCTGCTCCTTGATCTCCGCGATCCGCCGCGCGATCAGCTCGGGCTTGACAGGCTCGCGGTAGATGTCCTGCATCTCGCGCGTGGCCACCTCCTTGGGGAGCTCCGCGATCCGCTCCAGCTGCTCGTCGGCGTCCTCGTAGCGCGTGAATATGCCCTCGAGGTTGAGCACCGCCAGCCCGCCCAGCCTGCCGATTATCCCGGCCGTCTCGGGCGAGACGACGCCATCCATCGCGGATGCGAGCATCGGCAGCTCGAACTGGTAGGGCCCCAGCTTCCAGGAGATGTCGATGTCGTCGGGATCACGCGTACGCCGCGAGGGCACGATCGCGATGTCGTCGAACCCGTATGCCTGGCGGGCCTTCTTGCCACGCCCGATCTCTATCTCCATCCACGCATCCTTTCAGTCCGCGCGGACGAGAAGACCCCGCACTCGGCGGGGCCATATGGAGAGCGGCGGAGCGCCGCGAGAGCCTTGTCGGTGAAGGCGGCCAAGTGGCTCTGAGCATAGCAACGGTCGCTCCAGGGCCGATGCCCTTGGATATGCTCGATCACTATGAGCAATGGGAGCCACATGCGCTATGACCCGCACGCGATCGAGACCCGCCGGCAGGCCGCATGGGGGGCGCGCGACGCGTTCGCCACGCCGCCGCTGGATACGGATCGCCCGCGCCGCTACATCAAGCCCTCCGCTCCGTTCACCTCGGGCAACATCCACATCGGTCACGTCCGCTCCTACTCGATCGGCGACGCCTACGCGCGCTTTCAGCGCGCGCGGGGCGAGGACGTGCTGTTCGCGTTCGGCTTCGACGCCTTCGGCCTGCCGGCCGAGCTGGGCGCGATCGAGCGCGGCGAGTCCCCCAGCGATTGGGTCGCCCGCTGCGCCGAGCACATGACCGGACAGCTGCAGCGCCTGGGCTACTCCTTTGACTGGGCTCGCACGTTCCTGAGCTCCGACGCGCTCATGTACCGGTGGTCGCAGTGGCTGTTCCTGACCCTGCTCGACGCCGGCCTGGTCTACCGCGGCACGGGCGCCGTCGACTGGTGCGACACCTGCCAGACGACCCTCGCCACGATCCAGGTCGAGGACGGCGGGCTGTGCTGGCGCTGCCATGACCCCGTGCGCCTGATCCAGCGTCCGCAGTGGTACCTGCGCATCAGCGCCTACCTGCCGGAGAACGACCGCCGCCTGGACGAGCTCGCGGACAGCGGCATCTGGGACGAGGTGGCGCTCTCCAGCCAGCGCTTCGTACTCGGGCGCGTGGACGGGGTCGAGGTCGATCTCCTCGGTCCGGACGGCGAGGCGCTGACGGCGTTCACCCCACACGAGGACGCCGTCGCGCTGGCGCGGTTCGTGCTGATCTCGCCCCGGCACCCGGACGTCGATCGCTGGACGTACGAGCCCGCCGTGCGCGAGCTTCTGGAGGATCTGCGCTCGGGGGCCTGCAGCGCGACGCCCGCGACGCGGAGGCGATCCCGCTGATCGACACTCACCGCACGCTGCCCTCGCCGGTCGACGGCACGCCCCTGCCGGTGCTCGTCTCGCCGGTCGTGGACGGGCGCTTCGGCGCGACCGCGGTCCTCGGCATCCCTGCGCGCGACCACACCGACGCGCTGATCGCCGGGCGGTTGTCGCTACAGGTGAGCGACGACCGGAGCGAGGACGCCGCCGAGGACCCCCCGCCGGTGCCGGGAGTCCGCCCGGCGATGCGCTACCGCGCCAACGACTTCTCGATCTCGCGCCAGCGCTCGTGGGGCACGCCGATCCCGATCGTCTACTGCGACGGCGACTGCGGCGCCGTGCCCGTGCCCGAGGAGCAACTGCCGGTGCTGCTGCCGCTCGACCTCCAGCCCACCGGCGCCGGCAACCCGCTGGCTGAGCGCGAGGACTTCGTCCAGACCACCTGCCCGCGCTGCGGCGGTCGCGCGCGGCGTGAGACCGACACGCTGGACTGCCACTTCGACGCGCTGTGGCTGTGGGTGCCCGTGTGCGTGCCGCCCGCCGAGCGCGAGCGCCCGCTGGATGAGATCTTCGCGCTCGAGGATCTGCCGCGCGTGGCTGCCGTCCGAGCGCGTGGTCGCCGGCTCGGACAGCGGCAACTTCGTGTTCGACCAGCGCATCGTCACCAAGGCGCTGCGCGACATCGGCCCGCTCGCGTTCCTCACCGACGGCGAGCCGTTCGCGGGCTGCCTGTTCCACGAGATGGTCATCCGCGACGGGCGCAAGATGTCAAAGCACCTCGGCAACGTCGTCGACCCGGACGAGCTCGTCGCCCGCTACGGCGCGGACACCGTGCGCCTGGCGACGCTGTACGCCGCCCGTCCACAGCGCACGCTCAACTGGAGCGACTCGGCGGTTCTGCGCTGCCACCGGTTCCTGACTCAGGTCTGGGACTTCTCCCAGGCACACCTCGGCGCGGCCGTGGCGCACGACACCGACCCGGATCGGCTCGCTGACGGGAACGCGACTCCTGGCACCGAGGATCAGGTCAGGGACACGACCGAGCACCTGCGCGCGCGTCTGGAGAAGTGGTGCGACGCCGCGGTTGCGCGAACCACCGAGGAGATGCTGGCTCTGGAGATGCACAGCGCCGTGCGCAACGTCATGCGTCTGTTCGACCGGATCAAGGACTTCGAGAAGCGCGTGCTCGCGCGCACCGACGAGCTGAGCGCGGCCGATCGCGACGTGCTGCTGAGTGCGCTTGCCGTGCTCGCACAGCTGCTCGCGCCGCTGGCGCCGCACATCGCCGAGGAGCTGTGGATCGCGTTCGGTAACGACGGCGACACACAGACGCCGTGGCCGGGCGTATCTTCTCTGGAACCGGCATGAGCCCGTCCAGCACCTCACCAAGCAGCGGTCCCACCGAGGAGTCGCGTGAGCAGACGCGCTCGTGCGCGACGGGTCTTGTCTGCCACCGCTGCGACCGCCATTATCCACTGAGCGAGACGGTGTTCGCGTGCCCGGACTGCGGCAAGGGTCTGGACATCGCCTACGACTACGAGCTGGCAGCCCGTCACTTCCGGGAGATCCCCAGCTCCGAGCGTCCCCAGAACATCTGGCACTTCGAGGAGCTGCTGCCGATCGTAGACGCCTCCGCGCAGGCGCGCGTCGGGCGCTATGCCGGCTACACCCCGCTGATCCACGCCGACCGGCTGGGGGCAGAGCTGGGTCTCAGCAACCTTTACCTCAAGGACGACTCCACCTGCCGCCCCAGCCTCTCCTACAAGGACCGCGTCGTCTCGATGTCTGTCGCGCGGCTGCTGGAGCTCGGCCGCGGGGAGATCGGGTGCGTCTCCACCGGCAACGTCGGCACCGCCGTCGCTTCGCTCGCGGCCAAGGCGGGGGTTGACGCGTACGTGTTCTATCCCAATCGCCTCGAGGACATGAAGGCCCGCGCGTGCGCGGCGCTCGGAGCAAAGGTCTGCCAGGTGGAGGGCAACTACGACGAAGTCAACCGCCGCTGCCGCGAAGTCGCCGAGGCGACAGGCATGGAGTTTGCGAACATCACCCTGCGCCCGTTCTATGCGGAGGGAGCCAAGACGGCGGCGTTCGAGATCGTCGAGCAGCTCGACTGGCAATCGCCCGACCACATCGTCACCGCGGCCGCCGGCGGCACATTGTCATCGCGCCTGCACAAGGGCCTGGGCGAGCTGCAGCTGCTGGGTCTCGCCGAGACCGACCCGACCCGGATCCACATCGCCCAGCCCAGCGGCTGTAACCCGATCGCCACCGCGATCCTCGCCGAGGAGGCCGAGGTCCACCCGGTGACGCCCGAGACAGCCGCGCACTCGCTGGCGATCGGCAACCCCGGCGACGGCTACCTCGTGATCGACGCGGTGCGCAAACGTGGCGGCACCGGCGGCTTTGCCTCAGACCCTGAGATATTCGCGGGCATCGATCTGCTCGCGGCAACCGAGGGCCTGCTGACCGAGCCCGCCGGCGGCACGACGATCGCGGTGCTCGAGAAGCTCGCTCGCGAAGGCGCGTTCGCGCCCGACGACACGATCGTGGCGATCGTCACCGGCAACGGCCTGAAGACGCTCGACGAGCACCCGCCGAAGCCCTGGCCGGACAAGATCGACTGCGAGCTCGACTCCATGCTCGCCGCACTCGAGGGTCTGGGACGCAAGCCCAGCCCGGTGGCGGCGTAGCGCGCGGCCCGAGGCGGGCGAGCGTCAATCCATCGTCAGCGGCCCCTCAGCCGAGCCGCTGAGGAACTGGCGCACGAACGGGTTCTCCGAGGAGAACATCCGCTCCGCGTCGCCCGCCTCCACGATCCGCCCCCGCCACAGCAGGGCGATGTACTCGCCGATCTGCCGCGCCGAGGCGATGTTGTGGGTCACCACGATGTACGTCCCCCCGTAGAGCTTGTGCATCTCCTGGATCAGGTCGCACAGCAGCGCCGTCCTGACCGGATCGAGGCCGGAGTCGGGCTCATCGAAGATCACGATGTCAGGCTCCATCACCAGCGCGCGGGCGAATCCGGCGCGCTTGCGCATACCTCCGGACAGCTGCGAGGGCATGTAGTCGATCGCCTCCATCAGCCCGACGTCGGACAGGCGCTGCTTGACGACCTTGGCGATCTGCGCCTCGGCCATGTCCGTGTGCTGGCGCAGCGGGAACGCAATGTTGTCGAACACCGACATCGACCCGAACAGGGCGCCGTCCTGGAACAGCACGCCGATCTTGCGCCGCAGGGCCAGCAGCGTCGGGCAGCGTCAGGCTCGGGACCGACTGTCCTTTGACGACGACATCCCCCGAGTCCGGGAACATCAGCCCGATGATGTGCTTTATCAGCACGCTCTTGCCGGTGCCCGACGGACCCAGCACGACCGTGATCGTCTCATCCGGGATCGCGAGGTTCAAGCCGTTCAGAACCGGTGCTCCGCCCAGCCGCTTGTGCACGTCCAGGCAGCGGATCGACCAACGCTCGTCGTCGGGGTCGCCGAGCAGGTCGACTTCGCTGGAGTGATACTCGAACTCGTCGGGCATTATTTGGCACCTCCCCCCGAATACGCCACGTGCGGGTACTGGCTGCTCTGACCGTTGAACGTGAACGGCGCCTGCTTGTTGCAGGCCGGCGCGGGGACGGCGTTGGGGGTTTCCGGCGCGTTGGCGATGTGGAACTTGATCAGATCTTCGATCAGGCCTGCGGAGATCGTTTCGTTCGCCGGCCCGCTCACCGACGGCGCCGAGCTCGCGCACGCGCCGCCTTCGAACACCTGCAGACCCACCGTTGCCGAGCGCGCGGAAGGCGCCAGGCTGGAAGTAGGGGTTGGCGCGGTTGACGCCGATCCGTTTGGTGTAGATCGCGAGGCTTTCCGGACCCAGGATCTGCATCGAGCGCAGGTAGTGCAGCGGCGGACCCTGGCCGCTTGTGTTGCTGTTGCCGAGGTGGGCCTGCGTGGAGGCGGTGAAGTTGGCGAAGAACGCCTGCACCTCGGGTATGTACTCGTCCAGGTACTGGAAGAACGGGTCGAAGTTGTGCAGCACCGGGCGGATGTTTTCCAGCAGCGGCACGGTCAGGTCGAGCTGCGGCTTGACCGTCGGCAACCCCTTCTTGGCGACCTTGGTAAACGGCCCGAGCGAGGTCAAAAAGCCGTTGAACGCTGGCGCGAACGGCTTGGCCGCCTGCAGGAGCTTGGAGAGCTGGATCTCGGTCGGGCGGAATTCGTCCAGGAACGGGTTCTGGATCTTGGAGAACTTGTCGAATTCCTTCAGCGCCACCTGCGAGCTGCGCTCGAACTCCGGGAACGCCTTCCACGCGGCCGCGAACGCCTGGCTCTCTTCGGCCGCCGCGTGGAACGTCCGCTGTCCGTTGACGATCAATCCTTCGAACTGATGGTCGCGCCCGGCGAGCGCGTCGAAGACTTCGCCGGTGTTCTTCACCAGCTCGGTCACCGCGCCTTCCTGCGAGGCGAGGATGCTCACCAGCTGGTTGGCGTGTTCGACGAACGGCTGCAGCTCGGCGAAGTCGGAGTTGATCTGTTCGCCGCGGCCGGTGATGCCTTCCGCGACCGACTGCATCCACACGTCGAAGTCCTTGCGCGTCTTCGGGTCGAACAGCGACAGGATGTCGTCGAGCGTCACCGACGGTTCGACCTGACTCTGCGCGAGCCTGCCGCCGTCGGGCAGGTACGGCCCGCTCCTGCCCGAGGGGTCGCCCTGGGGAATCAGCTGCACGTAGGTCTCGCCCAGCAGCGTCTTCTGGCGCAGGATCGCGTGCATGTCGGCGCGAATCGGCGAGTACTGGCTGGAGAGTTCGAGCGTCGCCACGGTGCGGCCTTCCTTGCCCAGCTTCAGCGCGACCACGTGCCCGACATCGACGCCTGAGATGCGCACGTCCGACTGTTCGGCCAGCGCGAGCGAGCGCGGGAACGCGACGGTGAACTGGTAGTTCTTCGGTTTCAGCGGGACCGGCCCGCCGAAGGACTCCCACAGGTACAGCAGCAGCCCGAAGCAGCTGAGCGCGAACAGGACGATCACGAGGATGTTGCCGAGCGTGGGCGCGCGCTTCTGCATCGGCTCAGCCCTTCGCTCCGAACACGGGCGCGTTCAAGCCGGAGAACACGCCGCCGCCGCGGGCGACTTGGAGCGGCCGCGCGCGGCGGACGCCGTCGCGCCTTCGAGGATGCCGGCGCTCTGGCACGCCGCCTTCGACGGCGGGTTGGTCAGACCCGACGAGGATGTTCACCGTCGGGTTGATCGTCGCGACGGGCGCGAGCAGCGGCAGCACTTTGCAGTTGAAGTAGATCAGGCGTGCGCCCGAGCACCCCGTTCGCGTCGGCCGAGCTGACGACGCTGTTGAGGTTGTGCGCGTCCCAGTCCAGGAAGAACAGGAAGCCACCGACGTTCTTGCCGGGGTTGTAGGCGATCTCGTTGAAGAATTCGTTCAGCACCGAGAAGCTGCTCGCCAGCTTGGGGAACGAGGCGGCCAGATCCTTCAGACTGGGCGCCAGCGCGTCGATCGTGGGCAGGATTTCGCGCGCGAACGGCCGGATGTCGTTCTTGAAGATCGGCGTCGTCGTCTTGAAGGACGCGCGCGAGGCTTCCTCGGCGGGGGCGACCGCGGCGGCGAACGGGTGCAGGTCCTTGAGCGTCGGGCCGACCACATCGAACGCCTTGGCGATCTTGCCGAGTCCCTGTTCGGTCTTGCTCAGCGCGCCCGGCAGCAGGCGCAGCGTGCTCTGCACGCTCTGATCCTCTTCGCCGAAGACTTTGAACACCGCGTTGGAGGACTGGATCAGATCGGCCAGCTGCGTGTCCCTGTCGCCGAACGCTTCCATCAAGATCTTGAAGTTGTGGATCGAGCGCGCGATGTCTTCGTGGCGCGATTCGAGCTGCTGGGCGATCAGCTGGGCGTCGCGCGCGAGCGGGTCGAAGCGCTTGAGCGTCGCCGAGAAGGCCTTGCCGTTGTCCTTGAAGCCTTCGCCCGCGCCCGCCAGCAGCAGCTGCAGGTAGGCGCGCGTTTCGGTGTCGAAGCCCGCGAGGAATTCGTCGAAGTCGATGTCCGGGGCGGTCTGCGCCAGCGGGATCGTTTCGCCGCTGTGCAGCCGCCCGCTGAGGACGGATCGCCGGGGTTGACCTCGATCGTGATGTCCTGCAGCTGCGTCTTCGGGCGCAGCAGCACGGTCGCGTCGCGGTAGATCAGCGCGTATTTGGGGACCACTTTCATCGTCACGACCGCCGACCCCCTGGTGCAGATCCACGCTCGCGACTTCGCCGATCTTCGCGCCCGCGATCGTGACCGCCTGGCCCTGTCCCGGGGTCACCGCCTGGGCGGTCTGGAATTCGGCCTTCAGCGTGAAGTAGCTGCGACCCAGCACCGGCACCCAACCCGGCAGCTTGAGGTTCTCGTGCGCGAGGATGTAGCCGCTGACGAGCGCGGCGATCACGATCATCGTCACGACCGCGACGAACGCCCGTGCGGTAGCGCTCGATCTGTTCGCGGACGCTCAGCCCGCCCTCGTGGCTGCTCTCGGCGGGGGTGCTCATCCGCCGCTCCCATCGGCCGGGCCCTGCGACAGCGGGCCGTTGAATTCGGGTAGCGCCTGCGTGTCGCACGGCACGAGCGGCTCGATACGGCGGCTCCTGCGCCGGGTAGGCCGGGCGCGTGCCCAGCGGCGGCAGCGGCGCGTGGGCGAGCAGCGGCACGCCTTTCAGCGTGGTGCCGAGGATCGACGTCGGACCCGACTTGACCGTCTGGCCGCTGTTGCCGACCAGGAAGCTGATCCATCACGCCGTTGCCGGAGAAGCTCTGGCCGATGCCCGCCAGACCGGTGAACGCGTACCAGAACTCCTTGTAGACTTCCACGCCCGAGGTGCTCGCCCCGTCCTGCAGCTTGGTGTTGCCGGCGGGGTAGAACACTTTGGTCAGGCACTTGCTGAACGCGTCGGTCTGCTTGTAGAACGGCACCGATTCGCCGAAGAGCTGGGCGAGCGTCGGGGCCGCTTCGTCCAGGCCCCGGGCGACCCCGCCGAGCTCGCTCGGCGCCAGCGAGGCCTGCACCTGTTCGATCCACGGCAGCGCGGCGCTGATCGTCGGGCCCTGCTGCTCCACGCCCGGAAGGATCGCCGTGACGAACGAGCGGACCGAGGGGAACGCGGCGTGGAGCGAGGCGAACGCCAGATCGGCGTTGTGCAGCGCCCCCGGCAGGTGCGCGACGGTCGCGCTGAGGCTCGGGGCCTGGGCGGCGAACGCGGCGAAGAAGGCGTTGAAGTTGGGAACCCATTCGCTCAGCTGCTGCTCGTGCACGTTCAGCGCCGCCGTCACCTTGCCGATCGCCGCGATCAGCTCGGAGAGGTCGTGCGGTTCGGTGCCGGTGATCGCCTGCTGGACGATCCCCGAGCCGCGCAGCGCCGAGGGCGCGCGATGGTAGGTCTGGTTCAGCGCCGCGGCCGCGGTCAGGCCGCTCACTTCGGGGTCCTGTTCGGCGTTTTCGGCGGCGTTCGGCTTGCGCGTCAGCCCGTCGCCATAGCCCTGCAGGAAGTTCTGCAGGTTGGCGCGCGTGTCGGTGTTGAGCGCGTCGAGCACCTGGTCGAGCTGGACCGGATCTGCCGTCTGGGTGATCGGGATCGTGTGACCCGAGGAGACCGTCGGCGCCGTCGGAGTGCCCGGCTGCAGTTCGACGAACCAGTTGCCTTCCAGGAACAGCCGCGGGCGGATCTTCAACGTCGCGTCTTCGTGGATCGGCAGCCCTTTCGGTTCGATTTCCATGTTCACCAAGCCGGCGTTGCCCTCGCGCTGGATCGAGGTGACCGCGCCCACGTTCACGCCGGCGATGCGCACCGGCGTCTTCGGGTGGACGTTGACGGCCGTGGCGAACACCGCCTTCAGGCGGAAGCCGTGTTTGAACGGGATGTGCTTGGTGAAGCCGAAGTACACCGCGATCACCAGCAGCACGAGAAACACGACGCCGACGCGCACCGGGTTGGACCGGCGCAGCTCGACCACCGGGATCTCGTCGTGGCGTCGCCAGAAGCGCAGACCGCTCATGATTTCTTCCCCTTGGACGCCGCCCTGCGCTTGCTCTTGGCGGCGGATGCTTGCCGGCGCGCTCTTGGTCAGCCCAAGCGCTTTGAGCGTCGCGCTCGGATACTTTTCGCCGTACAGGTTCTGTTCGCGGGTGGTCAGTTCGCGGTTGTTGGTCACGCTGGCCGCCGGCAGGTTGCCGATCTCCGTTTTGCCCGGCACGTAGGTCTCGTTGCCCGCTTCGCACACCCGCGGCTGGCCGGGACCGGCGACGTTCGGGTAGGGGTTGACGTGGACGTAGTTGTTGTTGACCGGGACGCCCGAGCTGGTCTTTTCGACCGACGGCCCGCTCGCCGGCCCGCTGGAGGGGAAGCCCTCGGCATTGGGGCCAGTCGGGGAGAGCACGACCCCCGCGCGCGCCAGCGTGCCGATACCGATGTTCTCCGACTGCAGGTTTGCGACGTTGCGGAACGCCAGCGTCACGTAGTTGCAGTACGCCTGCGCGGGCGCGAGCCCGGCGAGCAGCGGCCCGCCGACTTCGGCCGTCTGAGTGAGGTCTTCAAGGCCCAGCGTCACGACGGGGTTCTGGGCGAAGGCCTCGAACGCCTGCGAGGATTCGGCCACGCCCTGGTTGAGCGCCATGGCCGCGCGCAGGTTGACCGCGCCCACCGCGAAGGCGTGGCCCAGCTGCGGCGCGACGGTGCGCAGCACGCTCGCGCTCGGGCGCAGCAGGCGCATGAACTCGGTGGTCTTTTCGATGAACGGCGCCTCGTACGGGAGCGAGTACGTCGCCTGCTTCAGTGCCGCCGGACCTCCTTCGATCGTCCGTTCCAGCGACGGCGCTACGCCCGCCCAGGCCGAGAAGAACGTATCGAGCTCGCTGAGGAACGCGGCCTGCGTGCTCGCCACCGGCGCGACCTGCGAAGCGACCCGGTCGAGAGAAGGGAACAGGTTGCGAAAGTCCGTCTGCGGCGCGGCGATGTTCGCCAGCACCGGTATTGCGTTGGTCACCAGTGGGCGCAGCGTCGCGATCGTTTCGTTCAGCCCGATCCCGCGGCCGGCGAGACCGTCGCCGAAGTTGATCGTGTTGTTCTGGATCGCGTTGCGCGTCTTCTGGTCGAACATGTTGAACAGCGAGACGATGTCCACCGGTTCGCGCACCTGCGAGACGGGAATCGTCCCGCCCGGTTTGATCGTCTTTTGCGAGGTGCCCTTTTCCAGTTCCAGGTACTTGAGCCCGATCGCCGACACCGACTGCACGATCGCGCGCGTGTCGGCCGGCAGCGGCTGCACGCTCTTTTCCAGCTTCAGTTCCGCGATCGCCGTGATGCGGCCGGTGGCGGGGTTCTGCTGTGGGTGTCAGCGAGCTGATGATCCCCACGCGCGTGCCCGCGATCCGCACCTGATTGGCCTTCTGCAAGCCGGAGGTTTCCGGCAGGGCCACCTTGATGTCGTACGTGGGCACGAACGGCAGCCCGTTGTTGGCGTTATAGGACAGGAACACGGCCACGGCGACGATCAGCGTTGTCAGCGCCCCGATCAGAAGCGGGCTGCCGGCCAGGGATCCACGGCGGCGGGGGTTCACGGCGTCTCCGTGGGGTCGCAGCTGAGCAGGCCGTTGTCGGTGAACGGCGCCGAGCCGTCGCCCGAAGGCTGGGTGGCCGCGCCCGGGCAGCGGCGCAGCTGGCCGGTCTTCAATCCTTCCAGAGCCTGCTGGGCGCTCGCCGGCGTGAGGGTGTTGTTCGCGCCCAGCTTGAACGAGGGCGCGACCGACATAACCCGCGCGTAGTGCCCGTTGGCGTCGTAGTAGGCGCTCGCCTGGCCGAAGTCGCGGAAGGTGCCCTGCAGCTCGGGCGCGTAGGGGCCGAAGAAGGCGGTGATCGGCACCGATTCCTGCAGCGCCCTGACGTTGTCGGGCGAGGCCGTCGTCAGCTCCTTGGCGAGCGCCGGCAGCGCCGCGAACGCCTCGGTCAGGTCGTTGTCGGCCCCTGGGCGCGAGATAGCCTGGCTGAAGTTGCTGACGACCGGCGTGGCCGTGGTCACGAGCGGCTGCAGCTTGGCGAACAGGGTGGTGAGCGCCTTCGTGTTCGGCCGCTGCGCGTTCGTCAGCTGCGTGAGCGCGGTGAGCGTCGGCGGGACTTCGGCGAACGCCCTGTTGCCCTGGTTCAGCGCCCCCGGCAGCTGGCGCAGCCCGCGCGCAAGGCTTGACTGCTGCGAGCCGATCGCCTGGAAGGTCTGATCGGCGTGTTCGACCAGGTCCGTCAGCGATTCCTTGCGCGCCGCGATCGTCGTCAGCGCCTTCGCCGATTCCACGAGGAAGCTCGTGAACGTTGACTGGTCGCGCACGAGCTCGGAGAAGAAGTGGTCGATCGCCGCGAACGACGGGGCGAAGTATTCGGTCGCCTTGCCCAGGTCCTTGCCCGCTCCGGCGTACTGTTCGGCCGTGCCCTGGATGAACTGCTGCAGTCCCTTGCGCGTCGGCGGGTTCAGCGTGTTGAACAGCTGGTCGAGATCGACGACTTCGCGCGTGGCGCTCGCCGGCAGCGTCGCTCCGGCGGGCAGCGCCGGGCGGTTGTTGGGACCGGGGGTCAGCGCCACGTAGCGGTTGGCCACCCCCGTCAGCGAGGGCACCCTGATTTCGGAGATCGTGCCTTCGTGCAGCGGCGTCAGCGAGGAGTCGACGTGGATCGTGATGCGGGCCTTGAAGTCGGGCGTGAGCGCGATGCCGGTGACGCTGCCCACCGGCACGCCGCCGACCTGCACCTGGTCGCCCCTGACCAGCTGTCCAGCTTCGTTCATTCCCAGGTGGTAGTCGGCGCCGCCCCCGCCGGAGAACACGAGATAGGCGACGATCAGCACCACGATCGCGAGCGCGCCGACGGCAAGCCCGCGTCCTACCCCCGGCGGCATGACGCCGGCGCCACGGACGGGCCGGGGCGCGCCCTCGCGCGGCGGAGGCGGTGGCGATGGCGGAGCCGGTGGGCTGGGGGGGCTAACCGTGGCCACCGGCCGCTCCTTCCCCGCCCGGCGATCCGCCTGCGCCCGGCGTCGCGGGCCCGCCGCTCCCGCTCGCTTCACCCGTGGCAGGCTTCGTGCCGGGCTTGTCCGGTATCGCTGCCGCCGAGGGTCCACTTGCGACCGTCGGGTCGGGGATCTCGCCCAGGCGCGCGATCAGCTTGATCCACTCGCTCGGCATCAGCGCCGACCCGGAGGCGCTCGCGGCGTGCGCGCCGCCTGTCTCCCCAGGGCCGAAGTCCACGTCGATGTAGTCTCGCGCGCTCGGCTTGGTGAGCGTGTTCCTCGTGCCGGGGATGCTCGTCAGGCTGACGATCCGCCGCGGCCTGTTCAGGCCCTCCAGCATGAGCAGCTTGCGAATCGTGGTTTCCGCGATCGAGCCCGGCCCCTGATGGCCGGCGATCGGCACGCCGTTGACGGCGGTGATCTTCACCGCATCGCCGAGGCTGGCGGAGGCGTTGCCTTCGCGCGCCGGCGCCGCGCCGGCGCACTCGAGGCCCGACACGGTCGGCTTCAGGCCCGACACCGACAGATACTCGAGCACCGCCAGCACGGGCTTATCGACCTTGCCAGTCTGGATCTCCTGGCGCTCGCAGAGGCGCATGTGGATGCTCGCGTCGCGCGCCACCTGTTGCTCGAGCTGTCCCCTGGACTCCAGCAGCACCTGGCCGACCGTCGGTGAGGTCTGAAGGAAGGGGTTCTCGCCCTTCGCCCCAAAGATCGACGTGTCTCCCAGCGCCACCCAGCCGTCGAGGATCGGCTTGGGATCGATCAGCGGCGCGCCCACCCCGGCTGGTTTGATCTGGAAGAACATGTGCGGTTCGCCAATCCCCGGGTTCGCGCCCGCCGCACCGGGCGCTATATCCCCCGCGCCGCTCGCTTCGGCGCCGACGTGACCCAGCACGGTCCCCGCGAGCACCTGCACGCCCGGATGCAGCGGGTGCAGGTAGACGTCGTCCGGGCCGGAGGTGAACACCCGCACGTTCGCGGGCGCGGGCGTCCGCGGCACGACCGGTTGGGCGGGGGTCGCCGGCGCCGGGGTGCTCGGGGCCGGTTCCAGGCCCGCAGCGGCGCCCAGCGCGAGACCCGACACGGTCGCCCCTGCCGACAGCGGCGAGCGCGGCTGCGCGCCGGCCGTGGCGGGACCGCTGGGCGCCGGTTCAGCGACAGCGCCGCTGGGCCGGTCGATCCGCGCGCTCACGGCGGTGTGCTCGTGCGGCTGCAGCACCGGATACAGCGCGGCGACGCTGCCCAGCTGCGCGTAAACGTACGTGTTGCCATAGGCGTCGTGCAGCGCCACGAACCGGCCGAGCGAGGGCGAGTCGCCGATCTGCACCACTTCGCCGTCCTGCACCGCGATCACCGGCGCTCCGGCTTGCGAGTAGATCGTCGTGCCGGCGAGCGTCTTCGCCGGGCGGGACCCACGCGCGGGGATCGTCTGAAAGCCGTCGCTGTAGTGCGAGGGCGCGTGCACGGGGAACTGCGACTCGGTCAGGCCGGTGATCGCCCCGAGCAGTTCCGGAGGCGTGCCTCCGAGCAGCTGCGCGCGCAGCATCACCGAGTCCACGTATGCCTGCGAGTGGTTGTAGGAGTAGACCGCCGCCCTGATGTTCGTGTCTCCTCCGGCCGCGCGCAGGTAGCGGGCGGCGGCGAAGATCGCGTCGGCCGGGTTGTACGGGTCCTCGAAGCCGTCGCCATTGGCGTCCACGCCGTACTGGGCCCACGTCGAGGGCAGGAACTGCATCCATCCCTCCGCGCCGGCGCTGGAGACGCTCAGGTCGCGGCCGTAGTCGGTCTCGACCTCGTTGATCGCCGCGAGCACCTGCCAGGGGATCCCGTAGGCCGTGCCCGCCGCCTGATAGATCGGCAGCAGGAACGGTGGGATCTGGAAGCTTTCTACGAAGAAGCCGGACACGCCCGCGAGCGATCCCTGCGAGCGAGAGCGGCAGCGCCGGGGTCAGGGTCGAGGGAGACGGCGCGCGACGATCCGCGCTCACGCCCGCTTCGGAGGCGCCCCCGGGAGTCTGCGACTCACCGCCGGCGCCTTCTTCGCCGTTTCGCCCTTGCCCTGTGTCTTGGCGTGGGCGCCTGCCCCCGCCGGAAGACTTCCGACGCGCCGGGGGTCGCGCTCTGCACGTGCTGGGCTTCCACCTGCGGCCCGCCGGCGGCGGGACTCGTTTCGGCGCCCGCTTCGCTCGATCCCGGCGTGGCCGGCGCGGGCGCGGCGTGGTGAGTCGTGGTGGCGTGGACGTTTCCGGCTGGGTAGCCGTTTCGGCGAACGCCATCGCCGGCAGGAGCAGCGCCGCTGAGACAAGCGCAACCGTGGCTATGTGTGTCAGTGCTTTCACGGGTCAGTTGCCGAGCAGGTAGTTGAGCAGCATCCCACTCGCCCCGGAGCTTTCGGGCGAGGGCGTGTAGTAGGTCGTGCCGGCAGCTCGAGCCGCCGACCGGCTGGGCGCTCGCGGCGCCTTCGCCCGTAGCGCCGACGCCGGCGAACGCTTCGGTGGCTCGAGACCGAGCCCGGGTATTTCGCGATCGCCTGCGCCGGCGTCGCGCCTTTGAGCACCGCCAGCGTGCGCTCCATCACCAGGCCCGTGCTCGTGCTCGCGCCGGCCTTGCTCGCGCTCGCGCCGCTTTCGGCTGAGCGAGGCGCCCGTCGTGCTGAACAGTTGGCGCTGCAGCCGGACACCGGAGCGAGACGCGTAGGTCAGGCAGGTGTTGGCGACGAGTTCGGCGCGCAGGAAATGCCCGAGCGCGTCGTAGCCGTTCGTGTCGCCCGCGCCGACGAAGATGAAGTCCAGCAGCCGCTCGAGCCCGCCGGTGTCGCGCAGGCTCGTGAACAGTTCGGAGAGGCTCGAGCTGAACGGCTTGGCGGCGCTCCCCAGCGTTTTCACGCGAGCCAGCAGGGGCTGCAGCGCCGCGAGCGCCGGCCCCGAGAGCTTCGCGGTCTTGCCGAGGCTCGTAAAGAACGTGGTCGAGCTGTTCGGAACGCCGGGAGCTGCGTGAACATCTGGTTGATCCCCGGCGCGGCGGCTTTCAGGTCGGTGAACGTCGGCGTGGTCTGTTCGGCCAGGCGCCCGAACCGTTCCATCGCCGGCCCCAGCTGCTCCAGGAACGGCGGGAAGTCCGCGAGGTTCTGCTTGAGCGCGCCGCGCTGGTTGGCCGATGCCCTGCGCGACCGTGTCCTGCCCGGACGATGAAGCCCGAGATCTTGTTCTTTGACCCCCGGGATCGGCGCCAGCGCCTGGTTGGAGTCCACGGCCAGTTTCGCCAGCAGCTTGTTCTGGCTGGCGAGGATGCCCACGACCTTGTCGAGTTCGCGCAGCGCCGGGTCGGCGCGGCGGATGACCGCGTTCAGGTCGCTCCCGCGCCCGGCCAGGCCGGCGCCGAGTTCGTTGAGGATGATCGTGAACCGCTCGCGCACGGGCAGCCTGTTGATGTCGTCGAGCAGATCGACGTCGACCGGGCTGGAGGTGTTCTGCACTCCCAGCAGGTACTGGCCTTCGCCTTCCTGGCCGCTCGCGGATCCTGTGCAGCGGCGGCGGCAGCGGCGTGCCTTCGGCGCGCGGCTGGGTCGGCAGGCAGTTGACGAACTTCTCGCCGATCAGCGCCTCCGGTTCGATCGTGCAGCTGGCGTCGGCGCGAAAGTCCTGGAAGCCGGGGGTGTTCGATGTTCAGCACGACCGCGGCCTTCTGCTGCGGTGTGGCAGTGACCGGCCCGACGGTCCCGACCTTGACGCCCTCGATCTTGACGTTCTCGCCGGGGATGATGTTGGCGGCGTCGTCGAAGATCGCGCGAACCGTATACCCGCCCGAGCCCCCGGTGAGGCCGCAGCCACTGGCCAGCAGCACGACCGCGACCAGCGCGGCCATGCAGAGAGCACCGGCGATCGCGACCGTCGCCTCTCCTCCGCCCGCTGGTCTGGCTCAACCCGATGATCCTTCCTTGCCGTTCTCAACAGCGCGGCGGGCGACCACCATGTCGCCGGGGCCGCCCGTCTCGCTTGTGCTCCGGCCGGGCTCACGCGCCCTCAGAGCGTGTGAGCCCGCCGCTGTCGTCTGCCGTTACTTCTTGGGGCACGGCGCCTTGTAGGAGGCTTCCGCCTTTTCGCCCGGTTCCTTGGGATTGCTGACGTTCCCGAATTCCATCACCGTCTTCAGCGGGAAGCCGCCCTTCGGGCACTTCTTCGGCACCGTGAGGTAGTAGTGCGTCTTCTTGCCCTTCTTGTATGCCGCGCCGACCACGACGTTGATTTCTTTGGCCGACGCGTCGAGCGCTCCGGGCACCGATTCGACCAGCGGCACTTCGGCGATGGACCGTCGGGCCGAACGGCGGGGAGGAGCTGACGACCTTGCCCTTCGACAGGATTTCGATCGAGACCGGCGACAGTGCCGTCCGCGAAGAACTCCAGGTTGCCGCCGGGGGCGAAGAACGGCTGCACCGTCACCGTCTCGCTACACGTTCGGTGCCGAAGCTCACGACACCGCTCGCGGATGCCCTTCGGACCGGCGATCGACGCCTTCGGGCACGGTGCGGGCCCGCTCTTTTCAATCACTTCCGGCGCGCACGTGGCGAACCCCTGCGGGTTCAGCTTCGCGCCGGCCGGCCCGTAGAATTTGACCCCGATCAGCGGCGGCGGGAAGCCGCCGTATTCGGTCCCCGAGATCCGTGTACTCGGCCTTGAACGCGGTGCCCGCGCCAAGGATGTTGCCGGTGTGCGGGAAGCCCGGGATCGGTACGGCTTCCGCTTTCAGCGTGATCGTCGGCGCCGCCGAAGCGGTGGCCGACAGGCCGAGGACGGCAAGGCCGAGCAAGGCCAGACAGGTGGATGCTCTGCGCATCAGGTTCTCTCTCCTCTAATTTGATGGACAGGTCCGCCTCGATCCGGGTAGCTCCGGAGCCATGCCGGTCCGGCGATATCGAGATCCCCGACGACCCGCGCCGGAGAACAATGGCGATTTCCACACAGAACATTAGCCGTCGCGTACGACGGCTGCAAGCCCGGGGGCCTGGCGGGCGCGGGCTTGCACCAGCAGATATTCGCTCTATATCCCACTTGTCCGAATCACTTATTCTCAAGCTCAAGCTTAGAGTTGACTCCGGACGACAGCACAGAGCTCAGGCTGAGAGCTCCAGCTCGCCGCCGTGCAAAGCGCACGCCGATCGGCTCCAGCACCACCTCCCTGGGCCCCTCCTCCACGGCGCCCGGCGACGCAGCGCCCAAGGCCCAAGCCGGCGGCGAGCTCGACGATCGCACCGCCCGCGCCGGCCGCGCAGTACAGGGCAAAGCCGGCGCCCATGTTGAACGTCGAGTAAGCCGCCTTCGGCTCCAGCTCCGCCTCCGACACGAGAAAGCTCAACACCTCGGGCACGTCCGGCAGCTTGCGAATCCGGTATCTCAGCGCCTGCGGCGCGGCGCATCAGCTTGAGCAGGCCGTGGCCCGTGATGTGGCTGATGTAGGTCAGCGGCAGCTCACGCCGCAGCAGCGCCGCCACCAGCCCCACATACATCACCGAGGGCTCGAGCAGCGCCTCGCCCAGCGTGCGTCCGCTTGGCAGCGCGGTCGCGTACCCATCCGGCAGCCTGCCCGCGAGCAGTCGCGCCAGCGACGCCCCGTTGGCGTGCAGCCCGCTGGAGGCCACCAGCACGATCTCATCGCCCGGCCCGAGCTCCTCGCCGAGGATCGCCGCGCGGCCCTCGGGCACCGCGCCGACGGCGGCTCCCGCCAGCTCGATCTCGCGCTCGTCCACCAGCCCCGGCAGCGACGGGCGACTCCCCGCCCCCCCACGCGCAGCCCGCGTCCGCGCACGCCCGGCGCCAGCCCTCCAGCAGCGAGGCCGCGCGCGCGCCCTCGCGGTACCACTCCGAGGCGCCGGTGGCGAAGTACGCGTTCACGACCAGCGGCAGCGCGCCCACGCAGCACAGGTCGTTGACGATCGCCGCGACCGTGTCGTAGGCCACATCGGCGAACCGGTCGATCCCCTGCTGCTTCGAGCACCTGCCGCGCGATGATCGACTTCGTGCCCAGGCCCTCCACCACGAACGCCAGCGTCCGCCCGTCCGAGCTCGAACGCGAACGCCGGCTCCCCCCGCGAGGCGTCGAGTCGCGTGCCCGCCGCGACCCGCCAGCAGCGAGGAGGTGGACAGCGCCAGGGCGATCGCCTGGCGCTTGCCCGCGTCGAGCGTCTCGTAATCAACGCCCGCGTCGCTGTAGCTGACTCCTTCGCGCGTCATCGGCGATGATCCTATGACCATCGCCATCGGGAGGAGACTTCAGCATGGATTTCCAGCCGAGCGAGCGTTGCACCGAGTTCACCGAGCGCCTGAGCGCGTTCATGGACGAGCACGTCTACCCCGCCGAGGCACGTGTACGAGCGAGCAGCTGCGCGAGTCCGGCGACCCGCACCACCAGCCGCCGATCATGGAGGAGCTCAAGACACGCGCGCGCGAGGCCGGGCTGTGGAACATGTTCCTTCCGGACGCCGAGCACGGCGCGGGACTCTCCAACAGCGACTACGCGCCGCTGGCCGAGATCCTGGGGCGCAGCGCACATCGCCTCCGAGGCGTGCAACTGCTCGGCGCCCGACACCGGCAACATGGAGGTGCTCCACCAGTTCGGCACGCCCGCGCAGAAGGACCGCTGGCTGCGGCCGCTGCTCGACGGCGAGATCCGCTCGGCGTTCGCGATGACCGAGCCCGACGTCGCGAGCTCGGACGCGACCAACATCGCGCTGCGGATCGAGCGCGACGGCGACGAGTACGTGCTCAACGGGCGCAAGTGGTGGACCTCGAACGCCCTGCACCCGCACTGCCGGATCATGATCGTGATGGGCAAGACGCGAGCCGAGACGCGCCCACGTATACCCAGCAGAGCCAGATCCTCGTGCCGATCGACACGCCCGGCGTCGACAGTCATGCGCAGGACCTGTCCGTGTTCGGCTACCACGACCAGCGAGGGCCACGGCGAAGTCGACTTCTCCGACGTGCGCGTGCCCGCGTCGAACCTGATCGCCAAGCGAGGGCGACGGGTTCATGATCGCCCAGGCGCGCCTGGGCCCGGGGCGCATCCACCACTGCATGCGCGCGATCGGTGCGGCCGAGCGGGCGCTCGAGGCGATGTGCAGGCGAGCGGTCTCGCGCGTCACGTTCGGCCAGCCGATCGCCACGCGCGGCAACGTCCAGGATTGGATCGCCGAGTCGCGCATCGAGATCGAGATGGCGCGCCTGCTCACGCTGAAGGCGGCCTGGCTGATGGACACAGTGGGCAACCGCCACGCCCGCATCGGAGATCGCCGCGATCAAGGTCGCCGCGCCCAACATCGCTCTGAAGGTCGTCGATCGCGCGATCCAGGTGCACGGCGGCGGCGGCGTCTCCGACGACTTCCCTCTCGCGGCCGCCTACGCGCACCTGCGCACCCTGCGCCTGGCGGACGGCCCCGACGAGGTCCACAAGCTCAGCGATCGCCCGGCGCGAGCTCGCGCCGTACATCCCGCGGCCTCATCCCTGAGCTGACCTCCGTCGCGCAGTCCTCTCTCCTCCTACTCCCCCATCATCTCGAGCAGCCGAGTGACCGTGTTCCAGTTGCGCCCCGTCGCGACCACCCGGAAGCGACGCTCCCAGAAGGCGTTGCTGAGCTTCGTCGCGCGGACGCCGTCCGGATACCAGGCGTAGATCTCACGCTCGCCGAGCGCGAACACGTCCGGCTCGAAGTCGGCCGGCGCCAGCTCACTCGCCAAAGCCCGGTCCGGCGCCTCGGACAAGAACGTGACGATCAGCCGCGCGTGCTCGCCGGCGACATCCAACAACGGGTTGGCGGCGACGACACGCTCCAACTCCGCGCGCGTGCGCACGAGCACACGCGCCTCCAGGCCGAGCTCGGCGAGCAGCGTGCCCTCGATCTCCTCTCCGAGGAGCTCAGGCGGCGTCCCGCCGGCCGTAAACACGGCGTTGCCGCTCTGCAGGTGCGTGCGCACGGCGCCGTAGCCAAGCCCGGTCAGCAGCTCGCGCAGGCGCGCCATCGCGATGGCGTTGCGACCGCCCACGTTCACCGCGCGCAGCAGCGCCACATATGGATCGTCTGCCGCCGCAACGTTCCTCGGTGAGGGCATGGCCGGCACCGTAGCGGAGCGCCGATCGCGGGCGCTCGCGCGAGGACAGAGCTCGCGCGAGGGCTGAGAGACCGAATAGCCTCACGCCGTCATGTTCGTCCTAACAACGCTCGTGTACCCATGCGTGCTGGCCCTGCTGTGCATGGGCGCCGGACTCGCGGTCGACCGTATGAGCGGGGGCTACCTGCCGGGAGCGCTGCTGCCGGCAGTGGGCGTCGCCGCGCTGATCGCCGTGTCGCAGCTGAGCACCTACATCGCCGCCGTCGCGCCGTCAACGGCGTATGCGCTGGCGGCCGTCGCCGCAGCCGGGTTCGCGCTCGGGTGGCGCAGGGTGCAGACGTTCGCACGAGGATGGCGAGAACACAGATGGTGGCAGCTGGCGATAGGAGTGCTCGCATACGTCATCGCGCTGGCGCCCGTGCTGTTCGCGGGCAGACCCACGTTCTCCGCCTATCAGAGCCTGACCGACTCGGCGCTGCACATGCTGGGCGCCGACTACCTGATGCGCCACGGCCAGGAGTACGCGCATCTGGATCTGCGCAACTCCTACGGCCAGTACATCCACTCCTACTACGCCACAGGCTATCCCTCGGGCTCGGACACGCTGTTCGGCGGCAGCGCATTCCTCCTGGGCCTACCGCTGATCTGGGCGTTCCAGCCGTTCAACGCGTTCGTGCTCGCCACGGCCACCGGACCGGCATGGGTGCTCGTGCGGCGGATGGGACTCGCCGGCGGATGGGCCGCGCTGGCCGCGCTGACCGCCACCGTGCCGGCGCTCGTCTACGGCTATGAGCTGATCGCCTCGGTCAAGGAGATCACCTCCTTAGGAATGATCCTCACGCTGGGCGCGCTCGTCGCCCTGCACGCACGCTGGCTTTGGCGGCGCACGGGCGTCATCCCACCTGCGATCGTGCTCGCCGCCGGGGCGTCGGCGCTCGGAGTGGGGTTTGGCGCCTGGGGGCTCGCGGCCGCGGTGGTCGTGGGCGTGGTGGCTATCCGCGATGTCATGGCGAGCCGCCACAGCGCGCGGCAGCTGCTGCTGCTGATCGCGACCGCGGGAGCGTTCATCCTCCTCTGCGCCCTGAGCACGTGGATCGACCTGGCCGGGTCACTGCACGTAGCTCAGAGCATCGCCTCGACGAGCAACCCGGGCAACCTGTCCGCACCGCTGCGCCCGGTGCAGACGCTGGGGACCTGGCTGGTGGGCAGCTACGAGCAGGCCCCGGCCGGCGCGCACCTGACGCTGTCCTACGCGATCGCGCTCGTGACGCTTATCGCCGTCGTGCTGGGGGCGCTGCGCGTCGTGTACATGGGCGAGTACGCGCTGGCCGGCTGGATCGGGCTGACGCTGGCGGCCGGAGCTGGGCTGGCCGTGTACTCGACCGCGTGGGTGAGCGCCAAGGCGCTCGTGCTCAGCTCCTCGGTGCTCGTGCTCCTGGCGTGGGCGGGGATCGCGGCGCTGCGCGCGTCGGCCAATCCGAGGTGGCTGCGGATCGCGGCGGTGCTCGTGGCGGTGGCGCTCGTCGGCGGGATAGCGGCGTCGGATGCGATGCAGTACCACGCCTCGGACCTGGCGCCGACCGCGCGCTACGAAGAGCTGGCGTCGCTGAACAAGCGCTTCGCCGGGAGGGGTCCCGCATTGTTCACGGACTTCGACGAATACGCGTTGTACGAGCTGCGCGACCTGGACGTGGGCGGCCTGGACTTCATGTACCCGCCCCTCGGGTTGCGGCTCACGCGCGGTCACGGCTCTCCGATCGACCTGGACCGGGTGCCGCCGGCGGCGTGGGGCGCCTACCCGCTCATCGTCACGCAGCGCGATCCCCTGGCGAGCGATCCTCCCTCCGCGTACCGCCTGGCGTGGCAGGGGACCTACTACGAGATGTGGCAGCGCCGGCCGGGCGCGCCCACGGCGATCGCGCATCTCGGCCTGTCGAGCACGCGTCCGGCGCCGTGCGCAAGCGTAGCGCGCATGGCGCGGATCGCCGAATCCCACGATGGGGCGCAGCTGATCGCCGCCAGCCCGCCCGAGACGGTGATGCTCGACATCGCCGGCGCCGGGCACCCGAGCTGGACGTACACCCATCCGGGACTGGTGCTGAGCGGGGCGGGCGAGCTGAGCGCAGTATTCGAGTTGCCCCACGGCGGCGCGTGGGAGATGTGGCTTCAGGGAGAGCTGATGCCGAGCGTTCAGGTGAGCGTGGACGCGCGGCACATCGCGTCGATCGGCGGGCAGCTCGCCGGCAACCCTCACAACCCCGACACGATGACGCCGCTGCGGGTGACGCTGAGCGCGGGGAAGCACCGCCTGACGATCACGCGCGGGGGCGCAAACCTCGCTCCGGGCGACGGCGGAGAGGCGATTCTGCACGAGATCTTCCTGACGCCGGCGAACGAACCGGACGTGGACACGCTGCACACGACACCGACGAGCCCAGTGGCGAGAACTGTGCGGGCGCCGGCTGGACTGGATCGAAGTCGTCTGATGATGGAGAGGACCTTACGTTACGCAAACCCCGTGACCGTGCGGGCAGAGTCGTTGAGCTTGGCGTAGGCACGCAGATGCAAGGCGAGCACAGACCGCGATCGGGAGACCACGCGGATACCGCGCCGGCGGACGTGCGTCAAGGCGACTGACGACGCAAAGCTGGGGTGCGTAGGGCCGGGTCTAGCGTCCCTTTTGGTGCCAGCGTGCGCCGGAGCCCTTTCCGGTGGAAGCGATCTCGCCGGCGTCGCGGAGTTCGTTGAGCACAAGCCGCACTGTCGCGAGGCTTACATCTGGGAGTGCGCGCCGGATGTCACGTGTGCGGAATTCGGCGGGCGCGTGGCGCAGGATGTGCTCGCGAACGCGGTCCTGCTTTGAGCCGGTCTCGGTGCCTGCAGCGGCAATCCGCTGCTCGAAATCATGGTAGGCGCCGTCGAGGATCTGGATCAGGAATGTGGTCCATGGCCAGATCGTGTGCTCACCGGTGTGCCATCCGCGCTGAGATTCGTAGAGGCTCTGGTAGTAGGCGTTCTTCGCCTCGAAGATGCGCTGCTCGACGCTCACATACCGGGCAACGCCGTAGCCGGCGGCCAGCAGCTCGTAGGTGGTGAGCAGTCGGGCAAGGCGCCCGTTGCCGTCGGCTACCGGGTGGATCGCGAGGAGGTCCACGATCAGCGCACCGAGGAGCACGATTGGGTGGGTTCGGCCCTCCTGCTTGGCCTCGTTGTAGCGGTCTAGCAACTCGGTGAGAAGCATCGGCGTGTCGTGCTCGTCTGGTGGCTCAAAGACGATCTCGCGACGTCCACTCTCGTAGGAGACGATCAGGTTCTCCTCGCTCTTCAGGTGTCCTCCGCGACCGCCTGAGTGTTTGAAGAGCAGCCGGTGGAGGTGGAGCAGGAACGCTACGGTGAGCGGCTCGTATTGCTCCAGGCGCATGATCGAGTCGATCGCGTCGCGGTAGCCGGCGAACTCCTTCTCGTTGCGGTTGCGGAAACGGGGGCTGCCCTCTGCGATCCGTTCGGCCCGATCCTTGGCGACGGTGACGTTCTCGATCGCGTTCGAGGCCGTGATCGACGCGACGCGGGCGTTCTCGGAGAGTGCCCGTAGCAGCTGAGGCATCTGGTCGGCGAACAGGCGTTCCTGGCCCTTCCCGGTATCGATTCTCGCGAGCTCGGCGCCGAGCTCGCGGGGTTGGCTGCCAAAGGTTCTGTCGAGGTCAACGAAGCTCCTCATGGTGCTAATGATCGCACAATGATGCTAAAGGGGCCATCGATTAGCATCGTTTCTGCCGAATTAGCACCATTCAGCTGGATCCCCCAGCCCCATTTAGCCGGGTCGCCGGCTCTGGTTTAGCTCAGGCCTGTCGTGGATTTCCGCTTGCCAGAGCGGGATATGAGGTGTCAGTGGAGAGGACCGGACGTTGCGCAAACCCCGTGATCGTGCGCGCTGAGATGCTGAGCCTGGTTTAGAGCGGAACGCCGGTAGAGACGAGGACGAGGCGGCCGGCGAGGCGGCTCCGCATCTGGGCGGGCGCAGGAACGCGCCACCCATAAGCGCATGCTCACAACTCATCCAGGGCCGCGAGCACCTCGCGAGCGCCGGCGACGATGTGCTCATCGTTCGTCATCCGCCCATCCGGGAAGCACTCCAAGTCGGTCATGATGTGATCAAACTCAGCAAACGCGTCGGGCATCGGAAGATCCATGCCTCTATAGCCCCAGTGCCGAATCAGCGCCACGAGCTGATGGCCGCTCCAAGTCGCCGGCATCTCGGCCTCGATCACACGGCCTGCGCTGTTGCGGATGTCGGACAGCAACAGTTCCCGGGGATTCTGATTTCGTGCCATCGGACCTGGAATCGGGCTGCTGCGACGAGGCCTTTGTCAGCCGCACGATCAACGGGACGGGCGCGACTGCGACTTCTTGCGCGGCGGGTGATTCATTTTGCTTGGAGTCTTGGAAACCGGCGGTGGTGGACGCAGCGGCTTCTGCGTCTGCATCTTCGGACCAACCCCTCCACCAGAAGCTCGCCTGCTCATCGGACCAGCTTAGCTCGTGGACCAACCTGCGAAGCTACGCCTCATGTAGATAGAGGCAGAGTCCGAGCGGGCACGGTTCAGCCTCGAAGCCGTAGCCGGTCTCCGCGGATGAACTCCTCGTATGCCTCAACGGTAATCCAACCAGCGCCGGAGACATAGGCCCGGTCTCGCGGGTTGATCGTCTTCCACGTCAACAGACAGTGGTCGTGGTCCTTGCCGTCGTAGGGCTTCGCGGCCCATGTCAGGCTGGTGTCCTCCGCCGCCGCAAGCTGTTCCGGGGTCCACCAGGAGATGAGGCCATACGGCCCCGGCCGAGTCAGCTCCACGTTGGGAGCTTCGTAGCTCTCAAACTCGGCAAACTCGTCGCCTGCCAAGACCAGATGGTGGAGCTCCATCAGGGACGAACTCGCGTCGCCCTCTTCGTCCCACAAGGTCGCGGGGGCGAGGGGGCTCGGCCAACGGCCCTCAGCCAGCCGCAGCTCGGTGGTCACGACATCGCCGACACGATGCATGCGAACGACATTGACCTGGGTCGGGCGGTAGGTCACTCACGCAACTCGTCGAGCAGCTTAACGGGCAGGCTTCTTGATCCCTCGAATAGCTCGAAGCCGCGAATACGACCATCTCGGTCTATGTCGATCACGACCTGGCCGGGTAGATCGACGTCGTCGACGACGATCTGCTTGACGGACGACCCCGCCTCCGGCTCCACGACCCTGACGTAAGCCATATCTGCCTCAGGGTCGTATGTCACCCAGGTTCTATGGCGAGGCATACGTCGAGACTACCGCGCGGGAGCAGTATCGATCGACTGTGATGCGCACAGAATCACAGACAGTTGTCAGTGGAAACGGCCGTACACGTTGCGCAAAACCCGTTGTCGTGCGGGCGGCGCCGTTGAGCATGGCGTAGCTGGGTGAGGCGATCAGATCGAGTCGCTCTTGCTCCGGTTGCAGTCGGCGCATAGGAGCTGGAGGTTCTCAAGCGTGGTCGCGCCGCCGTGGGCGACGGGCAGGATGTGGTCGTACTGGAGGTCGAAGGAGCCGCCGCACTCCACGCAGCGACCACCGTCGCGCTCGAAGACGGCGCGGCGCAGCTCGGTCGAGGTAGAAGCACGGGTGGGGCGACCATTTTCCTCGGCCCGCATCAGGCTTCGCGCTGACTGCAGCTTCTGCTTCAGGCGTCGCTTGCGCTGCAGCACGAGCGCCTTGACATCCTCGGCGCCCAAGCCGTCGTCGTCCCAGTAGAAGTCGTCCATGAACTGCCAGAGGTTGCGCTTGCCATCGCGCCACACCTGCACGGGTTCAGTCGCCTGCGCCTGCTGAGCTGCTCCGACCTGAGCCTTCAACCAGCGTAGCTCCATGATTTTGCGCCCTGACTGCACCGCGTAGCGGCGGCCCGAGAGCATCCGGCTAAGCGTCCAGGGCAGCTTGACCAGCTGCGCTTTGTTGTCGGCGCGAAGCATCCCGGAACCGTATCGGCATGCTGATCGCCTCCTTTGAGCCTACGACAGACTGCCAAGCTTCACGTAGTCCCGGCGATGACGGGTACGGCGGGTACGCTTCTCTGCCGTCATGAACGTCCCGGACCCATCACCCTCACACGACGTGCTGGAACGCGCCCGCGCGTACATGCGCGTCGATCGGTCGGTCGTGGCGGGGCTGCCCGAGCTGGGCGAGGCGATCCGCGCGTTTCAACCCGTGCCAGGTCCCGCCGGAGAGAGCGTCGCCGAATGGCTCGCGGAGCGGGCGTTGAACGAGCCGCAGGAGGCAACCGTCCGCGTACGGCTCAGCCACGGCAAGGTCGCGGGCGTGTACGCGTTGTGCGCCGCACAGGTCGCGCTCAGCCGTGAGGAGCGAGCTCAGCTCGGCGGCGTGCACTATCGCACCCAGCCGGCGATCCTGCTTGCGCAGTTTGCGCGCGCGGACGGCTCGCCCGGGATCGGCGAGGAGATGCTTCAGCACGCCAACCGCATCGCGCAACGCGCGCTGCGCTACATCGGCGCGACCGTGCTGGTAGTCGATCCGTTCGACAGCGATACGGCCGAGATGTGGCAGCAGCGCTTCGGCTTCCAGGATTCTGAACAGCCAGTGCCCGGCAGCCGCTCGCTGCACCGGCAGTGGCTCAGCCTTCAGTCGTAGTTAGCGCCTTCCGCCTCGAGCTCGGCCATCAGCCTCGCGGAGCTTTCGTGAAAGGCGCGCACCCGCGGATCCTTGCGCGAGCGCTCAAGATCCCGCTCATCGATCACGATCACCGCTTGGTCGAGCACGTCGTGCAGCTTGTCCTTGTCGAGCGCTGTGGCCACGGGCTCAGCGTAGCGCAACGCGGCCCTGCGCCGTCCTTGGAGGTGCCTCAGCACGCGGAGTTTCATGGAGACGACCGAAGCCGGGCGATCCAGAGGGCTTACGGGTCGTGGTTGGGATAGGGTCCTGCGCCAGCCATCACGAAGCACCATCGGAACACCCGTATCTACGCATCTGTAGAGACAGCAAATGACAGCCATGAAGAAGCGTGCTGTTGCGGCGCTCATCACAGCACTTGCTCTCGTAGCGGCAGGCTGCGGCGGCACAAACCCGACAGCGCCCACAACGAAGCCCGCGTCTGCCAAGTCGGCGGACACGTGTGGGCAGTACGCCGCAGCGTCCGCATCTGCTGCGAAGGCTGAGGTGGAAAACCGCCCGAACGGCGCCGACGACATGGAGTTCACGGACAAGGGCAGGACTATCGTCTTGCTCCCCGGCCAACACTGCGTCCGTGAAAGCGGCCTAACGGCCTCGATCAGCGCGTCCGGTGAAATATCAGAAGGCACAGCACCCGCGACGACGACCGCGCCTGCCACGAGTCAGACGACGCCCGCCGCAACAACAACCGAGAGCCGCGAAGCCAAAGTTGCTAGGGAAACACACGAGGGCGAAGAACACGAAGCACGGGAAAAGAGAGAAGGCACGTACTGCGCTAACCATCACGAAGCACCGTCAGAACATCCGTATCTGCGCATCTGTGGAGGCAGCGAATGACAGCCGTGAAGAAGCGTACTGTTGCCATGCCGCACGCTGAATCGTTTCCACCAAACGTAGTGTCCAAGCTCAAGGCCTACGTCTACCGCCTCATCGACCCGCGCAACGGCGAGACGTTCTACGTGGGCAAGGGCCGCGGCAACCGAGTCTTTGCCCACACCCGCGACGAGCTGAGCCAGCAGGGCGACGAGCTTAGCGACAAGCTCAAGCGCATCCGCGAGATACGCCTAGCCGGCTTCGAGGTGGCGCATGTCATACACCGGCACGGCATGGACGACGCGACCGCGTTCGAGGTCGAGGCCGCCCTCATGGACGCCTATCCGGGCCTCACCGGCATTGCCGGTGGCATTGGCTCCAACGACTACGGCGCCATGCACGCCCAGGAGATCATCCGCCGGTACTCCGCCCCGGCCGCCGACTTCCGGCACAGGGCCATCCTGATCAGCGTCAATCGCAGCGCGGCCGCGACATCGCTATACGAGGCCACCCGGTACGCCTGGAAGATCAGTAGGCGCAAGGCGATGCAGGCCGACGTCGTCCTCGCCACGCTGCGAGGGCTCATTGTTGGAGCCTTCGTCGCGGACGACTGGCTCCCCGCCATCGCCGCCGACTTCCCCGGTCACGAAGATGCGCCAGGACGCCTCGCCTTCATCGGGCGCGAGGCATCACCCGAGCTGCAAGCCGAATACGTGGGCAAGCGCGTTCCCGACGAGTACCGCAAGAAGGGTGCCGCCAACCCGATCAAGTACACCTGGACCAAGTAGCTGGCTGGAGGGAGTCCCTTCAGCGAGTTCGCCTCTTCTCGCGCGGGTTCCTGTCTGGTTCCTGACTTGGTTCCTGTAGCGGTTCCTCACGTGGTTCCTGACCGCTTGGGTGGCAGACGCGCCGATTGCCGCATTAGATCGGCGATTTCGCGCGGATCGCGGACGGCTACATCTATATGTCCACGGAGTATCCAGGTCGGGGTCCCGATCTGTCCCGAGCAGCGCGCCCCCGGCTGCCGCTTCAACCCAGAGCGGGTCGCCCATCGAGAGCGCCGGCTCGCAACAGAGAAGCTCCTGTTATGAGAACGGCATCCCCCGTCATCGCCGGCAAACCGGGGCTTGCGTCCCCGCCGGGAGGAGTGTAGACGTGGCCTGGTGACATGCCAGCGCAACAACATCCGCAAGCGTGGGGGCGCTCAAACCGATCGCGGTGTGCGACGCACACGCGCCAACGCAGCCGGTCGTCCGACCATCCAGCAGGGTGTGTGTCTGGCCTGCCCGCGCGTAGAACAGCTCCCGGCGGGGATGCGGCGCGAAGCAAGCCTGCTGCTCGCACGGCTGCTGGCAGATGCCGTTACCAGCGGTTCTCCGCAGAGCGCACACCCGTCGGTGCGCGGAAGCTCAGTGCGGCGGGCGTGCCCACCGGCGAGGGAACTTGAAGCTCGCCGCCGGATCTGGTCTGATCGACGAGCCACAAGACCACGACACCGACAACGACGAGCAGGAGGCCCTCCCATGACGCGCGTATGTCTGTACACCCGCATCTCCACTGACGAGGAGAACCAGCCGACCTCGCTCGCCTCCCAGCGCGAGCGGCTACAGGCGTTCTGCAAGGTCCAGGAGGACTGGCGGATCATCGCCCACCACGAAGACCGCGCCACCGGCACCAAGCTAGAGCGCCCCGGCCTACAGGCCGCGCTCGACCTCGCCCGCCAGGGCCGAATCGACCAGCTGCTCGTCTACAGGATCGACCGCCTATCGCGCAAGGTGCGCCAGCTCGCCAGCATCGCCGAGGAGCTTGGACACCCTCGGCGTGATCCTGCGCTCGGCGACCGAGCCATTCGACACCGGCTCGCCAGCCGGCCGGATGATGCTTCAGATGCTCGGCGTCTTCGCCGAGTTCGAGCACGCCACCATCGTCGACCGGATCACCGCCGGCATCGAACGCCGCGCCAAGGAAGGCCGCTGGTACAGCGGACGCCCACCCTTCGGATACACCCTCCACGATGGCCAGCTCGCGCCCGACCCGATCACCGCGCCCGTCGTCCGGCGCATCTTCAGGCTGTACGGCGAGGACCGGCTCGGCACCATCGCGATCGCCCACCAGCTCCGCGCCGAGCACGCACCCGCACCTTCGCGCCGGCTGGGGCCACCCGGCCGTGCACCGCGTCCTCACCAACCCGACCTATCTCGGACGCATCCGCTGGCGCAATCAGGACTTCGAGTCCACGCACGAGCCGCTGATCGACCAGACCACCTTCGACCACGCCCAGGCCATCCTCGCCGAGCGCGGCGAGGACGCTTCCCGCCGCCGCGGCAACCGCTCCGACTTCCTGCTCTCCGGCGTCATCCGCTGCGGCCACTGCGGACGCGCCTACATCGGCATGTCAGCACGCGGCAAAGGCAGCACCTACCACTACTACGCCTGCACCGCCCGCCAGAAGTACGGCCCCAAAGCCTGCCAAGGCGAGCGCGTCTCCCGCGAGAAGCTCGAGACCGCCGTCCTGCGCCAACTCACCGGCATCTACCGCGACGGCCCGCTCATCCACGACGCCCTCGGCGCCGCCCAAGAGCAAGCGCAGCGCGAGCGACCAGCGCTCGATGAGCAACGTCGCTCGATCACCGCCGAGATCACCCGCATCGAACACTCGACCGAGCGCTACTTCGAGGCCTTCGAGCAAGGCCAGCTCTCCCCCGAGCACTGCGAACAGCGCGTCGCGCGCCTGAACGCCCGCCTCGACGACCTCCGCGCCCAACAGGCCGAGCTCGCCGACGACGGCACCGACGAGGCCGCACACGCGCCCACAGCAGCCGACCTGGCCGCGACCGCCGGCCAACTCGAAGGAGTGATCGCAGACGGCGAGCCCGAGCAAGTCAAGGCGCTCCTGCGCATCCTCATCGCCGAGCTTCGCGTCAACGGCAAGACCGACATCCAGCCCACCTACCGCATCATCACGCCCGACCGCACCCACACGGCCGGGGTTTGCGCAACGTCCGAAAAAGTGGAGACGGCGGGAATCGAACCCGCGTCCGCGATCGCGTATGAATGGCTTCTACGAGCGTAGCCGGCGCTCTGATCTCATCCCCGACTCGCCTCGCCGGCGGGGTTGCGGGGGACCAGCCTTCTGAAGTGTTCCCGGCTCGGCGAAGGCGGACCTTGCCGGGTGAGCCTGCTTTCTGATCCCGGCCTTCCCCGCCGCAGGCAAGCGGGGCCCGAGACCTCACGGCTTAGCTATTGACTAAGCGGCGAGGGCGTACTCGTGAGAGTCCGCACTTATGGTTTTCCCGGGAGTTTTACGAGGCCACCCGGGACCTCGACTCGCCACCATCCACACGAGCCGACCGCGTCGAAGCCTGTCGTCCCCGTGGATGCTGCACGCTTCATTGTAGCCGGGTTGAGCGGACAGACAAAAAACGACGCGGTCCCGGGCCGCTTGAGGAACCTTTCCCGTCCAGCCCGGAGGCCTTTCGGTTCGGGTGGCGCGGCCTCACACCTCGGTGGCCTCGCTCTTTGCGGCTCGGTTCCGCGTCTGGATTCAACCTAGCTCGCTCCCCGGGCCAATGCAACCCCCTCACGAGATCGTTCCCGCACGTTGCGGAAAAAACGATCCTCTTAGCCAATGCTTAACGGGGCTGCCACAATGGAAGGCATGGATAGTGGCGATATCTCACTGCCCGCCGCACCGGTGGATCAGTCCTACCCGTCGCACGCCCGGCCGGCCGCCATTCAGCCCACCCCCGCGCACGCCCCGGCCGGGGTCGCCGGCGAGGATCCGTTCGGCACGCAGCGCCGCTCGCGCACCCAGTCGCTGCGCAAGCGGATCGGCAGCATGCTGGCCGCGATCGGCGCGGTGATCGCCAAGTTCTTCGCCGCAATCAAGGGTCTGCTCCTGCTGCTGCCGAAGGTCAAGCTGCTGACGACCTCGGGCACGGCGCTGGTGTCGGTCGCCGCCTACAGCCTCTTCTGGGGATGGGAGTTCGCGGCTGGGTTCGTCGTGCTGCTGTTCCTGCACGAGATGGGCCACGTGATCGCGCTGCGCCGCGAGGGGATCAAGGCGAGCACGCCGATGTTCATCCCGTTCCTGGGCGCAGCCATCTTCGCCAAGTCGCTCGGTGACAACGCGCTCGCGGAGGCGCGGGTGGGGCTGGCCGGCCCGATTCTCGGCAGCCTCGCGGCGGCGGCGGTTGCGGTGGTGGGCGGGCTCACCGGCAGTTCCTTCCTGCTCGCCCTGGCCTACGTCGGGTTCCTGATCAACCTCTTCAACCTGCTGCCGATCGTGCCCCTCGACGGTGGGCGGGCAATGGCGGCGATGGCGCCGTGGATGTGGTTTCTGGGCTTCGGTGCGCTCGTCGCGCTGGAGCTCGAGTTCCCCAACCCGATCCTGCTGATCATCATCCTGTTCGGCGGCATGGAGACCTGGCGCCGCTGGCAGCAGCGCAGGACGCGCTCGCTGCAGCAGGCCGCCTACTACCGCGTGGCGCCGCGCCACCGGGTGCTAGTGGGGGCCGTTTACATCGGCCTGATCGTGGCACTGGCATTCGGGATGTACGAGACGCACATCCTGGTCTACGGCGGACACAGCTTCGGATCGATCTGACCTACCGTCGCGCTTCGCGGACGGCGCGTTCCATATCCCTCTTACTCTCCCGGTCACGGATCGTGCGACGTTTGTCGTATAGGTCCTTCCCGCGCGCGAGCGCAATCTCGACCTTGGCGTGGGAGCCCGCGAAGTAGATCCTGGTCGGCACGAGCGTCCAACCCCGCTCGGATACGCGCGCGGCGAGCTTGTCCAGTTCGCGGCGATGCACCAGCAGCTTGCGCGGGCGCTCGGGGTCGTGGTTCTCGCGCGCCGCGGGCCCGTACGGGGGGATGTGCACGGACTGCAGCCACAGCTCGCCGTCCTTGATCGCGGCGTACCCGTCCTTCAGCTGCGCGCCGGACTCGCGCAGCGCCTTGACCTCGGTGCCCTCCAGCACGATGCCGCACTCGATCCGCTCGATCAGCTCGTAGCGGTGGGAGGCGTAGCGATTGGACGCGACGTCACCCGCTCCGATCTTGCGCTTGCCCTGCTTGCGTTTGGCCATAGCCTGCCGAGCCTAGACGGTCATGTCCCGACAGGAGCCTGCGCAGCAGCCGAATCAGCCGGCCGGGATCAGATCCACCCGCCCGCGGACCGTGTCCACGCGCGTGACCCGCACCTCGATCGGATCCCCCAGCCGGAGCGTCGCGCCCGAGCGCTCCCCCCGCAGGATCGTCCCGTGCTCGTTCAGCTCCCACCAGTCGCGCCCGTCCTGCACCCGCATCCGCCTCACCGGCAGCATCCCCTCGTACAGCGGCCCCGTGGCCCATCTTCCCCGGCGCCCGCGCCCAGACCGCCGAACGCGACAAACGCCCCGGCGGAGATCAGGCCGATGACCTCTCCGACGAACGTCTGCTCCCAGCCGTCCTCGTACAACGCCTGCTCGAGCGCGAAGCACCGCACGATGTCGTCCCCGTCGCGCTCGATCTTCATCGCCTCGCGCTCCCGTTCGGACGCCCACTCACCCAGCTCGCCCAATCCCCCCGCGCTCGGCGCCGACTCCTCGCCGCCGAGCGTCGACACCAGCGCGCGGTGGCACACGAGGTCGGGGTAGCGCCGGATCGGCGAGGTGAAGTGGCAATAGCACGTCGAATGCAACCCGGCGTGACCGATGTTCTTCGGCGAGTAATACGCCTGTTGCAGCGACCGCAGCACGAGCGTCCTCAGCGCGATTCCCCCGCCCCACGGGCCGACTCTCCCACCTTCCGAACCCGCCACCATGCCGTCCTCCTGCCCTTCCTGCCCCTCGCGCCCCCGGCGCCCCTCTGCCCGCCTCAGCGCGCTCTGCACATACCGCTCGACGCGCCGGGACACCTCGCCCATCAGCTCGGCCGCCTGCGACGGCGACATCGACTCGGCCACCGGCGGCGTGGGCACCCCCAGCGACGCGAGCTGCTCGACCAACCGCGCCACACGCGCGGGCTCGGGACGCTCGTGCACGCGATACAGACACGGGACCCCGCGCTCCGACAGGTGTCGCGCGACTGCCTCGTTGGCGGCGATCATCAGGTGCTCGATCAACCGATGCGACTCGGTCTGCGCGCGCGCCCGTATCTCGCGCACGTTCCCCTCCTCGTCGAACACGAACTCCGGCTCCTCGGAGTCGAGCACCAGCCCACCCGCCTGCTCGCGCGCACGCTCCAGCGCGCCCGCCGCCTCGCGCGCAGCGGCAAGCGGCTGCGCCCACGGGTCCTCGGCGCGCTCGGCCCCCGCGAACACGCGATCGACGCGCTCGTAGTCCAGCCGCGCGTCCGAGCGGATCAGCGAGCGGTAGAACGCGCTGCGCAGCACCCGCGCCCCGCGCAGATCCATCTCCACGGTCACCGCCGCGCGCTCGGCCCCCGGCACGAGCGAGCAGGCGTCGTTGGACAGCGCCTGCGGCAGCATCGGCTCGACCGCGCCCGGCACATACACGCTCGTGCCCCGCCGACGCGCCTGCACGTCCACCGGCGAACCCTCTCCCACGTACGCCGCCACATCGGCGATATGCACCCACACGCGCGCCCCGCCGTCCCGCAGCCGCTCCGCCGAGACCGCGTCGTCGTAGTCCTGTGCCGTCGCGGGATCGATCGTGAACGTCGCCAGCTCGCGCAGGTCGCGTCTGCGCCCCTCCCCGACTTCGCGTTCCGCGGCGTCCTGCCCCCGCTCCCACGCCCGGTCCGCCGCCCTGAGCACGACCGGCTCGAACTCGCGCGCCAGCCCGCGTTCGCGCATGAACGCCTCGATCGCGTCTTGCGCGGACTGGCGCTCCTTGCGCGGCCACACGACCCGCGCGTCGCCGCGGGGGCTCACTTGACTTTCATCGCCAGCGTTTCCAGCGCGACCGCCAGCCCGTGTGGGGTGTCGACCCCGTGCGCGACCACCACTTCGGGGGCCACGCCCGCGCCCTGCCTGATGCCGCCGCCGCCGAGGTTGCGCCCGTTCGGCGTGAAGTACTCGCCGACCGTGATGTCCAGCGCGCCGCCGTTGGACAGCGGCATCTCCTCCTGGAACACGCCCTTGCCGAACGTGTGCGTGCCAACGACCGTCGCGCGGTGGTGGTCCTGCAACGCTGCGGTCACGATCTCAGACGCCGAGGCGGTGTCGCCGTCGACGAGCACAACCACCGGGATCTGAGGCGAGATCGCGTCGCCAACCGCGCTCAGCGTCTGCGTCGGCTGGGTGCGCCCGCGCGTCGTCACGATCGTGCCGTGCTCGATGAAGATGCTCGCGACCAGCTGCGCCTCCTCGACGAGGCCCCCGCCGTTGTCGCGCAGGTCGAGCACGATCCCGCGCGCGCCTTCGTGATGCAGCTCGTGTTCGACCGCTTCGCGCACTTCGCCGTGCGCCCCCGGACTGAACGTCGCGAGCGCGACCACTCCCAGCTTGACCCCGTGCACGGTCCTCGTGGCCGAGGCGACGACGGGCTCCGAGATCGTCGCGCGGGTCAGCTTCAGCGTGCGGGCGTCGCGCTCGTGACCGGCGTGACGTTGCACCGACAGCGTCGACCTCCGTTCCGGGCGGGCCGACGATCAGCGCGCGCGACTCGATCCGCGGACAGTCCCCCGATCGAGCGACCGTTCACGCCGACGATCGATTCGCCCGCCTGCAGTCCCGCGCGCGCCGCGGGCGAGGAGTCGAACACGCGCGCGATCAGCAGCCCGTGCCTTTCCGGCTGCACCTCCACGCCGATGCCCGGTGAAGCTCGGCGGCGCGTCGAATTCGCGGAATTCCTTCGGGCTGAGGTAGTGCGAGAAGCGGTCGTGCAGGCTCCCGACCGCGCCCGCGACCGAGGCGTTCGCGAGCGAAGCGGTGCTCACCGGGCGGTAGTAGTCGCTGGAGATCCGTTCGAGCGCTTCGTCCACCACCCGTGTTTCGGCATGCGCCTCGAGGCCCGAGCGCGCGAACGAGGGCAGGTCTTCGGGGTGCCCGCCCAGCCAGATCCCGCCGACGAGCAGGATCGGCAGCATCGCCGCGAGGACATATATGAGGCGCCGGCGCGAGGACATGAGCAGGCAAGCGTAGTCGAGCCGCGTCGGCCGAGCCCAGTCGATCCGCGACTCTCAGACGGTCGGATAAGGTGGCCGGCCATGGCCACCATCACCACGACGACCGTCCCCGCGAACGGCCTGCCCGTCCACACCATCGCCCTGCCCGGCACCCGCGCGCTGACCGTCCTGGTCGCGTTCGACGCCGGCGCCCGCACCGAGCGCCCGCAGGAGAACGGGATGGCCCACTTCCTCGAGCACCTCGTGTTCAAGGGCGGCGACAAGTACGACAGCTACCGCGCGGTCAACGAGACCGCCGAGCGGCTCGGGCGGCGTGCTGAACGCGTACACCAGCCACGACCTCGTCGCGTTCCACATCACGGTCCGCGCGCGAGTCCGCGCCGCAGGCGATCGACCTGCTCACCGACTTCGCCGGGCGCCCCCGCCTGGACGCGCGAGGAGCTCGACCGCGAGCGCGGCGTGGTCATCCAGGAGATCAACCGCGCCTACGACCAGCCCTCGACCGTGGCGGAGTACCTGATCGACCGGGCCGCGTTCGGCGAGCACCCGCTGGGCCGCACGGTGCTGGGGCCGGAGGAGAACCTGCGCACGTTCACGCGCGAGGCGATCGTCGCGTTCCGCGAGCGCCGCTGGTCGGGCGCGCGCGGCGGCGCGTTCCTGGCGGGCAACATCGACGGCCTGCCCGCCGAGGCAGAGCTGATCGAGCTGCTTCGCCCGCTTTCCCGCGCTGCCCGAGCCCGAGCCCTACGTGCCCGCGCCGCCGAGTTTCGCGCCGCAGACGCTCGTCGAGCAGCGCGACACCAACCAGTCGCACCTGCGCATGATCTACCGCCCGCAGATCGAGGTCTCGCAACCTGCGCGAACGCGCGGCGCTGTCGATCTACGCGACGCTGCTGGGCGGCTCGATGGGCTCGCGGCTGTTCGAGGAGATCCGCGAGAAGCGCGGCCTGTGCTACTCGGTGTATGCGGCTCGACCACGCGTTCGCCGACGTGCCGGTCCTGCAGCTCGGCTCGGGCCTGGAGTCGGCGAAGTGCGTGGAGGCGTACACGCGCATGCGCGAGATCGTCGATGAGCTGCGCGACGACGGCCCCACCGAGGAGGAGGTCGCCCGCGCCCGCGCCTACGCCGCCGGGCGGCTCGTGCTCGCGTTCGAGAACACCGAACGCCGTCGCGCGCCACGCCGCCGGCCGCGCGATCGTCTTCGGCGAGGACATCGACCCCGACGCGGCGATCGCGGCGCTCGACGCCGTCACCTTCGACGAGGTCCGCACGGTCGCGGCGGGCGTCGCCGACAATCTCGCCGTCGCCTGCGTCGGGCCGCACACGGCCGACGAGTTCTGACGGAGGCTTCTTCTGTCGGCTGACGTGGGCTTCGTCGGGCGCCTCTGACGCGAAACCGGGGTTCTGAGGAGGCGTCGCGCCTCAGCCGATCGCGACCATCCGGTCGATCGGCACTCTCGCGCGCTCGGCGATCTCCGCGGGCACGCGCACCTCGTACTTCATGTCGCGCAGCGCGTCCCGCAGCTTCGGCAGCGTGATCATCTTCATGTACACGCACGACGCGCGCGGGTTGGCGGGGATGAAGTCGACGTCGGGCGCCGCCATCCGCAGCGGATAGAGCATGCCCGTCTCGGTCGCGACGACCGCCTCGCGCCGGCCATCCCCCGCTTGCTCGTGCGAGCCCCCGGCCGTGCCGTCCACATCGCCCGCCGCCTTCCGCTCGACGCCGCTCGAGGCCCCGCCCGCGACGCGCTCGAGCTCCTCGGCGTACCGGAGCATCCCGCCCGTCGAGAGCATGTGCACGCCCTCGCCGGAGACGTCGCCGGCGGCGACGTACTCCATCACGCTGGTCGTGCACCCGCACTCGGGGTGGATCAGGAAGTCCGCGCCCGGGATGCGTCGGCGCGCATCGCCTCGATGTCGGCCGGGCGAATCCCGGCATGGACGTGGCACTCGCCGTCCCACACGTGCATGCGCTTGCCGAGCTCCTTCTCCACGAACGCCCCCAGCCACATGTCCGGGCCGAACAGGATCTCGGTGTCCTCGCCGTGCGTCTCGTAGATGTGGCGCACGACATCGACCGCGTTGGCCGACGTGCAGCAGTAGTCGGTCAGCGCCTTGACCTCGGCGGTCGTGTTGACGTACATGACGACCACGCCGTCCGGGTACTTCGCCTTCCAGCCGCGAGCTGCTCGGCGTCGATCGACGCCGCCAGCGAGCAGCCCGGCGTCGAGGTCGGGGATCAGCACGGTCTTCTCCGGGCACAAGATCGAGGCGGTCTCGGCCATGAAGTGCACGCCGCAGAACGCGATCACCTCGGCATCGCCCGCGGCGGCGCGGCGCGAGAGCCCGAGCGAGTCGCCGACGTAGTCGGCGACGTCCTGGATCTCCGGCACCTGGTAGTTGTGCGCGAGGATCGTCGCGTTGCGCTCGCGCCGCGAGCGCGCGGACCTCCTCGTGCAGAGCGCCGCGATCTCCTCGGGGCTGCAGACGCGCCGGCCCGCGGCGCCTGCTCGGGCACCATCGGCAGCGTGGGAGTCATCGTGGGGGCCGTCGGCGAGGCCGCTGTTGGGGCCATCGGCAGGGGTTCTCATGGCACGACCTCCAGGGTCAACGACAGGTCCAACGCGGGCGCCGAATGGGTCAGCGCGCCCATCGAGATCCAGTCTACCCCGGTCTCCGCTCTCGCCCGGAGCGTCTCCAGAGTGACACTGCCGCTGGCCTCGAGCTCCGCGCGGCCCCCAACTCGAGCGACGGCGGCGCGCAGCTGCGCGTCGTCCATGTTGTCGAGCAGCAACCGCGTCGCTCCGGCGGCGAGCGCCTCGTCGATCTCCTGCCGGCGTTGCGCACCTCGACCTCGAGCGTGCCCGCCAGCTCGGGGGCGGCCACGCGCGCGCGTTCCACCGCCTGGGCGATCCCGCCGGCGACGGCGATGTGGTTCTCCTTGATCAGGATCGCGTCGTACAGCCCGGCGCGGTGGTTGCACGCCCCGCCGGCCGCCACCGCCGCCTTCTCGAGCGCCCGCAGTCCCGGGGTCGTCTTGCGCGTATCGAGCACCTTCGCGCCCGTCCCCTGCACCGCGCGAGCGGCGCGCGCGGCGATCGTCGCCACGCCCGACAGGTGGCCGAGGAAGTTCAGCGCGGTGCGCTCCCCCGTCAGCAGCGCGCGGGCCCGCCCCTCCACCGCCAGACCGGTCCTCCCTCCTCGCGCCACACGCCCTCTCGCCACCAACCGCTCGCAGCGCGCGCTGCGGGTCGAGCGCATGAACACCGCCTCGGCCGCCTCGAGCCCGAAGATCCCCCCGGCGCCTTCTGCGCGATCAGCGCCCGCCCCGCGCGCGTCCGCGCGCAACCGTCGGCATCGCGTCGTCACATCGCCCGGCGCCCACAGTCCTCGCCGCAGCGCCGACTCGCACAAGAGCTCGCGAGACCGGCCTCCACCACTAATCGCCTCCGACGACGCGTTCAAAGCAGGATAAGCCCGCACGAACTCATCCAGATCGCCGTCGAGCACCCGCTGAACATCGCCCATCTCGTGGCCCGTGCGGTGATCCTTGACCATCGTGTACGGATGCATCACATACGAGCGGATCTGCGAGCCGAAGTTGACGTCCTGGGCCTCGCCCTTCTCGCGCGCGATCTCCTCCGCGCGTTCGCGCTCGGCGCGCTCCAGCAGCTTCGCGCGCAGCATCGCCATCGCGGTGGCGCGGTTGGATGACTGCGAGCGCTCGTTCTGGCACTGCACGACGATCCCCGTCGGGCGGTGGGTGATGCGCACCGCGGAGTCGGTCTTGTTGACGTGCTGCCCGCCCGCGCCGGACGCCCGGTAGGTGTCGACCTGCAGGTCGTCCTCGTCGATCTCGATCTCGCCCGAGTAGTCGGGCACGACCGGCGCGACCTCCACGCCGGCGAAGCTCGTCTGGCGGCGGTGAGCCGAGTCGAACGGCGAGCAGCCGCACGAGCCGGTGCACGCCGCGCTCGGCCCCGAACAGCCCGTATGCGTTCTCGCCCGAGACCTGGAACGTGGCGGACTTGATGCCCGCTTCCTCCCCCGCGCTCGCCTCCAGCAGCTCGACCTCGAAGCCGCGCCGCTCGGCCCAGCGCATCTGCATCCGCAGCACCATCTCCGCCCAGTCCTGCGCGTCGGTCCCCCCCGCCCCCGCGTTGACGGTCACCAGCGCGTCGCCTGAGTCGTAGCGCCCGGAGAACAGCCGCTGCTCCTCCAGCGCCGCCAGGCGCTCCTCGACCGACGCGATCTGCTCGTCGACCTCGCCCTCCAGCGAGGTGTCCTCGGCGGCCATCTCCGCGAGCCCGTCCAGATCCTCGACGTCCGCCTTCAGCGCGCTGAACATCTCCAGACGCCGCGCCGCGCGCGAGTGCTCGGCCGACACTGCCGCCGCACGCTCGGAGTCATCCCAGAAGCCCTCCGCTCCCATCTCCCCCTCGAGCGCCGAGACGCGCTCGGCCAGCCCAGCCGGGTCAAAGATAATCCGCGAGCAGCTTCAACTGCTCTGCGATCGCGGACAGGCGCTGCGGAGTGGACTCGGCCGAGGCGTTGGTGGTCATGAGCTCCACGCTATCAGCGTCCACGGCGCGCCTACGCTCCGTGGCACTTCTTGAACTTCTTGCCGCTCCCGCACCAGCACGGGTCGTTGCGACCGACCTGGTGCTCCTCGTCGACCACGCGCTGCTCGACCACGGCCGCCGCGACGGGTTCGGCTTCGGCGGCCCCGTTTTCGGCGTAGGCCGCCGCCGCTCCCGCGCCCTGCGGCGTTCCCGCAGCCGCAGCGGCCGCCGCCAGCGCTCCGGCGCCCGCCGCGCTGCGCCCGCCCGAGTATGAGACGCGGCCCGCACGGGTCGCGCTGCCCGAAGCGGCGAACGCCGGCCGCTGAGTCTGCTCTCTCTCCGTTCTGGCCTTCGACATTGACCTGGACGTTGAAGATCATCCGCGTGTAGTCCGCCCAGACGCTGTTCATCAGGTCGCCGAACAGCTCGAACGCTTCGTTCTTGTAAGCGACCAGCGGATCGATCTGGGCGAAGCCGCGCAGGTGGATGCCCTCGCGCAGGTAGTCCATGTCGAACAGGTGCTCGCGCCAGCGCTCGTCGATGATCTGCAGCAGCAGGAACCGCTCCAGCGCCCCCATCAGCTCCTCGCCGAGCTCTGCTTCGCGCGCGTCATAGCGCTCAAGCGCGAGCTCGGTGACGCTGTCGATCAGCGAGTCGCGGTCGGTCGTCTCGGGGTTCAGCGCCTCGTCGTCGAGATCGAGCGCGATGTACTGCCCGAGCGCAGTGAACAGGCCGTCCAGGTCCCAGTCCTCCATGAAGTCCCCGGGCGTGTACTGCGCGATCGTGCGCTCCAGCACGTTCGCGACCTCCTGACGCGCCTCCTCGCCGATCGACTTGCCTTCGAGCACCTCGTTGCGGTACGCGTAGATCACCCGGCGCTGCTCGTTCATCACGTCGTCGTACTCGAGCACGCGTTTGCGGATCAGGAAGTTCTGCTCCTCGACCTTCTTCTGGGCTTTCTCGATCTGCTTGGACAGCATCCCCGCCTCGATCGGTTCCTCGTTGCCCTCCTCGTCGACCCCGCCCAGTTTGTCCAGGATCCGGTAGATGCGATCACCCGCGAACAGCCTGACCAGATCGTCCTCGGCGGAGAGAAAGAACCTCGACTCGCCCGGATCGCCCTGACGTCCCGAGCGCCCGCGCAGCTGGTTGTCGATGCGCCGCGACTCGTGGCGCTCGGTGCCGCAGATGAACAGCCCGCCCGCGGCCGTCACGCGCTCGCGGTTGGCCGCCACGCGCCGCCTCGATCTCCGGCACCAGGGCGCTGAAGCGCTCCGCGTAGCCTTCGGCGTCCGGGCTCGATCCCCTCCTTGGCCAGCTGCTGGCGCGCCAGGTGCTCGGGGTTGCCGCCGAGCTTGATGTCCACGCCGCGCCCGGCCATGTTCGTCGCGATCGTCACCGCGCCCGGCTGACCGGCCTCGGCGACGATCTCCGCCTCGCGCGCGGCGTGCTCGGGCTTGGCGTTCAGCACCGCGTGCTCGATCCCGCGCTTCTTCAGCCGATCCGACAGCAGCTCGGAGACCTCGACGGAGATCGTGCCCACGAGCACCGGCTGCCCGTTCTCGTGGCGCGCGGCGATCTCTTTGACGACCGCGTTCCACTTGCCGTCCTTGGTCTTGTAGACCTGATCGTTGCGGTCGTCGCGGACCATCGGCATGTTCGTCGGCACCTGCACGACCGGCAGCTCGTAGATCTTCATGAACTCGGTCGCCTCGGTCAGCGCCGTGCCGGTCATCCCCGCGAGCTTGTCGTACAGGCGGAAGTAGTTCTGGTAGGTGATCGTCGCGAGCGTCTGGTTCTCCTCCTGGATCGGCACCCGCTCCTTGGCCTCGACCGCCTGGTGCAGCCCCTCCGACCAGCGCCGCCCGTCGAGGATGCGCCCGGTGAACTCGTCGATGATCTTCACCTCGCCGTCGATCACCGCGTAGTCGACGTCGCGCTTGTACAGCGACTCGGCCCGCAGCGCCTGGATCAGGTGGTTGACCAGGTGGCCGTTCTCCGCGCGGTACAGGTGGTCGATGCCGAGGAACCGCTCGGCCTTGGCGACGCCCTGCTCGGAGATCGAGACCGTCTTGTGCTTCTCGTCGATCTCGTAGTCGAAGTCCGCCATGAACTGCTTCTTCATGCGCGGGTCCATGCCTTCCGGGGTCTTGCCCGCTTTCATCTGCGGCGCCAGGCGCGCGAACTTGACGTACAGATCGGCGGCCTGTTCGGGCGCGCCGGAGATGATCAGCGGCGTGCGCGCCTCGTCGATCAGGATGTTGTCGACCTCGTCCACGATCGCGAACGCAGTGCCCGCGCTGGACCTTTTCGGAGAGGTCCTTGGCCATGTTGTCGCGCAGGTAGTCGAAGCCGAGCTCGGAGTTCGTCCCGTAGACGACGTCGCACGCGTACGCGGCCTGCTTCTCCTCGTAGGGCTGCATGTTCGCCAGCACGCCCACCGACACCCCGAGCGCCTCGTAGATCGGGCTCATCCATTCCGCGTCGCGCCGCGCCAGGTAGTCGTTGACCGTCACCAGGTGCACGCCCTTGCGCTCCGGCGGCGCGTCGTCCGATCATTGGGAGCCCGCCCGCCACGGTCGCGCACCGCCAGCGAGTTGAGCACGACCGCGAGCGTCGCGGTCAGCGTCTTGCCCTCGCCGGTCTTCATCTCGGCGATGCACCCGTCGTGCAGCACCATGCCGCCGATCAGCTGCACGTCGAAGTGGCGCATCCCCATCGTGCGCTTGCCCGTCTCGCGCACGATCGCGAAGCACTCGGGCAGCAGCTCGTCGAGGGACTCCCCCTCGCGCGCGCGCTCGCGCAGCGCGTCCATGCGCTCGCGCAGCTCCGCGTCGGAGTCGTGTTCGAGCTCGGCCTCGAACGCGCCGATCAGCGCGACGCGCTTCTGGTAGGTCTTGAACTTCTTCGCCTCGCCCGCGTTCAGCGCGCGATCGAGCAGGGATGGGGACACGCCCTCAGATTAGCGATTGCACGGCGGCGCCGGGCGCGCCTGCGGGGCGCGGCTCAGCCGGCGGTCTGCTGGCCGCATCTCCGATCGGTCGACCTCGGCCGCGAGCGCGGCCTCTTCGACGGTCGTCGGCGGCGCGGCCTCGCCGCGCGGCCTCGCGCGGCCGCGTTTGTCGCGATGGCGCTTGACCTGGCGTGAGAGCTCCTCCACGACGAGCTTCAGCGAGTGATCCATCTCGGGCGAGGCGTCGCGCGCGCGCAGCGTCACGCCCTTCAGGTACAGCGTCGCCTCGGCGACCTCGCGGTCGGCGATCGAGGGGTTGCGCTCCTCGAAGATCTCGACCTCCAGGCGGGCCAGCTCGGACACCTGCCGTGAGACCTTGCGCAGCCGGCGCTCCATGCGCGCGCGCAGCTCGTCGGTGACCGGAACGTTGCGACCCTTGATGTCGATCTGCATCACAGGCTCCTTCGGTCGATGTGGATGCGCTGCCACCGATGCTACGCCGCTCGTGCGGCGGTTGTCTACCGGGTTTCCCGCAGATGATGGGACAGTTCCCGCAAGATGATGGGAGTATTGGCAGCATCGTTTCCACCGTCGCGACCCCCAACCTGTCCTGGTCGCTACAACCAGGCGTGCTGATCGGCGCCGCGCTCGTCGGTGGCACCTACCTCACGCGCTGGCGACGGGTGCGCACGAGCCGTCACGTCCGGGCGACGCGCCCGTGTGGCGGCTGTGCTGCTTTACGGCTCGCTGCTGGTGGCGCTGATCGCCCTCGTCTCTCCCGTCGATGGGCTCGCCGACCAGCTGTTCTTCATGCACATGATCCAGCACATGCTGCTGCTGGACATCGTGCCGATCCTGGCGATTCTCGGCTTCACCAAGGTGATCCTGCGCCCCGTCACGCGGACCGTGCGCGATCTGGAGCGCCGCGCCGGCGCGCTGGCGCACCCCGCGTTCGCGGTCGCGCTGTACGTGGGGGTGATCTGGGCTTGGCACGTGCCCGGCGCTTACGATCTCGCGGTCACCCACTCGACCGTGCACGTGCTCGAGCACACGAGCTTCGTGCTCGCCGGCTCGCTGTACTGGTGGCACCTGCTGTCCCCGATCCGCGCGCGCATGCGCCTGAGCGGCATGGGTCCCGTCGCGTATATGGGCTCGACCAAGCTGTTCGTCGGCGCGCTCGGCATGGGCCTGGCGTTCGCCCCCGTCGCGCTCTACCCGTACTACGTCCACCAGCCGCGTATGGGGGACTCCGCCCGCTCGAGGACCAGTTGATCGCCGGCCTGATCATGGCGCTTGAGCAGTCGCTCGTCATGGGCATCGCGCTCGTCGTGCTGTTCGTGCGGATGCTGGGCGAGTCAGAGCGGGAGGCAGGTTCGGCGCGAGCGCTATGGGACGGTCTGACGCGGGCGCAGGCTCTGCAAGATGCCGGCGTGACCCAGGATCGCGCCGATCAGGATCGACTCGGGGGCTACCTCGGTGCCGGGAAACACAATCGTCTCACGTAGCTGCGCGCCCTCGCCGATCGTAACGCCGTCGCCAAGCACGACGGGGCCCATCAACAGCACGCCTGCGCCGACGCGGACATCCCGGCCGATCCACGCCGGCCCTTCGACCTCG